>CAVYIF010000017.1:0-126583 GCA_963768585.1 uncultured Chloroflexia bacterium
AGTCAATCCCGTCCCAACGAGCTAAACCATGCGCTGTTACACCGCCCGCTATATTGAAAAACCCGCCTGCAATCAGTCGATCCCGACTGTCAATCACCAGGGATACCACCGGACCATCAATTCCGACCCCGATATTTTCCCATTGGCTGCCATCCCATCTGAACAGATGATAGTATTCATAAGGATAGTTCCAAGATGAAAAAAACTGACCTCCTACATACACATTGTTTTGGCTATCGATCGCGATCGCCTGGGGGTAACCAATTAAGCCTTTTCCCATGTCATGCCATTCTTCTCCATCCCATCTGGCAATAATTTGAGTTGAGATATTGCCTGCACTTGAAAAAACACCAGTCGCATAAAGATTTTCATTTTGATCTAGTGCGAGAGCCGTGATAAATACAGGATCGTTGCCGTTTGATAGCCCGCTTCCCAGACCGGACCAGGTAGTACCGTCCCAATGGACAATATGATTTACAACCTGACCGCCAGCGCAGGTGAAAAAGCCGCCAGCATAATATCCTCCATGTCGATCAGGGATCATGGCGGTAATGCTTCCATCCACGCTGGTATCCACCCCCAGGCTGCTCCAATTACCATCATCCCAAACTGCTATTCCGCTGGCACAAATTCCACCCGCCAGTGAAAACGCTCCCATCGTAAATATCCGACCATCGCGGTCAATGGCCATGTTGTTGATGTATGCTGAACTAATAGATTGGCGCCAGACACCGCCGCCCATATTTACCCAGGCAGATCCGCTCCACTTTGCTATGCTCCCCATAGGACTGCCGCCTGCAGCATTGAAAATACCGCCAACATACACCGCTGGCCCATCCGCAATGATCGAATTCACAATCGCTTTGCTGGTGGTTTCACTCCATTGGATACCACCGCCCACTTCCGACCAGGCTTCACCGTTCCATTTCGCCAGGTTGGCAGCAGGATTGCCGCCCGCTGTGTCAAATCGACCGCCGGCATATATGTTACCGCGATTATCGGTGGCTAACGCATAGACTGCGGGATCAGCATACAAAGAATCACTGACCCCATCTCCTAATGCGCTCCAGGTTAATCCATCCCAACGAGCGATGTTGTTCGAAATTACGTCACCTAATTGAGAAAAATGCCCGCCAGCATACAAGAATCCATACCGGTCGAAAGCCAATGAATAGATAAATGAGTGAGGACTATTCTCTGACGCATTCCCCAAGGAAGACCAATTTGATCCATCCCATTTCGCAATACCGTTGACAACATTGCCGCCAGCCGTATCGAATTCCCCGCCCGCATATACACTTCCACTTCCATCGACTGCGATCGATCGAACTTTGCCGTTTACACCGCTGCCCAGCGCCTCCCATTGCTGCCCATCCCAGCGGGCGATATGGTTGGCCGGCTGACCTCCGGCCTGCGTAAATGCCCCTCCGGCATACAAATGACCCCGCCCATCCACTGCCAGCGCCTGGACATGGTCATTGACCCCTGTTCCCAAGGGATGCCCACGCCGAACCGTCCCATAAAGCAATATGGTTGGCAATCGCATGTCCAGCGACCGTGGTGAAATTGCCGCCGATATATACCTGGCTGCCGTCCACAGCAATGGCATTGACATTTCTGTCTGCGCCATTGAGAGTGAATCCACCCTGCCAGCCGATGTCTCCAGGGGATGAATCAGACGCGGCGGATTTCAAAGGAACCTGCCGGGCATTCCCGATCTGTGCAGGCAGCAGCAGGAAAATCAAGATCAGGACCAGCACCGATTTTGCAGTTTTGATCGTCGCCATCGTTTTCTTCCCCAGAAAGTTTCCCCATCCGATACATAAATTATACATTGAGTATGCTTTTGATACCGGTCCATATCACGCTCTCAGTGTCAAAAGCCGTACAGATCTTTTCTTTTTTGATTTTTGCACACCCGATTGGAAAAATTATTAAGAATATAATAAAATAGACCATTGAGATCGATAAAATCTCTTTAATCCAGATCCGAACCATGGAGAGTACAGATGCTAACCGTAGAACAGATCGAACAGTACAAGCGCAGTGGTTTCGTCAATGGTGGTCCCGTCTTAGACGATGATGTCATCGCTACCCTGCAGTCAGAAGTGCTGCGCGTCATCGATGACCGCGAAAATGCCGCCGCTGCCCAACCTGTGCGCGTTGCCAACTTATCCAGCGATGCCGCCCACCCTATCTGGCAGATCGTCAACATCTGGGAAGCCAGCCCGGCCTTTAAGGCACTCATCACCAATCCCAAAATCACCGCCATGGCAGCCCAGCTCAGCGGCGCGCAGGAACTGCGCATCTGGCATGACCAGATCCAATACAAGCCTAAAGAGTTTGGCGGGCAGCTTCACTGGCACCAGGACTCACCCCTCTGGTCGACGATCGCACCCAAAGACGAACAAATCACGGCCTGGGTGGCCCTGGATGACGCCGAAGCGGATAACGGCTGCATGTTTATGGTTCCGGGCTCTCACCGCTGGGGCAATAAACAAAAGCAGATCGATACCCTGCCCGACGGCGCGCTCCTCCCCGAATCCTTCGAGGGCAACCCGGTCCATTTTGTGATGTGCCCGGTCAAGAAAGGCCACGTGCACTTCCACCATTCGCTGACCTGGCACGGCTCGGGCACCAACCACAGCAGCCGCCCGCGCCGGGCGATCGCGCTGCATTTTATGACCGATAAGACCACCTTCAATGCCGCCGGCGATCATATCATGAAAGCCTTTATCACCGTTCAGGATGGCGCGCCCCTGACAGGCGATAAATTTCCCGTGGTCTGGCCTCAGGCTTGATCTCCGAGATTACCCTTATTCATTTAACCCTCTCCCCAAATCAAAACGGGGGTGAGAAATCCAGGTGATTTTTGCCTATGAGTGGGCAAAAATCACCTTTATATCCTCCCTTATTACCTCAGGATGGGAATCAAAGAAAGTTGAACCCCACGCCAGAGCGAAGGCTCAAACAAACAAGGCGGTTAGAATGACCAAGCAACGCAGCGGCAGCACTCCATTTGAATTTGTTCATCGCTCAGACCTGTCCGTGCTACCAGAACAGGCCCGAGACTACGAGGTGAACCTGCACGGCGGTTTTGCAACCGATCCGCGCCCCGGTTTCGGCCAACTGTACTTCGGGATACCGGATTGCGGCATTCTGCGGATTGACGCCGATCTGAAAACCCAGGAACTGATCCGGCTGCCGGAAAAGCTCAAGCCGATGAATTTCCACGGCACGGTCATCGGTACCATCGGTGATGATTGGCGCCTGTTCCTGCCAGCCAACAGCGACGCCCTGGTGGCGGTGATTGACCTGGCGGGCAACCTGGATTTCATCCTGACCCGGCCCGAATTTGAGCAGTACCGGGACGAGAAGCTCACCTTTGCGCCCACCGCTGCGGCCCTGGTTGAGCAGACTTTGTTCGTGGCCGACGGCTACGGCGCAAATTTCATCTCTTCGGCCGATGTCGTCCGGCGGCAGTGGACCGGGATCTTTGGGGGGAAGACGGATGACCCCACCGAGAACGGCAGGTTCTCGACGGCGCACGGCATTGCTCTGCACCACACCAACCACCATCATCTGGTCATCGCCGACCGGCCCAATTCCCGCCTGCAGGTGCACGAACTGGAGGGAGAATTTGTCGCATCGCACAAACTACCTCCCGGTTCGTGGCCCTGCGGCGTGGATACCATTCAATGGCAGGGCCGCTGGCTGTCCGTGATCGGCAGCCTGGTCGACCCGGTCAAGGACCGGCCCGCGCCGATCTATATCATCGATGCAGATACCCACCAGGTGCTATCGACCATCCGTCCCAAGGAAGAGCTGGGGCTGGAGGCCGTGCAGCACCTGCACAATGTGGTCTGGCACGTGCACCAGGGCCAGCTTACCCTGGTGTGCCAGAGCTGGAACCCGGGGCATTATTTTGTGTTGGAACAGGCCTGAACTGCGCCTCACCTTTCCCAGGCCGGGTCCGAACGGCCTATGTCTGGCTGGTAACCTGACCGGCCGCGCGTCAGAACGACGATCAGGATTGCCAGCCCAACTATTCCGATCAGGTAAGGCAGGTCCGAACTGGTCATGATTGGGGCAGAAAAGAGCGGCTGCAGCGCCCCTCCAAACGTGTTGAAACTGGCATGCAGCAAGAGAGCGATGAATATGCTGCCGCCGGTGTGATTGAAGACCCAGCTAAAGATAAAGGTGAGGGCCATCACCATGATGAAAAAGATAGGCAGCCTGGTATAAAAAGGCGACAAACCAACACCCGGTCCGCCGCCTTGTGCGGATGTCAGGAAGTCCGGCAGGTGCCAGAATGTCCACAGGACACCCAGAAGCAGGTTCGCCCGCAACGCGCCATAGCGAGATTGCAGGCGGGGCAGTGCAAAACCACGCCAGCCGGGTTCCTCGCCCAGCGGCCCGCCCGCAATAAAGATGAGCACAAAGTTGATCAGATAACTTACCCCAAAGTAAGCGGGATTAAGACCTTGAAAGCTCGCCAGCACGCCTGGCAGGACACAGGCTCCCAACGTTATCACCGCCGGTAAACCCAGCAGGATAAACACGTACCACTTCCAGTTCACCCGCCATTGAAAAAAACGATGCCTGAAGCCAGCCAGACCCGCTTTTCCTGCCGTGATGCGGATCAGGATGTAAGCCGCCACGGCCGGTCCAAACGATTTGATGGTGAAGAAAACAGGAAACATGGCATTGGGCAGGGTGCCCCGTTCCGCAAGAATGGCGGGAACCGAAAGAATCCAGGAGAAGGCGTACGCCATGAAAAAGTAGAAGAACAAGGGATGCTGGCGCATCACCTCTTGCAGGCCGGGCCTGGCAGCAGTCGATGGATGGGGCGCGATTGAAGTTGCCATATCCAATTATCCTTTTATGCAACGAATGAAATTTCTCCTCAGAAAAACAGGTTTCATCGGGGATATAGAAAGTATAGCCTGTCTCCAAAAAATCAAGTCCACCCAGGGGTGTATTCACCTGGTGGAAAAAATAAGCCAGGCATATCAATCCCTGTACCCCAGGCATTAATAAATGATAGATATCCACGGTTGTAGACAGCTTGCAACGATCCAAAGAAAACCCATATAATCATAAGGAACCATATGCCGTTTATCCGACCAGAAGGCTTTCTGGAGAGGCAATGACCGGAACAAAACCACCCAATATTTCCCTTCGAACTTCAATCCGCAGGCTGCTGCAGCTCTCAGGGCGCAGCCAGATCTGGCTGTACGTCGCCATGGCCATGGCCGTTTTGAACACCGTGCTGACCGTAGCCGCGATGCTATGCGTGGCACGTTTTATCGACGCGGTAACGGCTAACCACCCCGACCAATTCTTTTTGTATCTTGGTCTGACCGTTCTGTTTTTCTTGCTCACCGTTCCCACCGAGTATTTACGCACACGCAGCGTGGGTCTGTTCAGCGAGCGCACGATGGCCAGCCTGCGCGATAAAATCGCTGCCCAGGCGACGGTGCTGCCCATGCACTACCTGGATGAACGTCACACGGGCGATTTTCTGTCGGTGGTCAATGCCGATCTTTCCCGGCTGCAAAGGCTGACCGCGAACTCATTGCTGGACGCAGTTGCGCAAACGGTGATGGCAGTCGGCGCACTGGCAACCTTGATCTTCATCAGCTGGCAGCTGGCACTGGTATCTACCCTGATGATCCCGGTAATGTTTATTGTGATGTCCAGACTGAGCCAACCTGTCGCACAGCGCTCGAATGAAATGCAGGAAGCCATCGGCGACACGCTAAGCATCGCCCAGGATGGGTTGGCAGGGTTGATGGTGACCAAAGCATTCAACCTGGTGGGGGTGATGGACGCGCGCTTCGAAAAGACGAACCAGACCGCCCTGGGGAAGGGGCTGCTGCTGGCGCGGCTGCGCGCCGCGACAGATGGCGGCGGCATGGTGTTTGGCATCCTGCCGTTTTTGATTACCTTCGGCTACGGCGGCTACCTGACGATCAACGGACTGCTGACATTTGGCAGCCTGATGGCTTTCATCAATATGTTGAACTATGTTGCCAACCCACTTTCTCAACTGCCGCCGGTGATTGCCAATATCGGCGAGGCCAGCGGCGCGGCACAACGCATGTTCCAGATTTTCGATCAGGAGACCGAACGCACAAACGGCAGCAGCTTTAGTGCCCAACCGGGCGTAGAAGTGGTGCGCATGGAGCACGCCCAATTTTCTTATGGGGATGAGCCTGTCTTGAAAGATGTGAACCTCAGCATCCATACAGGCGAGACAGTAGCCGTGGTGGGTCCCAGCGGAGGGGGAAAATCGACCTTGCTCAAGCTGCTGCTGGGGTACTATCCGCCAAAATCCGGCAAGGTAGCATTATTTGGGCACGATCTCGAAGGGTGGTCGCTGGATGCAGCCCGCCGGCAGATGGCCTTTGTGGCTCAAGATACTTATCTTTTCCCGGTGAGTTTGGCCGAGAATATCGCTTGCGGTAAGCCTGGAGCAAGTCAGGCAGAGATCGAACAGGCTGCACGAATGGCCAATATCCATGATTTTATCTCTTCGCTGCCCCAAGGATACCGCACCCTGGCCGGCGAACGCGGCGCGCGCCTCTCAGGCGGACAGCGCCAGCGCATATCGCTGGCGAGAGCCGTGCTGAAAGACGCCCCAATCTTGCTGCTGGACGAGCCGACCTCCGCCCTCGACACCGAATCGGAAGCCCTGGTGCAGGAAGCCCTGGAGCGTTTCATGGCGGGCCGGACGACGATGGTAATTGCCCACCGCCTGTCGACCATCCGCGATGCCGACCGCGTGCTGGTGCTGGAACAGGGTCGAATTGTGGAAGAGGGCAGTCATGACGAACTGATGGCACGCGGCGGCAGGTATCAAGAGCTGTACTTGCGCCAGTTTGACGACCCCAGTTTGCCCGCACAAGGAGGCAGCCATGCAGACCTCTAAGCCAAAACGGTCAACCATGCAGCTCCTGTTGGGCTTCCTGGGTTCCCTGCGCGCGGCCTACCTGGGAAGCATGCTGGGCACCGCGCTGGTGCGGACTGCCGAGCGCATGTTTATCGCCTATGTGATCAAGTTGTTTGTCGACTCGATCGTCGCCACCGACCTGGGCGCACTGTGGACCTCGGTTGAAATTTGGATCATTTTCCTGGTGATCTGGATCCCGGCCAACGTACTGCTGGTTTACTTGTGGCGCGCCACAACCACCCGGGTGGTCGTCAACCTGCGCCAGCGCATTTTCAGCCACCTGCAGCGCCTGCCGCTGGGCTTCCATGAAAACCGCCACAGCGGTGACCTGGCCTCGGTCATGACCAACGACGTGAGCGCCGTAGAACAGACCTTCCAGGAAGATTTGCTCAATCTGGTAAATGCCAGTCTGCAAGGCGTACTGGCAGCAGTTTTCATGACCGTTCTGAACTGGAAGTTGGCCCTGGTCGTGGTCATATCCGGGTTGGTGCCGCTTGGGGTCAACACCCTGTTTGCCGGTCCACTGCGCAAGGCAGGAGATGCCGTGCAGAAGCATCTGGGAGAAACCAGCGAACGCCTGGCAGACCTGCTGGCGGGCTACACGGTGGTGCGTACCTACAATCTGGGCAGCTGGATTCAGGGACGCTTCCACCACGCCAACCTGGAACTGCTCGATTCCGGTCTGAAACGCGTAAAGCTGAATTCCAACTTAAACGCTGCCAACAATTTCAGCGGGCTCTTGATTTTGCTGCTGCCCATGGGAATCGGCACCTATTGGGTTTTGACCGGTGAGACCACCTTCGGGATACTGATCGCGATGATCCAACTCAACGGGCCGATCCAATTTTTCGTTTCTTCGCTGGGCGGGACCATTTCGAACATCCAGGGAGCGCTGGCGGCATCCGACCGCATTCTGGATGTACTGGAAGCCCCGGCTGAACCGGAGCATTATGCCGAAACCGCCGCCCCAGAGAGCGTCGTTCCGCCGGCGGAATCGCTGCTGGCATTTGAGGATGTGCGTTTTGGATACGAAGACGATCAGGAAGTGCTCAAAGGCATGACCTTTGCCGTACACCCGGGCCAGATGGCGGCCTTTGTGGGACCCAGCGGAGGCGGCAAGAGCACCATCTTTAAGCTGCTGTTGGGCGGCTACCCGGTTCGCCAGGGCAGGATATGGATGGCGGGCAAATCGATCAACAGCTTCGCGTTGAGCGATCTGCGCGACCAGTTCGCCTACATTCCCCAGGATGCCTATCTGTACACGGGGTCGATCCAGGAGAATATCGGCTACGGCAAGCCGGGTTCATCCCAGGAAGAAGTAACCGCGGCCGCAAAATCAGCCTATGCGCATGATTTCATCATGGATTTTCCGGAAGGGTACCAGACCAAAGTCGGTGAAAGGGGTGCGCGCCTTTCAGGCGGTCAGCGCCAGCGCATCGCCATTGCCCGCGCGCTGCTCAAAGACGCCCCGGTGCTGCTGCTGGACGAAGCCACCTCGGCCCTCGACTCAGAATCGGAGGAATTGGTGCAGCGCGCGTTGAACGTTCTGATGAAAGGCCGGACGGTGCTCGTGATTGCCCACCGCCTGTCGACCATCGAGCATGCCGATGTGATCTATGCCGTGGACGGTGGGGTGGTGGTGGAAGCCGGCACGCACACCGAACTGATGGCAAAGAAGGGCCTGTTCTACCACCTGCATGAGCTGCAGTTCCGCGAGGAAGATGAGGCCAATCCAACCGTATAATACTGACCAGGCTGCCTTCGGCATGTGTAGAGGCAGGTAGCAGAGCGATCAAGATCCGCAGATCTGCCTGGCAAGATTTTTTCCAGAGTCGGGAGAGGATGGTTAAATGCTGCACAGGTCTCACAAGCACCGGTTGAAAACCCTGCGTGCGAACCGTCTGAAAAATCAGAAGGCGTTTAACGATTATGAAACTCAGGCTCATCACGCCATCCTGCAGAAGGATTGGAAAACGGCGGCAGGCTTATATGGTCAGGCCTGTGCCCGGCACGCTGCAGAGTTGGCCCTGATTAACAGCGTACAGGAAGGCCTTTCTTCCCGGCTTGAAATGCAGGCGATCTACGACCTGGTGGGAGACAAACTGCGAGAGACCTTCAACGCCCAGGTGGTGATGATCTCCCAATACGACCCGCAAACCAACCAGATTTTTCATCACTATGCCATCGAGCGCGGACAGCACCTGCACATCCCGGGCTGGCAGCCGATCGACAGTTCACGGGCAGAGATCATCCGCACGCGTAAACCCTTCATGATCAACGCGGATGAAATCTTAGCCGTGGTAAAAGCCGAAAAAATGCATGTGGTGCCAGGAACCGAGCTGCCAAAAACCTGGTTGGGCGTGCCCATGCTGGTGTGCGACGAGGCGATAGGCGTGGTCAGCCTGCAGAACCTGGATAATGAGAACGCCTTTTCCCCTTCGGATATTGACCTTTTGACCACCCTGACCAACAGCATGAGCCAGTCCATGGAAAACGCGCGGCTGTTTAACGAAACTCAGCGCTTGTTAGAGCTGTCGGAAGAGGAAATGCAGATCGCCCGCCAGACGCAGTTGAGCATCCTTCCTATGCGTTTACCAAGGCATGCCGGTTATGATTTTGGATCATTAATCATGCCGGCACGGGCAGTAGGTGGCGACTTTTACGACTTCATCCACCTGGGCAGCGATAAATGGTGTATCGTGATCGGGGATGTTTCGGATAAAGGCCTGCCGGCTGCGCTTATTATGGCGCTGACCTTCAGCCTGGTGCGCGCCGAAACCGGGCGGACCGGGAACCAACTCAAGATCCTGCAGAACGTCAACCGCTACCTGCTCAACATGAGTTCCTCGCGCATGTTCGTCACCCTGTTGTATGCCGTGCTGGACTGCGCCAACGGGGAGCTGACCTATTCCAGGGCGGGTCACCTTCTGCCGGTCGTTTTAGATGGGCAGGGCCATTTTGTCAACATAGCCATGGAAGAAGGACAGCCTCTGGGCCTGTTCGAAGAAGTGAAGATCGACCAGCAGCGCATCACGATCCCTGTGGACGGCCTGGTTTTACTGCACAGCGATGGATTAAACGAAGCCGCCAATACTCAGGGGATGGAATTTGGATTTGAACGGGTCAAGCAAGAAATTTTCGCCTGCCGGCATGAAAGTGCGCGCGAGATCTGCGACCGGTTATGGGCCGCCGTGCAAAATTACAGCGCCAGCATGGTAGAGCAGGATGACTTCACGGCCCTGGTGATCAAGAGATATTAATTTCCTCCTGCCATTTATAGTACCTTTAAGGAATATATGGAAACATCAACCGAACGGAAACCCATGCAGGGCAAAGTGTGTCTGGTTACTGGCGCCACGGCGGGCATCGGCAAGGTCGCGGCGACAGCATTGGCGATGCAAGGGGCACAGGTGGTTATTGCCGGACGCAACCCCCAAAAAACCAGGGATACCGCCGATCAGATAACATCTGAAACCGGGAACAATTTGGTGCAATATCTGCTGGCTGATTTCAGCGATCTCCAACAGGTCTCTAACCTCGCATCAGAATTTAAAGAACGTTATTCCCGCCTGGATGTGCTGCTTAATAATGCCGGGACCTACTTCAATACTCGCGTGAAAACTGCCTATGCTGTCGAGATGACGTTTCTGGTCAACCATTTGGCACCATTCCTGCTGACCAACCTCCTGCTGGAACTCATCCGAACCAGTGCGCCAGCCCGGATCATCAATGTCGCTTCAGATGCCCACAAATTCGCAACACTGAATTTTGATGACCTGGGTTTCGAACACGGCTATTTTGGATTCAGCGCCTATGGCCGCTCGAAATTGGCCAACGTTCTCTTTACCTACGAATTGGCTCGCAGGCTGGCTGGGAGTGGGGTCACAGTGAACGCAGTTCATCCTGGCCACGTCGCCACCGATATCTGGAAGACCAATTTTTCGATCTTTGGTCCGGCGCTCAAGTTCATCATGAGCTTGTTCTCACTCACCCCACAGCAAGGCGCCGATACTTTGATCTACCTGGCAACGTCTCCGGATGTGGCCCAGGTAACGGGAAAATACTTTGTCAAACGAAAAGCTGTGCCTTCTTCATCACTATCCCATGACGAAGAAACTGCCCGGAAATTATGGGAATTTAGTGAAAGAATAACCTCACAGATAAAAACTTGAAATGAGATGGTCGACTGGCACAACCGCTGGAACCTGCCCATTTACGCCGCCTGGCAGGCTGCCCGGGTCATTTGTAAACACCTGAATGAAACTATTTCAAAAACCCACAGGAGGTTGAGATGGTACGAATTGGCATCGTAGGCGCCGGATTGTGGGGTGCAATGCACGCCCGGGCTTATGCCCAAAACAGCCGGGTCGCGTTGGCCGCCGTATGCGATCTGGATGAAAACAGGGCGCGTCAAATGGCACAGCAGTACGACATTCCCAAAATCTACACCCGTTTTGAGGATATGCTGAACGAGGATCTGGACGGGGTTTCAGTCGCCACGCCAGACGATGCGCATACCGCCGTGGTCCTGGCGGCTGCCGCGCGCGGGTGGCACATCCTGGTCGAAAAACCGCTCGCGACCCGTGTCGATGACTGCCAGGCGATGATCGCCGCCGCCAACCAGGCCGGCGTGATCCTGATGGTCGACTGGCACAACCGCTGGAACCCACCCATTTATGCCGCCTGGCAGGCTGCCCGGGCTGGCGAGTTGGGCGAACTGCGCTATATTTACTACCGTTTGAGCGACACGGTCTATGTCCCGACCCAGATGCTGCCCTGGGCCAGCCGTTCGAGCGTGATGTGGTTCCTGGGAAGCCACGCCATTGACACCACCTGCTGGTTGATGGATCGCCGGCCTGAGCGCATCTTCTGCCAGAAACGCAGCGGCATCCTGACCGGCCTGGGTGTAGACACCCCCGACCTGTACCTGACCATGCTCGAGTTTGAAGGCGGCGGCCTGGCGGTCATCGAAAATACCTGGATCCTGCCGCAGCAGTCGCCAGCGCTGATCGACCACAAGGTCGAAATCCTCGGTTCGCGCGGCGCAGTCTATCTCGATCCAACCCACAACCGCGCCTTTGAAAAGTATTCACCTTCAACGGTCGGTGGTTTCCCCAATCCCTCCTACCCCGACATGCTCATCAGCCCGGAAATTTACGGTAAGCAAATGGGCTTCGCGGTGGAAAGCATCCATCACTTCACCGAATGCATTGAACAGGGCAAACAGCCCCTGGCCAGCGGTGCGGATGGTCTGCTCAATACGCGTCTCATCCTGGCTGCCGAAGAATCCGCCAGGATTGGCCTGCCTGTCAAGCTCTGACCTTATATCACTTCAGGAGGCCATTGGTGAAGCGTTCAGCTCCATGGTTATTAGCTGCGTTGGTCCTGGCTGGATGCACATCCTTGGATTCAATTCCCTACAGCCCCACCCAGACATCGGAAACCTGGCTGAAAATCCAGCCATTTATTGAATTTCAGGTAGCTTCCAAAACCATCATTTTGGTCCAACCCTCGACCACCGTCATTGTTACCTTTCTGGGTATCGTGGCTATCGCTGCTGGACTTTATTTTCTGCGCCTCCGCAACGACCAGAAGTCGCGCTTCTGGTGGGGCGTTGCACTCATATTGTGGGGCGCCGGGGCGTTATTCGCCGGCACGAGCTACGAAGCATTCAGCTATCAAATCAAATGTGTGGGACGAGCATCTTGCCTCTGGACCAGTGGGTGGGAAATTTGCTATCTGGTGTTTTCAGTGAGCAGCGTGGATGCCATGCTGGTCGCTGTGGCGCATTCGTGTACGACAGGCAAATGGCGTAAGAACCTGGTCAGGTATGCGGCAGGTAATTTTGGGTTATACCTGATCGTGGTAATGATCGGTACAATCGCGCCCATTAAATTCCTGATTTCCTTTGAGATGTTGATACTCGTGTCTGCTCCGAATATTTTGTTTTTCCTGGCCCTTAACAGTTGGCGATTTTCAAAGCGCAAACAGCGGATGGATCTTGTCTTGTTGGGTACCTGGATCTGGCTGATCATTACGATCGGGGCTTATTTTCTTTACTACCTTTCCGGTATGACACAGCAATTATGGAAACAGGGGATATGGTTTTCTGAGAACGACGTACTCCATATTGGCCTGATCATCTGGATGGTCTATATTGTGCTGGGTGTAGCCCATCACATTCAAGATGAACCGGCGCAAGTTATAATGAACCCCACCAATGAAACAGGTTCGCCCGGTATCGCTAAGCATTAGATACGTGAACCAAGGAGAAGATATGTCAAATTATTCAATATGGCTGATGGAATACGCCAATATCCCCACAGCGCCGGCGAGTATTGTCCTCGCCGGCCAGCATAACCAGGGCGTGAGGAAGATGGCTTTTTCATACCTGGTTATCAAAGGAGAAGGTCACGTGGCAATGGTCGACGTGGGACTGGACCCTGGTCAGGACGATTTCGCCCGCAAGTTAGCCCTGGATGATAACCTGCAAGATTGGCAGCCTCCGGAAAAAGTTCTGGCGAAAATAGGGTTAAAACCCGGCGATGTCGATACGGTCCTGTTGACCCATGCCCATTACGATCACATGGGCAACCTGATGGCATTCCCCAACGCCCAATTTTACATCCAGAAGCGTGAATACCAGGATTGGTTGTGGGCCCTGTCCCTGCCCGAGCGATACCAAAAAATGCTCGTGGCAGTCAACCCGCAAGACCTGCAAAATGCCAAAAAGTTGGTGGAATCTGGACGGATGACGCTGATCGATGGCGCCCAGGAAAATGTGCTGCCTGGCATCGATCTGCGCCCGATGTACGACGGCCACACGTTCGCCTCGCAAATAGTCATCGTGAAGAACGGCGAATATAAAGATATCTGGATCTACTGCGGCGACCTGGCTTACGCGCGCACCAATCTGACCGGCATCGATGGGAACGGCATTTATATACCGGTGGGCATCGCCGTTGGGACGCAGTACAACATCATGAAAGCGTATGATGAGATGATCGAGATCATTGACGGCAGGTTGGACCGCGTGATCATCGGTCATGAAACGGATTCCTGGGATATTTATCCTTCCTGGCAAACAGGTGACAGCCTGCATGTGGCGGAGCTAAACCTGGCGCCGGGTGAAACCACCCGAAAACCATAAGGAAGAGAGTTTAAACCAGGGGCATCCTAACGGCCACATTGGAATGACAATTCTTGAAAGAACATCAATATTCGCACAATGACTCAATCTGGGATATAATAACCGGCGTTTAAAATTTTTTAGGATATTGTCAGGAGATTTAGTAAATGAATAGCGTTACGAATAATGTGGTTGTTAGCGAAGGATCCGTGCGAATTTCCCGAATTGTTTCGGTTATTTTAAATGGTGTTGCTTTGCGTAAATTGGCCGTGCAGAACGACAATAATGTCGATGCGATGGCAGATACTTTAATGTTGAACCTGTCCCAGCCCGTTCAAAAAAATATCCTCTCGAATGAGCTGCTGCTCGTGAATCATTCCTTGAGGCAAGAAATTGGCCGGCGGATCAATCTGCCAAAAGCCGTATAGGTTTACAAGAAATTGAAATAGCGCGGGCGGTGAATTTTTCACCGCCCTCCATTCATTTACATAAACATCTGCGGGTATGAATTTATAGTAGGTTATAGCCACGAGAATTATTCGGTGCAGGCCGTGAAATTATCCAAAGCGGTTTTTTATTTTCGCTCTTGCCCATCTACCCAAGGAGGGTGACTTATTATGAAAACAGCATTTTTGATCTCAATGGCCATGTGGCCCTGGTTACCGGCGCCAACCACGGCATCGGTGCTGCCACCGCACGCTTCCTGGCGGCCTGCGGCGCGCGGGTCATGATCACCTATTTGCGGCTGAAAGATGCCCCCGACCCCGGAATCCCGGAGAAATACCGCCAGAACCGCGCGGCAGACGCAGAAGAACGTGATCAACTGCCATTCGCGCTGCCGGCGGCACGGCTGCCGCCGTAGAAGCGGATCTCTCCGATCCTGAGGCTCCCGCGCGCTTATTTGCCGCGGCCCAGGCTGAGTTGGGCCCAATCGATATCCTGGTCAACAACGCCACCGGTTGGCTGGCGGACACCTTCGCCGCCCGGTCAAGCGACCAGTTGGGGCGCAACCTGGTGCGGGTTTCCGCGGAGAGCTTTGACCAGCAGTTCTCGGTGGATGCGCGCGGCGGAGCCCTGCTGATCTCGGAATTTGCCCGCCAGCATGAGGCCAAGGGTTAACCTGGGGACGGATCATCGGCCTGACCTCTGGCGGCCCGAACGGCTTTCCCGGCGAAGTGTCGTACGGGGCAGCCAAGGCGGCGCTGGTCAATTACACCATGTCGGCGGCTTACGAGCTGGCCGACCTGGGGATCACCGCCAACATCGTTTACCCGCCGGTGACGGATACGGGCTGGGTCACGGATGAAGTCCGCGCCCTGGTGGAAAAGAGCACGGAATTGATCCATATCGCCCAACCGGAGGATGTGGCGCGGGTGATCGCCTACCTGGCCTCAGACGAGGCGCGCATGATCACCGGCAATATCATCCGCATGCATTAACATCCAATTCGTGCCGAATTCGCCCCAACCAGTGGCAAATACTGCCAATTGCGCTGGTTGGGGCGATTTATTGTGCAAAAAACCTTTCTTACGAATTTTTTTCGCCTGGTATGACTGAAATAAGAATGAAATGAGAGCAGAATAAGAACGGATCTTTATCCTGTAAATAGATCAAATCAACAGCCAAGCAAACGAAACCAACCGGCTGAACCACAAAGAACAGGAGATCCGAAATGTCCAGCTCAACCTCTGCTTTCAAACGATTTGCCTTACCGATCGTACTGGTCCTGGTGGTGGCTGCTGCCGCAACCGTTTTCTTACTCACCAACCAGTCGCCCAGCACCAATCCGCTCATCCCGAACACCGGCGGTCCTGTATCTGTGCCCATCGAAATGGAACGCGGTTATAACCTGAAGGAGAACCAATCACAGTATAAGAATGAAGCGGTCATCCCGGTTACCGGCAGCCCTGTCTCTATACCCTCCGAAGTAATATGCGGTTATGATTTGAAGGAGGACCAATTTCATTGCATGAGCGATCCGGTTATTCCAGTCATGCTGCCGCTCATCCCGTATACCGGCGGCACAGGCAGCCCATCTGGCTCGACACCCCTTGAAATGGAACCCGGTTATAACCTGAAAGTGGACCAATCACAGAACAAGTGACCCTTCATAATCGATGTGTGAATCAACCTCATAGACCCTTGACCTGGGCGACGGCTGGTGGTTAGTGCCGGCCCGCATGGGGGAGTGATCGTACAGGCAAGGTCGAGGAAAACTGGGGGTGAGTGAAAGACAATCTACCTCATCCCCAGTATCCTCAAATTGCTCCGGCGGGACAACGATCCCGCCGGAGCAATATTGATACCCGATCCGATTTTTTACCTGGTCAGGCTTGAATCAATTCTCCGAAGGATGTATGATATAAAAGGTCTAAATAAGTTGTTTCTCGGAAAATACCTCCAGGATATCCCCGATGAAAAAAAAGCAGGCAGAAATCAGACCTGGGCAGGAACTGCGCATCCAGCTTCTGGGTGGATTTTCCGTTTCGGTTAACGACACGGCAATCCCGGAAGAACAGTGGCGCTCACGCCGGGCGCGCAACCTGGTCAAGCTGCTGGTGCTGACCCCCGGCCACCGCCTGCACCGCGACCAGGTGATCGATACACTCTGGCCCGATTCGGACCTGAAAGCGTCGAATAACAACTTCCACCAGACACTGTATGCCGCCCGGCAGGTACTTGAACCAGCCGGAGCGCCCGTTCTGACTATGGAAGAAGGCTTCATCAGCCTGGCCCAGGCAGAAGGACAGGTATTAACGGTCGATCTGGAGCAGTTCGAAGCCGCCGCTGCCCGAGCCAAAGGTTCCCGGGAGCCCCAGTCCTACCAGGATGCGCTGGCGCTGTACACGGGCGACCTTCTGCCGGATGACCTGTACGAAGAATGGACCATTTCGCAGCGCGAGACGCTGCGCCTGGTATTCTTACAACTCCTGCTGGACCTCGCCCGACTACATGAGACCCGCCAGGAATTCGCCGAAGGGATCGCGGCGCTGCAGCAAGTGCTGTCCGTGGAGAAAAGTCACGAAAAGGCCCACGCCGGGTTGATGCGCCTATACGCCCTTTCCGGCCAGCGCCACCTGGCTGTCCGCCAGTACCAGGCGCTGCGGGATGTGCTGCTCCAGGAATTGGAAGCAAAGCCCAGCCAGAGCACAGCCCAGCTGCACGAAGCGATCCAGAAGGGGGATTTCTCGCCCACCCAATCCAAAGCTCATCCCCCCCACAACCTGCCGGTCCAGGTTACTTCCTTCATCGGGCGGGAGAAGGAGATCAAATCTCTCAAGCAGATCATCCTCTCAGGCCAGACGCGCCTGGTGACCGTGACCGGCGCGGGGGGGATAGGCAAGACCCGCCTGGCCCTGCGCGCGGCGGGTGAACTGCTGGATGCCTTCCCCCAGGGACTCTGGTTTGTTGAACTCGCGGCAGTGGCCAACCCCGACCTGGTGCCGGGTGCGGTTGCATCCACCCTGGGCCTGCGCGAGAATCCGATCAAAATCCTTCTCCAGATGGTGGTGGAATTTTTTCACTCGAAACGGGCTCTGCTCATCCTCGATACCTGCGAACACCAGGTGGACGCAGTCGCCAACATTGTGGACCAGATCTTACATGCATCACCAAAGGTTGTCATCCTGGCCACCAGCCGCGAGATCCTGGGGATCCATGGTGAAATGCCCTTCTTCTGCCCTAACCTGGCGCTGCCCGCACCCCACTTGCTGAAGCTTCGCACCCATATGGAACAGCTCAAGGCTCTCGATTCGTGCGAAGCAGTGCGCCTGTTTGCCGAACGTTCCGCCCTGGTTTTTCCGGATTTTGCCATTACGGAAAAGAACGCCCCCATCGTCGCACATATATGCCGGCGATTGGACGGCATCCCGCTGGCGATCGAGCTGGCTGCTGCGCGCATGCGCGTGCTATCGGTCGAGCAGATCGCCGAGCGCCTGGACCATGCTTTCGTCTTGCTGACCGGCGGCAGCCGTACTGCCCTGCCTCGCCAGCAAACCCTGAAAGCCTCCATCGACTGGTCGTACAATCTGCTTACCCCCATCGAGCGCGCACTGCTGTTGAGGCTGGCGATCTTTTCCGGCGGCTGGACGCTGGAAGCAGCGGAGGACGTTTGCATGGGAGAATGCGGCACCTCTGAAAACATTTTGCTCGCAGAGATCCCTGATTTGCTGGGACGGCTGGTAGACAAATCGCTGATCCTGGTCGAAGCGGGGAAGGATGTAGAACCGCGCTACCGTATGCTGGAAACTGTGCACCAATACGCCCATGAAAAATTATTCGCGGAAGGTGACGAGTTTGCGGTTCTAAAACGCCATGCAGCTTATTTTGGTTATCTTGCACAGCAAGCTGAACCGAGCCTGCGTGGGGCTAACCAGATTGCTTGGTTAAACCGGATGGAGCAAGAGATTGATAACCTGCGTCAAGCACTTGCCGGATTGTTGAATACAAATATTTCTGCCGAACTTCAACTGGCTTCCGCCTTGATGTGGTTCTGGCACAATCGTGGGCGTTGGGAAGAGGGATTGACGTGGATAAATACAGGGCTGCAGCGGATCGAATCGAAGGATGATTGTCTTCCGGGTAATAATCCATACTTGGCCGCAGAAATAAAATCTGCCATACGTGCAAAGGCATTAGCGGCAGCAGGTTATTTCTATGGAAAAATACCTGCAAACCGGGATAACGCCAATGGACTTGAAAAAGCTTCCAAACTACTCAAAGAAAGCCTGTCGATTTATCGTAAACTAAGACCTCAAGATCGTCGAGGGATGGCAACAGTTTTACTCCAACTGGCGTGTTATTCTAAAGAATTGGACCGACCCACTCAGATGTTAAGCTGGGCAAACCAGAGCCTTGATCTGTTTCGGGAACAAGAAGATGCTTTTGGCATTTCCGAGTGTTTGTCTTTTCTGGGTCGTATGGAGCGAAATTCTTCCCAGGCAGAGAAAAAAATGCTGGAAGCCTTGAAGTTAAAGAACAAAATTGGCGATATTGATGGAATTGCACATCTTTTTGAATATTTTGGCGAACTGGAAACTTTTAAAGGTAACTACAAGGTCGCTGCCAAACATTTTTTGGAGAGTGTAGAAAATTTCAGCAAGATCGATAACCATTCTTGCAAAACTCGTTGCCTGGGCAAGGTATCCTGGTTGGATTGGATATGCGGAGAGGCTGACCAGGCATTTGATAAGATCCATCAAACCCTGGCATCCAGTCTGGAGCATCAACCACATCAGCGCTCAGTCTTTCTTCTTCAACGCGCTATGATTTACTTGTCATTAGGGCAATTGTTGGAAGCTAATAAGGATGTATACGCCGCGTTGGAAGCGGAGAAAGATATACCTTTCTCTCTGCCCAAAGTTTCTGCATTGGTCTTCCAGGCCAGGTTGGCCTGGATCGAAGGTGAGGCCGCTACAGCAATCACCGATTTGAAAAGGACCCTGACTCTCACCCGCGAGATTCGCGGGCCCAATTTAAAAGCACAGGCTTTGTATTACATCGGCAGAATAAGCACTCAGCAAGGCAGCCTTGCTACGGCAAAACAAAATCTTACCGAAAGCCTGAAAAAACACGCTGATATATGGCTTTGGATCGACAAGCTCAATATAGCCTACCCTCTGGAGGGCCTGGCAGGACTTGCAATTTTAGAAGGTAACCCTACGCGCGCAGCAAAACTTTTCGGGGCAGCCAACCGGCGATTTTCTAGGCTTACCAGGACACTTTCGCCCTTTGAACTTGAGATCAGAGAAAGTGAAATTGACCAAGCCCGGCGAGCCTTAGGGGAAGCAATTTTTGCTCAGCATTGGCATGAAGGATGGGATTTTCCTTTCGATCAGTCCGTTGCTTACGCCCTTGATAAGAATTAACCTCTACTGAAATTTTTATTACCTTGAAACCCGGTGCGGCTAACCGCCGTAGAAGATATTGTCGCCCACAATAGCTAAACTTGGGAGGCAATGCTTTTTTCAACTCATGTTGAAACCACCTTAATGTTTGAACTGACGGACCTGTAAATAATCCGCGGTAAGATCACAGTAATCGTTATCCTTTCTTTTCAAATGAAGGAAGGGGGAAGTCGCTGCGCTTGTCAGGCTGATCGCAATAGGGCTTGCAGCCACTTCCTCCCAATAACCGCCGCCACTTAATGGTTGAGTGACGGCGGTTTTTCGTCCGAAAACGTTTTTTTATAAAGATTTTATGCGGAATACGACCGGAATAAGAATAAAAAGAAGAGCGGAATAAGAGCGGGTCGTTATCCTATAGAAAGGTAACACAAACAGACCGGTATACAAAAAAACCGGCTGAAATAGAAAAATAGGAGATCCGAAATGATCCGCTCAAAGACAACTTTCTACCGTATTGTCTTACCCATTGTAGCTGTCTTGCTGGTCGTCGTCACCGCTTCCTTTTACGTCTTCATCCACCAACCACAAATCCCAGTTACCGGCATAGACGAACCTGCCCCGGCGCCAGTCGGCGTTCACCAGACCATCGAACTGGGCGCCGGTTACACACTGGTGCTGGATGGACTGCAGGGTAAGATCATCGCTCCCGAAACGATCATCAAGCCCGGCCCCAAGACCATAGACCTGGGCGCCGGATACACCCTGGTTCTGGATGGGTTAAGTGGCAAGATCGTCGCCCCCGCCCGCCCCTCCACAACCGTAAAACGCACAGAACTCGGCGCTGGCTACGTGCTGGAAGAGACCGCCTACGGCGGCCGGATCATCGCCCCATCCACCTTCCCCAAGGCGCAGCCGCTCGCACCGGCAGTGCACAGGATGGACCTGGGCGGCGGCTACTGGTTGGAGACCGGCCCGGATGGCGGGCAGATCGTGAAAGAAGGATCGAGGTAAGCTGGATGTGAGCGGCTTGCAGCCTGCCTCATCCAAGTATCCTCCAATCGCTCCGGCGGGCCCAGTCATCCCGCCGGAGCAAAAATCATTCCAGATCAAACTTGTCCAGATAAACTTGCACCCCTTCCCCGGTCAATGTATGATATATATCTAAACAAGGGGCCTATTTTCATCTCCAGGAATCCCCATGGAAAAACCGCAGTTTGAGATCAGTAACGAGCAGGAACTGCATATCCAGCTTCTGGGTGGATTTTCCGTTTCAGTGAACGGTACGGTAATCCCGGAAGAGCGCTGGCGCTCGCGCCGGGCGCGCAGCCTGGTCAAGCTGCTGGCGCTGACCCCGGGACACCGCCTGCACCGCGACCAGGTCATCGACACACTCTGGCCCGATTCGGACCTGAAAGCGGCGAATAATAACTTCCACCAGACACTGTATGCCGCCCGGCAGGTGCTTGAATCAGCCGGAGCGTCCGTTCTGACTATGGAAGACGGCTTCATCAGCCTGGCCCAGGCAGAAGGGCAGGTATTAACGGTCGATCTGGAGCAGTTTGAAGCTGTGGCGGCCCAGGCCAAAAACTCTCAAGAGCCCCAGGCATACCAGGATGCGTTGGTCCTTTATCAGGGTATACTGCTGCCGGATAATCTCTATGAAGATTGGTCCGTCCAGCACCGCGAAGCGCTGCGTCAGGTCCATTTGAATTTGCTGCTGGATTTAGCCCAACTGCTGGAAGCCCGTCAGGAATACCCTGCTGCTATCGCCTCGCTGCTGCGATCACTGGAGACAGACCGGAGCCACGAAGAGGCCCACGCGAGATTGATGCGCCTATACGCCCTCTCTGGCCAGCGCCAGCAGGCCTTACGCCAGTATCAGACTTTATGCGATGTGCTGCGGGAGAAATTGGAGGTGGAACCCAGCCAGAGTACAACCCAATTGTATGATTTTATCCAATCCGGGCAATACTCACCCTCCCCACCCCAAGCCCAACATGCGCATAACCTGCCAGTTCAGGTTACTTCCTTCATCGGGCGCGAGAAGGAGATCGAAAAGCTCAAACAGACCGTCCTCTCAGGCCCGACCCGCCTGGTGACCGTGACCGGCGCGGGGGGGATAGGCAAGACCCGCCTGGCCTTGTGCGCGTCGGAAGAACTGCTGGATGCCTTCCCCCAGGGCGTGTGGCTGGTTGAACTCGCCGCGGTGACCGACCCTGACCTGTTGCCGTCTGCTGTGGCCTCCACCCTGAAACTACGAGAGAGCACGGATAAGCCTATTCTCGAGACGCTGGTAGATTTTTTACAATCGAAGCGGGCTCTGCTCATCCTCGACAACTGCGAACACCTGGTGGAAGCAGTCGCCAACCTGGTAGACTGTATCCTACACGCCTCCACCCACGTTACAATCCTGACCACCAGCCGTGAGACCCTGGGGGTCAGCGGAGAAATGCCCTTCCTCTGCCCAAACATGATGCTGCCCGCCCTGCACATGCTGAAGACTCACACCAAAATCGAACAACACGCCGCCCTCATTTCGTGCGAAGCGGTGCGCCTGTTCGCTGAACGTTCTGCACTCACTTCTCCCACCTTTGAAATCACGCCAAGGAATGCCCCCATCGTCGCCCATGTATGCCGCAGGTTGGACGGTATCCCGCTGGCGATTGAGCTGGCTGCAGCCCGAATGCGTATGCTCTCGGTCGAGCAGATCGCAGAGCGCCTGGACCATGCTTTCGTTTTATTGACCGGCGGCAGCCGCACCGCCCTGCCCCGCCAGCAAACCCTTAAAGCCACCATCGATTGGTCGTACAACCTGCTATCACCTGCCGAACGCACGCTGCTGCTCAGGCTCTCAATCTTCTCCGACGGTTGGACGCTGGAATTAGCCGAGACCGTTTGTTCAGCGGAAAGCGCAGAACCGGTCAGCCTCTTACCCGAGAAGATCCTCGATCTGCTGGGCCGGCTAGTGGACAAATCCTTGATCCTGGTCGAGACAGAAAAACATGGAGAACCGCGCTACCGCATGCTGGATACCATCCACCAGTATGTTCGTGACCGCCTGCAGGAGACCGACGAAGACTTACGACTGCGCGAACGCCACCTGGCTTATTACCTTCAACTGGCTGAGAGAGCCGGGCCGCACCTGCGTGGCTGGGGCATGGCGGAATGGCTTGACCGGTTGGAGGCAGAGTTAGGCAACCTGCGCCTCGCGCTGGAATGGTCTCTGTCTGGTTCGGTGGAAAAAGGCTTACGCCTGGGATCCGCGTTGTTCATGTTCTGGCATATCCGCAGCCGCCGGTTTGAAGGCATTCAATGGCTGGAGCGGCTGCTCGAGGCGGATTTAGTCAGCCGACCTCTACATCTCCAGCCGGCAACAAGCCAATTGGTGCGTGGGATTGCGCTGGTCGTAGTCGGAAACTTGAACCACTATTACCCCGGAGAATATTCCAAACGGGCCCAGATTTAGGGTAAAGAGGGGAAAAAAATTATTACTGAGTTGGGTGAACTGGGCCAAAAATACATGCCTTTTGTTACTTATTTTACGCTATCAACAGAAGACGAAGTAAGGACAAACCTTGCCTTAGCGCGTACATTAGGCGACGAATTATATACAGCGGAGTTACTCTCGATTTATAGAAACATCTTATTGGACAGAGGAAACGTTAACCAGGCTGAGGCATGCGACAGGGAAAACCTGGCGATTTGCAAAAAGATCGGGGATGTGGATGGTGAAGCATTTGCATTAGATTTAATGGCAGACACAGAATTCATGAAAGGCAATCCACACCGCGCCATCGAGCTCATGCAAGCCAGCCAGCGCTGTTTCCAGGCGATTGAAAACATTGAATTCAGCTTATACGCCTTCGGCGACCAGGCCAGGGTAGCCTTGGCCCAGGGCGATATCCGGCGGGCCCTGCAGATCGGTGAGGAAGAACTGGCTGCCGGGCAGGAGATCAGCAGCATGGCGGTTATTGACGCGCTTGGGCATTTATGCCGGGCTAAATGGAATTAAAAGAGTATAAATGGGTACCTATCATGTGCGCGGAGATGATAGGGCCAGACTGGGAACACATAATAGATAACCGTGGGATGCTAGTTTACGTCTTTGGGCGGATTGCTTTATCCCAGGGCGCGCTTGACCGCGCCTGCGACTATCTCAAACAATTAACAAAATCGCAATTCCCGAAAGATTTTTAGCCATTCAGGCCCTGGGGATCATGGCAGCTGCACAAGGAGAATACCGGCGTGCGGCCCTCCTGTTTAGCACGCTGGAGCAACACTTCCATTGGCTCAAGAACGTATCCTGCCCCGCGGAGCGCGACGAATACGAGCAGGCCCTGACCTCTGTGCGTACCGCTCTGGGAGAAGGTGAATTCACTGCCGCCTGGGCCGAGGGCCAGGCGCTGACGTTGGAGCAGATGGAAGCATTCGCGCTGGAGAGTGGAAAATAACTTCATTTTTTATACCTTACAGGTGAGTATATGGCTGAGCAAAACTACGAAAGCCAATGGTGGGGGTATATCTACGATCAAATGATGGAACAGGATCTGGCGGACCAGGTGAAGAACACCCTGCGCTTTTACCGCTCCAACCTGGACGACGTTTCCGGGCCTTTCCTCGAATGCGCCTGCGGCACCGGGATCATGCTGCTGCCGCTCCTGGCAGCCGGTTACGATATTTATGGTTTCGATATATCCCACTCGATGCTGGCTACGCTGGAGAAGAAGGCCAGTGCCCTGGGTCTGGAACATATCAATGAGCGCATTTCCGTTCAAGAATTCGAAACTTTTCACTACGACCGGCACTTTAGCGCCATCACCATCCCCACCAATACGTTTTCCATGCTTGTAACCCAGGCAGCTCAAATCCGGACCCTTGAAAATATAATCAGGCACCTGGCGCCGGGCGGAAAACTGCTCCTCGATATCCGCCTGGCAGGGATGCCGACCTGGTCGAGGCGCCTGAAAAACATCCGGGGGCAATGGCACACCTGGAAACATCCTGAGACCGGCCACCCTATCCGGCAGCGGATAGAGGGCCGGTATGATTTTAGCCAGCAGTTGATCCTTGACCGGTGTTTTATCGAATATGACGGCCAAACCGAAAATTTTCCAATTAATTCCCGCTACATCTTCAAGGATGAGTTCCAACTGCTTTTACGCCTGGCCGGTTTCGAACGATGGAAATGCTGGAGCACGCCGGAGCGGGCGCTGCTCCAAACCGGCCTGGACGGCACCCACAGTTACTGGGTCGCGTATAAAACCTGATTTCGATTTCTGACTTATACTTAGCAAATACTGTGCTGGGCTTCCATCCAGGCATCAGTCTTTGCGGCATGCTGCAAGGTGGTCTGGGTGGAAAGACAGGCAATTAAATTTTACTTAAGGAGACACTGTATGGCAGAGCAACTGCGCGTAGGAGTGATCGGTTTAGGCATGGGCCGCAACCACGTGGCTAAATATCAGGAACACCCCGGCTGCAAAGTCGTGGCGGTCGCAGATTGGAATGAGACCTTGCTCAATAACATGGCGGATAAGTTCGGGGTCGAGAAGCGCTACCTTGAAGGCGCGGATATGCTGGCCAAAGAACCCCTGGACGTGGTCAGCATCGCCACGCCTAATTGGGAGCACAAACTGCTGACCCTGGCAGCCTTCGAGGCGGGATGCCACGTGTTGTGCGAAAAACCAATGGCGATGAGCGCCGCGGAAGGGCGCGAAATGCTCGCCGCGGCCAAAAAGGCCGGCAAGCGCCTGATGATCAATTTTTCCTATCGTTTTTCCGAGCAGAGCCAGGCCCTCAAGGCCCAGGTAGATTCGGGCATCCTGGGGGATGTCTACTTCGGGCGCACGATCTGGCACCGGCGGCGCGGTATGCCGGGCTTTGGCGGCTGGTTCGGGCAGAAGGCCCTTTCAGGCGGCGGACCGCTGATCGACCTGGGCGTGCACCGCATCGACCTGGCCCTGTGGCTGATGGGCTATCCCAAACCCGTGTGGGTGTTGGGCAGCACCTACAACCCGATCGGCTCGGCCCTGGCCAACAGCCAAGGCAAGACGTTTGACGTGGAGGACCTGGCGGTCGGTTTGATCAAGTTCGCCAACGGCGCCACCCTCGAAGTGGAAGCATCCTGGGCAGTCAACATCCAGGAGCGAGAAATGATGGAGACGCGCCTCTTCGGCACCAAGGCCGGCCTGGTGCAGCGCAACCTGGAAGAGACCTACAAATTCGAAGCCCAGATCTTCCTGGAAAAAGACGGGGCGCACTTCGACATGAGCCTGCACTCACCCTTCCCGCCCGTCTCCTCCTCGATGACCCATTTCATTGACAGCATCCTGGCGGACAAACCGCACACGGCCACTGGCGAAGAGGGTCTGCTGGTGATGGAAATCCTGGATGCGCTTTATAAAAGCGCCGCTGAAGGCAAACCGGTCGAAATTAAATAGAAGAAATGACAGGTGAGAACAAAGAAGACCACCATGTTTAACCACCTGTTACAACCCGCTGTTCGGTCGCCAGGACCAACGCCCATCTAACACCCGGAACCAGGCCGTACCCAGCCTGGTTCCGGGATTTCTGGACTCTGGCCAACCAGTCGGTCGACTTTTGAGTTTTCAAAACCGCCCATCATGAATACTGCCTTGCCTCCGGAAAGTAAAAACGAGGTGCGTTCGCATCCCCTTGCGCCAACCGATTTATCCGCCGGGATCCAGGTGGTGGCAGGGGGCCTGGCGGCGGTCCGGTTTCAAAAACTCAAAGCGGCTAACCGCCGTAGAAGATATTCTCACCCAGATCTTTCAACATAAGGACGGCTTCGTCGGGACGCCCCGAGATAGTCTGGTTCAGCCCGGCTGTCACCACTTCGCCTGCGAAGATCGTATGGTCGCCAACCGCCAGCGATCCAGCCAGGCGGCACTCGACATAGCCCACGGCGCTTTCAAAAATGGGCGATCCAGTCTCGCCAAAGTGGAATGCCTCGCCGAAAGGGTCATCCCCTCGCGGACAGTTGGCTTGAAGAAGGCAAAAGCGATTGACGAATGGCCCTTACCGAGGGTGTTCAGGGCAAAAACGCCGGATTCCTGAATTGCTTGATGGGCAAAGGAATCCTGACGGACCGCTACAGACACCAGCGGCGGTTTGAACGAGGTCTGGGTCACCCAGTTGACAGTAGCGGCTGCGATCTGACCGCTTTTATCCTGGGTTGTAAGGATAAACAGGCCATACGGGATCATACGGAGTACAGATTTACGAGTATCAGGATCGGTCATGTTGGGTTCTATCCTTTTATCAATAATAAAATCAGGTTGAGCTATGGCTTTATTCTATCAGGTTCCTCCCGCCAGCAGCTCGATCGCCAATGCAGCCGACCACGAAAAATCGGGCGACCCGCACCCTGAACCGTCGGATGCGTCGAAATATTCCCAGAAACCCGTTTCACGCAGCAGATGCAGCGAGTTCGCGCCGGATGGCAGCGGCGATTTCGGCATAACCATAGCGCTGCAGTCCGTCAGCGATCAGCCAGTTGGTAATGATCCAAACCGGACCGCGCCAGTAGCGGCGTGCCTCCCAGGCCGGTTCCGTCTGGCTGACCGAGGTCACCCAAAAGCGCACGCGCCCTCCCGGCGCATATTCCGCCGGGTTCAGCAGGTGGGCAGCCACCAGGCGGTCGGCCTGGGTCTGGTCGGCCAGACCGGCTACCAGCGGCATGAAGGTCATCTCGGTATTGACCTGCACCGACCGGCCGGCGCGCACATCATAATCGTAGTAAAGACCGGCTTCCTCGTTCCAGAAGCGTGCGTTGAACGTGCTGCGCACACTTTTGATCCAACCGTCGATTTCAGCCACCGGTTCACCAATGATAAGCGCCAGTTCGCGCAAATCCTGGTCGGCCCGGTGAAGAATGGAATTCGTCAAAATATCCTGCACCAGAAAGGGCGATTGGGCCAGCAGCGTCGCGGAATCATAGCGGCTGGTTCTAAAGAAATTTACCAGGTGAATAAAGCGGTCGTAATCCTCTTGATGCGGCCGCTGAGACCCAGAAACATGCACCGTATCACGCCTCTGGTAAGCCGGCAAATCTGTAGGGGTAATGTGGGCGATGGCATTCAACCAACGGGGAGAGTCATCGGTGCCAGATTCCCAGGGGTGGACCAGGCAGGCCAGCCGGCTGCCGTCTGCGTCGCGTTGGGTATGAAACCATCGGTGCCAGCGCAGCAGCGACGGGTAGACTTCATGGATAAAATCAGGGACCGGCGTACGGGCATGAATGGTGCGCACGATCGAGGCGAGAAGGGGTGGCTGGGTCAGGCCAGAAGAAGGAACCAGGGGTGCATTGGAACTGCCGTTAATCTGCCAGAATTCAGGGTCCGGAAAGTAATCGGACCGCCCGGTATGGTAGATGATGTGCGGAACCATGCCGTCCTTCCACTGTGCTTTCAGCAGCGAGCGGATCTCATCCAATGCACGCGGCAGGTCAAAATGGGATAACCCCAGGGCGATGACCGCGGAATCCCAGTTCCACTGGTGAGGATACTGCCGGGGGCCGGGCTTGGTAAAGACCCCCATATCGTTTATGCGTAATATTTTTTGCGCGCGTTGAATGAAATTTGAACTGGTTTGCATGGGATGAGTATAGCATGGCAGCATGCCGAATGCTTTTTATTGACTAAATTTATAAACAACTTATAATTACTTTCCATGGGGTAAGATCGAACTCCCCAGAGGCTAAATTGAAAAGTTAAAAGGAATATGACATGCAAAAAATCACCCCATTCTTATGGTTCGACGGTCAGGCCGAGGAGGCAGCAAATTTTTACACTTCCATCTTTAAAAATTCAAAGCTGGGTACTGTGTCTCGTTATGGAGAGGGAGCTCACGGCGAAAAGGGTAAGGTCATGACTGCCTCCTTCGAGCTTGAAGGAATGGAGTTCACCGCATTGAACGGCGGGCCGGAGTTTTCCTTTACGCCTGCCATTTCGTTTTACGTGCATTGTGAGACCCAGGAAGAAGTGGACGAGTATTGGGAAAAGCTCTCCGCAGGCGGAGAAAAGGGTCAGTGCGGTTGGTTGCAGGACAAATTTGGGGTGTCGTGGCAGATCGTTCCCAATGTTTTGTTAGAATTGATGAACGATCCGGATGCCGAAAAGGCGTCCAGGGTAACGCAGGCCATGCTGCAAATGACAAAGATCGACATTGCCGGCTTGAAGCGCGCTTACGAGCAAGGGTAAATGCGGTTCGCATTTTCTGGAAATAGGACTATTACCGCTCATGATGATCAGACTTAAACAAACCATCAACCAGATTGCCACCCCGCGCAACGCGCTGCTGGTCTTTTTGAGCCTGCTGCCGTTCAACCTGGTATTTTTCCCCTGGCGCTCCAAGCAGCTGAAAGCAATCTTGGGCTACCCACCCCGCCTGTTCGACACGCGACTGCCTTACGCACCCCAGGAAGTGCACACCCTGGCTGGGGACCTGGGCGAGGCTGGCCGGCGGTTGTACGCGGCGACAGAAGTCACCCTCGATTTCGCCTATCCTGTGCTCTACACAACTTTCTTGAGCCTGATCCTGGCATTGGTGTGGCGCAAGGCGCGCCCGGCCCAATCCGGACGGAGCTGGCTGCCGCTGCTGCCTTATGCGGGGATGGTAGGCGATTTAACCGAGAACATCAGCCTGGCATCACTGATGATGCTCTTCCCCGGAGAACCTGTCTGGTTGACCTGGTTTTCGAACCTGGCTTCGCTGGTCAAATGGAGTGCCGGGATAATTTCCTTTGGAATGATCCTGGTCGGGCTGGGGATTAATTTAATGAAACTGTTCAACCGCGATCCTGAAGCATAGTACTTCCTGCTGATATTTAATACCCGGATCGCGGATTTGAACCCGCTTCAATTCACTGAAGCTCAATTATGGCCGTCAAAACGCTTATCTCCCAAGCCGATTTTGAAATACTCCTCGCGCAGTATGCCCTGGGAAGCTATGTTCACACAGATCCAATCCCGCAGGGAAGTGTCCAAACCAATTATTACCTGCAAACCACCTGTGGGAAGTTTGTTTTCCGGTTATACGAAAACCGCTCGTATAAATCGGTACAGTTTGAAGGCCATTTGCTCGCTTATCTCACACAGCGCGCCTACCCCTGTCCGAAACCTGTCCGCGATTCGCATGGTCGATATGTGGGGGTCTATCAAGATAAACCCTTTATGCTGATCGAATTTCTCGAAGGTCAGCCGGTCGAACACCCCCCGGAAAAGCACAGCCAACAATTGATCCAAAAAGCGGCGGAATTACAGAACCTGACCCGGAAGTACCGCCCCCGCTACGCAAAATACCGCTGGAACTATAATGTCGAGCTTTGCCGCATGCTGAACCGTTTAGAAGCCGAAAAAATCCATACCCAGGACGCATTTGATAAATTTGCCTGGGTAGAACAGCAGCTTGCCAGCCTGCAGCTTCCCCGCTCGATGCCCAAAGGGATCTGCCACTGCGATTTCCATTTTTCGAACGTACTCTTTCAGGGAGACCAATTTGCGGCCTTGATCGATTTTGATGATGCGAATTTCACCTTCCTGGCGTTCGACCTGGTGAGTTTGTTCACCTGGAAGCACCCATCGAAAGAGTTGGACTTAATCCAGGCGCGCAGCGTGGTGCAGGAGTATATGAAATATCGCCAACTGAATTCTCTAGAAAAGCGCCACCTGTTTGACGTCCTGCAGTTGAGCATCCTGATCGACAACATCTGGTTTTTTGCCAGAGGCAGCGCCTCCGATTTTTATGAGAAGAGCAAGATCGATTTCCTGAACCAATTAGGCCGAAACAAATTCTATGATGCACTTTTTCTTGATGAGGATACGTATTCAAAAAATTGATATTTTGGTTATTGCGCGAACAGTTCAAATGCTTCAACAATCTGGGAAATGGACTATCGTCAAAGAAAGCCGCGACTATCTTCAATGTGTACCTGGATTGATATAATTTCCAAATTTTTCCCTATATAAATAGATCATTCAATCGGGCAGATCATCCAAAACCTGCTGCAGGGTTCTTTTATAAACCTGGAAGGCGGACCTGCCTTTTTCGGTCATGCGCAGAAAGGTCTGGGGTTTCTTGCCATTGAAGGTCTTTTGCATTTCAACATAACCGGCTTCTTCCAGTCTTTTTAGATGTGTAGCCAGGTTGCCCCAGGTCAGCCCGGTCAGGTTCATCATGAATACATAGTCTGCTCGCTCGACGACATACAGATAGGTCAGAATCATCAAGCGGGCAGAGGCGTGGATCACCGGGTCAATCCCCGCCAATGGGTGCAACTCTGGGTTAAGTAAGGGCTCGGTCACTTCAGGCCTCATCCGGTACTTCGATTTTTGCAGTATTGGCTAAAAATCGGAAGAAGGTAACCAACCCGGTCAGAATGGTTAACCCTGCGGAAAAGCCAAAGGAAATCGGAAAACCATGGTGCACTGCGCCGTGGTTGGCATACAGCCATTCGCCCACCTGGGGGATTACAAAGAGCAACAAACCGTAGATGTATAGGCGGGAATAATCCAACGTGTAGGCCGCCGCGCTAAACCCGCATAAGACGAATAGTCCGAGAAATAACACATAGGTATTTCCTGGAAGGCTGACAACGCCCAGGGCGGCGACCAAACCCAGCACTAATATGACAACGTTAGTGACCAGCATCACCTTGCTGAACACGCGCAATCTTTTCAGACGTGGTTTGCCATAAATGACCTTGCCAATTCGCGACGCAACCACATATTTGCGTATCAGCCGGATGCCCAGGTAAACCAACCCCCAGAAGGGCAGAAAGATGGCGGAACTCCAGAAATCGCCAATAAACTCGCTCAAGAACGGCGCGATGGCAAACTGCAAGAAGATACACCCGATGAAAACATCCCACAACCCATCCGCAAAGCTGAGCTGGAAAGCTTTGCGTTCGGCGGATTTCAGACTGATTTGTTTATCCATCTCACATCCTTTTTATAAAAACTACTTTGATTTACAAAGTTCTTTTTTAAATTATACAGATTCCGGGAGAAATGTCAAGCCTCTTTTCTGAATTAGCATTAAAAATCTTCCCCGCAAGCAAGCTTGCGGGGGAATATTTTTCTTTCTATTTTTCAGCCAACAATCGTGATCGAATTACTTGTTGACGTGAACTTGCATGAAGTTGCCCTGGGCGGAAACACTCACCACACGGATGGTGGTCCCGGTATGAGGCACAGGCACGCTCGCCCAACCTTAATTACCAATGGACGCATCTGGAGCGAACCAGTAGCTCTGCGTATCGTCGAATTTCGGATTGGCTGGCAAACCGCCGTAGCAGCCCTCAATGCTGTTCAGGTGCAGGCAAACCACATCCGTCTTATCCAGGCCAAAGGTCGAGTCGTAAGACTGAATCCGTGGGCGCCAGACCTGGCCGTTATCGGGGCGCAGCAGCAGGTCAGGGTGCGCATCGACCGGCAGGAAAAGACCGCCACAGCGACCGTTCAGGCAGCTGTCGCCTACATTGTTGTCGGCAAACGAGGTGTCATAGTACCAGACCAGCAAACCATCCTGGTAAGGGAAGTGTTCTACCCAGTTGCCGAGAGCGGGATTGTCGAGGAAGCCGAAATTGTACGGACCGGTGCGCAGGCCGTCATCATAGCCGCGGTAGGTGCGGTACTCGGCGAAGTAGGCATTGGAGAATGACAGGGTTACCACACTGCCGGTGCGAATGAAACCGTTATACGTCCAACCCGGGTCCGTTTCACCGCCATCCAACGCCTGACCGGTGATAGCAATGTCATCCACAAAGATACCCGGGTTAGCTACTGCACCATCGGTCCAGTAGCGGAAACCGATATCAACCGTTTGACCGGCATACGCAGAAAGATCTGCACTCAGATCCACCCATGCCCCGCCAGACGATCCTGTAATCCCGTTGCCAAAGTTCTGGCCATTCGGATTGGTCGCAGTCGAAAGATTTGTGGCGACCGGACTGCCGTTCACGGTCAGGTAGGCATAATCCCAATCAAACTCGATGTCATATTTGACCTTCGCCGTAAGAGAGGAAGCACCAGCCGGAAGTGCAACGCTGCGCGCCATACTGTTGTCGAGATTGTTCCCCGAGCCAGAGAAGTAGAAGAAACTACCGGCATAGGGATCGCCAACCGGGAAGTCTACCTGCTTATCCGGCAGCAAGACAACCAGCTGCTGGGCCTGCTTGGTATTGGCATTCGCCGGGCCAAGCTTCAGTGAAGCTTTCTGACCATAACCTACTACAGAGTAGTTGGACCAGCCCAGGAAGATTTTCTCGTAGGCGCTCATCGGAATGGGCTTGGAGCCAATGCCATCTGCAGGATTGCCAGTACTGCCGTAGGAACCGCTGGAGTATAGCGACCAGAAAGCCACCGAATTCTCGGCGCCGCCGGTGTTGCCGGAGGTGTCATACAGATCGGGCAAACCCAGGTCGTGACCAAACTCATGCGAGAACACGCCCACGCCGCCATTTTCGGGTTCGACGGTATAGTCGCCAACCCAGAAGTTGGTATCGCCAATTTTTACACCGCCATAGCCGCTGGGTCCGCTACCGTCGGGACCATTGGCGCTGTAATAGGCATACCAGCGGTGACTCCAGATAGCATCGGTTCCTTGAGCGCCGCCGCCGGTCTCTTCACCTTCGCCGGCATGGACGGCCTGGAAGTGATCTATATAACCGTCGGGCTCGTTAAAGTTGCCGTCGCCATCGATGTCATAGCGATCCCAGACATCAAACTGTGCCAGATAGTCGTTAATCTCAGCGGGTGTCTTGCCTGCGACGATTTGCGAGTTGTACCAGGCGTCAATCGAATCATTCACAAAGGCCCAGGTCTGGGCACAAACGATCCCACCGCAGTAATTTCTGCCGTAGTGAGCCGCGTTATAGGGAACCTGCACCCAATCGGTCACATCGCCATTAACCGTATAACGGTTAGAAGACTGTTCAATATAGAAATTGCGCATGGAAACAGCACCCGGCTGTTCTGAGAAAAGCATATTCTCATAATAGGCGCTGGTGAAATCAGGCGACCAAATCGTGGTGTTGTCCACACTGCGATCTGGTTCAGGAATTTCATTATGTAAAGGTCCCGGAACACCTGATTTGAGAACCCCAAAAGGCGAATCTGAGGGGCCAAAATCGCCGATCACAGTCCAAATCGAATCTTCGCCCTGGCGGTCAAGCTCGACAAACTGACCTTTAGCCACTTCTTTAACTGGACCGCTGGTCTTGCCGTTTAATTTTGCTTCAAACCCTTTCAGTTTCAATTGGGCCTGGGCATCTCCTAACGGATGGCTGGGATTGTCAGTATTCGCCCCTTCCATAGGGATTTCATCTGCCGTATTTGAAGATGCAGGGGCAGCGGAGACCGCAGGAACGATCGCGATGACCAACATCGCCACGATCAAGACCAATCTATACCATCTTTTCTTCATTAACCATTCTCCTGTTTTTTAAAGTAAAGTTTTAAGAACTTGCATGTGAATAATGGACGAACCAATTCGGTATTTTTAAGGAGCCTCCTTTCTGGATAAAAACTACCGGTGGTAAATTCGGCAGGATAATAGATTCCCAATCTCTAATTTTCTAATTGAGATCTCTATAAAACCATACTCCCGCCTCAATCCAATTTCATTACGCTCATAGGATTTTATGAATAATACATTAAAACCATTAATCAATCAAGTATTTCGGTAATAATTATAGATATTGTCATTTAATAGTAAGGAGCAAACGATTCCCATCAAAAGCCGGGAATCGTTGCCGGTCAAGGGGACTTTTACAGCCTCCTCATCTATCACGGAAGAGAATTTTTAGGCACGGCGATGGTAGAATGGGATTGTGGAGATGACATGAATATCACCCTTGCTTACGGACAGACGGACCTCAATATCGATTTACCGGTCAGCGCCGATGTACTGCGCCCGCGGCATGTTTCCGGCCTGCCAGATGAAGCCGCAGCCATCCGGGCGGCCCTGGCATCGCCGATTGGAGCGCCCCCCCTGGCAGCACAGGTTAATCGCGGCGACCGGGTGGTGGTGGCCCATTCGGATATTACCCGTGCCACGCCCAACCAACGCCTGCTGCCGGTGCTGCTGGCCGAACTGGAAGCAGCAGGGATTCACCGCGAGAACATCACCCTGTTGAACGCCCTCGGCACACACCGCAAGCAAACTCCGGCGGAACTACGCGGCATGTTGGGCGATTCGATTGTAGAAAAATACCGCTGCCTGCAGCACGATGCCTTCGACGACGAGAACCTGGTCTCACTCGGTGAAACCTCCTCCGGCCACCCGGTGCGTTTGAGCCGCACCCTGCTGGAAGCAGATTTAAAAATATTGACCGGGTTTATCGAACCGCATTTTTTTGCCGGTTTCAGCGGCGGGCCTAAGGGCGTGCTTCCGGCCCTGGCTGGAGCCGAAAGCGTGCTGACCAACCATGGCTACCACATGATCTCTGACCCCAAGGCGACCTGGGGCATCTGCGAAGGCAACCCGATCTGGGAAGAGATGCTCGAAATGGCGCTCAAGGTGTCCCCGGTTTTCCTTTTAAATGTGTCACTCAACGTGGACAAACAGATCACCGGCGTTTTCGCCGGCAACTTGCAAGCAGCTCACCGGGCCGGGCGCGAGTTCGTGCGCCAGAATGCCATGGTGCCGGTCAGCGCGCCGTATGATGTGGTAATCACCACCAACTCCGGCTACCCGCTCGACCAAAACCTTTACCAGACCGTCAAAGGGATGAGCGCTGCCAGCCAGGTGGTACGGCAGGGCGGAGCGATCATCATGGCAGCCGGCTGCGTGGATGGGCTGCCCGACCACGGGCAGTATGCCAGCCTGCTGGCGGAAGCCGGCTCACCAGATGCGATCCTGGAAATGTTGGCCCGCCCTGGTTTCAGCGCCCACGACCAGTGGCAGGTGCAGATCCAGGCCGCCATCCAGAAAAAGGCCGACGTGTATGTGTACAGCGACGGGTTGAGCGATGAGCAGATCCGGCGAGCCTTGTTCAGCCCCTGCCGGGATATACCCACCCTGGTAAAAGACCTGGTTAAAAAGCACGGTTCACGGGTGTGTGTCATCCCCGACGGCCCACTGACCATCGCCTATCTGCAGTAAATGTTAAAAGCAGGGTGAACCGGTGCGCATACGCACCGGTTCACCCTGCTGATTTTCCGAAAGGGGGATTACTTATTGTTCGAAAGGATCTTGTCTTCCATTTCACGGATCGTTTGCCGCTGGCGGTAAATGATGTTGCGGTTGGTATCCATGATAGAAATGACCCCAATCACATGACCATCTTCGACCACAGGCAGGTGGCGGATATGCTTCCGGCCCATGATTTCCATCGCCTCTTCCACGGTCTGGTCGGGGTGGATGGTAAGCACATCGCGCGTCATGATCTCAGAAACACTGGTTGATTTTGAAGCCTTGCCTTGCAGGATAACCTTGCGGGCATAATCGCGCTCGGAAATAATTCCTACCATTTTATCGTTTTCCATGACGATCAGCGCCCCAATATCCTTGTCTGCCATGATCAGTAAAGCATCATAAACGGTGGTATTTGGGGTTGTCGAAAAAACGTTACCGCCCTTTAGCTGCAGAATGTGTCGAATAGTTTCCATGCTCACCTCCTTGAAGATGTTCAGATAAAATTACTCTTATTAACATCATTGTATACTGCATGGGGAAACAGTTCAATGCTTTTAATCCAACTATTAACTATTTGATCGGTTTTGAGAGTTTCCAGACGGGTAAGAATCACAAGGCTGACCGAATCAATGGTTAGACGAATTCATTCACAATTCAGATTTATTCAGTATAATTCATATTGGAGGTGCAACAATGTTTGACAGCATTTTTCGACGCAAAGAAGAAGAAGAAAAATTCAAAGAACAGGGGCGCATGCCCCCGGGCCAATCGCTGACCAATCGCTTTCCGGTATTGCACTACGGTCCCGTACCGCGCTTCAACGCCGCGACCTGGGATTTCAGCGTTTGGGGGGAAGTCGAACAACCGCTGCGCCTCACCTGGGATGAGTTTAACCAACTGCCCCGCACCAAAGTCACGATGGATTTGCACTGCGTGACCAAGTGGAGTAAGTTTGACACCCTTTGGGAAGGTGTATCGGTGCGTACAATGCTCGACCTGGGATTAATCAAACCCAAACCCGAGGCCAAATTTGTCATGCAGCATGCCGAATATGGGTTCACCACCAACCTGCCTCTGGAGGTGATGCTGCAGGAGAACTTTTTGCTGGCCACCCATTATAATGGCGAGCCGCTCACGCCAGACCACGGCTACCCGCTGCGCGGCGTGGTGGGCGCGATCCCCGGTCAGGAGATGGAAGATCCCTATTTATGGAAAGGTGCCAAATGGCTGCGCGGCCTGGAATTAATGACCGAAAACAGGCGCGGTTTTTGGGAGCAGGCCGGTTATCACAACCATGCCAATGTATGGCAGGAAGAACGCTTCGACTGATTACCAGCGGGCCGCTGCCCAACTTTTAAGTCAGCGGCCCGTTGATTGTATTCACCCCTTGTGACTGAAAATCAAAAGGCAGACCTCAAATCAGCGCTGACCGTGTTCGACGGTTGGCCGCTGGCATATGCTCCTTTCAGCCCGGCCGGGCTGCACCTGCTGACCCTGCTGGAAGCCCCACCAGATGGCACGCGGCGGTTAGTGCTGCTGCCCGGGCCATCCAAACTGGTACCGCCCAAAAGCTGCGAAGTGATGTTGTACCCAACTGGCAGCACACCCGGCGGGCGCCTGGCATGGGAACAGGTGCGCCTGCCTCAGCAGGCCAGGCGCCATGGAGCCAACAAACTGGTTCTGACCCGGCCAACCCCGCCAGTTGCCGGCCGGGTTCCCTGTGTATACTGGCCTACCGGCGAAGAGGATCTGCCCAACCGCCAGCGGTCACTGGCAGAACGCCTGCGCCTGGCGCTGGCTGCCGGGGGGCAGAGCGAATTACAGCAAATGATGTGGCCGGCCGATTTACCGCTTCCACAAAGCAACACGCCGTTTAAAATTCAACCGCCGAAATCTCACCCGCTCTTTTATGAAAACAACCCATTGGAAGTCAGCACTGAGCCCCTGGTCCCAACCTATATCCTCTACGCCGGCCCGTATGACGCGCACAACCTGCGCCTGCTGCTGGCCGGTTGGAGCTGGGCGGCCCCTTCTCTGGGAGATGAAACCCAGCTCATCCTGCTGCACCTGCCCCAGGAGCAGCAGCGCGTGCTGGACGAAAATGACCTGACTGCGAGTGTACGCAGGGTCCAACCCGGCACGCTGGCCGGGCTGGCGGCGCTGTACCGGCAGGCAGCGGCTGTTGTGCATCTCGGCCCTACGGTTCCCTGGGGTGATGCGGTGACAGCGGCCCTGGCGAGCGGGCAGGCACTGGTCGCATGGGACGAACCCCTGACGGCGGCGCGCTGCGGTCCGGCAGCTTTTCTGGTGCCCCCCGACAACCCGCGCGCCCTTGGGGCGGCAGTGCTTACATTAATCGTCGAAGAGCAATTAAATGGGCAGCTTCGAGAAGCTGCCCGGAAACAGGTTTCAGGTTGGGGGTTATGACTGCCCGCGGTTCCAGATGTGCGGCCAGGCCGCCGGAACAGCGGCAAAAGCAACCGCCAGAAAACCCAATACCCAAAGCAGCGGGCTGACCAGCGTTAACTGCGGCAGCGCACCCCGACCCAGGGCATAGGCTGCCAGAGCCAGCACAAACAAGGCCAGCCCCAACAGCAGGCTGACCCCTGCCCAACGCAGTCCTTTGCGCGGCGATGCCAGGCGGCGCCCGCCGATCTGCCCGGTAGCGCCATTAACCATGACCGGCACGCGTTTTCCATGATCATCCGTATAGTAAGAAATGTACATTGGCACCAATAATTGAGTCCAATTGACCCCGCTGTAGACCGGTTGGAGCTGATAACTGCGCATATGCTGCCCGCCGGCGGCCTGCTGGCATTCAGCCGCCGCGGATCGTTCAAACGCCGTCTGCGCCTGGGGCCAGGCTTCTTCCGGGGTCTGGTCGGGGATGCGCAAAATGGCTCCCTGCAGGGTTTCGGTCGAATACGGCACAGCCCGGTCTAACGGACTGGGTCCAATTTTTGCCTGCAGCTGTTTCTGGTCGCTGATTGCGGGGGCAGACAGGTTGTTGTAAGCGCGCGTCATTCTGCCCAGGCGCGGCTCCCAACGAATGCGGGTTTCGATCACCTCCCGGCTGCGCCAACTGCCGGAGGCATAAAATTCTTGTGAAGACTTCACCTGGTAATCAAAACCGACTTCGGCCTGCCAGGCTCCGCTGACCTGGCCATCGACCAGCCAGATAGGCCAGAAAATGGGGGTCAAGCGCTGTTGAAGCTCACTTGAAGAGAAATCATCCGGTGCCAGCCAGACACCCCTGGTAAATTTTTCAAGAACCGGACGTAATTTTTCTGGCTTATGCTGAAAAGGCAGGATGAGTTCGGGCGGCTCACTGCGCATACGCGCCGGCTGGGACGCTAACTGACCCTCCAGGCAGTGAGGGCATCGTTTACCCTCCCAGTCCGGGGGTGCAAGAAAGGCCTGACCGCAAGCCAGACAGCCCAACGCCTGGTAAGACAAACCCCACAGATTCGTGCCGGCTGGATGGATCTCGGTAGAGGGCGGCGTGTTAGAAACCATTCAAGCCTCCTCTGAGGAAAGCGCGTTGCGGTAAAGCACAACCCCACCCACAACACCCAGTATAAACAGCACAAATGCCAGGAAAATGATCCCCGGGCCCGCCTGTGAACTGAGCAGCCCTACCAGGCCGGCCGCCAACCCGGGCAGCAGCATCACCGCAATGACCAGCCAGATTTTCCACCAATCCACCGGCTTTTGCCCGCCGATGGCACCGGTCTGCCCGTTAACCAAAACCTGAAAGACGCGTTCATTATAGCGGTATGCGGTCAAATAGACCGGCAGGAGAATGAATCGCCAGGCCTCTTCATTAAAATCGGCCGTCATACTGAAATTACGGACATGACTGGAATGGATAGAATTGCGGCACTGGTCTTTAGAGCGTTCGCGCATGTCGGCTTTACCCTGGTCCCAGGCGGTTTCAAGCGGGATATCATAAACCTGGGCCTGCCAACCGGCCAGGTAATCGGGATTGTAGGTAACCAGGGCATCAAGTCCAAACGGCCGAATACGGTTAAGCAGCACCTGGCTGGTATGCGAGCTGCCATCGACCAGCAGATCGTGATAACTTGCCTGCACCTGCCCACTTTCCCAACGCCAATCGATGCGGGTGCGGGTACGCCAGGATTTCGACCCGGCATCGTAATAACGCTCGGTACGCTCATGACCTACTTCGGCGCGCCAGGTTAAATCAACCTGCGCGCTGAAGGTCCAGAACGGCAGATAAATGCCGGTGAAAGGTTGCATGGCGGCAGTGGTCGCCAGCGCCCTGGGATGGTACCAGCCTCTTCCCAACCAGGCCCGGGCGCGCTGCTGGCAGTCTGCAGCTTCGATTTGAAAAGGCACCAGAAAACGCGGGCGCATGTGATTTCCGGGAGCCTGGCGCAGGTTTACCTGGTTGGAAGCGCAAAACGGGCAGGTGGCAGTGATCGCGTTTTCGGCTAATTCCAGCTCCGCGCCGCAGGCGTCGCAGTGCAGTTGGCGGCGGTCCACCCCCCATCCCTGGCGAGACTGCTCCAGGTTTTCGAGGGTAAACTCAGTCTGCTTGGCCTGACGGCCCACCTGCTGCGCCTGCACCTCTGCCACGAAGCCGCAGTGTTCGCAGGCCACCCCCCCGTCAGATACATCAAATCGAGTGGGAGCGCCGCAGTTGGGGCAGTGATAATCCACCGGGGCAGCGTTGGGGTCGGCCTTCTGGAGCGGGGCATAAACCGTGATACCCTCCAGGGCCGAGGGAACCGCCTGGTAGCCCGGCGGAAGTTGGATGGAATCGGGTGAACTGTTCGACAAGGGCGCCCTCCTGTGATTATCCGGTATACGCTAAAGCATGCCAAAAAAATGTAAACGCGGTTTATTTAAGTGTGCGGCGCAGATAAACGGCCAGACCAATCCCCGCCCCAATCAACACTACCCCCACAAAACCGAAAATAGGAATGCGGCTGGCCAATTCAGGGGCAGCGGTGGAAGGCGGGGCTTTCAGGCTGATCTGCGCCCCAAAATCCAGGGTCGAAGTATCGCCAGCCTGCAATAAAAGGGTGCGGCTGGTAGAGGTCGTGGGATTGTAACCCTGAGGAATCGCCATCGAAATGGTATAGGAGCCTTCGATGACATCTTGAAAACATAATGGGTTGGCGGGATCATCCAGGGTGGTGCCGGTCTTTGAAAATGTGCCGCTACGATCCGTAATCGAAACCTGCCCGCCGAGGAGCAAGGATTCGGATTCTTCGAACAGGCCATTTCCATTGACATCTTCGAACAGGATCACGCAGACCGATGCTTTTCCCGGTAAAGGGGTCGAAGTTGGCAGCAGCGGGGTTGGCGTGGCACTGGGTCCCGGGGTTGGCGATTCAGCCGGCCCGGCGTAGCCGATCAGCAGTTCCTGCCCCACGACAACGATGCAGTTCTGCCCGCGAATATTATTCAAAGAACGAAGCTGTTCTTCGGTAATCTGGTGCAGCAAGGCAATCCGGATGCAGGTATCGTTCGGCTTGACGATATATAAGATGCGTCCATCAGGGCCCGGTGTAGGGGTATCGTACACAATCTGTGCATCCGGGCTGGCCGCCGCCGGTAAGGGCAGCGAACTCAGCCAGATCCCAACCAGAAGAAAACTGACAAAAACAATTGCGATCCGTCTCATTAACAGGTTCACCGCCCTGATTATAACCCAAAGCGATGGTTTTCTTTGCGTATGCTGGGCGGGATTGTTAGCGCAGGAACGAAAGCAGGATCTGGCGCGTGTGCCAGATCCTGCTCCTATTTCGGTCCTGGGTTGTCCAGGTTATGCCTGGTTAAGCGCCTGATCGATATCCCAGAGGATGTCATCGATATCCTCCAGGCCAATGCTCAGGCGAACGAAATCAGGACGAACACCGGCGCTCTCCAGCTGTTCCTCATTCAACTGGCTGTGGGTAGTGCTGCCAGGATGGATCGCCAGGCTTTTGGCATCACCCACATTGGCAAGATGGCTGAGCAGCTTGAGGTTTTCGATGAAGCGCTTGCCCGCCTCCACCCCGCCTTTAACACCAAACCCCATTATGGCGCCCGCGCCCTTCGGCAAATATTTCTGCTTGCGGGCATAATCCGGGCTGTCCTTCAAGGACGGGTAGGATACCCAATTCACCTTGGGATGGGTAGACAGGAATTGGGCCACTTTCTCTGCGTTTTGCACATGGCGCTCCATGCGCAGGCTGAGCGTTTCCAACCCTTGAAGGAAAAGGAAAGAGTTAAACGGCGAGATGCAGCCGCCGATATCGCGCAGGATCTGGACGCGTGCCTTGAGGATGAAGGCCGGAGCGCCGAGGGTGGCGTATACCAGCCCGTGGTACGAATCATCCGGCTGGTTGAAATTGGGGAAGCGGGGGTTATCTGCCCACTGAAAATTACCGCCGTCGACGATCACGCCACCGATCGATGTGCCGTGCCCACCGATAAACTTGGTCGCCGAATGAACCACGATATTCGCGCCCCACTCAAATGGACGAAAGAGATACGGCGTGGCAAAGGTATTATCGATCATCAGCGGAATTGAAAATTCCTGGGCAATTTTGGCTACTTCCTCAAATGGAAAGACGTTGATCATCGGGTTGCCAAGCGTTTCACCATAAATGAGCTTGGTGTTGGGGCGAATGGCGCGGCGGAAGTTTTCGGGATCCTTGGGGTCGACAAGCGTAACATCGATACCCAGGCGGGGGAGGGTGTAGGCAAACTGGTTGTAGGTGCCACCGTACAGGGTGGTAGCAGATACAATATGGTCGCCAGCGCCGCAAAGCGTAAAGATCGCCTGGGCCTGGGCGGCATGACCTGAGCTGACTGCCAGGGCGCCCACCCCACCTTCCAGGTCCGCGATGCGCTGTTCAAACACATCGCTGGTGGGGTTCATGATGCGGGTGTAAATGTTGCCAAACTCCTGCAAAGCAAACAGGCGCGCGGCTTGTTCCGTATCCTTAAAAACGTAGGACGTGGTTTGATAAATCGGTACGGCGCGCGAACCGGTGGTTGGATCAGGCTGCTGCCCGGCGTGCAGCTGGCGGGTGGTAAAACCGAACTGGCGTTTTGATTCGCTATCAGACATGGTTGTTTTTCCCTTTCACAAATAATAGGTGGATAAGATTTCGGTACGCGCTGATGCAGCGGCTTAACGATACAAAGATCCCAAACAACACATCATACACATCATGGGCTTCTCCTCTCTCCACGTTCACGGGCGGGCATGCTGAAAACGACGCAGCTCGCCCAGATCGTAAGGGGTTTCCTGATACACATAATAATTGATCCAGTTGGCAAACAAAAGGTTGGCATGCCCCCGCCAGCGCACAATCGGTACACGGGTTGGATCATCTTCAGGATAATAATTGACCGGGATTTGAATCGGCAGATTGGCGGCAATATCCCGGTCATATTCCTTCTTGAGAGTCAGCGGGTCATATTCCGAATGCCCGGTGACAAAAACCTGGCGCCCATCGCGCGTGGCAGCAATATACACCCCGGCGGTGTCCGATTCTGCCAGGATTTCGAGCTCGGGTACTTTTTCGATATCCGCTCGGCGGATTTCCGTATGGCGTGAATGCGGGGCATAAAAAATATCGTCGAATCCGCGCAGCAGTTTGATATTTTGATGGACGATCCGGTGCGGAAACACACCAAACTGTTTTGCCGGAAGCGGGTACTTCGGCACGCCAAACTGATGGTACATTGCGGCCTGAGCCCCCCAACAGATATAGAACAGCGAAAACACATTTTCCAACCCCCAATCCATGATGTCCTTTAATTCCTCCCAGTAATCCACTTCCTCAAAGGGCAAGTGCTCGACCGGCGCGCCGGTGATGATCAGGGCATCAAAATTCTGGTGGCGGATCTGATCAAAAGTCTGGTAAAAGGTCAGCAGGTGCTCTTCAGGCGTGTTCTTACTCTGGTGCGAGGCCGTACGTGCCAGGATAACTTCAACCTGGATGGCGGTGTTGCCTAACAGGCGCAGCAGTTGGGTTTCGGTGGCGATCTTGGTGGGCATCAGGTTGAGAATGAGAATCTTTAAGGGGCGGATATCCTGGTGGACCGCTCGATCTTCATCCATCACGAATATATTTTCGCCTTTGAGTATTTCATTCGCCGGCAGTTGATTTGGTATTTTTATCGGCATCTTCGTTTCCTCTTGTAGTACAAAAAAAACCTCTTCTATAAGATAAGAAGAGGTCCATAAGGTTTGCCATTCTCCTCTCATCTCCCAGAATATTTCTTCTGCGGGAGTTGACACCATGCTGCTGGCAGCTGGTTGTCGAGGTTTCACAGGGCCCGTCCCTCCACCTCTCTGGATAAGAGTTAATCTTATATTCGGTTATTAACTTCCCAAGATACAATCCAAAGGGAAGGTTCAAGCTTATTTTTTTATAATACCACTAAATTGGTCATCATTATGCGCCAAAAACGAGTGCCTGTCAAGTATTAAAATCTTTAAAAACCTTTTTAAGTCAAATTTTGCCCCCAAAACAGCTGCTGGAAGGAAATCAACCAATATCGATGATAAATGTAAAAATAAGGCATGACATAATCCCCACGAATACATGACAAATAATAGTGCACAACCAGAATGCATTGTGCTATCCTTCCAACTACAAAATTTATTCGTACCAGAAAAAAGGATATTCTATGACTCACGTAATTAACACCGATTGCATCATGTGCGGCGCCTGCGAAAGTGAATGTGAAAAAGGCGCGATCACGGCTGGCGATGATATCTATCTCATCGATTCTGCCCTGTGCGAAGACTGCGGCGATTGTGTCGACGTTTGCCCCACCGCCGCAATTATCGAAGGATAAGGTTTTTTCATCACCCGAGAGACAGCCGCTTGGCTGTCTCTTATTTTTTAATAAGAGTATTTCGGTTATAATTCGACTATGTCAAATCGATCCCTTGCATCTCAACCCGAAGATACCTCCACTGCCCGGCATTCTCCGCTGGCGCTGGTCGTGTTCCTGGTTCTCGGTTTTGCCGCCGGTCTGGCAGTCGGTTATTTCTCCTGGGGCAGTGCACCCATCGAAGTCAAGGCAGATCAGTCTGCCGACACCGTCCAGGCGTCCAAACGCTACGATGTTCCCATTGGCACGGCGCCCATCTGGGGTCCGCAGGCCGCACCGATCACGATTATCGAGTTTAGCGACTATGAATGCCCCTACTGCCGCAAATGGACTTCGGAAATTTGGCCGCAGATCGAGCAAGCCTACCCTGACCAGATTCGCCTGGTTTACAAAGATTTTCCACTGTCCCAGATGCATCCCAACGCCTCCCCCGCCGCCTCTGCGGCGCGCTGTGCGGATGACCAGGGGAAATACTGGCTGTTTCACGATCAACTATTTGCCAGCAGCAGCCTGAGCGCCCAAATTTTCAACAGAATTGCCACGTCAATCGGCCTTAACCTGACTCAATGGAAGGACTGCATCAACAGCGATAAATATAAGGCCGACATCGAAGCGGATTATAGTTACGGGGCTCAATTAGGGATCACCGGCACCCCCACCTTCTTTATCAACGGTCTGCCAATGGTTGGTGCCCAGCCCTTCTCCGCATTCAAACAGGTTATCGATAAAGAGCTGGCTTCTCTGAAATAATGTAAAATTCAAGCATGAAAAAATTTATCGCCATCGCGGGAAATATCGGCGTCGGAAAATCGACGCTGGTCCGGCTGTTGAGCCAACGCCTCGGATGGGAACCTTTTTATGAACCGGTGACGGAGAACCCATACCTGGCAGACTTTTACCGGGACATGGCAACCTGGAGCTTTCATTCGCAGATCTTCTTTTTGACGCACCGGCTGCAGATTCACCGCAACCTGGTGCATTATCCCGGATCGGCGATTCAAGACCGCAGCGTGTACGAAGACGCGGAGATTTTCGCCCAGAACCTGTTCGTTCAGGGCAACTTGAGCCAGCGCGATTGGCAGACATACCGTGCGTTATACCAGACGCTGTCTGAGTTTTTGCCCCCACCGGACCTGGTTATTTATCTACGCGCACCTGTTGCCACCCTTTTAGCACGCATCGACCAGCGTGGGCGATCTTATGAACGCTCGATCGCGCCAGAGTACCTCGAACGTTTGAATCAATTATATGAAAATTGGATCGCCGGATTTACCCTTTGCCCGGTGTTGACTGTGCCAGCGGATGGCCTGAACTACGTCGCTTATCCAGGCCACCTGGATCTGGTTGTGCGCAAGGTGCAGGAAAAATTAACCGGAAAAGATGTTGTGGATTTTGCTCCGGAAGAAGTTCAAAGGCTTGGCGAAGAATAAGATTAGCGCAGTTCTACTACCAGCCGGATTGCAGTGCGCACCTTACCATCGATATCCACATCTACGAACTCAGGCAAGCAGACGATGGGAATGCCATCCTCTGCCAGGTATCCCTTCGCCAGAACCAAAGCTTTGACTGCCTGGTTTACAGCGCCTGCGCCAATTGCCTGAACTTCCGCCTTTTTATGCTCGCGAAAAACTCCTGCGATTGCCCCCGCTACGGCAGCAGTGCGAGAGTTAGCTTTCACCTTAATGACGTCCATTCGTACCTCCCTGTTACGGTGTTGGTGAAATGTAATGACAACAGATAATGGGGGCTAAATATGCGATTATTATTGGCGATTTATCATAATTCATACAAATTGTACCGAATTTGAGGTACAGATTCAAGCACCAGTTTGTTAAGGAAGCCAAGATTTGTCGACCCAGCCAGGCGATTACCGGAAATGACCTCATCAATCCTGCTCTGGTTTGCGGATTAATTTTGGGAAATTTATCAGACTAATTTGTGGTAATTTGGTCTTGAATATGCTAAACTTGTCAGGTGCAATTATTAAGGGTTCTTAATATTTAACGGGAAGGAATTCTGAATGCGACTCGCGGTCAAAGCACTGGCAGTCATCATTTTTATTGGACTGTTAGCGGGGTTGATGGGACAAAACAGCCCAACAACTGTGCCAGCGCGCGCTGAGGCCTTTACCCCAACCGAACCCACAACTTCGCGAAAATTAGTCGTGCCGGTAGAATTTACCTGGTACGACTGGTGGATGGCGCGATGGGAAAATAACGAAGTGCTCTGCCGCATCCTGGTGGAACATGAAGGGCAGCCCAGCGTGGCTGAAATTCGCCAGGCTTGTGGAACGCTCCTGGCCAATGAATGGAGCGCCACCCAACCCTGCAACCTGGGAGAAATTGCTACCTGCCGGGGAATGTACCTGCACTTTGTCCGCTCCTTTCCCGGAAAACGCGACGTCGATATTTTCTTACCCCCACCCACAGTTTGGATCTCTCTCACAGACTGCAACCCAACGCCAACAATCAATCGCTGTACCAAAATGCCCAGCCTGCTGCTGACCGGAGAAGAAAAATTGCCCAACGAGCAAATTATCCGCATTCAGGGCAACTATGCTGGGCATGCCTTTTCGTGTCCGGGAGATACCTGCGTGATTCCGCTTCGCCCAACCGGTTCCCAGGGGACAACCCTGGAATTTTGGGCCGATTCCAGTTTTGGCGACTCCAGCGAACACTTCCAGGCCCTGGTGCGGGTGACACCAGTCGGCGACTTTATGGCGCCGGAAGGAGATGTAACCAGCAGCGGTCAGCAGTGGTATGTAGATGTACTCAGCCCGCAGTGGCACGATGGCAACCTGGCAAGCTGTTCGGAAATCTGGCAGGTATTTCCGGATGTGGGCGGCCCGCCTGCCTGGCTGAATACCCCCGTTACGCTGAGTGATATGCTCTCGACCCGCTCCTATTATTACCTGGCCGGGCGTTTGATTACCACAGGCGAGGTGGATGCCAGCGCCTGTCCGGACGGCGGGTTGATTTCGGGCCAGGACCAGGTGGCCAACCAGTGCGGATTAGAACAAGCCCTTCCCAAAGTAATTGACTGGCAGAACCAGTTCGATACCGAAATATTAAAAGTATCCAAAAATACCGGCATTCCGGCCCAGTTAATAAAAAACATATTTGGGCGCGAAAGCCAATTCTGGCCAGGCCTGTATTCAGATATAAATGAGGCCGGTCTGGGCCAGATGACAGAAAAAGGGGCCGACACCGTTTTACTGTGGAACCCCAGCTTTTACCAGAAATTCTGCCCGCTGATCTTGAGCGACGAAACTTGCCAGAAAGGATTTGTTTTCCTCAAACCAGACCAACAAAACCTGCTGCGCGGCGGCCTGGTTGGCCAGGTTAACGCCGCCTGTCCAGACTGCCCGCTGGGGATTGACCTGACTCAGGCCGAATTCAGTGTGAATGTTTTCGCAGAATCACTGCTGGCCAATTGCAGCCAGACGGGACGGGTGGTAAGTAATGTGACCGGGAAATCACCCGGGCTGGTAAGCAGCTATATCGACCTTTGGAAATTTACCCTGGTCAACTACAACGCAGGCCCAGGCTGCCTATGGGAAGCCATGTCTGCCAGCCAGAAAGCTGGCGAGCGTATCACCTGGGAAAATGTTTCCGCCCGGCTTGATCCGGTCTGTCAGGCCGCCATTTCCTATGTCGATGCGATCAGCGGCGGGCAGCCCACGACCGCCACCCCAACGGCATGGGTGTTTGCCGGCACCGCTCTACCGCCGCCGATTTTCCCAACCGCACCGCAGTACACCCCAACCCCCATCCCGACGGGTACGCCTACCCTGATAATCAGCATAACCCCGGGCGGCCCAACCGCTACCCGCACACCCACCCTGAATGCGACCCTGTTTGGCGCCACCCCCACGGCAACACAGAGCGGTTACCCAGGGCAGGCCACGCCTGGTCCCACGGCAACCCAGGGCGGTTACCCGGGCCAGCCGACGATTACCCTGGGCCCGACCACCACCCCCGGTTATCCGGCAGGCGGTGGAGAGCCAACCTCGACCCCGGGCTACCCCTAGAATAAACAAAAGCGCCGTTTCCATCAATCCGGCGCTTTTTCTATTTTTATCGAGAACTGGGTTATTGCCAGATGCCGGCGACCGGTTCACCGCACTGGGGGCAGGCTCCCTCAGGTGTCACGCGGTTTTCGAGGATTGTATAACCCCGCCGGCGAATTAATGGGGTCTGGCATTTAGGGCAGTAGGTGTTCTCGAGCGAACCGACTCGTCCGGGCAGGTTTCCGGCATAAACATAGCGCAGTCCGGCTTCCTGCCCAATTTCTGCGGCGCGCTGCAGGGTATCCGCCCTGGTGGCAAAGCGGCCGGTCATCTTATAATCGGGGTGAAAAGCAGTCACATGCCAGGGAATATCCACGGAAACTGAAGCCAAAAAACGGGCCGCCTGCCACAATTCTTCGGTCGAATCGTTAAACCCGGGAACCACCAGGGTTACCACCTCCAACCATAATCCCATTTCGTGCGCCATGCGAATTGTATCCAGCACATGCTGCAGTACGCCGCCCAATTTGCGGTAGTGCCGGTCCTGCATGGTCTTTAAGTCGACTTTGTAGGCGCTCAGATAGGGGCGTAATAATGCCAGCGCCTCGGGGGTAGCGTTGCCGTTGGAAACCATGCAGCACTGTAGTCCGGCCTGGCGCGCCTGTTTAAAAATTTCCACGGCCCACTCGGTGGTGATCAACGGCTCATTATATGAAGAAGCAATCAGGTCGCACCCGGCCCTTTGGGCGTACTGAACGAGCTGCTCAGGCTGGACGCGCTGGATGTATTCGGCTCCCCCGGCCTGCGGATCGCGCAGAGTCTGAGAGGTGACCCAGTTCTGGCAGTAGCCGCAGTGAAAATCACAACCGAGCATACCAAAAGTCAACACCTGGCTGCCGGGGAGCACGTGTGAGAAGGGTTTCTTTTCGATGGGATCGACCTGAGCCGTGGCGACATAGCCCCAGGGTACGCGCAGCTCGCCGTCCTGGTTGAAGCGCACCTGGCAAACCCCACGCCGCCCCGGGCGGATGCGGCAGCGATGACCGCATGCCAGACAGCGCAGCATACCCGGTTCGTCGGCAGGTTCGACGAGTTGGGCGGGAGCGGTCAAAAGATCAAGCGTGTCGGCCAGAGTAGTCATCATATCCTTAGTTTAGTCTAAAACAATCGGTTTTTCAACCCCCTCTGGTTGAATTAACACTGGGGCGGGCTGTAAGAACAGCCGCGCCCCAGACTATTTTTTTCGCCAGGTTCTCCACCCTGTTTGACCGGCGCAACTCATGTTTATCCCCCAGTCGAATTCTTCTGTTACTAATACGTCAACCCTGCCTCTTTGGTTTCATACAGCCACAATGGCAAATGGATGATTTCAAGCGAGAATCGTCCTGCGAATAAAACAAATACAGCCAGGAATGGCAGGCACCAGACAAGACAGCCCGGTCGCAGGCCGCGCAGCATTCGCCTACGCCAGCGGCGGCGGGGAAATAAGATCGGTCTGCGACGGAACATAATCACCTCCTTGGTTATCTGCTTATAGGATACCCGCCGATTATGAAGCTTTCTTCAAGGAATTGTAAGAAGGTTGTAAAAAGCTGCCCAAACTGCCCTCATGTCCTTTTCTGCAGTAAGTTTCGAAAAGATGAGTGCCTCTAAAAAAAATAATAACTCAGTGTGAACCCGCCTACATCTGCGGTTCACGTATATCAGGAGTAAAAATGTCTGAACTCGATGATTTCCGGCGTGAAAAGGACCAGTTTTTTAAAGTCGACCGGCACAGCCCTTTGACTGCTGAACAGAAACGCTCTTTTCAAGGGCTGAAGTATTTTCCCGAGAACCCTGCTCTGGCGCTTGAGGTGGAAGTGACAGAATTTCCCCAAAAAGATGAGATCCAGATGCAAACCTCAACCGGCGACGTGCAGGTATACCAACGCTATGGGCGCATTCATTTTGATGTGGAAGGCCAACCGGTCGAACTGACGATTTATGCTTCAGACAACGGTTATTTCCTGCCCTTCGTCGATTCCCTGGCCAATCAAGAGACGTACGGCGCGGGGCGCTACCTTGAACCGGAACCTCTGGAGGACGGGCGCTTCGCTGTCGATTTCAATTACGCCTATAACCCCTACTGCGCCTACAACGAACTCTGGAGCTGCCCCCTGACCCCATTCGAGAACCGGCTGAGAGTTCCGATTCGGGCGGGTGAGAAGAACTTCCACGATTAAAGATTTTGCTTGAACCAGGTAAACGCGGCTTGCTGCATTTCGAGGTCGAATTTGTGCGGGCCGGGATAAAACTGCCCCGTATAGGCCTCTTCTGCGCCTGCCGCCCGGTAATGTCCGCGGATGCGCTCGTCGGCGGCGCGCATTCCTTGCGGTGTGAACAGGTCGTCCTCCAGGTCATACTGCACCAAAAGGGGCAGCGGGGCGCGGCAGGCGGCAATGTCTGCCCAGTCTCCATGCCTCGACCAATACGTTGGGAAAAACATCCAGGTATGCGAGCTTACGTTGTGGTCTAACAGCCCTTCATAGGTGCTCATCAGGCCAACGATCCCGGCAGCGGCTATGTTGGGATGGGTAGCGAGCAGCAGATTGGAGCGGTTGCCTCCGCCCGAAAGGCCCAGGCATCCCACCCGTTGAGGGTCCACTTCGCTGCGCGACAGCAGATAATTCAGCGCAATGCGATCTTCGCGGGCAACCACACCCGCCAGGCAAGTGCCCAGCAGGTTGAGGTACTTGGCCACCAGGTGTTCGTGTTGTTGAGCCGCGATGTGGTAGCGCAAGACATCAAGGGGGGTTACCTCATCCTGAGGCGGGAACTTTTCTAGCAGCGCCTCGGCCGCAGCCTGCGTCTCGGGCGGCATCTCTTCCCACTGAAAGCGGCGGCTGCCCCACAGGAAGGTGTCGTGGATCAGCACCGCAAACCCTTCTTGAGCCAGAGCGTTGGCCCAGGCCCGCCCGCCGTAGCAGCCTTCCCAATAGGCCTGGTGAAACGGCGGAAGCTCCCCCGGGCCGCGGGCGATCTTTTCTTTTCCCAACCATTTAAACCCGCCGTGGTCGTGCAGCGCCATCACCGCCGGGAGCGGGGTAGAAACCCCGGCCGGCCGTAGAAACCAGGCATGCGTACGCGGCCCATAACCCACCCACCAGCTGAGCTCCTCACCCAGCAAACCATCTCGCTCCCAGCGCTGCTCCACGTTGACCTGCATGGGCGTCTCCGGCCCGGCGCAAAAACCAAGCGAATCGCGCAGAGCTTGAATGGTAGCCATGCCCGGCTGCGCCCGGGGATAAAGCGGGGCCTGACCAGAAGCAAAATCCACCAGGTCGCTGAACGAACCGAGCTGTCGATAATTTTTATGCATCGCTTTACCTCCATGACTTGCCAATGGTTTATGGTCTGCATATCTACAAGATCGCGAGATAATTTCTCTGCTTGCTATATTATAGAATGTAGTAAAACAAATGGTGGGTAAAAAAAACAAACAATGCTTCACCTGCGAGAAAAGGGCCGAACAAGCAATTTTGATGAGCCCAAGTCAGCAAAGACCAATCTTATTCGGTGAATTTATATGAATTTAGTATATAATGCCTTTTTTATAAGGCATAACTTAACGGCAACAAATACGACTAATTACCTATATAGTTGCAATTATTGAGGGAGTTTATTGATTGGATAATTCACCGCAGCGAAATTCGCCGCTTATTACACCAGCCAGCGTTGCGCTTTCATTATTAGTACTCTTAATTCTTGGGGGTGCTTTATGGTTTGGAGGTGGATTGGTCTTTAATCCGGGCCCGGTCAGCGCAAAAGAAGCAGTTGGGGTAGAGTTGGGAGGTTTTCACTCTCATGCCGATTTTGAGTCCCAGTGCCGCTTCTGCCACGCTCCCTTCCAGGCGGATCAGGCGACCCAATGCCTGGACTGCCACAAAGACATCGGCGCTCAGTTAGAGCAGGGCGATGGCCTGCACGGCAGGCTGGAAAAGCCGCGCGCCTGTGCCGCATGCCACCAGGAACATAAAGGCCGCGAGTTCGATCCTTCGCAGACCGCCCTGGCTTCGTTTGACCATTCCCTAACCAGTTTTCCACTGACAGGTAAACACGGCACATTGGAATGTCAACAATGCCACAGCGCAGATTCCTTCGCCGCGGCAAAAACAGACTGTGCATCCTGCCATGAAGAGCCAAAAAGTCACGCGGGGATGTTCGGTACCGACTGCGCGGCCTGCCACACCGCCTTTGATTGGCGCCCGGCCAAAATTAATGACATCGCTTTTGACCACCGCTTCGCCAAGTTTACCCTCGACCGGCATGCCGTGGATTACAACCAGGCGCCCATGCTGTGCACCGCCTGTCACACCGGACAAAAGCTGACGTTTGACCCCCAACCCTGCCAGAACTGCCACGGCGACCACGATGCCGCTTTTATGGATAAGCACGTTCAGCAGTACGGTACAGACTGCCTGGTTTGCCATGATGGGGTGGACCGCCTGCATGGTTTTGATCACCAGGTGGTATTTCCCCTTGACGGAAAGCATGCCAACTTGCAGTGCGCGGACTGCCACCAGAACAATCAATTCCGCGGTACATCGCCGCAATGTGTTGCTTGCCACAAGGAACCTGCCATCCATGCCGGGTTCTTCGGCACGCGCTGCGATTATTGCCACACGAACCAGGGCTGGCGCCCGGCCCCCCTGCGGGAACATACTTTTCCCCTGGACCACGGCGGCAACGGCAGTGAAGTTGCCTGCCAGACCTGCCATCCTGCAACCTACAGCCAATATCCGTGCGAAGCGTGCCACGAACACGCCCCGGATAAGATCGCGCAAAGCCACGCCAGGCTCAATTTGCCACCTGACCAGTTGGCCGACTGCCTTCACTGCCACCTGGACGGCAAGGTAACAAAGTAACAGGGTTTTTCGAGGAAAATGCTTATGCGGAAAATTGTATTTTGGATCATATTACCGATACTGATGGCTTTGATGCTCGGCCTGACCGCCGGATTGGCGCTGGCTGAACTGGCCCCATTCCATCCTGGAGACGCGCTGTATTCACTTCAATTTCAAGCCGAACAGACGATGGTCACCCTCACCCCTGATTCAACAGCCCGTGCCGAAACGCTTTTGGATATGCTCGTGCGGCGCACCGTCGACCTGGGGAGCTCCAGCGACCGGATGGAAGCGCTCACCCAGTTTGACATTGCTTTCGACCAGGCCATGCAAGCCCTGGTGAACGCACCCGATTCTCATTCTGCGGATCTGCGCACACGGTCGATGGCGGTTTTGGCCAGAGTACATGATCAGCTCAGCCTCCTGGCACAAAGCGGTCAGGCCGTGACCGATTCATACCAGGCGCGGATCGGCCGGATCGAAAGCATCTTAAAGAGCCTGGCCGACCTTGGGCAGCCTTTGAGCGCTTTATTAACCGACTCAAATGGACAGCCAATTGTCGGATTATCCGCTCAATTCTCCCCAAAGAACCCCGCAGATGCGGTTAGGGCTCTCGAGCCTCGATCTGTAGATCCGCACATGGTCACATTTCAAAACGGGTCCCAGGGTGCGCAGCACGATTTCTTCCCCCTGACCGGAAAGCATGCCGAGATTCAGTGCACAGACTGCCATACAAACGGTCAGTATGCCGGATTGCCCACCACCTGCACCGCCTGCCACAGCGAGGTTGTGCCAGCCAATCACTTCCCCGGAGAATGCAGCTTATGCCATTCGAGCGATGCCTGGAAACCGGCCAAATTTGATCATACCCTGGCGCTGGCAGCCGACTGCACCACCTGCCACCAGCCGGATAAGCCCGCCAACCACTGGGACGGGCAGTGTTCAATGTGTCACACCACCAGCGCCTGGAAGCCATCCACCTTCAATCACGCGGCCATGAAAGCCACCAACTGCATTGCTTGCCACACCAAGAACAAGCCGGCCAACCACTGGCAAGGGCAGTGCTCGCAGTGCCACTCGACGAATGCCTGGAAACCGGCCACATTCAACCATGCGGCAGCCAAAGCTACCGACTGCGTCTCCTGCCATACCAAGAACAAACCGGCCAACCATTGGCAGGGGCAGTGCTCGCAGTGCCACTCGACGACCGCCTGGAAACCGGCCACATTCAACCATGCGGCAGCCAAAGCTACCGACTGCGTCTCCTGCCACACCAAGAACCGCCCGGCCAACCACTGGCAAGGGCAGTGCTCGATGTGCCATAACACGACCAACTGGAAGCAAGCCACCTTCAATCACGCGGCTATGAAGGCCACCGACTGCACCTCTTGCCACAGCCAGAACCGCCCGGCCAACCACTGGCAAGGGCAGTGCTCGCAGTGCCACTCGACGACCGCCTGGAAACCGGCCACGTTTAACCATGCAGCAGCCAAAGCAACCGACTGCGTCTCCTGCCATACTAAGAACCGCCCGGCTAACCACTGGCAGGGGCAGTGCTCGATGTGCCATAACACCACCAACTGGAAGCAAGCCACCTTCAATCACGCGGCTATGAAGGCCACCGACTGCCAATCTTGCCACAGCCAGAACCGTCCGGCCAACCACTGGCAGGGGCAGTGCTCGATGTGCCATACCACCACCAACTGGAATGGCACCTTCAATCATGCGGCCATGAAGGCCACCGACTGCCAATCGTGCCACACCAAGAACCGCCCGGCCAATCACTATCAGGGCCAATGCTCGTTGTGCCACAACACCACCAAATGGAGCCAGGCCACCTTCAATCACGCGGCAATGGGCGCGACGGATTGCCAATCGTGCCACACCAAGAACCGCCCGGCCAATCACTGGCAGGGACAGTGCTCCGGCTGCCACAACACAAGCGCCTGGAAACCGGCTAACTTCAACCATGCTCTGGTTGGGGCAACGGACTGCCAGTCATGCCACAACCGTCCGGCCAATCACTTCCAGGGCCAGTGCTCCAACTGCCACACCACCAATGCCTGGAAGCCGGCTACATTCACCCATTCCTTCCCCATGAACCATGGTGGCGCCAACGGAGTTTGCTCCGCCTGCCACACCGACAATGGCAGCGGCCCGGCGGACTGCTTCAAATGCCACAACCGCACAAAGATGGATGACAAGCATAAAAACATAAACAATTATGCGTCGCGCTGCCTGGAATGCCACCCGGGCGGCAGAGGAGATTGAGTTCGTTCTAATAATAAAATGCGAACTTCATCCTTGATCTTATAGAAAGTGAAGTAAATCTTATGCCAAATTTTTTGACTCTTCTTTTTCACCCCAATGCTGATAAGCAGCAAGAGCGCCTGGCCGAAGGCCAGGTGGTGCCGGAGGCAGGCCGCTGCGTACAGTGCGGAATCTGCTCTTATAACTGCCCGGCGGGAATAGACGTGCGCAACCACGCTGCACGCGGGCTTCCTGTTAAAGACAGCCGCTGCCTGACCTGCGCCGAATGCGTACTGCGCTGCCCGCGTGGGGTGCTGCGCTTCGAGCCAGTTTCGCTATCTCGCATAAAAGGGGATGACTGATGCGCCGCTATGTAATCATCGGCAGTGGCGCGGCTGGCATCTCTGCCGCAGAAACCTTGCGTGAGAATGATCCCACCGGGAAAGTTGTGCTGGTGACTGGCGACCGCTTTGGCTATTACTCACGGCCTGGCCTGGCGTATTTGTTGGCAGGCGAGATCGATGAAGCCCAGTTGTTCCCCTACTCGCCAGCTATGCTGAAAAAGCTGGGCATTGAATGGGTTACAGCGCACGTAGAACGGATTGATCCGTTGGCACACAAGCTGTATCTTAAAGATGAGCGCAGCCTGGATTACGACCGCCTGCTGCTGGCTACCGGTGCAACCGCAGTCATCCCCGACCTCCCCGGCATTCACCTGGAAGGTGTGGTGAAACTCGATAACGTTGAGGATGTCCATCGTATTCTGCGCCGGGCTCAGCGCGGCAAAGAAGCGGTGGTGGTGGGAGGTGGGATCACCGCTCTGGAACTGGTCGAAGGCCTGGCAGCACAGGGTATGCGCGTTCATTACCTGCTGCGCGGCGAACGCTACTGGAGCGCCGTGCTGGACGAAAACGAATCGCACATGATCCAGGAACGGCTTAAAGAAGACGGCGTCAAGGTCCATACAGGTGTGCAGGTCAGCGAAGTCCGCGGGCGGCGCGCGGTAGAAGGGGTATTGACCCAGGACGGACACATCATTAAGACGCGCATGGTAGCCTTCGCGGTCGGCATCCGCCCGCGCCTGGAGCTGGCCCGCAGCGCTGGAATATCCGCAAATCGCGGTGTGCAGGTCGACCAATACCTGCAAACCAGCCAGACGGATATCTTTGCCGCCGGCGATGGAGCAGAACTTACCGACCCCGAAAGTGGAAAAGGTATCATGGAAAGCCTTTGGTCTCCGGCTCGCTTGCAAGGGCAAACTGCAGGCAGGAATATGGCCGGCGGTAGTGAAGCCTACCAGCGCATTCCCCCGCTCAACGTCACCCGCCTGGCAGGGATGGTCACCACCATTATCGGCCAGGTGGGGCAGAAAAAAAAGGATCCTGACAAGGATGTTAACGGAATCATGCGCGGCGACAGCGAAGTCTGGCGCCAGATCACGGAAGCAATGGTCGCCCAAAACAACTCGCAACACAACCGGCTGCGTTTGTATGTGGGAGAAAAAACGCTGCGCGGGGCACTGATCATGGGCGACCAGACCCTTTCGCGTCCATTGCAGCGCATGATCGAGGATCAGGTGGACATTTCATCCATCCGTCCGGCACTGCTGGCACCAGATCCCGACCTGACCAAAATTATTCAATTATTTAAAAAAGTGGTAGTATAGGCACGGGTCTCAAAACCTGATTCAGCCCCAGCTTTTCACCCGAGAGGGGATCAATGCTTGAACGTTCGCGCGAGCTGCTTTTTGCTCTGGTAGCCATTGTTTTTATCACCATCCTCTATTTCCTGATGCTCACCCTGACCCGCGGGATCCCTGCTGCCAGCGGATTTTACGGGCATGGTATGGGCATCCTTGGTTTCGTGTTGATGTTGATGACCGAGACGCTCTATTCTTTACGCAAGCGTTGGCGCAGTTACCGCTGGGGAAAAATGGCGCGCTGGCTTGAATTTCATATTTTCACCGGAATTGTCGGGCCATACCTGGTCTTGCTGCATTCATCGTGGAAATTTAACGGGCTGGCGGGGGTGGTCATGCTGCTGACCGGGGTAATCGTGGCCAGCGGCTTCATTGGACGCTATATTTACACGGCGGTTCCGCGCTCTGCCAATGGCATTGAACTCAGCCTGGAAGAAATCGAATCTGAGGTGACCCAATTTGAACAGCAAATCCGCCTGGTCAGCGGCCAGACTTTGATGACCCCTGAACTGCGCAACTTGACCCGTCAGCGCGACCGCCTGCGGCGCCAGGCTGCCGGACTGGTCACCGCGCGGCGTATGCTGGCTCTATGGCACGCGGTTCATATTCCGATCGGCCTGACTCTTTTCGTGCTGGCTTTCGTGCATGTCGGCGCCGCAATTTACTACGCGTCACTGCTGCATTAGATCCCTGCTAAACTCTCACTCACATTCCACAACTTCTGCCAGGTTTCCTGGTTGTAGGATTTCGCGTTCGAACGCACCTGGCGGTTATTTTCGTCCCAATACCCACCGGTAATCTGCTGTACAGCCGGGTCGGCAGCCAGGTACACGTAAGTCTGCGCCTGGCGCTCAGGGGTGATCGACATGCGGCGTTTCAGTTTGTAAATGGTGCGCTGCCACCCCGGCAGATGTCCCAGGCGCTCATCCGGCAGGGCCACGTTGGTCACGCGCACGCAGTTGACCGTCACCCCGCTGCCCTGCAGGCGCTGCGCCAGATCGTAAGTAAACATCACCTGGGCCTGTTTGGAATGATAATAGGCATGCTGGGTGTCGAACTTGCGTTCCCCGTTCAAATTGTCAAACTCAATATCCAGGAATGGGTAGGTGACCAGTCCTTTCGAAGCCACGGTGATGATCCGGCTGGGGGCGCTGGCTTTAAGCCTGGCGAGCAGCAGGCGGGTCATCAAGAAAATACCGATATGGTTGGTGGCAAAGATCGTCTCCACGCCGTCAGCTGTGAGCAGGGGCCGCTTCAAGGTGTGGTCGAAATTGGCCGCGTTGTGGATGAGCACGTCCAGGCGCGGGTACTGCGCCAAAAAGGCATCCGCGAACTGGCGGATCGAAGCCTGGGAGGCCATATCCACCTGCATCAGCGCCACATTCTGGCTGTGGGCTGCCTCGCGCACCTCTGCCAATGCGCGCGCCCCGCGTTCAGCCGAACGGCAGGCCATGATCACCGTCGCCCCGGACTGCGCGAGCTGGACTGCAGCCGCCTTGCCTATCCCGGAATTAGCGCCGGTGATGATGATCGTTTTACCGGTGAGATTGTACGTCATGGAGAACCTTTATCCTTGCGGGCCTGGCTTTTTTGCCACCCCGAACTGTAAAATGGAGACAATTTGCTCAAAAATATCGTTAAATTCCTGCGATAGTAAGGGACTGCGGCCATCTTTTTTTAACTGCAGCGGATCGACTCCCGCGCGCATCGACCAATAACTGCCCAGCTCGCCCAGGGCGGCGGTGAAGACAAATGCCGCGGCGCCAGCATCCACCTCAGGCCGGATTTCGCCCTGCTGTTTACCCTGCTCGATCAAATCCTGAAAGTACTGCGCGGTTGAAAGCCTGGCTTGAGCCACAAGCTCCTCCGGCAGAGGTGATTTTCCATACAGGGCGCGATTTCCGATTTTAGCCAGGCGTGGATAGAGAATTTCAAATTTGGCCATCTCGCTGAACAAGCGCCGCAGGGTATCGAAAACCGACGCCTCGGGTTCAAACGCGCGGATTCCGGCCATTATTTCGGCTTTCTGCCGGATCGCCAGGCCCAACAGGTAGCGGTGGAGATCGCTCTTATCCTGAAAGTACTGGTATAGGCTGCCTTTTGCAATCCCGGCGCGGGCCACGATGCGCGAGATGGAAGCGCTGTCGTAATCGTGCCGGGCGAATTCATCCAGCGCGCACTCGAGAATTTTTTGCCGTTTTTCCTCCGGCAGGTTGAAAAAAGTTGGGTGGGGCATGAAGTACCTTCAAAACAATATGACCGGTCAGTCATATGACTGACCGGTCATATTATAATGCTTTCTTGCGATAATTCAAGTTAAATCACATTCAACCCGCTACGCTTCGCCAAACTCTCTGCCCTGGTCAGTAAAAAGCGCGAGACCAGGGTAAACATCACTGCAAAACCGAAAATCGCGACCCATTCCCACTGCACCGGCAAGATCGTCTTCCACTGCCCACCAAAGCTGTAAAAACGCACCAGGTCATAACCCCAGGTATACGGCAGCAGGTATGATAAGGCGCGCAGCGGTGCCGGGAAGACACTGATCGGCAAATAGGCGCCTGCCAGCATTTCAAATAGAATCCCCAACACAGACGCCACGGACCCCACCTGGCGCCAGACCAGCGCCAATAGGGCGATCATGATTCCCATGGCAGTGAGCGCCACCAACACCACGACACAGGCCAAAAGCATCATTACCAGGCTATCCCAACTGGCTTTCGAAGAAATCGCCAAAAGCAAAAACAGAGGAATAAAAACCACCTGGGAGACAGCCACCTCTGAGAGCACAGTACCCACATAATAGGCGTAACGCGAACAGGGATTGCTGTACAAATATTCCAACGTCCCGTTGTACAGGTCGTTGGTTACGGCATTGATCGGACCCCATAATGTGCTGCGGGTAAAGACGAACAGCACCAGCGAACCCAGAAAAAAGATAAACAGGCTTTGCCCGCGAATATCAATCCCAAAAGTCTCCTTACTACCCATAGAGATAGAATTCGACATCAGCAGGAAGAATGCTGCGCGCACCGCCATTTCGACCAGGCTGCCCAGAAGGTTGGGCAAATAGCGGATTGAAATCTGCAAACCTTTCAGGGTTGTGGCAGCCGTCACCTTCCAGGGATTCACTGGGCGAGAAAGGCTGTGCAGCCCTTCTAATCCCGCCGTCCGTTTTTGATTTTCAGAAATTAAGGCATCCATTTTTTATCACCTCATTGTTCGAATTTCTCAGTCAATTCGCCTATTGTATGCAGGAAGGCATCTTCCAGGGATACCGAATGATGGCGAAAACGCGCCCGGACTCCATCTTCGCGCAGGATGCGGATGATGGCCTCAGCCCCATCCAGCGGGTCGGATACCGCGAAGGAATACCACTGCGGATCGCGTTCAAAGCTGAAGCGAACAACCGGATCGCACCGGATGCGCTCGATAGTTGCTGCCGGCAGGCTGTCCTTTTCCAACTCGACGAACTCGGTCGCGCCGATCAATTCCTTCAGCGCCTGAGGCGTGCCGCACACCGGAATGGAGCCCTTCTGGACCAGGGCAACCCGGTTGGCCATCTCATCCACTTCGGTCAGCACGTGCGAGGTCAAGAGCAGCGATTTTCCTTCGGCACGCACAAAATTCTTGAGGAAAACGCGAATTTTACGGGCAATGATCGGGTCCAGCCCCTTAGTGGGCTCGTCCAGGTAGACCAGCGGCGGGTCGTGGAGAAAGGCGCGCAGGATCACAACCGTTTGCTTTTGACCACCCGAAAGGGTGACAAACTGCTTGTCCAATTGGGCGCGGAAATCGAAATAATCGGTCAGCTTTTCGATCTGGCGTTCGATCTCTCCCTGAGACATTCCCCGAATTGCGCCAAAAAAGCGCAGATTTTCGAGCACGGTCAGGCGGGCGTAAGCAGAGCGTTCCGTGTCCTGCCCCACATAGCCAAACAAATGCCGGATTTCATGGGGGTGGCGGTCGAGGTTGTATCCCAAAATATCGACTTCCCCGCTGTCTTTGGTCAGCAGCGTGGCCAGAATTTTAATAAATGTCGTTTTACCCGCGCCGTTTGGGCCCAATAATGCCAGGATTTCCCCCTGCATCATTTCCACCGATGCATCCTGCACGGCGACAAACTTGCCAAATGTTTTTCGAACATGGCGGGCAGAAAGAAAGGTTAGCATAACCTGCACTCCTGATGAATAATTTTTACTTTAACAAACATTTGAAGTCAGATTTACATACAAAGCGAACTTCAGTTTAATTTAAGAGAAGAATACAACCATCATGGGTGTTAGTCATTCTCCCAGGGGTGAAAGATCAGGAGTATTCCTCCCCTTGTCATACTTTTGATTAAGGTTTTATCCGGAAAATATCTCGGACAGGTTCTAGTTATTATATTGCCGTTTTTTTTCCTACCATACAACGACCTTTTGCCAACCCTTCCGGCAGGATGAAACCGAAATGAAAGAGGGAAATCCTGTTCTGCCTATACAGGGGTACCGGCATGTTAAAATAGGTCATCAGCGAAGCTTCATTGTTTATGGAGGCAAATCATGACTCAATATCACCTGATAAAACGCCTCGCGTTTGAAGTTCTGGGGAAAAAAACCTGGATCACAGGACAGGACAATGCGCTTTTTAGCCGCTTTTGGGAAGAGTGCAGAGAGTCCGGCCTTTTTCAGCAGTTCAAAACGCTCAGTGCATTCCGGCCCGGTTTGCAAACCGGTGGCACAACGCTGGGCATCTCACGCGTAGAAAGTGATCCGGCTTGCCGGGAGTTTTTCTACATGATCGCCATCGAGAAACCGCAAGACGCGCCGGAAAGCGATCTGGAGGTTTACCAGGTGCCCGCCGCGACGTGGGCCGTCTTTGAATGTCGCGGAACAATACCCGATGCGCTGGTCGAATCTGAAATCTATGCCTTCACCCAATGGCTGCCGGACTCGGGATACATTCACGCCATGGCGCCAGAGATGGAAGTCTATCCCCCGGAGAAGGATGGGCCGGAAGCGTACTGCGAATTCTGGCTGCCGGTCGCAAAAAAATTCATTGTCCCCAAGGAGTTGCGAGATGACAAAAATTGAGAAAAATCAGCAATTACGGATCGATCTGGCAGCCCGCAGCGGGATGGTCAAGCACGGCGCAACCGGGTTTCTATACGGCCTGGGCAACGATGGCATCCCCAGCGTCAATATGCTGGTCCCATTGAAACCCCAGGTGGCAGCTCAAAAACCGGAAGGCGGCGCCCAGCACCCCAATGGGGATGCGCTCGACGTGGCGAACCTCTACCAATCCGCCGGCGGGCGCGAAATCCAGATCTACCTGCAGGACGACTACCCGAACTGGCCTTATGACAATCTGGGGTTAGCGGATTATCTGGCGCGGGTCGTGCGCATTACCCAACAGGTCAAAGACAGCCCTTTCCGCGAGCTGTTTTCATTCGTCCCCTTGAACGAGCCCGACCAGATCTGGTACAACAAGGGCGACCGGCGGCAGGCCCTGCTGGATGATTGGGAGGCGATCTATCGGGCGATCACAGCCACTCATCCTGCGGCGCGCATTGTCGGCCCTAATTTCGCGCATTACGACAGCGACTTTTACCGGGAGTTCCTGGCCTTCGCCCGAGAGCACGACTGCCTGCCGGATGTGACCTCCTGGCACGAGCTTCAGGACGACTTTTTCGCTGGCTGGTACCGGCGCTATGAAGATTACCGCGCCAGCGAACGCAGCCTTAACATCCCTGCCCGGGAGGTCTGCATCAACGAATACTGCCGCATCAAGGGCGACCTGACTGTTCCCGGCAGGCTGGTGCAGTGGATCACGCGCTTTGAAAACAGCAAGGTGGATGCCTGCCTGGCCTATTGGACGGACGCCGGCTCGCTCAACAACCTGGTGACACGCGACAATTACAACAAAGCCAGTGGGGCATGGTGGCTTTACCGCTGGTATGCCGGGCTGAGCGGCGAAACGGTACAAGTCGTCCCGCCTGATTCCAATGCCGAAGGACTGCAGGGTCTGGGTGCATACGACGGGCATCGAATTCAGGCGCGCATCCTGTTTGGGGGCTGCGCCGGACCGGTGGAAGTGCTGGTGTCTGGTTTTAATGCTGTGCCCGGGTTTGGGCGTGAGGTGCATGCCGCCGCCTGGGTGACGGAAGCCACCGGCAATGCCCCCGCTGGCGACCCACAAGTTCTTTTTGAAGCGGATTTCCCGATCCGGGACGGCCAGGCACGCATCCTGGTGAATGCGCCGGACGAAAACGCCGCCTGCCTGGTCATCCTTACGCCCGGCGCCCGGCCCCAGGCTGCCGTCCGGAGCGGGCGCTATCTGGGCGCGTACGCAGACACTTCCAGCGGGATGGGCGCAGCGCCAGGTGTGACCCTCGCCGAGGGCGAACCTGCGGCCGGGGGCCATTGGAGCGGCACCCACTTTGTAGTGACCGCCGCTGAAAACCGATTTTACCAGGTCCACATCCAGGCCCGAGGTGCATCCGACGCTGCACCTGCGTTCCACACCCTGCATATGCAGTTAAACGGGGCACCGATTGAAACTTTCCATGTGCCTGGGGGAATGGAATCCCGGGCTGTAACGACTTTTACCGTTTACCTGACGGCAGGCATCAACCGCATCGACTTTTATGAGATCACAGCAAGGAATTTACATGCCGCCGGGGTGGATTTCATCGAAGTGGCCGCGGTGGATGGGCCGGTGAGCAGCTATGAGGCACAAGCGCCCGAGAATCTGCTGGAAGGGAGCGCGGCAATCGCCGCCGACCCGGCTGCCAGCGGGGGAAAATATGTAGGCCAGATTGGAGACGGGGACGCGAATGCCCTCGTGTTCCGCGAGATTGTCGTTTCCCAGGTTGGGAGCTGCCGCATGGCGGTGTATTTTGCCAATGCCGACTTCCGCGGCGGGCATTCCTACAACAGCCAGGTGGTTGATCGTACTGCCGAGATCCGGGTTAACGGCGGAGAACCGCAAAGGGTCTATTTCCGCAACACCTTCGCCTGGGATAACTATCAGAGCCGGGTGGTGGATATCGAACTGCAGGCGGGGCAAAATACAATCCGCTTCAGCAATCCTGACGCCGGGGAATTTGCCCCGCATATCGACCGGATCGAGATTGCTCCGCTAAAAATTATGTCTTGAATCAGGACCTGAACTCAAGGTTTCGTGCTATCATCGATCCTGGTGACCCGCCAGGAAAAATTGCTGCCGTTCTGAGCCGGGGTTCTCCGGCTGTGGAGCGGCGATCCGGTAATCTCCGGCCACCGCGACTGTTCCAGTCCACAAAGGCACCATGTCCAGCATCGAAGAAAAATTAGAATTATCGCCGCTGGGGACCGTCTCCCCCACCACCGACCAGTCCGCAGATGAGCCTTTCCAAACCGCGGAAATCGTCACCGTTGCCGCGGCGCACGGGGCGCACGATACCTACTTCTCATATTTACCGACCATCCTGCCGCTGCTGATCAAGAATCTGGCGCTCAATACCACCCAAGCCGGGCTGCTTTCCGCGGCCACCCAGATCCCCAACCTGCTGCAGCCTTTCATCGGCTACCTGGCCGACCGCAAGAATCTGAAAATGCTGGTAGTGCTGGCGCCCACCCTCTCAGGAATCCTGATCACCCTGGTGGGAGTTGCCCCCAGCTTTGGAACCGCCGCTTTGCTGCTGATCCTGGCCGGCTTCAGCACCGCCGGGTTCCATTCCATCGCCCCGGCCATGGTCAGCGCACGGGCCGGCCAAAAAGTGGGGCGCGGGATGGGTTTCTTCATGGTGGGCGGGGAATTGGGTTTCGGTCTCGGACCGCTGGTGGTGGTCGCGGCGATCGGATTCCTGACTTTAAAAGGCTTGCCCTGGCTGATGGTGCTGGGGATGCTGGCCTCGGTGATCCTGTTTTACCGGCTTAAGAACGTTTCCACCGTGCGCCAAACCCAGGCTGGACCCGGCCTGCCCGTGCCCCAGGCATTAGCCGAAATGCGCGGCCTGATGCTGCCGATCATGTCAATCACCTTCATCACAGGTTTTTTAAACGTTAATATCGTCAACTACCTGCCGACTTTCATGTCGCGCGAAGGGGCGGCGTTTGCCGTGGCGGGGGCATCCCTGGCAATCGTCGAACTGGCCGGCACGGTGGGCGTGCTGCTGATGGGCCTGTTCAGCGACCGGGTCGGTCAGCGCAACATTGCCATGTACGGTACGCTGGTTTCGGTGGCTTTTGCTTTCGGCTTTCTGTGGGCCCAGGGCGTGCTGCAAATGGCTATGCTGGTAGGAATTGGCCTGAGCGCTTTCATCGCCAACCCGGCTTACCTGGCCATGGTCCAAGGCCATTTCAAAGCCAATCGCTCACTGGCGAACGGGATCTATATGTCGAGCAGTTTTATTCTGCGCTCGATTGTGGTGGTGGTCGTGGGCATGCTGGCGGACCGTTTTGGCATGCGCCCGGTGTTTGCCGGCAGCGCTCTGGCGGCCCTGCTCGCCCTGCCGATCATCTTCAAGCTGCCTGAAAAATAAGAGGATTAACCGCAGATAGACACGGGTAAACGCGGATAAAAAAGAGAAAAGATTATGAAAGTGGGGAAAAGATCGGATGGATGCAAATCATAAAACCTGGAACGAGCGCCAAAAAATCCTGCGGCAGACGCTCGCCAGGCCGGGAGAACACCAGCAGGCGGTTGCCCTGTTCCTGACGCAGCACGCCATGCTGCATGCAGCCGAAATGAGCCAAACCGGGCTGTGGTCGTTCGAAGATGAAGTCTGGGATGGGCTGTCCGCGGAAGCGCTGCGGCGCATCCCGCCCCGGCAGGAACATTCGATCGCCTGGCTGTTATGGCACATCACCCGCATCGAGGACGTCACCCTGAACCTGCTGGTCGCGGGCCGCCCCCAGTTGTTCTGGCGTGATGACTGGCAGGATCGCTTGAAAATCTCCGTGGTAGATACGGGCAATGCCACCGGTGCAGCAGAAATCGCGGACCTGAGTGAGGCGATCGACCTGGACGCGCTGAAAGCTTACCGGCGCGCCGTGGGCCGCAACACCCGCGAAATTGTGCAGAGCCTGCGGCCCGGCGAGTTAAAAAACAAGGTGGACCCGGCGCGGCTTGCCCAGGTATCGGCACAGGGCGCGGTTGTGCCGGCAGCCCAGGAAATCATCGCCTACTGGGGCGGTCTGACCATCGCCGGGGTGCTCTTGATGCCCCCCACCCGGCACAGCCTGATCCATTTGAATGAAGCGCTGCGCGTGCGGCAAAAGCTGCGCTGAACACCAATTTATCAGGTAAAATTTAGAGAACGCAAATAACACGACGCCGTTTGTGTGGCAGCCCGCCCCTCAAACAACCGACATGGATGGAAGGTTATGCCTCACCCAATTGCCCTGGTTACCGACAGCACCTGCGACATCCCCCTTGAATGGATCAAGCAGTATGAAATTACGGTTGTCCCCCTGACGATCATCTTCGGCAGCGAACAGTTTCTGGACGGTGTGGAACTGACCGCCACCCAGTTTTACGAGCGCCTGTCCAGGGAAACCCACCACCCGACCACCTCGCAGCCCACCTCTCAGGCATTTCTGAATGCCTACCAGCGCATTGCAGCGGACGGGGCCAGCGAAATCCTGGTCATCACTATCAGCAGCGCGATGAGCGGGACCTTCAACTCAGCCAGGCGGGCCGCGCAGGACAGCCCGATCCCGGTGCATGTCATGGACGGTAGAAACAATTCGATGGGGCTGGGATGGCAGGTGATTGCCGCTGCCCGCGTGCGGGAAGCCGGCGGTGGATTGGAGGCTATGCAGGCCGTTGCCGCCCAGGTGCAGCAAGATATGGCTTATTACATCTCGCTGGATACGATCGAATACCTGAGCAAGGGTGGGCGGATCAACGAGGCGGCCCGCTTTTTAAACTCGATTCTGAAAATTAAACCATTGATTTACGTCCGCCCGGATACCGGCACGGTCGGGGCATCCATCCCGGGCCGTTCGCGTAAGACCGCGATAGACGGGCTGTACAAAGAGTTTTTCCGTCACATTCAACCGGAGCGACCGCTGCACATCGCCGTGCTGCACAACGATGCCCTGCCCGAAGCACAGGCCCTGGCGGAACGGGTTCGGGCCGAATATCATCCGCAAGAACAGTTCATTTCCATCGTCTCCCCCGTCCTCGGGGTGCATACTGGCCCGCGCGCCATCGCCTTGTGCGGCTATGCCGAACGTTGAATCTGGGGCCGGGGCAGCGATCCCGGCCTTCAATATTCCCTGCCTGCCGGTGATGCGCCCGGTGATCGCGGCGGTCGCCCACCAGGACAGTGCGGCGGCAGACCACCTGGCGGACCGCGATGATTACGGATTACCAGGATTACGAAAAATCCAATCGATATAATCGGCTGATGCGCTTCGCGCCCTTGCGCCCTTGGCGCACCCGTAGGGGTGAGGAGGGCAAGCGGACTGGCTGAAGAGCTGAAAAGCTTTTATGGAGGTAAAATGAGCCTTCTGGGAATCGATGCCGGCACAACCGGTTGTAAAGCGGCCGTGTTTTCGGAGGAAGGGCAGTTGTTAAGCTCAGCCTATGCCGAATACGATATCCGCCATCCGCAAGCCGGCTATGCCGAGCTTGACCCGGTCGAGGTATGGGCAATCATCAAAGATCTCATCCGCCAGGCGGCGGCCCAGGCCGGGGCCAGCGCGATCCGCGGGGTGTCGGTATCCTCGATGGGCGAGGCGGTTGTTCCAATCACAGCCGAAATGCAGGTGCTGGGACCCTCGCTGTTGAACTTCGACCAGCGCGGCGAAGAATACCTGGCGGACCTGGCGGCGAAGATCTCCGATCAGCATCTCTACCAGATCAACGGCAACACCCTGGGCAACCACTACAGCCTGACCAAGCTGCTGTGGATCCAGCACCACCAACCCGAAATCTACGCCCGCACCCGCTACTTCCTGCACTGGAGCGGTTATCTCTCCTGCATGTTGGGCGCCGAGCCCGCGGTGGATTATTCGCTGGCGAACCGCACCTTGCTCTTCGACCTGGACCGTGCGGCCTGGTCGGATGAACTGCTGGCGCTGGCCGGACTGGATGCCGCCAAATTGCCCCAACCGGTGCCCTCTGGAACGGTCATCGGAAGCGTGTCTGAATCTATGGCGCGCGAATTGGGCTTGCCCGCCGGCATCCCGATTGCCGCCGCAGCTCACGATCAGAATGCCAACGCCCTCGGCTGTGGGGTCATCCACGAAGGCCAGGCGGTGTACGGCATGGGCACCTACACCTGCATCACCCCGGTTTTTCGGCGCCGGATCGACCCGCAAATCATGCTGGAGCGCGGCCTGAATACGGAACACCATGCCGCCCCCGGGCAATTCGTGAGCTTCATCTACAACCAGGGGGGCGCCCTGCTCAAGTGGTACCGGGATACCTTCGCCGCCGCGGAGAAGCAGGCGGCTGCCGCGTCAGGCCAGGATATTTACGCCGCATTGATCTCTGAAATACCTGCCGGGCCGAGCGGGGTGCTGGTGCTGCCGCATTTTATCCCCACCGGTCCGCCCGAGTTTATCAGCAACTCCTCGGGGGTAATGGCCGGTTTAAAATTGGAAACCACGCGCGGCGAAATTCTGAAAGGGATGCTCGAAGGGAGCATCTATTATCTGAAAGAAAGCGTGGATACGCTGCCCTCCGCCGGGATCCGCATCGATGATTTCCGCGCCGTGGGCGGCGGGAGCAAATCCGATGCCTGGGTGCAGCTCAGTGCCGACATATTTGGCACGACCTTTGTCCGCCCGCGGGTCACCGAGGCGGGCACCCTGGGGGCCGCGATCCTGGCAGGCGTGGGAGCGGGCGTCTTTCAATCGGTTGAGGAGGGGGTGCGTGCCATGGTCAGCCTCGACCGGACCTTTGAACCGGACCCGGCCCGCCACCGGGCCTATGCCGGGCGCTACGCGCAGTACCGCAAACTGTGGCCGCTGATGAAGGATTACCTGACCGGCTTGTGAAAAACTAAGCAAATTTTGCGCCCCGGTTCCCTGTATAATCAGGATATGACCATCGCCATCATTGGAGCCGGCGCTTCCGGCATGGTGGCTGCCCTGCAGGCAGCCTGGCACGGGGCGCAGGTCACCCTGTTTGAACGCAATTCTCTGGTCGGGCGTAAACTGCTGGTTACGGGCGCCGGGCGCTGCAACATTACCAACGGCGCCGCGACCGCAGAAAAATACGCCTGCGCCGATCCGCAATGGATGGCATCTTTATTAAACAGCTTTGGGGTAGACGACCTGCTCTCCATGCTAAACGAAATCGGCGTTCCGGTCTACAAAACACCCGATGACTGGTACTACCCGCTTTCCAATTCGGCCCAAACGGTGGTGGATGCTTTTGCCAATGCCCTGGCGCAAGCCGGGGTTACCCTGCAAACATCGGCCCAGGTGACCGCGATCCAATCCAGACCCAATGGGTTCCTGCTGCGCTACCGCCAGGAAGATGAAAAAAAGGAAGCTTTTTTTGAAAAGGTCGTGGTGTCCGCCGGGGGCGCGGCCTATCCATCCCTCGGTTCGCGGGGCGAACTGTTTGCCATCCTCGAACAGCTCGGGCATAAAGTAAGCCCAAAACGTCCGGCGCTGGCGCCTGTGCTGGCGGAATTGGGCGATCTGCGTCCTTTGCAAGGCGTTCGGCTGGATGCAGGCGTCAGCCTATGGGAAGGGGATCGCTGCCTGGCAGCGACCGTTGGCAATTTAATCTTCACTCAATGGGGTCTGAACGGACCGGCGGTGATGGATCTCAGCCACCACATATCCGCCCGTCCCGGGCACAGGCTCAACCTGTCGCTCAATCTGCTGCAGCCGCACCAGGCTGCATTTGACAGCTTGCTGCGTCAGAAACGCGCAGATCCCTACCCGCTTAAGGTTCTGCTGGGCGCCTTCTTCCCGCCCAAGCTGGCCCCGGTGTATCTGAAAATGGCCCAACTTTCGGAGACCAGCCTCCTCTCCGAAGTCAAACAGGCTGCGCTCGAACGCCTGATAGCCAGGCTGAAGGATACTCGCCTGGTAGTCAAGGGGGTGCGCGACTTTGAGTACTGCCAGGTATCCGCCGGCGGTGTGGCGGTCAGCGAGGTCGATCCGCTGACGATGGAATCCTGCCGCATCAAGGGGCTCTACCTGACCGGTGAAACGCTGGACGTGGTGGGCCCGTGCGGCGGGTACAATTTGCAGTATGCCTTCAGCAGCGGCGCCCTGGCGGGCCGGGCTGCCGCCGCGGATTGAAAATCTTAATTTCTGAGGTGAACCCATGAATATCAACAGCAGTATCCAATCCCAATATCAGGCATCCTTGAAAATGTTGCAGCAGGCAGTCCTCCAATGCCCGGACGGCATGTGGAATGACCCGGCTTACCGCAATTTATTCTGGCAGGTGGCCTATCACGCCCTGTTTTACACTCACCTCTACCTGCAGCCCCGTGAAGAAAATTTCGTGGCGTGGGAAAAACACCGGGCGGAAACCCATCGGATGCAGCCGGGGAAGGAACCGTACAGCAGGGCAGAAGTCCTGGAATACTGCGAACTCGTCCGCCAGCAGATCGATCAGTCTGGTGCCTGCATCCGATCTGGAGGCCCCCTCGGGCTTTGATTGGCTGCCGTTCAATCGCCTGGAAACCCACCTTTACAATATTCGCCACCTGCAGCAGCACGTTGGCGAGCTGTCGGAGCGCTTGGGAGTCGCCGCCAACATCGATGTGGATTGGGTGGGAAAGGTTTGAACCAACTTTCCGCGCATGTTTATTGGCTGCCGCCCGATTCCAGGACGGACCGTCCCGTGCTGGGTGTGGTGTGCGGCACACGGGCCACGCTGCTGGTCGATGCCGGGAACTCACCGGCCCATGCCAACCTTTTGCTGGACGAGATTGCCAGGCTGCGCCTGCTGTCCCCAACTTACCTGGTGCTGACCCACTGGCATTGGGATCATATTTTCGGGGCCCATACCCTCAATCTGCCGACCATCACCTCGTTGGAAACCCGGCAAATCGTCACCCACATGGCACAATTGGATTGGAGCGATAGGGCCCTCGACCGCCGCGTGGCAGAAGGCAGCGAAATCGACTTTTGCCGGACAAATATCAAGGCCGAGATGCCCGACCGCAGCCAGTTGGTGATTAAACCGCCCGAGATCGGCTTCGAGGGGCAAATCGAGCTGGATCTGGGCGGGGTAACCTGCCGCATCGAGCATGTTGGCGGCGACCATTCCGCCGATTCCAGCGTGGTACATGTGGTAGAAGACCGGGTGGTGTTCCTGGGCGACTGCCTGGGTGAGGATTTGTACAGCGGCCCGCGCAGCTACACCCCGCAGAAATTCCTGCCGTTGATTGAACGCATATTAAACTTCGAGGCGGATTTCTACCTCGAAGGGCATGCCCCTCAACCCGCATCCCGCCGGGTCCTGGCGGATGACCTGGCGATTTACCAATTGATCGGGCGCGAGGTAGAACGCAGCGGGGCAGACCGGCCCGGGCTGCTTTCTGCACTGCAAACCCGACTGGGACGGTCCGTCAACCACGAGGAGATGGAAATCGCCGAGGCTTACCTGGCTGGTTTAAATAAGCTCGCTTAGTACAGCGAGAGGCCCGGGTGGGTGTTTCCCCTCAAAAATAAGTTGCACTGAATTCAAATTCACTCTTGAAATTTCTCCTGGATTTTGTATAATATATATACCAATCACCGATATATCTGATACCGGAATATCATCATGAAAAACACCCCACAAAGCTACATCCCCTTATCGGAACCGATCACCTTTATCCTGCTTGCGCTGGCCGATGGCCCCAAGCATGGTTATGCTATCCTGAAGGACACACAGGACTTGAGCGACGGGCAAACCCGGTTAAGCGTGAGCACTCTATACGAATCGTTGGGACGTCTTTTACATGACGGCTTGATCGAACGCGTGGAGGAACCCAGCTTGAAAACCACCTTGCGTCCGCGAAAAATTTACAGGCTCAGCCAGCTGGGCCGTGAAGTGCTGGCTGCCGAAATCGCCCGTATGGAAGGCCTGGTGACCCGTGCAGCCCGGCGGCTGCGGACCGAGGATGCATGAACGCCCTGGTTAAACTGGTAGACCGCCTGTACATTCTTCTGCTTCGCCTGCACCCATTGGCTGCGGTGTCGGATTTCTATGAAGAAATGCACGCGACCTACCAGCAGGTAATCACCGAGTCAACGGACCTGGGAATTAAAGCCATCTGGCAGCGAATGCTGCGTGAAATCATTGATTTACCGGGTGTCATCATTCGTTCCTGGATTTTTGGGAGGAAAGCCATGCCAGAAAACCACTTACCTAACGATCCACCGTCCCCTCAGACCTCGTGGCGGGCGGCGTTAATTTCCCTCCTTCCGCTCGTTTGGATGGGCCCGGTGATGCTGGCCATCGGCTATACGCCATTTTGGTCGGATCCACAGAGAGGCCAATGGGTCTGGCCCGCTTCACGCATCCTGATTGCAGCTTTATTGTGGGCTGGACTCCTGATAGGGGTCAAACAGGGTTTTCCACGCTGGTCGTACCCTTATGTGATGGGCGGTTTGATCACCCTTACCGGGTTGGCGATTAATTCATTGAGAAATACGCCTTTGCGCGGTCAGCAGCTCCCGGTGCTTTTATTTGTGGTTGCAGTCTGGACGGCGGCAACGATTCGCTGGAAGCCGTTCCGCCTATTCTGGTCGCATATCCGCCAGGATTGGACCTATCTCTCTTATGGTTTATTCGCCCTCATCCTTTTGTTTTCATCTTCGGTGGATCGTGAAGAAACGCCGCAATTGACCTTACTCGTTCTGCTGCCTTCGCTGCTTACCCTGGCCGGGGCTTTATTCCATCTGCGCAGCACAACCCGTATGGGCCGGGTTCTGGCCCTCGTGGTCAGCCTGACGGTAGCCTTGCCAATCCAGCTTTTGCAGTTGATGGGCCCGCCTGGCAGCAACACAGAGCTTTTCGGTCTGTTGTTCAGCGGGTATTTTATTCTGCTGGCATTTTTGCTCGCTCCGGCGCTGATCTCGCTTTTCAAAAATAAGGAATCTGGCCAGGGTATCCTGAAATAGGTCGCGTGAACTGGCAACTTAAACCGCCCAAGATAATCAGGGCGGTTTTAATTTATTTTTTCCAGTACAATAATGAAAATTACCAGCTCCCGAAAGAGAACTTAGATGTCTGCTTTGGATCGAATCGCTTTCTACCAAAACCGGCGCAATGAGGCGCCCCAAAAGAGCCTTACAGCCAGTGACAAGATTGCCTGACATGCAGCCCAACCTCCCACCCATCGACGTGCGCCGCCTGTACGACCGCTTCAACGCATCCGTGACCGCCCTGGACTGCGGCACAAAATGCGCGCCGCACAACCCCAGCGGCAAGCCCTTTTGCTGCGATATCTGCCATGCCGTGCCGGTAGCCTACCGGCAAGAATGGGCCTATTTACAACCCAATACCGACCTGTGGCACGAATGGCGCGGGGATGAGTGTGAAAGTGAACCAGATAATCCGGCCAGACTGCAGGCAGAAACCCCGCAGCACCTGCTGCTGATGGCCTGTAAGGGCCCGGCCTTCTGCCAGCGAGATTTTCGCGCCATCAGCTGCCGCCAGTTCCCGTTTTTCCCATATATCACCGCCGACGACCGTTTTATCGGATTGGCCTATGAGTGGGAATTTGAAACCACCTGCTGGGTGATCAGCAACCTGAAACAGGTGACTGATGCATACCGGCGCGAGTTTTGCGCCTTCTATGACGGGATGTTTGCCCTTTGGGAAGAAGAATTTGACAGTTATGCCGGGCTCTCCGAGATGATGCGCGAGCACTTCGCCGCCCGGAAGCGCCGCATCCCCATCCTGCACCGCAACGGCGGTGCTTACCTGCTCAGCCCAGGCAGCGGCCGCCTGCGGCGGGTTGATCCTGACCGACTGCCGCGTTTTGGACCTTACCGAAAAGGCGAGAATGGTTAGCAAAGACTTATCCGAATGGAGGACCAGATGAAACGACCGATCACTTTTGGCTGGCGCGTGCCAGATTTCCCGGAGTACGGCGCGGAAAGCGCCGCGTTCCGCCAGCATATTTTCGACTATATGGATGTCCTGCAGCGCGGCGGGCTGGATTCGGCCTGGGTCGGTGACCACTTTTTCCCCTGGTCGGCCGAAATCGATCAGAATATGGACACCATCGAGGCCTGGACCACGCTGACTTACCTGATGGCCCTCTACCCGCGCATGCGCTTCGGCACAATCGTGCTCAGCCAATCATACCGTCCGCCGGCGATCCTGGCGAAAATGGCGGCGATTGCCCAATGGATTTCCGGCGGACGCTTTATCCTGGGGATCGGTGCGGGCTGGAAGGAAAACGAATACCGTGCCTACGGCTACGAGTACCCGGCGAACCGCGACCGTCTCGATCAGTTGGAAGAAGCCGCGCAGATTATTCTGAAGATGTGGCATGAGGATGCGCCCTCCTTTCACGGCAAACATTACTGGATCGACCATGCATACTGCTCTCCGCGGCCCGACCCGCCACCGCCCCTGCTGATTGGCGGCGCAGGACCCAAACGCACCCTGCGCATTGTGGCTAAATATGCCGATTGGTGTAATTTAAACAACGCAAGCCTGTCCGCCTGCCAGACCAGCCTGGATATCCTGCGCCAGCACTGCCATGCCGTGGGTCGGGATTATGCCGACATCGTGAAAACTTTCAGCTGCGACTGCGTGGCGATTGCCCCCACCCGAGCCGAAGCCGAGCGTGTGCAGGAAGCCAGCTTTTTTGGGCGCTACGGCCCGATCACCGGCACACCCCAGGAAATCACCGACCAGATTCAGGCTTACGTCGACCTGGGTATCAGCCATTTCATCCTGCGCTTTGCGGATTACCCCAACGCAGACGGCGCACAGCTGTTCATGCAGGAAGTGATGCCCAAATTTAGTTGAAAGCGGGCAGTTTGCCCCTTTTTCGATCATCTACCCCAACGGAATGAGATACTATCTATGACACTGCTGCCCAAAAAAGAGATCGCCCCTACCCCATATGCGGAGGTCAACGCCATCCTGGGCCTGGTGCTGGCCAACACACAGGCAGTTTTAGGAGAGCATTTTATCGGCATGTACCTGTTTGGATCGCTGACCAGCGGAGATTTTAACCCGCACAGCAGCGATATCGATTACGTGGTGGTCACGCCGGGGGATCTGCCTGACGAAATGCTTCCCAAACTGGAAGCGATGCATGCCGAAATCGCCGCCAGCGGGTTGGCGTGGGCCGACAAGCTGGAAGGTTTTTATTTTTCCCTGTCCATCCTGCGCCGCTTTGATCCGGCCCAAATCTATCCTTCGATCGGGGTGGATTGGGATTTTCGCATGGGCGGGCAAGGCACCGAAGGTATCATCCAGCGCTTCAACCTACGCGAACAGGGCATCGTGCTGTCCGGTCCACCCTTGCAGGATTTGATCGATCCGGTGACCCCCGAACAGATCCGCCAGGCGACCTACGATCTGCTGTTGGAATGGTGGGTACCCATGCTGGCCAACCCGGTTAAGCTCCACAGCAGCGAGTACCAGGCCTATGCCGTGCTCACCATGTGCCGTATGCTGTATACCTTGAAAACCGCAAAGATCGTTTCTAAACCGGCCGCAGCGCGCTGGACCATAGAAAACCACGGTCAGCGCTGGGCAGATTTGATCCAGCGCGCGCTGGCCTGGCAGCACGGCATGGAGATGGACGCTCTGGATGAGGTGCTGGAATTGATTCGCTATACCTATGAATCCAGCCAACCCGGTTAAGCTCGCGCGAATAATTCATTTATAATCAAGCTGCTTTTGGGTGACTTGAGTGCGTGCAAACGCGTACTGATCTCACCCCTATTCCTGTTCATCTTAACTGGACCTCCATGCAATCCACGCCACCTGTCTCTTCCGACCTCGCCCGCGGCTACACCATCGCCCTGATCAGCGCCGTATTTCTTTCCACCACAGCCATCTTCATTCGCCACCTGACCCTGAATTACCAGATGCCTGCCCTGGTGCTGGCCTTCTGGCGGGATGTTTTTGTGGTAATTACCCTGCTGGCAGGGCTGGGGATCGCGCGCCCGCTGCTGCTCAAACTGCCATACCGGCACCTGCCTTATCTCATCGCATATGGGTTGGTCCTGGCATTGTTCAACGCCATGTGGACGCTCTCGGTCTCACTCAATGGGGCCGCGATTGCCACGGTACTGGTCTATTGTTCAGCCGGGTTCACCGCCCTGCTGGGATGGTGGCTGCTCAAGGAAAGCCTGGGGTGGGCCAAGCTGTTAGCTGTGGCATTCAGCCTGGGCGGGTGCGTGCTGGTCTCCAATGCGCTGGACGCCGCTGCCTGGCAGGCCAACCTGCTGGGGATTGCCACCGGGGTTCTCGCCGGGCTGTGCTACGCGGCGTACAGCCTGTTGGGCCGCTCCGCTGCTCAACGTGGGTTGAACCCCTGGACCACCCTGATATATACTTTTGGCTTTGCCGCGTTGTTCCTGCTGGCAGTAAATCTCCTGCCGGGCCAACTGCTGCCCGGCACCGCTACCAGGCCGGGTGACCTCTTCTGGTTGGGCAGCGCCCTCGCGGGATGGGGCGTGCTGTTCCTGCTGGCGGCGGTTCCGACGGTGGCCGGCTTTGGACTGTACAACGTCAGCCTGAGCTATTTGCCATCCAGCGTGGCCAACCTGATACTCACCATGGAACCCGCCTTTACCGCGGTATTCGCTTTTATCCTGTTCGACGAGCGCCTGACCGGTATCCAATTGGGAGGCAGCCTGCTGATCATATCCGGGGTAATATTGCTGCGGATATATGAAGGCTGGCAGACCAGCCGGATTCACCCTGCTAGCGATCCGGGAAACAACGTGGCGGCAACCGGCCCCTGATTGTTGACCGCAGGCTTCTATATTTTTCCATGTAAAGGACGGTATAATCTTTAAGAGACTGGCAGGTTATCGTTATGAAGATTGATCCCATATCCCATCCCAAACTGCTGAAAACGCTGCGCTACGGCGCGGCCTATGGTCTGCTGTTTGTGTATTTCTTCGCTGGCATATGGATCATCGAGAGCCTGAGGACCAATGTCCTGGATATCACCACGCTGCTGAAAGTTGATCCGAAGGTCGTATATTTCCTGTATTCCTGGGGCAGCTACGCTTTTTATGCACCCTTCCTTCTGATGATGGTCGTTTTGGAATCCTACATGAATACAGCGGCCAAAACCGGGCAAGTGCTGCGCCGCGCCTGGAAGGTCATTTCCATTGAAGGGGGAATCGGAGTGGTTTCAGTGCTGATCACGCTCGTGCTGTCGCTTCTTAACCTGCGTACGTCGCTTTAAAATAATTACTCGTATAATCACATAACTTTGGGAGAACTTTTATGACAGAAGCCAACGATAGCGAACAAAAGAGAATTGAAATTGAATGGAACGGACCCTACCATGTGGACGGTGAAATCCCTCTGGTGCGCAAAACCCAGATCGTTTCAGAATACGGTGAACCGATTGCCTGGCAAACCGAAGAAACCCTCAAGGACGCCGGACATTATGAACTGTGCCGCTGCGGGCATTCAAAGGACAAGCCGTTTTGCGATTGCAGCCACCTGGAGGTCGATTTTGATGGTACCGAAACCGCAGCGAGCGAGCCAACCGCCGAACGCCGGGTGAGACTTGCCGGCGGCGAGAATATTATTGTCAGGCGAGATTATTCGATTTGCGCCGATTCTGGCTACTGTGGGTTGAGAAACACCAACATCGATAAGCTGCTGGCCGACACCGCCGATACCCAGGTGCGTCTGCAGGTGATGGCCATGGTCGAGCACTGCCCCTCCGGATCATACACCTATGCCGTCGAAGAAGACGGTCCAGAAATCGAGCCCGATCTGCCCAAACAAGTCGCGGTGGTGACGGAAATCACCTCTGACGGCCCGATTGAGGGCCCGTTGTGGGTCACCGGCGGCATCTCGATTAAACGTTCCGATGGACAGCTCTTAGAAACGCGCAACCGGGTCACCCTGTGCTGCTGTGGAAATTCAAAGAACAAGCCCTTTTGCGACGGCACCCACCGCGATGGGCATTAAGAGGTCAGAATGACAACCGCAAACGCAAATGAAATGCGCCTGGTCAGCGTCAATCTCGGCCAGGAACGCCCTATTCAGGGCGCCGGCAAGTCCGGCACAACCGGAATTTATAAGATTCCGGCGAACGAACCCGTGCAGATCGGCAAGCTGGGACTCGCCGGAGATTCGATTTGTGACACCAAAAACCACGGCGGGGTCGACCAGGCCGTATATATTTACGGTGCGCCCGATTATGCCTGGTGGTCGCGGACCCTGGGATATGAGCTTGGACCGGGATTCTTTGGCGATAACCTGACTATCACCGGTCTGGAAAGCGCCCGGGTGCAAATTGGCGACCGCTTGATCCTGGGATCGGTCATCCTGGAAGTGACCTCGCCGCGCATTCCGTGCGCCACGCTGGCGGCGCGCATGGCTGACCCGCAGTTTGTCAAACGCTTCAAGGAAGCAGAGCGCCCGGGGGTGTACTGCCGCGTGATCCAGGCCGGTTCCGTGCAGGCCGGTGACGAGGTAGCCTACCAGCCCTACGCCGGCGAAACGGTTTCTATCCTTGAGATGTTCCGTGATTTCTATAAAAAAGAGTTGGATGAAGCCACCATTCGCCGCTACATCGCGGCACCAACTCACTACAAGGACCGCGACGAAAAAATTGAAATGCTAAAAAAAATGGGGGTAACACCCTGACGGGAGCCCCACAAAGAGGAATGGAATGAAAGTTTTCTTGAGCGCCGACATCGAAGGCGTTACCGGCGCGACGCATTGGGATGAAACCGAAAAGAGCAAGGCAGATTACGACGAGTTTCGCGAGCAGATGACCGCCGAAGTAGCCGCCGCCTGTGAAGGGGCGATCGAAGCCGGAGCGTCTGAGATTTGGGTCAAGGACGCGCACGATTCGGCGCGCAATCTGATCGCTGCGCGCCTGCCGCAGACGGTCAGGTTGGTGCGCGGCTGGAGCGGACACCCGTTTTTGATGATGGACCGCCTGGACGAGTCTTTTGCGGCTGTGATGATGCTTGGCTACCATTCGGGAGCCGGATCGCCTGCCAACCCACTATCCCACACCATGACCGGCAGTACAGTTTCGGTCAAAATTAACGAACACTTTGCCTCTGAATTCTTGATCAATGCCTACACATGCGGGCTGGTCAAGGTGCCGGTGGTTTTTGTAACGGGCGACGCCGGCTTATGCGATGAGGCGCGCGCGCTCATCCCTGCCATCGGCAGTGTGGCAGTAAAACAGGGTGTGGGAAACGCGACGATCAATATCCATCCCGAACTGGCAGTCGATGAGATTCGCAGGGGTGCATATCTTGCGATCAAAGAAGGCCCGGTCCTGTGTCAGGTACCTTTACCGGGAAATTTTCAAGTCGAGATCCAGTATAAAAACCACACCAAAGCGTACGGCAACTCCTTTTTTCCGGGTGCCCGGTTGAAAGACGCCACAACCATCCAATTCGAGAGCGACGATTACTTCGCAGTATTGACCTTTTTAGGGTTTGTCCTATAGAAATACTCTTGAACTGTGGCCTGGGATTGGCTGTAATTTGTTTAGTCGAACCAGTCTGAACAGGCTGGTTCATTTATTTAACCGCCCCGCAGCCGCATTGGGCGCGCTGTATTTCGAGAAGTGCCGTTCTGCAAAAGGACACCATACCGCGCTGCCGAGAACGACAAATTCTACGTCTTTCCACATTGCAGCCTGGTTTCCTATCTGGAGTGTCCCGATCGATGCCCGGTGGATCGAATCCCTGGCCTAAAATTCATAGCTATCCAATAAATGGAGTCGTGTGTTATGAACCCTGCCCTACCCAGCTAAATAAAGCCATTTCAACTGGTAGAGCCTGGCGTATTCGTGCCCGAATGAACCATCGTTTCACCAGTCGGACTGGGCTGGAAAATGATCTTGGATACCCGGCTCTCTCATTAACGCTTCAACGTCGCTCAGATCCAGGGGGGCATTGGCAGTAAAGTTCTCTACCCCGTTCTGCGTGACTGCCACGGTGTCTTCCACTCTGATGTAGAGCCGCTCCTCGGGAACCCACATTTGTGGATCAAGCGCAAAGACCATACCGGGTCTTAGCTCTTTACCCCGATAATGTCCAACATCATGCACGGCCATTCCCACACAGTGCGACATATGATACGGAAACTCGAGTGCCCGTCTTGCGGCTGACTGATAGATATCCTTGGAAAACCTGGTGTTTTCGACAACGTTAAGCATCTCCCCGGCAGCTTTTTGTTGGATCCACGTATCTGTCAGGCCAGGACGGATTAGATCTAAAAGAACCTTATGATATTTGACCATAAAACCGTACAGCTCTCGCTGCACAGGTGAGTAATGCCCGTTCACAGGCCACATCCGTCCTATGTCGCTGGTGTAATAATGGTAATCGGGCGCACAATCAACCAGAACCAGATCGCCATCCAGCAGGGGGCAGTCGTTAGCGCTATAGTGCCCATACCAGGCATTGTCACCGCCAGCAATGATGGCGTGATACCCGGCGTCGCGCGCCCCATTGACCAGATAGTGATAGCGCATAGCGGCGTCAAGCTGGTACTCGATGACGCCTGGCTTTGTTGTCCGTATCGCTTCGATGATGCCCAAGGCACTTAATTTACCGGCCTTACGCAGCAGCGCCAATTCCTGTTCACTCTTGATCAGCCGAAGATCGTCCAACGTCGGACTTAGATCTCGGATTTCGGCCATAGGACATCGCTCATGCAGTGCCGTGACGAAGTGCCGCATCCGGTCCAAGCGACCATCCCACGGGTCTGCAAATATCTCTTGTTGAGCCCGCCATAGGGTGTCGCTGCTCATCTGTGGTCCTTCGCCTTGACGCAATGGAGTATAGAGAATGTGTACGCGCTCCAGATACCGAATCAAGAATTCGACTCCCATAACCTGATCGACACCTGTTAGCTCCCGTACCAGATCAGCATTCTCTGCTGAGAGAATCTCGCCTTCAGTCTCCAACTGTGTTCTGCTTTGGTGGGCAAGAAAGAGGCTGCTGGTCTGATTTCTCCCATCTAACAAGAGATAGGCGTGCGGCGACTCTACGCCACAGAGATAATAAAAGTCATTGTTCTGCCGAAAAACAGCATGATCGGGGTTCTTTGCAGAGCCTTGGATTAAAGCCACGGCCTGGGAACCAATCGCCTGGTAAACCTTTTCCCTTCGAGACTGATATTCCTCTTTTGTAAAATCTGATTGATATATTTTCTTCATCCCAATTCACCCTTGTGAGCATTGTGCAAAAAAGCCACCAGCAACTCAACCGTACTCTCGATGTCATCCACGCTGCACATTTGTACCGTCGAATGCATATACCGCGTCGGCGCACCAATTGTGCACACCCTTGCGCCTGTCCTATGCCGTTGTATGATCGAGGCATCCGTGCCGCCGCCCAGATTGATCTGGGTCTTGATTCCCTGCTTCTGAGCGAGCTGCATCAGAAATTGGACCAACTTTCGGTCGCTGATGGTAAGTCTATCCATGACATAGATGCCTGTACCAGCCCCCATAACACAGTGCCTTTCCTCTTCCTTGGCGTAGGGAACGTCAGATGCCAGGCTGCCATCGAGCGCGATACCCACATCAGGCTCAATGGCAAAGGTTGCAGTAGGCACGCCGCGAAGACCAACTTCCTCCTGAACCGTGGCAACCGCATAGACATCTACCTGGCACTCTTTGATCCGTTTCATCGCTTCGAGCATCACATACACGCCAACACGGTCGTCAAAGTTCCTGCCAAGAACTACTTTTTCGTTTAGTTCGTCAAAAGGCTGCGCCAGACTGATGACATCACCAATGGAGACCAGGTTCATGATCGTTTCTCTGTCCATCCCGGTATCAATGACGAGCTCATTGATTTCCAGTACTTTTTGCCGGTCCTTGTCGTTCAAAATCCAATTTGGCTGCGGTGCAACCACCCCTTTAACATCCCGGAGACCATGAATAATTACACGCTGCGCCACCAGCGTCCGAGGGTCAAAACCACCGATTGGCATAAAGCGCACAAAACCATCACGGTCGATATGCTTGACCATAAAACCAATCTCATCCATGTGAGCAGCCAGCATCACTTTTAACGGCAACCGATCTTGCTCAGTGCGAACTCCTCTTTTGAACCCAATGACATTGCCAATCTTGTCGATGCGCACGTTGTCGCAGAGCGGTTCAAGTTCAGCCTTGACGACCTGTTGAACTAAATCCTCAAATCCGGACACGCCTGGTGTATTGCTTAAAGTCCTCAAAAGTTCCATTCAGCTGTCTCCTTTGCCCATGACATCAATGAGATATCTTTGTACTTTGGCTTCATCGAGCTGCACCCCGAGACCAGGCTGTGTCGGAACACTCAAATAACCATCCTTGAGGGGCGGCATCAGCTGCAAGTCAAAAGGAGAGGCCGCCAGGTTTTCGTGAAGCATGATCTCAGTAAACTCAACAGCATCCATGATGTTTCGAGTCGACGCCGCCAGGTGCAGTTTGGCGGCAACTTTGATTCCAAGGCCAAACGCCGTTCCCAAAACGCAGCCGAGACCCGCTGCCTCCGCCAGAGCAGCGATTTTCTTGGCGTTGTAAAGCCCCCCGGCCTTGGCCACCTTGATATTAATCACATCGGCTGCACCCCGCCGGATGATATTCATAACATCATGAGTACTGTAAGCGCTTTCGTCCGCCTCGATCAAAGTATCGACGGAATTCCTGACCAGAGCCATTCCCTCTAAGTCCCAGGCAGGCACAGGCTGTTCGAGCAGTTCTAATCCGACGTCATATTTCTCTGCCAGCCGGCAAAGCCTGATAGCCTCCTTTGGGGTATAACCCTGGTTTGCATCGGCCCTGATCGAGATCCCATCACCAACAGCTTCCCGAATTGCCTTCAACCTGACAGCATCATCGTCCGGATAACCGCCTACCTTGGGCTTGAAGGCCCGTACCCCTTGCTCAACGTAGTCTGCGCAGAGTTTAGCCATTCCATCCGGTGGTCCACCCGCTATTTCAATAGCGACAAGCACCTTGTCCCGGCAGCAGCCTCCGATAAGATCGTAGACCGGTATACCCAAGGCTTTACCGAGCAGATCGTGTAAGGCCAGATCAATACCCGATCTGGCACATGTGTTTCCGCGAAAGTCGAGAGAGTTCAGTATCTCCTCCCGATCAAAAGGATCTTTTCCTATGAGCCTTGGACCAAGATACTGCTCAATGGCGAACATAACCTCCTCAAGAGGCTCTCCAAAAAAACCAATGTCTGTGGCAGCCTCTCCTATACCAGTGAAACCCTCGTCCGTCCCAACAATCACGATGACATAGTTGAGAACGGGATCGGGATGGTGAGGAGACCAACGAATCTGTCGACCCCACTCGCGCTTGGTGCCGGCCCATTCGGTGGAATACGGCGGAGGCTTCCAGGGAAGACTAACGGCTGTAGCAGACACATTCGAAATCTTCATTGGCCAATCACTCCCTTCCAAGAAGGTGTTTTTTTATCGCTGCAGTCTATGACATCTGCTGCCCAAATGGTATTATAGTCTTGCTCCTCTAGCCAGGCCAAATTGATCCTCTCAATCATTCTTTGAGACACCCGGTATAGGAATAATTTTTCATAATTGGAGTCGTTATGACAAATTATCAGACCTTGTTAGAACAATAATCCATGATGCATTTGCACTATCTCATACGGGGAAAAACGATTAAAAAAATCGAAGTCCTTTATAATTCATTTAAAGGTGAGTGTTTATGAAAAAATTACGCATTGCATTATTGGCTAATTTAAAGGTCAGGGCCCCGCACTGGGAAGGGATGCAGCCGGACCAGTGGGATGATCTCGATTCAGAATCGACGGTCGCCACGCTGGTGGATATTATTCGCGCCGGAGGGTATGATTGCGAATTTCTGGAAGGGGATGTTACCCTCCTGGACACCGTCCGCAAATACAATCCGGATATCTGCTTTAATATCTGCGAGGCCCATTTCGGCGATTCACGTGAAGCCCAGGTGCCGGCCTTGCTCGAGATGCTGCGCATCCCTTATACCGGGTCGAAAGTACTCACCATGGCGCTTTCGCTGGATAAACCGATGACCAAGCGGATTTTATTCTGGCACGAACTGCCCACGCCTGATTTCCAATCCTTCGAGCGCATCGACGAGCCCCTGGACGAAGACCTAAAATTCCCGCTCTTCGTTAAACCCAGCCGCGAAGGAACCGGGATGGGGGTCAGTCTCAGTTCCGTGGTAAAAAATGAAGCGGAAATGCGCGAGCAGCTAAAATTTATCCTTAACAAGTACAAACAACCTGCCCTGGTCGAACGCTTCATTGAAGGCCGCGAGGTGACGGTCGGATTGGTTGGCAACCTGGTGGGACCGGTCGCCAAACGTATGCCCGATTCGTCGGATGCCCCGCGCATCCAATCTGGACTGCGCTTTTTTCCGCCCCTGGAAGTGGATCTGCAGCGCTACCGCGATACGGATATGGTTTACAGCAACCGCCTGAAAGTGGCGATGGCGGATCAGCTCGATTATCTGTGCCCGGCGCCGCTTGATCAGGAGCAAATTGATGACCTGAACTGGCTGGCTGCCGCCTGCTTCCGCGTGGTGGGCGCGCAGGATGTCTCCCGGGTAGATTTTCGCCTGGATGTAAACGACCATTGGAAACCCTATATCCTCGAAATCAATCCCCTCCCCGGGCTTTCACCCGGAATTTCGGATATCGTGATCGAAGCTGCAGCCGATGGGGTCAGCCATCCGGAACTGGTCCATATGATCCTGGATGCGGCCCTCAAACGCTACGGCATGAAATAAGAAACGCTCATCTGAATGAATGCCTGAGGTGAACGCATGAACCTGACCCGGCGCAACTACCAGCAGGAAAACGATTATTGGCGCATCCGCGCCTTCCTGCGCGAGGTAATGCACGCCAATGGGCGGCGCGAATTCAGCTGGCACGTTGCCCGGCTGGATTATTGGCGCTGGCATGTCAACGAAAACATCGAACATTTGCCTCTGGAAGAGGCAATCTTCCTGTGGGAAGACGCGCAAGGGCGCATCGCCGGCGTGCTCAACCCGGAGGGCAAGGCGGATGTTCACCTTCAAATCCACCCTGGGCTGCGCACCCCGCAGTTAGAAGAAGAAATGATCGCAACCGCCGAAGAGCACCTGGCAGAACCCGGCGCAGATGGAAAACACAAGCTGCTGATCTGGGCCGATGCGCAGGACGAACTGCGCCAGTCCATACTCACCCGCAGGGGTTATGTCAAGGATGATTGGCCGGAATATCAGCGCCGGCGTTCACTGGACCAGGAAATTCCTGAGGCCAGCCTGGCGCCCGGGTATACGCTGCGCGCGCTGGGCGAAACAGACGAACTGCCAGGCCGCAGCTGGGCCTCCTGGCGGGCATTCCATCCGGATGAACCGGATGAGCATTACCAGGGTTGGGAGTGGTACCTTAACATCCAGCGCATGCCGCTCTACCGGCGCGACCTGGATGTGGTTGGTGTGGCTCCGGACGGCAAAATTGCCGCCTTCTGCACCATCTGGTACGACGACGTCACCCGCACGGCCTATTTTGAGCCGGTGGGCACTGTCCCCGAGCATCAGCGGCGCGGGCTGGGCAAAGCCCTCATGTTTGAAGGTCTGCGCCGCATGAAGCGCTTGGGCGGCAATCTGGCTTTCGTCGGGTCCTATTCGGAGGCTGCCGGTGCGCTGTATGCCGCGGCAGGCTTTACGGCGTACGATCTTAGCGAAGCTTGGGAGAAAGAATGGACGATCCAACCAGCTCACTCCAGGTAATCCGCCGCGCTTATCCGGATCTGCCGATCCACAGCGTGCAGCCCCACAATCACGAAGGGCAGTTTAACAACCTGCTGATCATCAACGACGAATTGGTCTTTCGTTTTCCCAGGTACGTGGATGGCGTGGCCAGCATTCTCAACGAAACGCGCATCCTCAGCCGCATCCAGGGCCGCACCAGCCTGCCGATACCCAACCCGATCTACTCCAGCCAGGGGACACAGCGCGTGGGTGAAGTGTTCATGGGCTACCCTTGCCTGCCTGGAGAAACGCTCTGGCAGCCCGTTTTGACCCAGATCGAAGATGAGCGCATCATCGAGCGCTGGGGGACACAGTTGGCGGGCTTCTTGCAGGAACTGCACGCGATTTCACTGCAGACCCTGGGAGACGATTTACCCCTGCAGGACGGCCTGTCCGAATGGGTCAACCTGTACGCAGACATTCGCGAGCACCTGTTCGAGTGGATGCGCCCGCAGGCCCGCGATGAAGTAAGTTTTCACTTTGAAGATTTCTTGAGAGACCCGGCGCTGCACAGCTACCAACCCGCCTTACGCCACGGCGATTTTGGGTTCGGCAATATCCTCTACGATCCGCAGGCGATGAATATCAGCGGGGTGATCGACTTTGGTTTTGTGGGGCTGGGCGATCCCGCTATCGATTTAGCATCGGCTTCCGTGCTGGGCGATAAAATCTACAAAAAAATCTGCCAGGCCTATCCCAATTCGCACACCATGCTCGATCGTGCCCGTTTCTACCGGGGCACGTATGCCCTGCAGGAAGCCTTGCACGGGCTGCTCAAGGACGACCAGGAAGCTTTCGAAAGCGGCATCGAGCAATACCGTTAATGATGCTTATAAACAGTCAATTCGCTTGCTGCACGGCAGGTTAATTGACTGTTTATGCGTTTAATTCCGTACTTTAAGGTTTACGCGGATGTTCTGTTGATATAATAAGTTGAATTTTTCCTGGGAGGGAAAGAACTATGTTAGAAAAACGCGAATTGTATCGTATGCCGTGGTCCATGAACGACAACCCGATCGCCTGGCTGGAGGTGACGGATATCTGCAATATTCATTGCGAGGGGTGTTACCGGCAGCATATCACAGGGCACAAGACACTGGAAGAAGTCAAAGAAGAAGTTTTATTCTTCAAGCGCTGGCGCAACCCCGATAACATTTCAATTGCCGGCGGTGAGCCGCTGATTTACCCGCATATTGTCGAGCTTGTGGCTTTTATCCGCGAGCAGAACATCAAACCGATTATCCTGACCAATGCCTTTGCGCTCAAGCCGGATATTCTGCACGAATTGAAAAAAGCCGGCCTGGCGGGTTTCACCGTCCACATCGACAGCCATCAGAACCGCCCGCATTGGAATGGCAAGAGCGAGGCCGATCTCAATGAACTGCGCCAGCAGTGCGCCGAGATGATCGCCGCCGAAGGCGGTTTGTACACGATATTCAACTCAACCGTGTATCCTTCCACCTTCAAAGAAATTCCAGATGTCGTGCGCTGGGGGCAGGCTAATATCGACATAGTGCAGGGGTTGGTCTTCATCACCTACCGCACCGCGACCATTGACACCCAATCGGGGGTAGCGTTGGACCATGAAGTCGACATCAGCAAATTAAGCTACACCCGCGACAGCTTCTCGGAAAAGTTCATCACCTCACCGGAGGTTTACCAGATCATCAAGGATATCTGCCCGGAATACGAGCCTTCCGGCTACCTGGGCGGGAGCATCCTGCATACCTCCTATAAATGGCTGGTGGGGGCAACCATCGGCACCAAACATAAAATACTGGGTTCCCTGGGCAAGCGCGGCATGGAAATCGCCCAGGCCGGGCACCACTTCATGGTCGGCACCTATCTGGCCTATCTGGCGAACCCCAAGATCGGCAGGGTGGTGTTCAACCTGTGGCCGTTCGATGCCTCAACGCGCAAGGCGTATGCAAACTGGTGGAAAATGGTGCTGCGCAAGCCGGCAGCGCTGTTTGAGCGGGTGTACGTGCAAAGCATCGGTATCATCCAGGCCCCGGATATTCTACCCGATGGGCGAGCAGACATGTGTGACAGCTGCCCGGATATCACCATCCTGGACGGGAAGCTGGTTAACTCCTGCCGTATGGATGAGGTTCGCCTGTTTGGCAGCTTTATCAATGTGGTTGAGAAACCCACGGAAGATCCCAAGGCGCGCGCTAACTGATGAACCCATTTCAGTTTGTGCGCAGCCTGGCGCGTCTTTTACGCGGCAGGCCGCAGGTACCTGAAAGCCTGAAGGACAACCTTCCCCTGCAAACTATCCTCCAGCGGCGCTCGGTGCGCGGTTTCAGCCGCCGCCCGATACCGCTGGAGGTATTCGACGCCATCCTGGAAGCCGGTCGGCTGGCGCCCAGCACGGTTAACCTGCAGAGCTGGTCCTTTGGGGTATTCGATGCGTCTTCATGGCAGGAAACCTTTCGCCGCCCAATTCCTTTCAAGGCTCACAGGGCAGTGATCGTGATGGGTGATCTGCACCGCGTGAAAAACCTGGTGACGGACTTCCCAAACAGCCCCCTGGTCGATTACACCACCGCGGTGATGAATGCTTCGCTGGCAGCGATGAACATGAACCTGGCAGCCGAGGCGTTGGGCGTGTCGTCGGTGATGCTGTCCGAGACAGGACGCACCGGCCTGCTGGATACCGCCTACCTGCGAGATACGCTCGCCCTGCCGGAGAACGTCTTTCCGATCACCACCATCGTTTTCGGCTACGCTGCGGGCAGCTACCCGCCGATGCCGCCCAAACTGCCTATCGATACAATCAGTTTTTCGGGAAAATATCGTGAGGCCGATCCGGCAGTCATGGCAGACTGGCTTTTGCAGATGAAAGCGGGCTATAAAGCCAGCCACCTGAACTCGTCCTTTGAGGCCCAACTTAAAGTTTACCAGAGCAAGATTGGAAAGGCCGAACAAGACCTGCGGCAAATGGTGCTGGGAGAATAACACTGGCCTCCCCTGGTCCCTTCCGGGAAAATGGGGGCAGCATTACAACGCTGGAAATTGACCGAAGATCGGTCAATTTCCAGCGTTTTTTGATCCAGATAAAGCAATTTTAGAAAATATTTAGGCGGCTAAGGCCTCATGCACCACCGGCATCCAATTGCTGATCTCAATATGCTGGGGGCACTTCTCCAGGCATTCCTGGCAGTCGAGGCACATGTCGGCCCGCGTTTCCATCGGCATGCGCTCATACTGCTTGCGCGACTGCGGCAGGATGTTGTACATCGAAGCCTGGTTGTACAGCTCAAAGATGCGCGGGATATTGACCTGGTTCGGGCAGGGCTGGCAGTAATCGCAGTGCGTGCAGTCCACCGGGCATAATTCCTTGTACTTTGTCCGGGCGCGGTCCACCAGGGCCAGTTCCTCAGCGTTGAGTTTGCCCATGCCGGAACGATCCGCAGATGCCAGGTTTTCTTCCACCTGCTGGAAAGTGCTCATCCCGCTCAAGACCACGCTGACCTCGGGCTGGTTCCAAAGCCACTGCAAGGCCCAGTCGGCCGCGCTGCGGCGCACGGGCGATTCGTCCCAGATCGCCTGGATCGGGTCTGGCGGGTTTACGATCCGCCCCCCCAGCAGGGGCTCCATAACCACTACAGCCATACCGCGGGCAGCCGCATACTTCAATCCTTCCGTGCCGGCCTGGTTTTCGATATCGATATAGTTGTACTGGATCTGACAGAAATCCCATGATTCAAAGGCATCAACGATTTCTTTGAAGGCCGGCAGTTCATCATGGAATGAAAACCCGATGTGCCGGATACGCCCACTTTCGCGCGCCTTGAGCAGCCACTCGCGGATTCCCATGTCGCGCACCTTGGACCAGCGCTCATTCCCCAGACCGTGCAGCAGGTAAAAATCGATATGGTCGGTTTGCAGTTTTTCAAGCTGCTCGTCTAAAATTTTGTCAAAATCCTCTGCCTCGTTCACTTTCCAGATGGGCAGCTTGGTCGCCAAACGAACTTTCTCGCGGTAGCCATCCTGCAGCACACGTCCCACAAAGCGCTCACTGTTTTCACGATGATAGGGATAAGCGGTATCGATATAATTCAGCCCGCGGTCGATGGCATGGCGCACCATACGCGCTGCTTCACGCTCGTCAATCTCGCCGCTGTCGTTGTTCAGCACCGGCAGCCGCATACAGCCAAATCCGAGCGCTGAACCACCCCAGTCCAGACTGCCAAATTTACGGTATTGCATTGGTAGCTCCTCCAATAAAAAGGTTTAGACTCTAATTATAAATTAATTCTGGCTAAATACGATGCAATTCCTCCGTACAAATAGGCAAAATGGTACTTATATCACCAATTGTCGAGCCTTTACTCTCGATTTTGGGGCATCCGCAGGAGTAAAGGCAGGAAGAGCGGGGAAGTTTAAGTATAATCATCCTGAAAGGAGCCAGCATGACCCCTCCCAACTTCATCATCTTCCTGACCGATGACCAGGGCTACGCCGATCTTTCCTGCATGGGCGCAGCCGATTTTCGCACACCGCACCTCGACCGCCTGGCAGCCGGCGGGGCGCGCTTTACCGATTGGTATTCCAACAGCCCGGTGTGCAGCCCTTCACGCGCCTCCCTGCTGACCGGACGCTACCCGGGCAATGCCGGGGTGCGTTCGATCCTGGCCGGCCACCGCACTGCCAGCGGTCTGCCGACGGATGTGCCGACCCTGGCCGAAGCCCTCAAACCCCTCGGCTACCGGACCTTTATGAGCGGAAAATGGCATCTGGGGCTGCAGCCCGGCTGCCGCCCGCAGCGACCATGGGTTTGAGCACTGGTACGGCTTTATGGCAGGCTGCATCGATTATTATTCGCACATTTTTTATTGGGGCATGAACCAGCCCGGTCCTGGGATCAACCCCACCCACGACCTGTGGGAAGACGGGCACGAGATATGGGACAACGGCAAATATTTCACCGAGGCCGTCGTAGAAAAAGCGGTGCACTACGTGCGCCAGGCGGCGGCCAGCGGCCAACCCTTCCTGCTGTACGTGCCCTTTAATGCCCCGCACTATCCCATGCATGCCCCGGACAAAGTATATGCAGCGTTTCGCCCACCTGCCCTGGGACCGGCAGGTGATGGCGGCTATGCTCAGCGCCGTGGATGACGGCATCGGCGCTATCCTGGATGAGGTCGAGCGCCAGGGGCTGGCTGAAAACACCTGCACCTTTTTCACCTCGGACAACGGCCCGTCGCGCGAATCGCGCAACTGGTTGGACGGCACCCTGGACCCGTATTACGGCGGCACGACCGGCGGGTTGAAAGGGCATAAGTTCAGCCTGTTTGAAGGCGGCATTCGTGTGCCGGGGATTTTACACTGGCCCGGTCAGATTCCGGCCGGGCAGGTGCTGGACGCACCGTGCGCCTCGATGGACATCCTGCCTACCTTCCTTTCCGCAGCCGGGGGGGATCTTTCGGCCTACGAAATCGACGGCCAAAGTCTTCTGGAATATGCCTGCGGCGGGCGCCTCTCCCGGCAAGCGGGACCTGTTCTGGGAAATGGGCGGCCAGACCGCCGTGCGCCGCGGGCCGTGGAAGTTGGTGCTCAACGGCCAGCTGGTGGAAGGAACACCGGCCGAAAGATGCCGTGCACCTGGCCAACCTGGCTGAAGACGCGGCGAGGCTCACAACCTGGCGTCGGAACAGCCGGAAATTCTGGCAGACTTGCACCAGCGCGCCGAAGCCTGGCGCCAGGGGATCGAAGAACGCTGGTCGCGCGAATTTTCGGTTGAAAAGCAGGGCACGGTGACTCACCCCAACCCGAGGAAATGAACCCGCCAGGAATGAATTGTCGCAACCATTTTCAATTTATGATATAAACTATCACAGTTGGCCAAGGCTAAAAAGGTCATCGTTAAATTAATGAACCGCCCTCAGGAGCAAAACCATGCCCCCAATTCTCGAAGTCAACGACCTGGTCAAGAAATATGCTGATCTGACCGCGGTCAAAGGAATCTCCTTCGACATCCAGCAAGGTGAAATCTTCAGCCTGCTCGGACCAAACGGCGCCGGCAAGACCACCACCATATCGGTCCTGTCGACCCTGTATCTGCCCACCAGCGGAGACGCGCGCATCGGCGGCTTTTCGGTGACGAAAGACCCCATGGCGGTACGCGAGATCATTGGCGTGGTACCCCAGGACCTGGCCCTCTATGAAGATCTGACCGCGCGCGAGAACCTGGTTTTTTGGGGGCAGATGTACAATCTGTCTGGCAAAACCCTGAAGAATCGCGTGGATGAGGTGCTGGAGCAAATTGGGTTATCCGAACGTGCCAACCAGCGGGTGAAGACCTATTCCGGTGGGATGAAACGGCGGGTCAATATCGGGGTCGGCCTGCTGCACCGGCCGCGCCTGCTCTTCATGGATGAGCCCACGGTGGGCATCGATCCCCAATCGCGACGGGCAATCCTGGATTCGGTAAAAGAATTGAACCGCCAGGGCATGACCGTGCTGTATACCACGCATTACATGGAAGAAGCACAGGAGCTTTCTAACCGGGTGGGGATCATCGACCACGGCGACCTGATCGCGCTCGGCACCCAGGCCGAACTTACCCGGCAGGTCGGTGAAAACGAAACCCTCGTCTTGCACCTGGCCGAAGAGGAGGACCCTCAGCCCCTGGCGGATGCGCTGCGCGTGATGGAAGGAGTGTTGGGAGCAGATGTCAGCGACCATTCTGTTACGGTTATTGTGCCCGAAGCGGAAGATGCCCTGGCGCCGGCCATTACCCGGGCCAATGAGCTTGGGGTCAAAATCCGCTCGGTCGATATGCACGAGCCCAACCTGGAAGCCGTCTTCCTGCACCTGACCGGGCGTGCTTTGCGCGATTGAGGAGAAACCCCATGCGAAAAATCTTCTTAATCGGTTGGAAAGATCTCGTGCTGGCCTTCCGCGACCGCGCGGCATTGATTTTAATGCTGGCTGCGCCTTTCGTCCTGACCCTGGGCCTGGGATTCGTCACCGGGCGCCTGTCCGGCGGTACCAGCAGCGGCTTGAACATCATTCCTATTGTGCTGGTCAACCAGGACGACGGCCAAATCGGCAGCAGCCTGGTAGATTTGTTTCAATCGAAAGATCTGGCGGAGCTGGTCACAGCCCAAACGCTGGCCGACCCTGCCCAGGCTCGCCGCATGGTCGACGAAGATAAAATTGCCGCGGCAATACTCATCCCGCCCGGCTTCAGCGCCAGCATCATCCCGGCAAACGGCACCGGCGCCAGCCCGAGGCCGCGATCAAACTTGATCTGTACGCCAACCCCTCTCGACCCACCAGTGTGGGCGTGATTAAGGCCATTCTGGAGCAGTTTGTCAGCCAGGTCGAGATCGCCCGGGTCAGCGGGCAGGTCGCCGTGACCGAACTGATCCGCAGCGGGCGCATTCAGCTCCAGGATGCCGCCCTCATCGGGGCACAGATCGGTTCAGCGCAGGCCGGGGCAGCCCAGAACAGCCCGGCGATCATCCCTGAGAAACGTGACCGAAGGCGCTCAGCCGGTCACGTTTGACGTGCTGGCCTATATGGCCCCGGGTATGGCATTGATGTTCTTAATGTTTACGGTCAGCAACGGCGGGCGCACCCTGCTGGCAGAACAGCGCCTGGGCACCCTGCCGCGCCTGCTGGTCACCCCCATTTCCACCGCCCAGGTGCTGGGCGGAAAGGTCTTCGGGATCTATCTGACCGGGGTCGCCCAGATGCTGATCCTGGTCGCTGCCAGCAGCCTGCTCTTTTCGCTTAAGTGGGGCGATTTGCAAGCGTGCTGGTACTTGTTCTGGCAGCCGTGGTCGGGGCGGTGGGCTGGGGCATGTTAATCACCTCGCTGGCAAAGACACCCGGGCAGGTCTCTTCCGTCGGATCGGCAGTCATGCTCATCTTTGGCATCCTGGGCGGCAGCTTTATCAGTCTGGAAAATATGCCGCCCTGGCTGCAGTTGGTCAGCAAAATTACGCCGAATGCCTGGGGGTTGGATGGGTTCACCACCCTGGCATTGGGCGGTGGGCTGAACCAGATCCTGGGACCGGTGCTGGCCCTGATCGTTATGGGGGTGATCCTGTTTGCCGTCGCGGTGGTCGTGATAAACCGGCGCGGGTTCGTACAGCGCTGAGGGAGCCTGCCATGCGAAAAATACTCGCCATCACCTGGAAAGATACCCTGGTTCGCTTTTCTTCGACTTCGGAGTGGTTGTTCTTTCTTATCCTGCCCATTATCTTCACCGTTCTGCTGGCCGGGGGCACCGGCGCGCCTGACGACTCGCGCATCCGCCTGGTGGTCGCCGACCAGGCCAACACTTCCCTTTCGGCGGAGTTGATTGACACGCTGGCAAAATCGGATGCCGTGCACCCGGAATTGATGCCCCTGGCCCAGGCGCAAGATGAGTTCGACACGCGGCGGGCGGCGGTCCTGCTGGTGATTCCGGCCGGGTTCGACCTGGACCAGCTCACAGCCGGCAAGGCCGAATTAGAGCTTCGCCAGCAGCCGAACAATGTCAATGCTCTGGCAGCCTCACAGGCGATCAGTTCGGCCATCCGCCGCGTATCCAGCGCGGTAGAAATTTCCAACCGCAGCGTGCAGGAGGCCGAACGCATTCGATCGTTTGCCTCGCAAGCTGAACGCGCCGCCTATTTCGACGCCTCTCTCCAGGCCGCCCATACCCAGATGAGCGCAGCCCCCGACCGGGTGAACGTGTCCATGGGCGCAGCCACAGGCCAGTTCGATTACGACCCGCGCGCCAATTCATCGGCCGGACAGTTGATCACCTGGGTATTCATTCCGCTGATCGGCATCTCCGCCCTGTTTGCCTACGAGCGCGAAGGGGGCACCCTGCGCCGCGTGCTGACCACGCCCACCCATAAAGGCACCTTCCTGCTGGGCGCCATCACCGGGCAGGTTTTGATGTCGCTGGTGCAGATGCTGCTGCTGGTTGGTTTTGGCATCCTGGTGTTGGGAGTTAACTGGGGCCGATCTCCGGGAGCACTGGCTTTAATCCTGGTGACTTCCGCATTGGCCGCCGCCGCGTTAGGCACCGCCCTGGGCACCATCGTACGCACCCCGGGACAGGCCAACGGTTTGAGTATTATGCTGGGTATGTCGATGGCCCTCCTGGGCGGGTGCTGGTATCCGATCGAACTCTTCCCCGCTTTCGTACAGAACGCAGTCAAGATCTTGCCCACCAGTTGGGCGATGCAAGGCATGCTCGATCTGGTGCTGCGCGGGCAGGGATTGAGCGCCGTGCTGCCCGAGGCCGCTGTGCTGGTCGGTTTCGCGGCAGTGTTTTTTACGATTGGGGTGTGGCGTTTCCGCTACGAATGAAAAAACAACCCTTCTGGCTGTCACGGCTGTTCGCGTCCGCCGGGATGGCTGCACCGCCCTTGTTTGGCGGGACGCTGCTGGTCCTGACCCTGGTTGAAGAGCGCTTCCTGCGCTCCTTGGGTTGGGATCCGCTGCATGCGCCCACCCTGGATTGGCCGAGTGGGTTGGCGCTGGGTCCTCAGGGCTGGATCATGACCCTCGTGTTCATCGCCACCGGTTTATTGATTGGGTTGTTTGGGTGGGGTCTGAGGCGGGCTCTGCAAGCCCTGCCGGGCGGCCGCTGGGCGGGATCGCTGATCGCAGCGGGGGGGATAGCTATGGTGGGGCTGGCTTCTCCCGCCGACCCAACCCTGACCACCTTGCAAGCCACGCTGCCGGGGCGCATCCACGATCTGTCCTATATTTTGCTTGGGCTGACCCTTTTCCCGGGTCTGTTCCTGTGCGGACGCGCCTTTCAGTCCGACCCGTACTGGCGAGGTCTGCCCTTTTATACCTGGGGCACCGCCGGACTGGCCCTGCCGGCTTTCGCCCTGAAAGGCATCGCCGTGTACCTGTATCTGGCGGCGGTAATGGCCTGGGGTGAAATTGTCGCCTGGCGGTTGTGGAAATACAGGCAGACTTGAAGGATCAGGCCTGCCTGTATTTTTGTGTACGCCTATTTTACTTCGATGGTCTGGATCATCGCATCCAGCTTGCTCAAATCGGGGTTAAAAGCGCTTGCGGGCTGCCGATCGAGCATGCTGGCCGTATCTGCCACGTATTTTTGGTAGCCGTTCGGTATATCAGACGGCAGTTTATCGGTGTCATTCGCATCCGCGGGCAAACTATCCAGGTTGATCGGCAGCACCGCGGCTACATAGTACATGCCGTCGCTGGTCAAACCCTGGTAAGTGTAAACCAGATCGTGGTTATTGACGGGCACAATCCCGTTGGCAAACTCTGTCAGAAAGCGCACGCCTTTGCCATTTTTGAAGTCCAAATATTTCACCTGGGCATGCATCATTTGCGACATATTAGACAGCGGCAGAAAGGGAAGATCCTTACCCGCCTGCTGGTTCTGCAGCAGGATCTGCAAACTTTCCGCGATCTTGCTCGCGCCTTCATTCATCCCCAGGTCTTTGACCGGGTAGATGAAAACCTGGGGTTTCATCATGTGGTTAGTGATCGGATAGCCCGACAGCGACAACAATGTGTGCTGCGGCATCGCCTCCCAATATGGCCCACCCGCGCTGACGGGTACAGCGGCGATCACTTGTACAGTGAAATTCTGCGCCACGCCGCTCACAACCAACGACGTTGCCTGTCCATCCTTTCCCTCTGGAACCTGCGTCGGCGCGGATGGGGTCACGCCAGCAGCGGCCGGTTCGATCGTGGCCGTATTGCATGCGGTAAGCAGCAGCAGGAGCCCCAATAAGGCACAAGAAATGCGCAGTAAGTAAGTATTGAACTTTCTGTGGTACATTTTCATTCCCTTGATGCTATTTTTTTAGGCCGGATTATGGTCATCACTAACTAAGACGAAACCATAGTTCTAAAGGTTCCAGCCATCATTCCTACGAAATAAAACACCGGAAACAAGGATGAAAGCCATCCACCCAGAGGACAATTTTCCAGGTGAACATCACCCAAAAAATGGGTGAGAAGGGGCAAGGCTCAGACTGTCCATCAGTTAAAAAATGTCATCCCCACTCAAAGTTTGAGACAGCCCATGATTCATGTAAACGAAAAACAATTCCACCAAAAACCATTATTGGAGTGATTTCTCGAGGAAATCATTGATTTCATTCATCAGACCCGCATTTAATTCACTCGTTTGAAATTTATCGATGCCTGCATAAAAGTTTGCTTTCACATCATCCGGAAGTTTTCCGTCATAGCGATCACTGAGCGCTTTATATTCTTTATTTTTTTCGTTAATATACTGGATCGCGGCTTCGGACTGCAGCAAATTATTGTGGCCATTATGGTTTTCCGCACTGCATGTTATATAAACGACGTTTGGGTTTGTGACGGCAGATCGATGTGAAATGATGCTTGCCCCGTTGTAGAGGATTTCTTCATCCGCAGACCCGTGGATAATCATCACCGGGGCATCGCTGCGGTTTATTCCATCGACCGCAGTAAGCCGGGCCGTGCTGCCAAAAAGCATGCGCTGGTATGCCCATAAATAAGGATATTCGAGATAGGCAAAAACCCCCATCTCACTTTTTGCTCCCTCAAACAGCAGTTCATCCGGCGAATTAAACCCCGATATGCTCACACTGGCGGAAATTTTGTGGTTGGTATTCAATACAGCGGTAACGGCATAACCGCCCCAACTATGTCCAAAAAGCATGACCGGTAAATCATTTAATGCTTTATCGCTTTCGATGTAGGTCAAAGCCGCATCCAAATCTTTTTCCGACTGCGCCAGGCCGATGGTGCCTGCCCCCTCGCTCTCATTCGTTCCGGTATTGTCAAAGGAGAACACCCGCCAGCCGTGATCTACGAAATAAAGTACTTCCGGTAAATAGTGCTGCGCGTCAAACCCCAAACCATGCGAAATGACCACCAGCCCTTTCTTGTTTTCTGTGCCGTATATGTATCCCTGCAAAGTGTTTTTGCCAGAATCAAAGTTCACTGCCGTGCGCGGATATCCATCTACATCACTGTAACACAGATAACCTGAACACCGTGTTTCCTCGACCCTGGAGAATTTTTCATCATAAAAAATTTTGACGAAAATCATCGAACCAACCGAAAAAAGTAAAATAAACACCGCCAGGCTGATCGAGGCTATTTTTATCCAGTTTCGCTTCCCTGTAATTATTCTTGTCATTTTTTCTCCTTATTCCCAAACTTTCATACCCCCTCAATGCTCAACCCCCTGCCTTCCCTGGACCATGGTTTTTCACCTACAGCAGGTATACCACGCCCATTTCAACATCCTAGTTATGATCGTCATTGTTTTTTTAGTGACCTCTTTCTTAATTCAATAAACATTAAGATTTCTAATCATAATCAGCTCCTAATAGAAATTGATCGCAAGAGGAGCCGCTTTGATATAGGAAGTACGAAGCAAACCGGAAAGGGTACAATTAATCTATCCTATAAATGAGCGTGCATTTCAGCTGTTTGCTGATCGCCAACCAGCTGAACTGCTTTAAGAGGTGATTTATCATGAAACTGATCGATGCTCAGGTTGAGACCTTCTTGTATAAGAACCACACCACACGCGACTCGGAGGGCCACACCCACCCCGGGCCGGAACAGGATGCCAAACAGACCCTGCTGCGCCTGGTTACAGACGAAGGTATCGAAGGGTATGCTTTCGGCGGCGCCAGCCCGGAGGTGGTGCGCCAGATCGTCAGGCCCATGCTGCTTGGCGAAGACCCCATGATGCGCGAACGCATCTGGCAGCGCATGAAAGAGCGCCAGCGGCTGCACCTGGGCGCGCTGAACGACAAGGTGCTTTCCGCGGTCGACCAGGCCCTATGGGATCTGGCCGGGCGGGCCCTCAACCAGCCGGTATACAAGCTGCTGGGTGGATTTCGGGATAAAGTGCCGGCCTATGCCAGCACGATGTGCGGCGATGATCTGGAAGGTGGTCTGAAGACGCCCGAGGATTACGCCCGCTTCGGGCTGGCCTGCCAGGCGCGCGGTTATCCGGCCTTCAAGCTGCACACCTGGATGCCGCCTCTGCCGGGCACACCGGATCCCAAACGGGACGTGGCGGCCTGCACCGCGGTGCGCAAAGCCGTGGGCGATGAGATGGTGCTGATGCTCGACTCCTTCCACTATTACAGCCGGGAAGAGGCGCTTTACCTGGGTAAAGCGCTGGAAGAGCTTAATTTTTACTGGTTGGAAGAACCGATGGACGAGCACAGCACCTCGTCTTACGTGTGGCTGGCGGAGCAGTTGGCCATTCCGCTCTGCGGGCCGGAAACCGCCGAGGGCAAAATGCAGACCCGCGCCGAGTGGATCGTGCGCGGCGCCTCGGATATCAGCCGCGGCGGGGTTAACGACCTGGGTGGCATCACCCCGCTGGTCAAGACCGCGCATCTGTGCGAGTCGTTTGGCGTGCGCATGGAAATGCACGGCGGTGGCGCTGCCAACCTGCACGTGCTGTGCGCCATGGGCATCCCCGGTGAATTTTATGAACGCGGCCTGCTGCATCCCTTCCTGGACTACGAAGAGCCGCAGCCCTGGCTGGAAGCGCTTGCCGACCCGCTGGACGAGAATGGGTACGTTCACGTCTCGCAAAAGCCCGGCCTGGGGATGGAAATTAATTTCGACTACATCCAGGCCAACCGCTGCGATTAACCTGCGTCGAGCATGACCTCAACCCCCACGGCATGCATGATGCAGGCCGTGCCGGCAGCAGTGCCCAGAGTGGAAGTAAACAGATTAGCTGCGCCGCCGCGGTCGACCCCGTGTTCGTCCAGGTCGGCCCAGATCCCTTCCAACAGGCACACCACGCCGGGGGTCAGGTCCGGGTTCAGAATGGCCGGCAGGCAGGCTGTACCCTGGGCGTTGACCACGCGCAGCATGCTGCCAGCGGTGATGCCGCGCGCAGCGGCATCTGAAGGATGGATTTCCAAGCCGTGCGGCGCTTTGGCGCGCAGGGCGGGGATGCTGCTGCCCTGCGAATGGGTGCGGTGCGGTGACTTGGGGGTGATCAGGCTGAGCGGGTAGCGCTCATCAACCGGCGGGGCCTGCCAGGTGGGAATCAGCGGCCCGCCCGTGGAGCGCCGGTAGCTTTCACTGGCGATTTCCACCAACCCTGAAGGCGTATCCAGGGGATGGTGCGCGGGATCGGCCGCAAAATCGGCCAGCCCCACCCGATCCTGTTCGGCCCCCCAATAAATGCCGGTTCGGCGGAATTCATCCGCATCCGTCACTTCCGATTGGGAAATAAACAGGTCCACCCATTGGGCCGCGCTGCGCCCTTCAGAAAATGCCTCTCCAAATCCAAGGCGCTCCGCCAGATCCCATAAAATGTCGTAATCGCTGCGCGCCTGGCCCGCAGGGGCGACGGCCTGCGGTTTATAGAGCAGGTAATTGCCCAGCCAGGGGCTGCCGATATCCTCCTTCTCCAGCGGGGAGGCAGCCGGCAAGATTACATCGCACCAGCGCGCGGTGGGGGTCATAAAAAGCTCATGGGTGACCGCAAAATCAACCTTGGCAAAGGCAGCCATATTTTTGCGCACATCGCTGCCCTGGTTGATCGGGTTGCCGCCCAGGTTGTAGATGGCGTGCAGGTCGGTCGGGTAGCCCCCGCTGCGCCCTTCCAATACGGCATCCGGCCAGCGCAGGACAGGCAGTTCGGGCTGACCGGCGATTTTGGGCACCGGCAGGCGGCCCACCCTGGGGGCAGGCAGGCGGCTGTTAATCGAACCGGTCGAACCGCCCCGCCGGCCAAAATTGCCGGTGGCTACCTGTAAAGCCACCGTCAGGCGGTAGGTTTCTTCCCCCGCAAATACGCGCTGGATCGAATACCCCGGAAAAAGCATGGCCGGTTTGGCAGCAGCATAGGTGCGCGCGAAGCGAACAATCTCTTCCGCGGGTAAGCCGCACACATCGGCCGCCCAATTTGGGGTGCGCGCCGGGCTGCCGTCCAATCCCAGTACCGAGCGTTCCAACAGATCCATCCCGTGGCTGTGCGCGGCAATAAAGGCGCGGTTAACGCGCTCCTCGCTGAACAGCACATGCAGTACCGCCAGCATCAGGGCGGCATCGGTTCCCGGGCGGCAAGGCAACCACCAGGTGGCGGTATGTTTGACGGTCGCGGTACGCCGGGGATCAATCACCACAATCTGGGCCCCGCGTTTTTTGGCCTCCACCAGGCGCTGGGGCACTTCGGCCCCCTGGCGCGTTTCGAGCACATTCGCCCCCCACAGGATAATCATCTGCGCGTACTGCAGGGTTGACGCGTCAAAACCAGAGACCGTCCAGTCCGAGCCCAGCAGGTAGGGCAGGACGACATTCGCGGCAGCATTGCTGTAGTTATTAGACAGGCGCGTACAGCCGCCAAACAGGTTCAAGAATCGTCCCATAAGTCCCGGTGTGCCGTGCAGCGCGCCGGTCGCCCCGGCGCTGGCCCGGTTCAGAATCGCATTGGGGCCGTAGCGGGCACGGATTTCACCCAGGTTATGTGCGGTAAGATCCAGGGCTTCATCCCAGGAAACCGGACGAAACTGGCCCGAACCGCGCGGCCCGCTGCGCACCAGCGGCTCGAGAATCCGGTCGGGCGCATACTGCTCCAGAGGCAGGTTGAACCCGCGCGCGCAGCCCTTGAGATATTTGCCGCCGGCCGGGTTGTTCACGACATTGGTGACGCGCCCACCCTCAACCGTTGCCAGCAGCGGGCAGGCATCTCCCCCGCAGTCTTTGCCACAAAAAACAGGAATTTTTTTCATCTTTGAACCCATAATAAAAAGTTTTAATATCCGCCCGGCCAGCGAGAAAGATCATAACCATAGGCCACCTCGGGCAGCAGAGCGCCACCGATGGTAATTGAACGCTCGCGCACCGCCTTGCCACCCAGGGCCTCATAGAATCGGCGCGCATTGGTATTGTCGCGCAGCACCCAGATCAGCATACTGCGGTGACCGTTCTGGAGCAGCCAATCCACGGCATGCTGCAGCAAGGCGCGTCCCACGCCCAGACCTTGATATGCTTGAAGGACGTAAATCGCGTACAATTCACCGGAGTAATCCGGGTCGTCATCCCGGTTGGGCCCACCCCCACAAAAACCGACCACACCGGGGGCGGCTTCAGGCCCGCCTGAACCAGATTCCGGCTGGATCTCCGCCACAAAAAGGTAAGAATCCGCCTGCGGTGCCTGCAGCCGTTCGATCCAGCGCGCGGTTTCTTTTTTAAATCCATCGAGGCAATTACCGCCTCGGGGATCAAACCGCGGTAGGCGGTGCGCCAGGTTTCCAATCGCACCTGCGCCAGATTGGCAGCGTCGGCGATCCGCGCCGGACGAATACTATACTGCATATTGTCTCACCTCACGAAAAGCGATAAGGATAGTTACACGGATACTCAGCCTGTCGGATAAAATGATATCACAGGAGGAAAATTCTATGATCGGCCGTATCTGGCATGGATGGACCGCTCCAGAAAATGCAGACGCCCATGAAACGCTCTTGAAAAGCGAAATATTTACCGGGATCCAAAACCGCAAGATCGATGGATACCGCGGAATTCAGCTTTTCCGCCGTGAACTGGCGCATGAGGCGGAATTTGTGACCATCATGTGGTTTGACTCCCTGGATGCCGTACGCAGTTTTACCGGGGAAGACTACGAGGTCGCCGTGGTACCACCCAGGGCGCGGGCCCTCCTGGCACGATTCGACCCGCGCTCGCAGCATTACGAGGTCAAAGCCGACATGCAGTGCTGAACATACAGAAAAAACCTGGAGGGATCGCCTCCAGGTTTTTCTTACAAGCGGTTCATACACTCCAGCAAGGTTAATCGGCTTCGTCGTGAATAAAAAGAATAGATCGGCTTGAAGTTCGCGAAATCGGAACTATACTCACCCAGGCCATGGTAACCGCGCGGGCAGCGGATTTTATTGTTGAAATCGGCTGCACTTCCGTAGGTGCTGGAATTGCTCTGCTTGTTGCTGTCGTCATCCCTGATGCAAACCGCGGTTGCGGTGCGCGTTGGGTATACTCTCGTCGCCCTGGGAGTCCGAGACGGCCTCATTGTTTTCGTCGGTCGAGGCGTCCTGGTCACGACCACCCGGGTATTTTCGGGCCGTTCGGTCGGCTCCTTGGTCCTTTCGTGCTTTTCAGGCTGCTCCGTCTCTTCAGGATGCTCAGTCTCCTCAGGCTTTTCAGTCTCCTCAACCTCTTCGGTTTTTGTAGGCTCCATAGGGACGCCAACCGTAGGCTGCGAAGTGGGAACGGCAGTTTCAGTAGCCGGCGGGGGATAGCCCTGATTGGTCGGTGTAGGTGCAACACTGGTATTGGTTGGGGTCGGTGGTACGCCGGTATTCGTCGCCGTCGGTGGTACGCTGGTGTTCGTTGCGGTCGGGGGAACACCGGTATTCGTTGCTGTCGGCGGTACCGAAGTGGCTGTAGGAGGCACGGCAGTATTCGTGCTGGTGGCCGTTGGCGGAATCGAAGTCGGGGTATTGGTCGGAGGCTGCGGGAAATCGGATGCGTCTCCTGGGAAGGTCAACGCGGCGATTTCCTGGATGTTGGTGTAACCATCGCCATCCGAATCAAGTGCCTCGATCATGTGTAGGGAAGCCGCATTATTTCGGCCAAGTGCTTTGTAGGCCTTACCGTATGGATTTAAATTTGGGATGCTGGAAGTATGGCAGAACTGGCAGGTACCAATGCGGCTGCCAGATATGATGGGATAAGTTCCCAAAGCAAGCGAGTAATCGGAAGTATTCGCCGAAGCAGTGATTACCCGATTGAGCAAGAAGACTGCACCTCCCAGCACCAGGCTGATGATTAACATTGTTATTACGGGGGAACGTCCCCCCTTTTTCTTTTCTGAATTTTGCACGGAATTCATATATACTCCTTAGGTTAGGTTAGAGAAAGAAACCTCATTCCTTGATTTTTTCAGACAGAATAGAAATGGACCACACTCTGAGTGTGTCCACAGGCCTATTCCGACTGGACCGCGTACTGGATGTGATGACGTTCGTACAACCGCCAGCATTCCTACGCCAATAAAAACGTCCGGTTTTTGTTATTTCTTTCAAGGATTCAAAATCCGGATTACCTAATCGGACTATGCATATCCGATTACGCTCGTTAGTGTAGCATGAAACATTACATATTTTTATAAATATTTTTGTAAGGCAAAACGCAGGTTTAGACCCGTAACATTTTCAAGCATTTTAAAATGAAATCTCATTTGGAGCTTAAAATCGCTCAAAAAGGCTATTTCTGCGCTAACTTTCTCGTATAATGAACCTGGGAGACTAATCTTGTGAACCTAATATCCGATTTAAAACCAAATTCCTTAAAATCATCCCCATTAAACTGGGCAAACCCGCCGCTGCAATGGCAAGCCCTGGCGGGTGGCGGACTGCGCGTGAGCGTGCCGCCCAAGGTCGACTACTTCCAGGATCCGACTGGTGCGCATATCAAAGACGATGCCCCCTATCTCTGGCTGGATGTCAGCGGCGATTTTGTCGCCCAGACACACTTGAGCCCGACCTTCACCACCACCTGGGATGCGGGTGCGCTCATGGCGCGCTTCGATGCCCAGCATTGGGCCAAACTGTGCTTTGAAAGCACCGATCTTGGCACGCATGCTGCGGTCAGCGTAGTCACCGACGGTAAGTCTGACGATGCCAACGGCGCGAACCTGAGCACAGACAGCCTGTGGCTGCAAATCTTCAGGGTTGGCGATGTATTCGGCATGCATTACGCGTTGGATGGCAAAAACTGGCAAATGGTGCGAATTTTCAGGTTGGACGGCCCGCCCACCATGAAAGTAGGTATGGTCGCCCAGTGCCCGGTAGGACCCGGTACCACGATCGATTTTTTCAGCTTTTCCGTCGAAAATCGCACGTTAACCAATCTCAGGGCAGGTGTTTAAATTTTGAAGAAAAACTGGTTGAACTGGCTGACGGCGATATTCGTCCTGTCCTTCGGTGTGCTGCTCGCACTGGCTGTTCAGGCATTTTTCACCGATTACAGCCAGTTCACCAGTGAAAACCTGGATCGTTTTATCCGCGGTTTCGGGCCGCTGTCTGGGCTGGTATATGTGCTGGCCTACTTTCTGGGATCGCCGATCCCCTTCCTGGCCCCTGTTCTGGCGGCGGCCGGCGGCCTGTTGTTTGGGCCAGTTGCCGGTACGGTGCTGGCCATCCTTTCTTCCACCGCCACCTCGCTGCTGCCGTTCATGATCGCCCGCCGCCTGGGGCGGGCCTGGGTTGAAACCAGGGTGAAAGGCACCCGTCTGGACAACTTGCTGCAAAAGGCCAATCAGGGCGGGTTCACATTCATCCTGCTGCTGCGCCTGATCCCGATTATGCCCTGGGAGATGCAGAACTACGTCGCCGGTATTTCGCAAGTCAAGCTGCCGACCTACCTGGTCGCTACGCTTTTGGGTAGCACCCCACTCTCGGTAGCCCTGGTCATCCTGGGGGCAGCCGCCAAACACCCGAATTCATGGCAGTTTATCGCCGCGCTGGCCCTGACAGGCACGGTCCTGGCGGTTCCATTAGGGATCGTGTGGGTGCGCCGCCGCCGCGAGAAGCAGGTAGAGGAGGTACAACCATGACCAAAGGGTTCCTTTTACTGGAAGGCGGGGCCGAATTTGGTGGGAGAATGGCCGATCCCGACCGGCGCGCGCTTGAACTGGCTGGCGGGTACGATGCTGCTTTGAGCATCCTGCCTACCGCCGCGGCCCCTGACCACAATCACCAGCGCGCCGGTCAAAATGGGCGGCGCTGGTTTGAAAGCCTGGGAGCGCGCCAGGTAGCGGTGCTGCCGGTGATTGACCGCGCCTCCGCCGACTCTCCTGAGAATGCAGCAGCCATCCAGAATTCTCGTCTGGTGTATCTATTGGGCGGTTTCACCCATTTCCTGGGCCAAACCCTTTCGGGCAGCCGGTGCAGCCAGGCGATGAACTCCGCCTTCCAGGCCGGGGCGGTCATCGCCGGGAGCAGCGCCGGGGCGATGGTCTTATGCCAGTACTATTACCATCCGGGTCACGCGAGCGTCGTAGAGGGATTGAACTTTCTGCCAGGCACATGTTTCCTGCCGCATCACAATACCTTCGGTCAGGGTTGGGCCGCCCAACTGGCCAAGCTGCTCCCGGGGCAGGTTTTAATCGGCGTGGATGAACAGACCGGAATCCTGAACGACGGCCGAGATGGCGCGTGGAACGTGTACGGCAAAGGCGCCGCCACTATTTACCGGGCGGGCCGGCCAGTTATCTACCAACCTGGACAGACTTTTTCGCTCTAATCTTTTTGTTCAGGCACCCCACCCAGGGGCATCACCCGGTAGTTGATAAAGGTACCTGCCCGGTTGGCCTCATCGGTATAGTAAAACAGGGCCAGCTCTTTGACGCGGTAGGTGAAATTAATCTGGTGCTTGGCCAGTCCATCGAAATAGGCCTGGAACGGATTGGCGCCTTCCACCTTACCCAATTCAATCGTCATATGAAAGCGGTACCCGCTGCCGTCGTGCGCAGCCCGGGTATCTTTGAATAACCCGCTGAGTTCATCATTCAACTGGTTGTGCAGCCTGCGCAGGATGGGGGTCTCGACCACATTCAGCCCCAAAATGCCGAAACCGGCCCACTCCTCGCTGTAAAACCGGTCCAACTGCAGCTCGAAAGGTGCAGTGCGGGCGGCCAGATCATCGAAATAATTCTCAAGCACCTCCATATCTTCAAAGGCAAACGGCTGTTTTAAACTCACATGCGCAGGCAGCAGTGCGGCATAAAAGGCCACCTGGTATCTGGCATTCAATTCAAACACAATGCGCCGGATAAAATTTTGAATGGGCGGATTGGCCAGCAGGACAATCGCAGCTTTCATTAGGTTTTACCTCCATTGGCAACGAATATAGCACAAACTCCAAAACCATATCGAAAATGCTTAAATCCGCGCATCCATCCATCGCCTACTGGATCACCCAAAATACGCTATAATCGGACAGTTAGCATCTGGAAATGCCAGTTTGTGCTGGAAAAGAGTACCCACTTCAGCAAGGATTACGATGTCAAAGAACCGCCTCAACCTGATCACCCTGGGAATCATGCTCAGCCTGTTTCTGGCCTCAATGGAGGGCACCGTGGTTGCCACGGCGATGCCCACCATTGTCGGCCAGCTTGGTGGGCTCTCGATATACAGTTGGGTCTTTGCAGTCTATATGTTGGCTTCGACCACTACCGTCCCCATTTACGGCAAACTCTCCGACCTGTACGGCCGCAAGCAGGTCTATGCGGTTTCCATGATCCTGTTTCTGGCAGGCTCAATCCTGTGCAGCCAGGCCCAGACCATGGAGCAGCTGGTTCTCTTCCGAGGTATTCAGGGATTGGGCGCCGGCGGTGTGCTGCCGCTGGCCTTTACCATCATCGGTGAGATCTTCGATCTCGAGCAGCGCGCGCGCATGCAGGGGTTGTTCTCCGGGGTTTGGGGCGTTTCCTCGGTAATCGGCCCGGTGATCGGCGGCTTTTTGGTCGACCAGGTATCCTGGCATTGGGTGTTCCTGATCAATGTCATCCCGGGCACTCTGGGAGTAGGTTTGGTGTGGTTTGCCTGGCAGAGCAGTGTACCTGCCAGAACCAAGAAGGTCAGCGTCGACTATGCCGGCGCCGGCCTGCTGACCCTGGCCGCACTCAGCCTGCTGCTCGGTCTGGACCAACTTGGCAGCCCACTATCCTGGCTGCTGCTGGCCGGGTTCCTGCTGCTGTCCGTGCTTTTGATGTGGGTCGAGCGCCGCGCCCCCGACCCGATGCTGCCGCTGCACCTGTTTAAAGACCGGTTGTTTAACGTTTCCCTGCTGCACGGCGTGTTTGCGGGATGGGCCATGTTTGGCAGCCTTTCTTACGTACCGTTGTTCGTGCAGGCCGTACTGGGCACCAGTGCCACCCAGGCCGGGATAACCCTGACCCCCATGTCGCTGGCCTGGACTCTCTCCAGCATCCTGGGTGGGCGGCTGCTGCTCAAGATGGGCTACCGCACCCTTTCCCTGTTTGGCATGGTGCTACTGTGCGCCGGCACCTTCTTAATGACCCTGATCAACCCCGCTTCCAGCCAGATCCTGATCATGATTTACCTCTCATTGATGGGGATCGGCATGGGGTTGTCTATCCCGGCTTTCTTGATTGCCGTGCAAAGTACGGTACGCAAACAGGATCTTGGCGCTGCCACCTCTACCGTGCAGTTCAGCCGCAGTATCGGCGGCACGCTGGGGGTCAGTGTCCTGGGCGCATTATTGAGCAGTGGGTTCGCCAGCCGGCTGCTGACCGCAGGTTTAAATCCGGCAACCGTTTCGCTGGACAGCCTGATCGACCCGGTAGCTACGACCGGCGCAGCCGCAATGAGCGGTCCTGTACGCGAAGCGCTTTCGGGGTCGATCGCCAGCCTGTTTATCGTTGCCTCTGTGGCCGCGGTATTGGGACTGGTTGTGGTGATGTTTGCCCCCGGCGGCAGAATCGCACAGCTTATGGAAAGCAAGCTGGTAAAGGACAGCCCCTGACCATGACAAACTACCAATGGAACCCCGCCGATTACGAAAAAAACTCGTCGCAGCAGCAGCTTTGGGCACGCGAACTGATCGCCAAACTGAACCTGCAGGGTGACGAAAAAGTATTGGATGTTGGCTGCGGGGACGGCAAGGTTACGGCAGAAATTGCCGGTCGCCTGCCCCACGGCTCCGTCCTGGGGATCGACAAATCCGGGGAGATGATCGCCCTGGCCCAACAGAGACACGGGGTCGCTACCCATCCCAACTTACATTTTCAGGTGGCGGATGCCAGCCATCTGCCGTTTCATGGCGAATTTTCGCTGGTCTTTTCGAACGCCGCCCTGCATTGGGTGCGCGACCACCGCCCCGTACTGCAGGGCATTGCCCGCAGTCTTCAACCCGGCGGGCGCATTCTGCTGCAGATGGGCGGGCAGGGCAACGCCGTTCATATCATCGCTGCTATCGACGAACAGATGGCGCTCGATCCGTATGCGCCGTATTTTGCGGACTTTTTCTTCCCGTTTGGTTTCCACGGACCGGATGAATACGCCCTCTGGATGGGTGAAGCCGGGTTGAAGCCGCTGCGCGTCGAGTTAATTCCCAAGGATATGGTCCACAATGGGCTGAGCGGGCTGAAAGGCTGGCTGCGCACCACCCATTTGCTGCCGTATACCCAGTACCTGCCAGAAGCGCTGCGCGAACCTTTCATCGCTCAGGTAGCAGAAGCTTACCTGGCACGGTTTCCTTTAGATGATCAGGACCTGGCCCACGTGCGTATGGTGCGCCTGGAAGTCGAAGCCATAAAGGTGTAAAAAAATGGATCCAAACAACCCGATCGTAAAACTGTGCGTTGCCGGCATGCGCGCCGAAGGCGAGAACCGCTTCGAAGAGGCCCGCCTGCTCTTCACCCAGGCCTGGGAAAGCAGCACCGACGATTTCGAGGCCTGCATCGCCGCACACTTCCTGGCCCGCCACCAGGAGAATCCGCAGGATACGCTGCGCTGGAACCAGGAAGCGCTGGCGCGGGCCGAAGCTGTGGGCGACGACCGCGTCAGCGATTTTTATCCGTCGCTTTACCTGAACCTCGGGCACGCTCACGAAACATTGGGGGACATGGAAGAGGCCGCCCGATTTTATGGGTTGGCCAGCCAGGGCATGGATCGGCTTCCTGACTCACGCTTATCCGGCATCGTGCGTGGGGCGGTCGAAGCCGGTCAGAAGCGTCTCAGCAATAAAGATTGACCGCCTCCCCCAAATGTTGGCTTGAATCCTCCCCATCAAATTGGTATGATTCAAACAGAACAAGTGGAACCTCCGCAGCCCATCACTGACCGGTTGGCGGAAGTGTCTGTTATCAGGAGGCAACCTATGGCAGATGAACCGGATTTCGATCTGACTACCGCACATGAGTATTTTTCCAAAGCTTGCTTCAACCAGGTATGGGGTTTGATCGACAAAACAAACCGCACACCGGCTGAAGACCAGGAAATGATTGAACTGTGCCTGGCCTCGCTGTGGCATTGGTCGCAGCGCGATGACTGCACCCCTACCAACCTTTCGATTGGCTACTGGCAGGCCTCCCGGGTATATGCCCTGCTCGGGCAAGCTGAAAACGCCATGCAGTACGCCCGGCTGTGTTTAAATATCAGCCATGAAAGCGACGTGCTGCCTTTTTACCTGGGATACGCCTACGAAGCCATGGCGCGCGCTGCTGCTGCAGCCAAAGATGATGCAAAGGTGGCTGATTATCTGGCAAAAGGCCGCCGCGTAGCCGCCGCTGTTCCCGACCCTGAAGAACGCGACCAACTGCTCGAGGACCTGGAATCGATCGGCTGAACGGATCATTGAAACCTGGCTTTCCGGCTTTTCCATCGCCGAACCACGCCATTTTGTGGAAGCGCTGGATTTCAAATACACTGGGAAAACATACTGGATTTTAGAGTCAGGGAACAGCCCAATCCCTGGGTGACTTTGCGCGCCTTACGCGGGCTTCCCCCAAGTGTACCTACTCAGTCAGGTTGAGGGCGGCAATCATCGTTTCGATTTCGAGCGGCTCTCCTTTGCTCTCCATCCGTTCCAATTGGATCGCGCCCGGATCGCACTGCCCCACACAGATCCCGCAGCCCATGCACAGTTCCTGATCGACGACAGCCGTATCCTCCATATGGACGGCCGAGAACTGGCAGTTCTCGACACATTTCTCGCATTGCAAACACAGGTCAACGTCCACTCGGGCCACATACCCGGATGAGGCCAGCATCTGCGTGCCGTTGCGCTGGGCCAGCATGGCCCCACAGCAGCAGGCGCAGCAGTTGCAGATCGCATAAAAGCGGCCCATCATGGCGTCTTTGAAGAAAGCGTGATGCACATGACCGCGCTGATCCTCGGCCTGGAGAATATCCTGGGCCTCCTGCGGCGATATACGGCGCGAGCGCTGCGGGTGGTGGTCGATCACAAAGCTGGCGAAGGGCTCGCCGACGATCAAACACACATCCAACGGCAGGCAAGGATGTTCGCTGGCAACCCGGCAGGGGCAGTCCAACACTACGATATGGTCGGGGTTTTCAGCACGATATCGCGCGCCAGCGCATAGGGAATGACATGCTCAAGGTCACCCAAAGTGATATCTTCTTTGACCGATACCAGCTGTTTGGCAGCCGCCAGCGGTACGACTTTACCATGATAGGTGTCTTCCATCTTAACCGCCGGCGTATCTCCCTGCCGGGCAGCATTATCGACCATCAGGTTGCCGATCCAGTTCAGCACCGGTGCCAGGCGTTTGGCCAGCGGATGGCGTCCACTGCCCACGGCGATATAGAAATAGGTCCAACGCCCGTACACATACCCGTGCAGCAGGTTAAAAAATGAACTGCCTTTGGCCTGGCGTGCTTCCTTGAAAAAGGCGCGGGTTGAGCGCCGGAGGATGCCTTTCTGACTCATGGGAACCCCTCCAAAACCGTTATGGAAAAACCGAATAAAGCTGATTAATTATAGCGATTTTTGTTCACCTTCCGGCTACCCGTCCACCTCAAAACGGGTAGTGACCATCCAGAGGTGTTTGATCGGTCCGTCCAAAAAACCGGCAGGTTGTGAAAAAAACAATCCACAAAGATTCATCCCTGTCATTCAAAATTCGTTTACAATGGATGGGCAGGAACCAATGTGTACCCTATCCTCGTCACGAATGAAATGAAAAAATGATCGATACAAAGCTAATCCTCATCGAAGGCCCTCCGGGTTCAGGGAAAACGACAACTGCACAGATTCTCGCCGCTGAAATCTCAAAATCGGGTAAACCGTGCCAATGTTTCGTGGAGTGGGGTGAGGATAACCCCATTCCAATTGGCGACGACCTGCATTTGGGCGAGGTAATCACTACTTCGATCACCCGCGAAACCCAGATGCTTCAGATGTGGCACCAGTTTGCCCGGACCCGACTTTCAGCGGAAACCGTGACAGTCATGGAAAGCCGCTTCTGGCAAACCAGCGTGATGCTGATGTATGTCGCCGGTCATCCCACCGAGCGTATTTTGCAAAGCAACCAACGCGTGATTGAAGCCATTCAAGGCCTGAATCCTGTACTGATTTACTTTGCCATCGACGATCAAAAGGCATTTGCGGCCCGCACCATCCAGATAAAAAATGAGGAATGGCAAAAAGCAGGTCTGAGCGAGTTATGGGAAACGCACATCTTTAAGGCATTTAGCTCACAGAAGTGGTTTACAGATCGCGGCTTGAGTGGATCTGCAGGTATGATTGCTCTATTGGAAGAATGGGCCCAGGTCACGACGCTGTTATACGATCAGGTTCCGTTCCCCAAGATCAAGATCCATAACCCCCATCAGGACAGGAACCTGGCAATGCAACAAATGAGCAGCTTTTTAGTCCTGGACCGATGATCAAAACGCCGATGATCAAAACAATGAACAACATTTAGTTCATGCCCGAATGTCAACGAACGGTGCTATTCTGAAAATGCCATTTGTTATACGGTAAATTAGCGGTTAGGAGTGTAAATGAGCCCGACACAAGGCCATACCAAACATGCGAAAGATAAAACCAGAAAGTCGTCTGGAACCAAAACAACCAGCCCAGGCAAGAAAAATAAATCTGCCCGGCCTGCCAACAAATTTCCATGGACCATACTGGGCATCGCCGCCGTCATTGTCTTGCTGTTGGGAGGAAGCGGCATCGGGTTTGCCGCCAGCCAGGAGGAAAATGATGCTTTCTGTGCTTCGTGCCATACCCAACCCGAATCAACCTTTTACGAGCGCAGCCTGGCTGCAGCGCCGGTCGACATGGCCTCGTCTCACCATACCTCGGATGATCAGAACTCGAAATGTATCGACTGCCATTCAGGCCGCGGGGTAACCGGTCGTCTCGGTGCCATGCTGCTGGGCGCGCGCAATGCCTTCATGCTGTTCACGCATACCGAAACCCAACCTGCCCCGCTCACTGTACCCATTCGAGATGAAAACTGCACCAAATGCCACGACAACATCTACCGGCAGACCGACCTGAGCAATCATTTCCATGCCTTCCTGCCGCGCTGGCAGGCGCTTGATTCAAAGGCTGCCGGGTGCGTGGACTGCCACAGCGCACATACTACCGGGGGAGATGCGGCGCAAGGATTCCTCCAGGTTGACCACGTCACCCCGATCTGTGAACGCTGTCACTCGGCGCTGGTCCTCGAGCGCTGACCCTCGAAGCCTACCGAAAAAAAGATTGCCCTCTTCAGATTAAGCTCTGAAGAGGGCAACCATTTTATTTGCTTAATTCCCGGGAAAAAACCCTCGTCGTTGAGGAACCCAGCGTCCTGGCAAAATCAGGACCGGCGCTTGCAGCGCCTGATTTAATAGCGTCGGTTTCCACCGCCACCGGTGCCGCCACGACGATTGCCGCCGCCACCGCCACCAGGGCCACGACCATATCCGTCGCCGCCACGGGAACCGCCAAAGCCACCGCGTCCGGATTCTTCGCGCGGGCGTGCAGGATTGACTTTAATTTCCCGGTTTTCCAGGTTATAGCCATTGAACTTCTTGATGGCGCTTTCTGCTTCAGCCTGGGTGCTCATCGTGATAAAGGCAAAGCCTTTCGAGCTGCCCGTATCGCGATCTTTAATCAATGCAACATCCGTTACAGACCCGATTTCAGCGAACAGGGTGCGCAGGGTGTCCTCCGTGGTGGAGAATGACAGGTTGCCGACGTACAGTTTTACTTCCATTTTTCCTTGGTTCCTCAACTCTGGCTTTATGGCCAGAAAAAAAATTGCCGCAGTCCTAAAAATTAGGATTGGCGGCTTTTGCAGACGATCCTTCTTTGGATTGAATCAACTATACCACTTAACACCTAATAAAGCGAGTCCCAATTTCACGCCGCGACGGTTTTCAGACGGGTTTATGGTTTCTGTGGTATACTGACCTGTCTGTAAAATCTGTAAAAAAATAAATATTTGCAGTTGTCGACGGGCCAGGTAGAAACCTGAGCCCATTTTTTGTGAAAAGGATATTTTGTGAGTTTCGAAACATTTTCATTTCATCCGCTGATTAAGGCGGGTATTTTAAAGGTAGGTTATACCACGCCTACACCCATTCAAAAAGAGACCATTCCCGCGATCCTGGAAGGACGCGATCTGCTGGGGCTGGCCCAAACCGGGACGGGCAAGACTGCAGCTTTCGTTTTACCGATCCTGCAGCGATTAATCACGGGACCGCGCGGTAAATTGCGCGCGCTCATCGTCTCCCCAACCCGCGAGCTGGCGGAACAGACCCACGCGGCAATCACTGTACTTGGCCGCCAGACTGGTCTGCGCAGCGTAACACTGTACGGCGGCGTCAGCCCTGTTCGCCAGATACAGGCTCTACGAGCCGGTGTGGATATTGCCGTGGCTTGCCCCGGACGCCTGTTGGATCTGATGGGCCAAAGAATCGCACGCCTGGATAACATCCAGGTGATGGTCCTGGATGAAGCCGATATGATGTTCGATATGGGCTTCCTGCCAGACATCCGGCGCATTATGGCGGCCTTGCCGTCTCAACGCCAGACTCTCCTGTTTTCAGCCACCATGCCTGGTGAGATCCGCAAGCTGGCGACCGATTTCCTGCGTCAACCTGTAACGGTTGAGATTGACGTTGCACGCCCGCTGGATACGATCAATCACGCGATTTACGCGGTCGACCAGACCCAAAAAGTGGCGATGCTCTTAGGTCTTTTACATCAGGCCGGAAACGGTCAGGTGCTGGTTTTCACCCGCACCAAACACCGCGCCAAGAAATTAGCCGAACAGCTGATGAAAGCCGGCGTGGCCGCCACCTCGCTGCAGGGCAACCTGTCGCAGAACCGCCGCCAGGAATCGATGGACCGCTTCCGCAGCGGCCGGGCAAAAGTCATGGTCGCAACCGATATCGCTGCACGCGGGATCGATGTTTCGCAGATCACCCATGTGATCAATTACGACCTGCCGGATACAGCCGACGCCTACACCCACCGTACCGGACGCACGGGCCGCATGGAAAAGCTGGGCACCGCGCTTTCGCTCACCACACCGGATGATCTGGTGATGGTGCGCACCATCGAACGCCTGTTGGGCAAATCACTCGAACGGCGAAAGCTGGACGGTTTTGAGGAACCTGTAGTTTCTCCAGCCGTGCGCAGCGGCATACCCCCCGCCCATTATGGCGCACCGAGGCCGGCATCAAACCAACCCCGGCGGCCGCAGTCCAACCGCCAGCGGTTCTACTCACCGGAAAAAAGCTAAACAATGACACGATGATCCCCAAAACTAGCGTTTGGGGATCATTTCTTGATCACGAGGAAAAATATAGCGTGTGAGATGGGCAAATGTCCATCTCACACGCTATTAATCAAGTCATATTGAGGCAGTGTGAGTCATGGTTTTAAATGTGACTGGTACTTAATTTAATCATTGGTTATACTATTCATAAGAAAGTAAGGTGATATCATGAATAGTAATAGTAAACGTCCCTCCCTTGAGACGATTAAGACCTCCTGGCAAAAAATGGTCGCGCCCTACCAGCGCGCTGACTTGCGCCGCAGCCTCGGTCAATTGGCAAATTCCCTGCTGCCGTATTTTGGGCTTTGGATCCTGATGATTCTCAGCCTGCGGGTATCATATTGGTTGACCCTGGCATTGGCCATCCCCGCAGCAGCGTTCCTGGTGCGGATTTTTATCCTCTTCCACGACTGCGGGCATGGTTCTTTCTTTAAATCTACGCATTACCAACCGGCGGGTGGGGTTCTTCCTGGGTCTGCTGACTTTTACCCCCAGCGAAAGCTGGTGGCATGCCCATGCCGTGCACCACGCCACCGCTGGCAACCTGGACAAACGCGGCGTAGGGGATGTCATGACCCTGACCGTGGAGGAATACCAGAAAGCTTCCCGTTGGAAGCAATTTACCTACCGCTTCTTCCGCCATCCGGCTGTGCTGTTGGGAATGGGCCCATTTTTTTCCTTTCTGATCATGCCGCGCATACCTACCCGATCTTCCAGTAAGACCGACCGGCGCAGTATCCTGCTTACCGACCTGGCGATTTTAATCGTCTTTGCAGTGATGAGCCTGTTGATCGGGGTAAAAGAATATCTGATCATCCAAATCCCGGTCATGTGGCTGGCGGGGGCCGCCGGCATCTGGATGTTTTACGTCCAGCACCAGTTTGAGTATGCTTATTGGGTCCATAGCAGCGATTGGGACTATACCCAGGCCGCCCTGCAGGGCGCATCCTTTTATCGCTTACCACGCATCTTGCAGTGGTTCACAGGGAATATCGGTTTTCATCATATCCACCACCTCAGCCCGCGCATTCCCAATTATTTCCTGGAAAAATGTTTCAAAGAAAACCCGGCCTTGAAACCGCCCTTCATTATCGGTGTACGCTCTGCGTTAAAGACGTTCTCATTGCGTCTGTGGGACGAGCAGGCCCAGCGCATGGTTGGCTTCCGCGCGCTGCGAACTCGACAAGAATCTTCTGCCTAGTCCAAATTGAACGCCAATTAAACCGCCGTCAACCGGCGGTTTTTTTTATCCCATTGAAGCAGTTTATGGCCTTCTGCTGAAGCGTGTGGCAAATCAAAGAAGCAGTCTCTCTTAAAAACGTATAATACAGGTGCATTGTATATAAGGAGGCAATTTTCTATGGAAATAAGTGTCGAATATCTGTTTCTTTTTATCACCGCTGCGATGGTGGTGGTGGCATTGGTCGGCAGCTATCTCGTTCTACAATCTCGCCGGCGGGCATGGGAAGAACTGGCCGCCCGGCTGGGGTTAACCTTTACCCCGGGCAATTGGATTGGCAGGGGCATGTCGGTCAGCGGGACGTATCGCAGCCAGCACATTACCCTCGACAAATTTACCCGCAGAACCGGAAAAAACTCAACCACCTACACACGGGTTGTGCTGTTTTTAAAACAGCCCGCCCAGATTGAATTGGTGATATATACCGAAGGCCTGTTCAGCAAGATTGGCAAACTGTTGGGAATGAAGGATATCCAGACCGGCGATGAAGCCATCGACCAGCGCTACATCATCAAAGGCCAGCCAGAAAACAGCATCGCCAGCTTGCTGGCGTCTTACGACCTGCGTCAAAAACTGGTCGAGGCGCCTGCGCTCCATATCAAAGTGCAGGGCCAGGAGATTTATTATGAAAAGCGCGGTTTTATCAGAGACGAGAACAATCTGGTTGCCTTGTTCGATCTGATCACCAGCCTGGCGAGCGGCATCGACCGCCTGGGATATTAATATGAGGATCTATCATGCTTATCACTGAAATGCACGTTACCCCAATCGCGATCAGCGACCCGCCACTGCTCAACGCAGCCGGGCTGCACGCCCCCTATGCTCTGCGCACGATTGTCGAGCTGGTCTCGGATGACCACATCTACGGATTGGGAGAAATGCCCGGCGGAACCGAAATGGTCAGCCTGCTCGAATCGATCCGCGACCTCGTCCTGGGCAGCGATCCCTTTCAGCTTAACGCCTTGTCGCTGGCAATCACCGAGCGCCTGGCTCAGTCGGCCCAACCGGACCAGACGGATGTGGCCCGAGAAAAACGGGCCGCGCGTGCCTTCAGTGCAGTTGAGATTGCCTGCCTCGACCTGATGGGCAAGGCTACCGGCCGGCCGGTGGTGGATCTTTTGGGCGGCAGGGTGCGCGAGCGGGTGCCGTTCTCGGCTTACCTGTTTTATAAACACCCGGGCGCCGGCGGCGCATTGGGGTTCGGAAGCGACCGCCACGCTCAGGGGTGGGCGGCGGCCCGCCAGGCGGCAGCCCTCGACCCGGACGGCCTGGTAGCCCAGGCCCAGGCTATGTGCGCGGCCTTCGGCTTTCAGTCGATCAAGCTCAAAGGGGGCGTCTTCGAGCCCGCGGTCGAAGTCGAAACCATCCATGCCCTGCGGCGCGCGTTCGGCCCAGAGATGCCGCTGCGCATCGACCCCAACGCTGTGTGGCGTCTGGATACGGCCATTCGCTGGGGCAAGGAACTGGAAGGGGTGCTCGAATATTACGAAGACCCCGTACGCGGGCAGGAGGATATGGCAGCGCTGCGCGCAGCGGTCAGCATCCCTCTGGCGACCAATATGTGCACCACTTCCTTTGCGGAACTGCCCGGCAGCCTGCGCCTGGGGTCGGAGGATATCATCCTCAGCGACCACCACATGTGGGGCGGCCTGCGCGCCTCGGTCGAATTGGGCCGCATCTGCCGCACCTTTGGGCGCGGATTATCGATGCATTCCAACAGCCACCTGGGGATCTCACTGGCAGCCATGACCCACCTGGCGGCAGCAGTACCCAACCTGACCTATGCCGTCGACACCCACTATCCCTGGCAGTCGGAGGAAGTGCTCGTGGGCGGGCGTCTGCGGATCGAAGACGGCTCGCTGCCCGTACCCACCGGCCCCGGCCTGGGGATCGAACTCGACCGGGCCGCTCTGGCGGCGCTGCATGCCAATTACCTGGCCTGCGGGCTGACAAAACGCGACGACGAAGTGGAAATGCGGAAAGTCGAACCGGGCTGGAATTTCAAACCTACTCGCTGGTGAAATACACATAACATTTTTTACAAATTTCTGGTTACATAACTTTATATTGGTATCCAAATTGCATAGTCAGCCTAAAAGGAGGCTCTATGCACTGGAAATTTGTAATGTCGCGATTCATTTTTTTGATACTGGCCCTGTCTATTATGACCGGACCCAACGGCGTCTCTGCAATGGCTGTAAACGGAGACATACCCAATCTTCTATCCAGGGAATCAGCAGATCCCACAGGAGGAATACTTTACCCTCAGACGATTCATTTTCGATTGACAACGACCACTGTTGGCAATGGTACAGTCCTCGCCAATCCTTTGAAGACCGTCTATTCATCAGGTGAGACGGTCACCCTGATCGCCAATGCAGATCCAGGCTACTATTTTCGACGGTTGGAGCGGTGACCTGAGCGGCATCGAAAATCCCGCCATCCTGACGATGGACAATGACAAAACAGTGATTGCCACCTTCAAACCTATCCAGTACTCTCTGGATGTCACAACTTTAGGGCAGGGTTCGGTCGGCGTCCAACCGGATAAAGCCGGCTATGCATCCGGTGAGGTGATCACTCTCACCGCGACCGCGGATCTCGGCTGGAGTTTTGCAGGCTGGAGCGGGGACTTGAGTAGCAGCGCCAACCCGGTCGATGTGACCATCACCGGCGACACGTCCATCATTGCAACCTTCACCCAGGATGAGTACCTTCTGACTGTAACCGTCAATGGCAGCGGTATAGTGATCCGTAATCCGGACCTGGCCACCTATCACTACGGAGATTGGGTCACTCTCACCCCGGCGGCAGCGCCCGGTTGGGCTTTTTCAAACTGGGGTGGGGTAGCCAGCGGTTCAGAGACCCCTCTCTCGATCCAGATCCTGGCCGATACTCCGGTCGCTGCGGACTTTACTGCGTATGAATATTCACTCATCATCGGAAATACTGGCAGCGGCAGTGTGACTCGCGATCCTGACCAGGCCACTTATCATTATGGCGACACGGTTAACCTTACCGCGGTTCCCGCTCCTGGTTGGTCCTTCAACGGTTGGGGCGGGATGGCAAGTGGATCTGACAACCCCTTAAGCCTGCAAATAACCGGAAACACCACTGTCGCGGCTGGCTTCAGCCAGAACATATACACTCTGGGAGTAAATATCAGCGGTAATGGCTCCGTCAGTAAGAGCCCGTCGCAAGCAGCCTATCCATACGGCGGCGAAGTCCAACTTATGCCCACTGCTGACCCGGGTTGGTTCTTCGCGGGTTGGAGCGGAGACCTGAGCGGAAACGATGATCCCGGCTCGATCACCATGGACAGCAACAAAGTCGTGACCGCCACGTTTCTGAAGATAGAAGCCAATCTGGGATTGGCTTATTCCAATGTTCCAACCCTGGTTGGCTCAGGCCGAGTCTGGACGATCACCCTGGTAGTGAGTAATGCCGGGCCACTCGAGGCCACAAATGTATCTTTGGTAGACACCTTACCAGAAGGCACGACGTTTGTCAGTGCGAGCGGTGTGGGTTGGTCCTGCGAGCAGGCAGCTAATCAGGTTACCTGCACCCTGCCGGCTCTGGCTAATGCCAGCAGCAGCGAGGTAACCATCATCGTCAAAGCCCCGTTGGGTCCAGCAATAATCACCAATCAAGCGGAGGTGATTTCAATCCTCCCCGATTTTACGGTGACAGACAATGCTCAATCTGCGACGGTTGAGGTATCCAGCATGCCCATTGGCGGGCCAATCATTTTCATACCGATCGTCATGAGATAATCCGTGTCGATTGTCGCTCGTTGAAAAAAACCAGCCGGCGAATTCGCCGGCTGGTTTTTTTAATTAACTTGAGGCCCTTTGCATTTCGACCGGAAAACGGCGGATGGTCAGGTCACCGGCACGGCCCATCACCTGGGCCAGCAGCTCCTCGGGGACATCCACCATCGAACGATGTTCCTGGATGTAGATTTTGCCAATGCTTTTGCCTGGGATATTGGTGTGCGAGGCAATCGCGCCCACGATATCGGTGGGGCGGATGCCTTGCTCTTTACCCAGGTTGATGCTCAGGCGCACCATGCCTGGCTCGTGCGATGTGGTACCCCAGGATTGGACCCGCTCTGAACCGCGCTGCGGGCTGCCTGAACGAGCAGAACGGGAGTATTGGGAAGAACGTGAACGGCTGGGGCGGACGGGGCGCGATTCCATCACCTCGCGGACTGGATCGATCGGGCGCTGTTTTTCGTCGGCGCGAGCCAGCTTGAGGGATGCCGCGGCGATTTCCAGGGGGTCGAAGCCCTGCCCCACCAGCGTTTCCACGATCTCGCGTTCGCGTTTGTAGCGGCTGCGTTTGAGCCACATCACCACCTGCCCGACCAATTGGTCTTCCCGATGGCGTTTAATTTCCTCTTCGGTTGGCACAGACGCTTTGGTCAGTTGTTTGTGGGTAAAGGCTTCGATCTGACGTAAATGACGCCTTTCAAAGGGGCAAACCAATGAAATGGCAATCCCCGTTTTGCCGGCGCGGCCGGTGCGGCCAATACGGTGAACGTAGATTTCCGGATCATCCGGGAGATCGTAATTAAAGACATGCGAAATATCGTCAATATCCAGCCCGCGCGCGGCCACATCGGTGGCCACCAGCACATTGATCTTACCCTGGCGGAAACGGTTTAATGTGTATTCGCGCGCATCCTGGCTCAGATCCCCATTGAGGGCCTCGGCCGGAAAACCGCGCGTGGTCAATTCGCTGGCCAGGTCGCCGGTCCCTACCCGGGTGCGGGCGAAGATCAGTACGCTGCTCATCTCTTCGATTTCGAACAGCCGGGTGATCACAGCCAGTTTATCGGATTGGTTGGCCAGATAGTAGCGCTGCTCGATGGTATCCACCGTCATTTGCTCGCTCTTGATGCTGATCACCAGCGGCTCGTGCATGTAGCGGTCGGCCAGGGAACGGATTTCACGCGGCATGGTGGCTGAAAAGAGCGCCGTCTGGCGGCCATCAGGGGTTTCAGCCAGGATCTTTTCAATATCCTCGATGAATCCCATGCTGAGCATTTCATCGGCTTCATCCAGAACCACGGTGCGCAGGTGGCTTAAGACCAGGATCTTGCGATCCATCAAGTCGATTAAACGACCGGGCGTACCGACGACGATATCGACTCCACGCTGCAGTTCGTGAATCTGGGGACCATAGGACTGGCCGCCGTAAACGGACGCCACACGCACTTTGGAGAAGCGGCCGTAGTCGGCGACGGCTTCAGCTACCTGTAAAGCCAGCTCACGGGTGGGTACGACCACCAGGGCCTGGATTCGGCCGCGGGCGGGATCTAGATTCTGTAAAATCGGGAGCGCGAACGCGGCCGTTTTGCCGGTACCGGTTTTGGCCTGGCCAATCACATCGCGGCCAGTGATCATCACAGGGATGATCTCAGATTAAATCGGCATGGGGGCGGTATAACCGCGTTCGGTAACGGCCTGCACCAGCTGCGGGTGCAGGTTTAACTGGGTAAAATCGGTTGTCATCAAAACTCCTACCACATAATATGGTGTGTTTTGATGACTCCGCATGCCCCAAATACCGCCTGTTGATCCGGCCCGTCCTCGCGGAGGGACCGCAGCGGCATAAAAAAAAGCCCGACCAGCTTCCATCGGGCAATGCTTCGGAAACATCAAAACAAACCCTGATACGCTTGATCCACGTTTGGACCAGCGTCGAAGTATACCACGTATTCTTAAATAGTGCAGGCAATACCATCCCATTCATACCGAAAAATCTGTGGTTGAATATTGCCCTTAACGGCTGCTAAATCAATCCCCTTCGGGTTCACCGGAGTCGAGGCGTGCTTCAGGAATGGACGGTTCGAATAATTCGATCGGATTGCCGGAGGGATCCTCGACGATGATTTGCCTGCCTCCAACGCCGTTGACGATATCGTTGCGAAAATGGGCGCCTGCCCGGCGTAAAGACTCGACAAACGCTGCCAGATCAGTGACTTCGATAGCAAACCGGTTCCATCCGCCGGGCGCCTGAGCCGTGCCATCGGGCATGGGCTGCCCTCCCCCGCCAGATGGATTGGGTGCGCTGAGCACGAGACGCAGATCGCCGCGTGTAAGCATTGCAAAGGGTGGCGCCGGGTGCATCACGAGTACAAAGCCCAACTCCGAGGTATAAAATGAGATTGCAGCGTCGACATCATTGACAATATAGCGGACCTGAACAGCTGACATTAGAAAATTCTCCTGTTGTCAAATTGTTAAAAAGTTATCCAGAAGCCCATAATAACATACACCCGGTATCGTCTGATGTGACTGAATTAATAAAAGACCACATTCCCCACTTCCTTGGCGAGGATGGGTCGGTTCAACGTAAAGAGATGGATCGCCAACCCCGGGCCAATACAGCCTCAAAAGGCAAATGCTCGGCCAGGTTGACAAGGAAAGTTGAGCGGATTGAGGAATTGATATCCGTGGAGGGCGTTTGGTCCGCTCACCCTGTCGAGGCAGTTTCCGGCAGTTTCACCACAGCGGTGCCTGGGATCGACGAGTACATAGTCAAAACCGCTGTAGCTGGTGTTACCGGGCTTGCAAGAAGGAAGGTTGGCAGCATGGTGGGCGTCTGCACAGGCCGGCGGCTTGAAAGAAATCAGCACACACATCAAAAATGAGGGAAAGCCTTTGAATGACATTCGATCCTCGGATGAGGCATAGATGATCTGGAATTCTATGCCTACGTGATATATACAGATTTTTCCGCCGACAGAGTATACTTGAAGCATATCCATGGATACACAATATACGCGCCGCAATGCTTTGCTGAATATCTTCGGTGAGGCTGTATGGGGGCTTAAAGCCAACCTGATCGTGCCCTCCGTCATCCTCGCCGTGCTGCTGTACCAGTACGGTGCCAGCCCGGAGCTGATTGGCTCTATTACCGCTATCGAAACCGGCATGCTGCTCTTGCCGCAGATGCTGGGCGGCTACCTGTTTCATTCCCGTGCGCGCCGCAAGCGGCAGTTGGTGCTGTGGCATTACCTGGTCATGCTGCCCTTCAATATCATCATGGGCGTGCTGACTTTTTTCGCGCGCCAGATGGACCCGGCTATTTACCGCACGCTTATGCTGGTCTGCTTTGCCTGCTATATGGGGGCAATCGGGGTCGTCTCTGCCTCGTGGTTTGAATATTTTTTGGGGACCATCTACGAGCCGGGCATTCGGGGAACGGTGATGGGGTTGAGCACCTTCGCCGCCAGCATCACGGGCACCTTCGGCGCGCTGTTTGCCGGATGGCTGATCGGCAGCCTGCCCCTGCCAGATGCCTATGCCTGGCTGTACCTGATCTCCTGGGTTTTCGGCATGCTTTCAATCAGCCTGTTTATTTTCATCAAGGATCCCGGCAGCGCCGCTTCGGTTCTAAATGAGAAGCGCCCCACCCTGAAAAGCCTGAGGGAGAGCCTGAGCATGAGTCTGGGTGTGGCCAACTTCCGCACTTACCTGCTGGGGCGCATCCTGGCCATTTCGGGGTTCAGTATCATCCCTTTTGTGGCGATTTATTATTCCTCGGTTTCCGGGGGCGGGCTGCCCAAAGAAACGGTCGTTGCCAGCTATTCGGCTTTCACCATTGCCAATGCCCTGGGCGGTCTATTTCTGGGACGCCTCGGCGACCGCTTTGGCCATCGCTGGGGTATTCTGTTTGGGATAGGGATGCAAATGCTCGCCTTGCTGGCCGCGTTGAGCGTGCCGGGGATCGCCGGCTGCATTCTAACCTATGCGGGAGCTGGCTTTGCGGCGGCCTGCGGCTTCATTTCTCATTACAACCTGGTGATGGATATGTGCCCGGCGGAAAACCCCAACCGCGTGGCGCATATCGCTATGGCTAACCTGACCATTGGCATTCCGGCTTCACTGGCACCCCTGGCCGCCGGATGGGTCGTAGGGGGATGGGGCATCACCACCCTTTTTACCATTTGCCTGGGGATCAGTCTGGCGGCGCTGCTGTGGTTGGTGCTGCGCTTCAAGGAACCAAGGTCAGTTTAAATAAAGGTTGTGGTTTTCCCCACCTGCGGTGGGGAAAACCACAACCGCGCCCAGATATATTTATCCGTTCTTCTTCTGGAATTCTCCCATAAACTGGACCAGCGCCTGAGCCGATGCAAGCGGCAGCGCATTATAGATGGAGGCCCGCAGGCCGCCCACCGAGCGGTGCCCTTTCAGCCCGATCAATTCGGCCCTGGTTGATTCCTTGACAAACTGGGCTTCCAATTCTTCCGAAGGCAGGCGGAAGGGCACATTCATGATCGAGCGCGCCGCAGGAACGGCGTGTCCGCGGTAGAAACCGCCGCTTTTATCAATCGCCTGGTAGACCAGCCCGGCTTTTTCCTGATTGATCTTGTGCATTGCCGCCAGACCCCCCAGGTCTTTAAGCCACTTTAAGACCAGACCGACCATATAAATGGTAAAACAGGGTGGCGTATTCTGCAGCGAACCTTTTTCTGCCAACAGTTTGTAATCCAGCATGACCGGCAGTTTCTCAGGGACGCGCGCCAGCAGATCGTCGCGGATGATCACCACCACTACACCTGCCGGCCCGGCATTCTTCTGCGCGCCGGCATAGATCATACCGTACTGGGTAACATCCACCGGCTGGCTCAGGAAATCGGAAGACATATCGCACACCAGCGGCACCCCATCTGGCACGCCCGGCTCCGACTTAAATTCGACACCGTGAATGGTTTCATTATGGCAAAAGTGAACGTAGGCCGCCTGGGGATCATAATTTAGTTCGCCGGCCTGCGGTAAACGGGTGTAATTATCCGCCGAGCCGTTAAACGCCATGCGCGCTGCGCCCTGTTTGCCGGCTTCCTTGAAGGCGGTATTGCTCCAGGAGCCGGTCACCACGTAATCCGCCGATTGGCCTGCCGGGCGCAGGTTCATCGGCAGCATGCCAAACTGCAAACTGGCGCCCCCCTGCAGGAAAAGGACCTTGTAGTTGGCAGGAATGCCCATCAGCTCACGCAGGTCAGCTTCAGCCGTCTGGATGATCGATTCGAATTCTTTGGAGCGGTGGCTCATCTCCATCACCGACATACCGCAGCCCTGGTAGTCGAGCATTTCCGCCTGGGCTTTTTCCAATACAGATACCGGCAGCACCGAGGGTCCGGCATTAAAATTGTGGACACGCTTCACAGGGCTCATAGATCATTGCCTCTTTCAAATGTGTTTTGGGATTTTCAATCAGACGCCGCACCCCATCTTGAGATGGAGAAACGCAGCTTGCACTAAAGATATGATAACTCATTTTTGCGTTTTTATTGCACCTGGATGGGATCTGTTTGCATTCCTTGAACAGCATGATCCCGGATCCTCCTAAAATGGCACAAATAACGGAGACGGTGATGCCAATCC
>CAVYIF010000018.1:0-496801 GCA_963768585.1 uncultured Chloroflexia bacterium
GCCTTTGCCATCCTGCGCTACCGCCTGTGGGATATCGACCTGATCATCCGCCGCACGCTGCAGTACGGCTTGCTGAGCCTTCTGCTTGGGCTGCTGTATTTCGGGATGGTAACCCTGCTGCAAACCGCCTTCGTCGGGTTCAGCCAGCAGCAGTCCCCCCTGGTGTTGGTGTTATCCACCCTGGCGATCGCCGCCTTGTTCAACCCGCTGCGCCGGCGCATCCAGCAAGTCATCGACCGGCGCTTTTTTCGGAGATCATATAATACAGAACGCATCCTGGAAGGTTTCGCGGATATGACCCGCAGTGAGACGGATATGAATGCTCTGACGGTAAAGCTGGTAGAAATCACAATGGAGACGATCCAGCCAGAGAGCATCAGCCTGTGGGTAAGATCAGGCGCGAAAACCGGACAGAGATCCCGATTGGAAAGGAATAAACCGGTATGAAAACGACAGCCGTAATCGCCTGGTTGTGGGTGGGATTCATCACGATCAGGAGTATCGTGTCCAACATCTCCCTCCTGACGCAGCTTAACTCGACCGCAGATTGGCTTGCCAGGGGGAGTGATCTGATATGGGCAGTGGTTCTGCCAGTTTTTGGTATTGTGGCGGCCCTGATCGTGTCAAAGCAACCCCGCAATGCCATCGGATGGCTGCTGTTGCTGCCTGCATCAATAGCGGTTATAAACACCGAACCCTATATGCGCAGCTTCACCGTTCTCCCGGCACACCCGCCATTTTGGTTCTTTTTTTCTATCTGGATTTACCTGACAGGCTGGCTGCTATTAATCTTCCCGGTCTTCTTTATCGCGCTGCTCTTCCCCACCGGCCACCCGTTGTCGCCGCGCTGGCGCCGGGTGATCTTCTTCGGACTGGGCATGTGCGCAATCTTTGTAATTTTTGCCACTTTTCAGCAGACTTTTTCTACCGCCGATATAGGAATCGGAAAAGATTGGACCGTAACCAATCCTATTGGGTTTATCTCCCCCAATGGAACTTTTATGGACGCATTCTCTGCGGTCTGGGGACTGGGGATGTTAACCCTGGCAATACTGAGCGTGGTCTCTTTAATCGTGCGCTATCGCCGCGCCGCCGCCATCGAACGCAATCAAATCAAGTGGCTACTGTATGCTTGCGCCTTATTTGCCATATCCTATATGGTTTCATTCGTCCTAAATTCTCCAAACCCAACCATCCTGCAAGCTGCGGTCAAACTGGCCTGGCATCTATTCATGATCGGTATTCCAATTTCTATCGGCATCGCCATCTTGCGCCACCGCCTGTACGACATCGACCTGATCATCCGCCGCACACTGCAATACGGCTTGCTCAGCCTGCTGCTCGGGCTGGTCTATTTTGGATTGGTGGTCTTGCTGGCAGGGGCCTTCCGCGCTCTGACTGGCCAGGAGTCTCCGCTGGCGGTGGTGCTCTCCACCCTGATAATTGTCGTCCTGTTCACCCCGCTGCGGCGGCGAATTCAAACGACCATCGACCGGCGCTTCTACCGCCAGAAGTACGATACTGCCCGCACCCTGTCAGAATTCAGCGCTGTCGCCCGCCAGGAGGTGGATCTGGAGGTACTGAACCATCGGCTGGTAATGGCGGTCAGCGAAACACTCCAGCCGGAGAGTCTTTCATTATGGTTGAAAAAAGAGGAGCGTGGTCAATGAAAATGATCGTGATTGGCGGCGGGCCGGCCGGGGTGACCGCCGCCCTGCGCGCGCGCGAACTGGGCGCCGAGGTAACCCTGGTGGAGCGCAGCCGAATGGGCGGCACCTGTACCAATGACGGCTGTGTGCCCACCCGCGTCCTGGCAAAAACCGCCCGCCTGCTGCGGGATGCCGCCCAATTTGAAAGTTACGGCCTGTACGCTTCGCCGCCTACCCTCGATTTTTCCCGCCTGATGGAGCACGTGCAGCAGGTCGTGTACACGATGCACGAGAAAAAGCAGCTCATCCAGCGCCTGGAACAGGCCGGGGTCACCGTCCTGTCCGAAGTCGGCGAAGCCCACTTCACCGGTTCGCATACCCTGGCGCTCGCAGATGGGCGCAGCCTGGACGCTGAACGCTTCATCCTGTGCGCCGGGGGACGCGCCCGCCGGCTGGATTTTCCCGGCGAAGAGCTGGCATTGACCCACTCCCAGATCTGGATGCTCAAAGATCTGCCGCGCTCGATGGTCGTGGTTGGCGCGGCCGCCACCGGTTGCCAGTTGGCCGCGATATTTGCCGCTTTCGGCACCCAGGTTACCCTGGTGGAAGTTGCCCCGCGCATCCTGGCGGTGGAAGATGAGGTTATTTCCGCCGAAGTGCGCGCCGGGTTCCGCCGCCAGGGGATTACCATCCTCACCGCAATCGGCGGCATCCAGCGTTTGGAACAGGTCGGTCAGGAAGACGGCGGGCTGCGCCTGCACCTGGCGGGGACCGGTCATCCAGCGTTGCTGGAGGCCGAAGCCGTGATCCTTTCTACCGGCTGGCTGGGCAACCTGGATGCCCTCAATCTTAACGCAGCCGGGGTAGAGCGGCGCGGAAACTACGTCCAGGTGGATGACACCCTGCGCACCACCGCCCCCCATATTTATGCCGCCGGGGACATCACCGGGCGCATGATGCTGGTGCAGTCGGCCGGTTCCGAAGCCCTGGTGGCAGCAGAAAATGCTGTGTTGGATGGCAGCCTGCGGCTCGACCACCACGTTACTCCCCACGGCGGCTTTACCGATCCCGAATACGCCAGCGTGGGGCTGACCGAGGAGCAGGCCCGCAAAGCCAGGTTGGCTTATTCTGCCGCGGTGGTGCCTTATTCCGAATTGGACCGGGCGGTGATCGACGGCCAGCCTCACGGCGTGTGCAAGTTGATCGTCTCCACCGAAAACCACCGCATCCTGGGCGTGCATGTGGCCGGCGAGCAGGCTCTGGAAGTGGTCCACCTGGTCGCTGCCGGAATCACGGCCGGCATGTGGGTCGAGCAGCTGGCTGAGATGGAAATCGCTTACCCCACATTTGCCGCCGTGGTCGGCCTGGCCGCGCGCAAGATCGTCCAGGATCTGGGCGTGCGCCCATTGGCGCCGCAGTGGCGCACATTGGGGGTGCCCCCCGCCGCAGAATGGGAAAAATCCGCGTCCGGTAACGATTTCCGTAACGATTAATGGACGCCTGGTCGATATACTGGATCTACATGAGGTAAAAAATGCTGGCAACAATGCGAAAATGGCTGCGAATCAATTCCAAAGAAAAACCTGATCCACCGGCTGCCGTAAACCAGGCCGCGGACATCCCGACCCAGGTCAAAACCATCGAGCTGGACTTACGCCCAGATGATCCCTTTCTGGCCTATTTGCTGGGCGCCAACGGGGTGGTTGAGATCGATCATTTGAAGCTCGATTCGCCCGCGCTGAAAGAGCTCAAAGATGCCGGGGTAAAAATCAGCGTACCGCTGGTCAGCCAGGGTGAACTGATTGGCCTGTTAAATTTAGGACAGCGCCGATCTGAGCAGGATTACTCCAGCGACGATCGCCGCCTGCTGGCGACCCTGGCCACCCAGGCTGCCCCCGCGCTGCGCGTGGCCCAGCTGGCCCAGCAGCAGCAGATTGAAGCCCGGCAGCGCGAACGTATCGACCAGGAACTGCGCGTGGCGCGCGTCATCCAGGAAACGCTGCTCCCCCGGGACGTTCCTTCACTGCCAGGCTGGCAGATTGTCCCTTTGTGGCAGCCGGCCCGCGCCGTCAGCGGAGATTTTTACGATTTTATCCCTTATCCCGACGGTAAGCTGGGGATCGTGATCGCCGATGTCACCGATAAAGGAGTGCCGGCGGCCCTGGTAATGGCCACCACCCGCAGCATCTTGCGCGCCCGGGCCGAACATATGGAATCCCCGGGCCAGGTGTTGGCCGAGGTGAACGATCTGCTTTGCCCGGATATCCCCGCCAAAATGTTCGTCACCTGCCTGTATGCCGTGCTCGACCCCGCCAGCGGGACGCTGCGCTATGCCAACGCCGGGCAGGACCTGCCTTACCTGCGCACCGCCGGCGGATTGGTGGAGTTGTTTGCGCGCGGCATGCCTTTGGGTCTTATGCCGGGCATGGAATACGAGGAAAAAGAGGTCGTGTTTGCCCCTGGCGACCTGCTGCTTTGCTCCAGCGACGGACTGGCGGAAGCCCACAACCCGCAGCGCGATATGTTCGGCTTCCCGCGCATCAAAGATTTGATGTCCGGACCCGAGCGAGGCGCAGACCTGGTGGAACGCCTGATGGGCGCTCTGGCAGATTTTACCGGCCCCAATCACGAGCAGGAGGATGATATTACCCTGCTGGTGGTTGAAAGAGATGCAGTTGAAAGCTCGAACGGTGATCCCATACAGCTCCTGACCGAGTTCGATATTCCCAGCCAGCCAGGCAACGAACGCCAGGCCGTCGAGCAGGTGCTCGCGGCATTGGAGGATGTGCAACTGCCGGAAGCCCGCCGCAAACGGCTGGAAACCGCCGTGGCCGAAGCGACCATGAACGCCATGGAACACGGCAACCAGTACCGTGAAGACCTGCCGGTTCATATTGCCGTGATGCGCTCGCCTGAAAAGACTCGCCGTGCGCATTATCGACCACGGCGGCGGGACGGAAATCCCTGAGACGGAATCGCCCGACCTGGATGCCAAGCTGGCCGGTTTGCAGTCGCCGCGCGGTTGGGGCCTCTTTCTGATCAAAAACATGGTCGATGATCTCAAAGTCAGCAGCGACAATAAACACCACGTCATTGAGCTGGTTCTGAATACAAAGGAAGGCTAGAAAAATGGTCAAGCAGCTTGAGACTCAAGTTCGTTCCGAGAACGGAATAGCCGTGGTGGAACTGCACGGCGAAATCAACAGCACCGCTGAAGAAGCTCTCAACGCTGCCTATGCGCAAGCCGCACAGGGCAGCCCTTCCGCCGTGGTGCTCAATTTTCAAGAAGTCGATTACATCAACAGCACGGGTATCGCCTTGATCGTAGGTCTGCTGGCCCAGGCGCGCAAATCACACATCCGCCTGGTCGTGTGCGGCTTGAGCGAGCATTACCAGGAAATTTTCCGCATCACGCGCCTCTCGGACTTTATGCAAATTTATGAAGATGAACCCAGCGCGTTAGCGGGTTAGCAGGTTTAGAAAAATCCTTTACCCAGATCAGATTAATGTTATCGAGTGATCTTTCATCAAATTTTGGAGGTAGTTATGAGCACAATGCCATTATCAACCACTGTTCGCCAGGCCAAAGATGGCGTTGCCATCGTGGAGATCCTCGGCGAGGTGACCGGTTTTGCCGAAGCCGTCCTCACGGATGCCTATAACCAGGCTTGCGCCGGTTCGCCTCGGGCCGTGGTGTTCAACTTCAGTGGTCTGGAATACATGAACAGCTCTGGTATCGGTTTGCTAGTCACATTGCTGATCCGCGCCCAACGCCAGAAACAGCGCCTGTTAGCCTGCGGCTTGAGCGAACATTACCGCCAGATTTTTGAGCTGACTCGCCTGAATGAAGCCATCGGCATTTATGCCAGCGAAGGCGAAGCTTTGGCCTCGGTGATGTAAATCGGCCGACCCAATTGAAGATATTCGTTATCGTTATTTATGAAAGGTGAAAAACAATGAACATCCCATCAGAACAACCAACTTCTCGCAAGGGCGATTGGGCTCAACCGGTGGACCGACTGAAGGTGGGTGGTGTCCAGGCCGGTGGGGTTAATCTTAATGTGGAAGGCCGCAAGGTCACTGGACCGGTGCAGGGCTTTGGCCAGATGTGGCAGAAAACCTATTCCATTCGTCTGGCAGGTTCGCCGGTCACCCCACAGGCACTGATCCGGGGCTGGAAAGAAAATTTCGCTTCCTTCTGGCCGAAGGGCAATCGTTTCTACGGCCAGTTGACCGTCAATGACAGCCAGTTGACTGGCGATACCGGCCAGGCACCCGGCATTGCTCCGGGGCAGGTAGCCCTATTAAACCTGGCTGGGCCGGGCGGGATGACCATTCCCGGTGGCGGGCCGGTCATCTCAACCGGGATCATGGTCGTTTATGCGGATGATGAATCTTTTTCCTTCATGACCCCGGAAGGGCACATGTTTGCCGCGATGATCACCTTCAGTGCCGAACGCCGCGGCAGTGATACGATCGCCCAGATTCAGGCCCTGGTTCGAGCCAGCGACCCGCTATATGAACTGACTTTTCGCCTGGGGGTCGGCCACAAGATGGAAGATGATTTTTGGATGCAGACCCTGCGCAACCTGGCGGCCCATTTTGGGGCAGCCGGCAGCGAGCCCGAGCTGCGCAAAGTGTTGGTTGACCCGCGCCTGCAGTGGAGTGAAGCCAAAAATATCTGGCAGAATGCTGCCATCCGCACTACTTTTTACACCCTGGCCGCCCCATTGCGCTGGTTTGGGCGCGTAATAAAAAAATAGAACAGGTTCACAGACCCGCAGAGTCGCAGAGAATCCCCGTTTTTTTAGGGTTTTCCCTGGGCTCTATGGTTAAATATGATAATGATGCCTGAATATGACGCGATTGTAATTGGGGCAGGACCAAACGGCCTGGCAGCAGCCATCACCCTGGCGCGTGAGGGCTGCCGGGTGTTGGTGCTTGAAGCAGAGAAGTCAGTTGGCGGCGGAACCCGCACCGCCGAACTGACCCTGCCCGGCTTCCGGCACGACATATGCTCGGCCATCCACCCCCTGGGGGTCGCCTCCCCTTTCATGCGCAGCCTGCCCCTCGAACAGCATGGGGTGAAATGGATCTATCCTCCGGCAGCGGTGGCTCATCCCTTCGATGATGGCCCGGCGGTCACTTTTGAGCGAGATGTGAGCGAGACTGCCGCACAATTAGGCCCAGACGGGCCGGCTTACCGGCGCATGTTTGGATCGCTGGCTGCGAACTGGCAAAAATTGGTAGAGGATTTGCTTGGCCCCCTGCCGCTGCCCCCCCACCACCCTTTGCTAATGGCCCGTTTTGGCATCTCGGCCCTGCTGCCGGCGGCCAGTCTGGCTCGCCTATCCTTTACGGGCTCCCGCGCGCGGGCTGTTTTCGGCGGGCTGGCGGCGCATGCCATGCTCCCGCTGGAAAAGCTTGCCACAGCCGCCTACGGGCTGACCCTGGGGATGATGACGCACGCTGTGGGCTGGCCAATGGCACAGGGTGGCTCGCAGGCGATCGCCAATGCCATGAACGCCATCCTTTCCGGCCTGGGGGGCGAGGTCTGCACCAACTTCACCGTTCGCTCGATGGCAGATCTGCCCCCGGCCAGGGCTTACCTGTTTGATGTTACTCCGCGCCAGATGATGCAGATTGCCGGGGAGCGTCTTCCGGACGGTTACCGGCGCCAATTGGGACGCTACCGCTACGGTCCAGGCGTGTTTAAGATCGATTATGCCCTCGCCGGTCCCGTACCCTGGAAAGACCCATCCTGCAATCGGGCTGCCACGGTCCACCTGTGCGGCAGCCTGGATGAGATCGCTGCCTCCGAGCGCGCTCCTGGGCGCGGGGAGCATGCCGCTCATCCTTATGTGCTCTTCGTCCAGCAAACCCCCTTCGACCCAGGCCGGGCTCCGGCCGGTAAACATACCGCCTGGGCCTACTGCCATGTCCCCGCCGGCTCAACTCTGGATATGACCGGCGCCATCGAGACCCAGATCGAACGCTTTGCCCCAGGTTTCCGCGAAGTGGTTCTGGCCCGCAGCACGCGCACTGCGGCTGAGATGGAGGTTTATAACCCAAATTACATTGGCGGGGATATCAACGGTGGGGTCCAGGACCTGCTTCAGCTTTACACCCGCCCGGTGGCGCGTCTCTCACCTTACACCACACCTGCGCGCGATATTTTCATTTGCTCTTCATCTACCCCACCTGGCGGAGGCGTGCATGGGATGTGCGGATACCATGCCGCCCGGGCTGCCCTGCGAGTGATTTAATTGGGCTGAAGTTAAAACACGATTCCTTTGTTCTCTCAGGTGCCGGTCTGATATAGATCGGCCTTCTTCATGTATACTTAACTAATAAACTGGCAGCGTGAAACTCTCAAAAAATCAACACTGGGATTAATCGCCAGTTCAAATTTACTCTAACAGGTTTCCATCGCTTAAGAAACGGTTTTAACGCAACCCAACGACCCAACCTGGGTCGCAATCACTATGTTTTGGAGGAAAGAATGTCAACACAGCCAGCTTCAAATCCCATACCCATCGTGACAGGTCTTCGTTTTGAGCATCTCCGCGAACCAATCGGCATTGGTTCAGAGGCACCGCGCCTTTCGTGGATCGTTCAATCGACGACCCCAGATTGGCATCAGTCCGCATATGAAATTGAAGCCTACGATGTGGATGGTCAGTTAAAAGGCCAGACCAACAAGGTCAGTTCCGACCAATCCGTGCTGGTAACCTGGCCATTTGACCCACTCGAATCTCGCCAGCAGTTAAGCCTCCGCGTTCGTGTGTGGGGCAGCGATGGGCAGGTTTCAACGTGGAGTGATTCAGCCGTCGTTGAAGCGGGATTGCTGCAGGAGTCTGATTGGACCGCCAACTTTATCACCCCCGATTGGGACGAAGACACCACAAAGCAGCAACCATCGCCTTACTTGCGGCACACTTTCGATGTGCGCCCGGGCGTAAAATCCGCTCGCCTGTACATAACCGCCCTGGGGGTATATGAACCTCAGCTCAACGGAGCCGTGGTAGGCGACCACGTGCTGGCCCCTGGTTGGACCAGCTACGATCACCGCTTGCGCTACCAGACTTTTGACGTGACCGGGTACCTGCTGGAAGGCGAAAATGCAATTGGAGCCACCCTGGGGGATGGTTGGTATCGCGGACGGATTGGGTTCGGGGCTGGCAGGCGCAATAGTTGGGGCGACCGCCTGGCGCTTTTAGCGCAACTGGAGATCCAATACGAAGATGGAACCCGGGTCGTAATTTGTTCCGATGATAGCTGGCGTTCATCCACCGGTCCGATCCTTTCCAGCGGGATTTATGAAGGCGAAACCTATGATGCCCGACTGGAGCAGCCTGGTTGGTCCGTTGCCGGGTTTGACGACCAAAATTGGTCCGGTGTGCGCACGATCGAACAAGATTTTAGCGTGCTCTTTTCACCGGTAGGCCCCCCGGTCAGGCGGATCGAAGAGGTTGATCCTGTTTCCGTGTCGCAATCTCCGTCCGGAAAAACTCTGGTCGATTTCGGGCAAAATCTTGTTGGTTGGCTGCGATTAACCATCCCTGAAGGCGATGCCGGGCAGACGATCACATTGCGTCATGCCGAAGTGTTGGAAAATGGAGAATTATGCACGCGGCCGCTGCGCCATGCCGAAGCAACCGATCGTTACATCCTGTCCGGGAAAGCCGGCGGTACCTGGGAGCCGCATTTCACCTTTCACGGCTTCCGCTACGCGGAAGTCGAAGGTTGGCCAGGTCAACTGCAGGCTTCCGACCTCCAGGCGGTGGTGATTCACTCCGATATGGAAAGAACCGGTTGGTTCGAATGCTCCAATCCACTCATCAACCGCCTGCATGAAAACACCCTGTGGGGCATGCGCGGCAACTTCGTAGATCTGCCCACCGACTGCCCGCAGCGTGACGAACGCCTGGGCTGGACCGGTGATCTGCAGGTATTCTCGCCTACGGCATCATTCCTGTTTGATGTCAGTGGATTCCTTAAATCATGGCTGGCAGACGTGGCAGCCGAACAGAAAAAGTTGGGCGGCATTGTGCCCCCCGTAGTGCCCAATACCATGGGCGAGGGCTTCGCGGCAGCGGCCTGGGGCGATGCGGCTGTCGTAGTCCCCTGGGTGTTATACCAGCGTTTCGGTGATTCCAAGATCCTGGAAATCCAATTTGAGAGCATGCATGCCTGGGTAGATCATATAGAAAAATTGGCAGGCGAAAATCGCCTGTGGGATACCGGCTTCCAGTTTGGCGACTGGCTCGATCCCACGGCGCCCCCGGACAATCCGGCGCAGGCGCGTACCGACAAAAACATCGTGGCCACCGCATACTTTGCCCGCTCAGCCCAAATGGTAGCCTGGGCAGCCGATGTGCTCGGTTTAGACGATCAAAAAGCGCATTACCAGGCGCTGGCAGATGAAGTAAGCGATGCTTTTGCTCGCGAGTACGTGACCCCCGCAGGCCGGTTGATGAGCGACGCTGAAACGGCTTATGCTTTGGCGATTGCTTTCGAACTGCTCCCGTCTGCTGACCAGATCCATGGTGCTGGAGAGAGATTGAAGAGTCTGGTTCTAGAGAGCGGATATCATATTCGCACCGGTTTCGTCGGTACCCCATTGATGTGTGATGCCCTGTGCCAGACCGGAAATTTGCGATCTGCGTATAGCTTGCTGATGCAGCGCGACTGCCCCTCCTGGCTCTATCCGGTCACCATGGGTGCCACCACCATCTGGGAACGCTGGGACAGCATGCTTCCGGACGGATCGGTTAATCCGGGCGAAATGACGTCATTCAACCATTACGCTCTGGGCGCAGTTGCCGATTGGATCCACCGTTTCACTGGCGGCCTCGCACCTGCAGAGCCGGGTTACCACCGCATTGAAATTCACCCACAGCCAGGCGGCGGGTTGACCTACACGCGCGCGCGCCACCTGACCCCCTATGGCATGGCCGAATGTGCCTGGAAAATTGACGGTGGAAAGATCACAGTCGACATCCAGGTTCCCGCAAATACGACCGCCCTGGTGACGCTGCCTGGCAGCGATCAAGAACCATTTGACGTGGGTTCGGGTTCATACCATTGGTCCTATGCCTATACGGACCCGAACGCTCGCGGACCGCTCACCATCGATGACCCCATTGGGGAAATAATAGGCTCTCCTGAAGCCATGGAGGTAGTCACCAAGGCCATTCAGCAATTCCCTGGTACAGAGATGCTGCTCAGGTTCATGAGTCGTGACGGCAGCCAATCCTTAAGGCAATTGCTCGGTAGAGGGATCGGCAGAAGGTCAGGTACCGAGGCCTTGTTATCAGCCATCGAAGCAGCTCTGGCTGAAGCAGGAAAGGTATAGGAGTCAAAAATGTCTCTTAATATAACTTCAAAAGATTTTCCGGAAATCCGCTGGAAGTCCCAATGGATCTGGGTTCCCGAGGACAAGATTGAGATGAAAATGTCCTTGCCCGGCTCAGAAGGAACCTCACGCAAAGAATCACATGGGCTCTTTCGCAAAGTTTTCGATTTGAGTTCGATCCCTGCCAGGGCCCCGGCTCGCATCACCGCCAATTCGCGCTACGCATTGTTTGTCAACGGAGAAGAAGTCTACCGGGGACCCATACGCAGCCAGCCGCGCCGCATGTACTATGATTTATTCGATCTTGCCCCCTATCTAAAAACAGGCGAGAATATTATCGCCGTGTATGTAAAGTTTTACGGTAGACCGCTGTCCATGTACATTCCTCCCGTTGCAAATACGGGCCTGGGTCGGACCGGGATGATGGTTTTTGAGTCCAGTTTAGGTGAGGATGGCTGGTTGGTGAGCGATGAATCCTGGAAGGCTCGCAAGGGCGGCGCCTGGCTTGTAGATTCGGTCGACGGGGATGACGTCATCGGCGGCGGCGTTCCGATCGAGGTAGTAGATGCCCGCATGCTGCCTACCGGATGGCAATCTGCCGGATTTGACGACAGCAGTTGGGGCAATGCCCAGGTGCTGCGCGCAATCCATATCGGCGGTTTTGCCCGGTCCCAGCCCCCTGCCGATCCCTACGGACCGCTTTATCCACGTCCAATCGCTGCCTTAGGTGGAGAAGTCGTCCAGCCCTTCAACATTCGCCTTGAACGCGTACAGGGGCCGGTGGATATTACACCAGCCAATCCAGTTGCCCGGGTAGTCAGCACGCTTGCTTTCCCTGCCGCTTCTCCACCCGAACCAGTCAAATGTCCGCTTGCCCTGGATATTCAAGAAGGAATTGTGTCTCGCCTGATCGTGGATATGGGCCGGATCGTCTCAGGTCTCGTGCAGTTGGAGGTCAGTGCGCCGGAAGGGACGATGTTTGAGCTGGCTTATGTAGAAGACCCCCTTCAGGCCAAGATGGTAGGGCTGGTTGCGCAGCAATCCGGCAGCCGTTATATCGCTCGCGGCAAGGATGATCGCTTTGAGGTCTTCGACTCGAATGGTTTGCGCTATATCTACCTGGTAATCCATGGCGTAGCAGGATCTGTGACGATCACCAACCTCGCCCTTCGAGAGCATATTTATCCCTGGCAAAGTGGGGCTTCTTTCGAATGCTCTGATCCGGAGTTGAACAAAATCTATACTGCCGGGATCCGCACCGTCAATCTAAATTCACATGATGCATTCCTGGATTGTCCAACGCGCGAGCAGCGTGCCTGGGTTGGAGACAGTGTGGTGCACCAGATGGTCCATCTGGCGACCAACCTGGATTGGCGCCTCGCCTGGCATTACCTGACCCTGGGAAACTCGCCGCGTTACGATGGAATCTTGCCGATGAGCGTCGCCGGAGAAATCGAAGCCAGTGGGACTATAACCATCCCTGATTGGTCGCTGCATTGGGTGCACGGTGTCTATAACTTTTACCGCTTCCAGGGCGACAAAGCGAAAGTTAAATCTTTCATGCCCACCATCGAACGCATCTTGCGCTGGTACGAACCCTACCAGACTGCGAAAGGCGTGTTGAAAGACGTGGTGGAATGGAACCTGGTGGATTGGGGAAGTTTGTTCGTCGAAGATACCAGTTCGATCCTGACTGCGATTTGGGCGCGTGGTTTGCATGAATTCGTGGAAATGGCGCAGTGGTTAGGAGAAAAAGCCAGCCAGGAATGGGCCGAAGGTCTGTACGCCAGGGCGAAATCTGGCTACGAGATGTTCTGGGATGAAGCCCGCGGTACCTATGTGGATCATATCAAAGAAGGTGTTCAGCAAAAGCCGATCAGCCAGGTAGCTGGTGCATTGGCCATCGTTTCAAACCTGGCGCCAGAAGAACGGTGGGCGCGGATCGTCGAAACGATCACAGATTCGCAAAAATTAGTCGTGCGATCATGGACCGGCGGTGAAAGTGGGGAGTATTCACCCGATAAAATGATGAAGCAGATGATGGGGGTCTATGTCGCCGATTGGGATACCGAAAATCAGATTGTCATCGGCGAGCCTTTCATCAGCTATCTGGTTCATGACGCCGTCGCGCAAGCTGGGCAGGCAGGAAAACTGACCGAACTCTACCGGCGCTGGTCGCAATTCCTGGTGGGAGGGTTCGACACCATCGGTGAATGCTGGGGATGGGGCACTCACGTTCATGGTTGGAGTTGTACGCCAACCCGCGACATGGTATTTTACACGCTGGGAGTAACCCCCCTGGAACCGGGCTATGCCAGGGCACGAATCGCCCCCCGACTGGGAGGGTTGGCCTGGGCCAAAGGCAGCGTACCTACTCCGCACGGGCTGATCACTGTTCAGGCCACACCGGATAAAGTCACCATCGATTCACCCGTTCCGGTTCAAATCGACCTGGAAAATAAAGCATCTCAGGTGCTGCCCGCCGGGCACCACGAGCTGTAGTGGCAGTTGTAAGTAAAGTAAGCGTGGGATTTTCCGCTCTGGCGGAAAATCCCACGCATTATTTAGGAGATCGGTTATCTCGATTGCCCCACAATACCGGCGAATCATGGGATCTTACACGAGATAGCGCAGCATGTCCTCTGCCTGCCTGGTTCCGGTTGGATCATCGAGGAAATTCACCAGCGTATAAAAACCGTAAAAAACCTTGATGCGGTGCGTGAGCCTGGCGGCACCCGGCCTGAGGTTGCCAGGCCGCCAATATTCAGGTGACCAAAGATCATGCGCCACAGGTGATTGTGGTCCCATTTCATTCGTCACATCGGGTAATGTTTTCCACAACTGCACATGCTGGTGGTGACCTTTTAATCCCTCGACGGCCAGCTGGGGATATCCATACGCCGCCAGTTCACACAATGCGGCCGCGTGATTGATGATGTGTACCAAACCGCCGTAACCCTGTCTTTTTTCTGCCGCCTGCAGGATCAATTCATTTAACACGACACGCACCATCGAATGCAGATCGGTGTAAGGTGGGAAATCCGAATCCTCGGGCAGCTCCACCAGGCTGCCGCTGATGCGGCCGCGTTCCGTCCCATAGTAACCACTGCCAGGCGCGGAGCCATCGAAAGCCGAGATTAAACGGCGAACGCCTTCGATGACGGCAGGTGTGGCGATTTCAGGGTGGTCTTTTAAAGCGCGAATCGCAATCGAAGCAAAAATTGTATTATGCCCCGATTCATGCGCTTCACCAATGTTTTTGGCCAACGCCTGCGGGATGGTGTCAATCAGGTCTGCACGCGCCTCATCCTGGGGGAAAGGTTCAAACATTTCAGAAACGGTGATGGCGGAATCGGGTTGGGGGCTGAACACCGATTGGCCTTGTATAATCCGGTCCAGCTCAGTTTCGATACCTGTAAAGATAAATGGATCCAGATCAGGCTGCTGTTCGCCAATGAAATATCCAGCAACAACGGCTGCACCGAGGTGCCCGGTCATGGTTGTGGCATGATGAGCGCGGCTCAGAGCCGCTATGCCTTGGGTCAGATATGAATAATCCACATTTTTTCCCACTGTAGCCTCGATTCTTGGAGATTAAACCGGTTTGCTTATCCTAATTTTTCTATTTATACCAAAAAATTCCGTTCATTGAAATGGATGAACCATCCGTAATACTCGCTCAAACGGTCCCTGCTACCCAAAAATAGTACGCATCCGGTCGCAGTAATATTGGACATTTTCCCACTTTGCATCGGGCGCGATGCGGTGATCCGGGCATGGAATAAATCCACCAAGATCGATGATCGGGCGCAAGCGTTCAACTTCCGCGTCGACAGCGGCATAATCTCGTGAGAAAACCACTTTATTCATCCCCCCCACGCCGCGCAGCTCTTTGCCGTACTGCTCTCTCCACGGAGTCAAGCTGGCATTCCAGGTGCCAACTTCGATGGGGAACATTGTATTTACGCCGTTCTCAAACCAGGTCGGAATGAGTTTATCGATCTTGCCGTCACAATCCAGGGAAACGATATGGATACCATGCGAATTAACCAGATCGGTGATCCGCTTGTAATGCGGGCCAATCTTGTCGTGAAAGAACTTGGGATTTACCAGAGGCCCGGCCTTATAGCAAATATCTTCCCAAAAATGGGCAAAATCGAAGCTGTCGTTGCGCGCGAGGATGGCCTTAACGCCCTGGAAGCATAATTCGGCAGTGACTTCAATCATTTCATCCACCAGGGTGGGATCATCCGAGATCAAATAGCTTAATCCTACCAACCCGGTGATATCGCGAATCCGACCCCACAGGCTGCCGCAATGCAAGCCTATCGGATGATCGCGCTCTTCAGGTGACGGCATCGCGTCTAGCATTTGCCAGTTGACCCGGTCGGGGGACCACTGCAGTTTGGGCAGGTACAGATCCTTCCAGGTCTGGCGGTCTTTTAGCAGATGTTCTACCTCGCTGGGAATTGACCCCGCCTCATCTTTTTCCATAACGGTGACACCATCCGCGTTCATAATCTCGCGGGAGCCATCTTCGTGCGTCCGCAGGATGCGCCGTTCAAAGCCTGGCTTCAGGCTGGATGCAAAATGAAAGGCGGAGTACCAGTTGAAGTCAAAGCCTAGTTTCCGGCCAATGCTGATGTCATACTGGTTTCCATCCCCCCAATGCTGGGCTTCTTCCTGGGATATGTGTCCCTCACTGGCCCATAAATCCAATGTTTCATTCCAGAATCCAAAATGGACGATGGGGAGGCTGTCGTATGCCTCATAATTCAGCACTCTCAGGGCCTGTTCACGTTGATTCATCAATCAAATCCTCCATCAAGATTTTCTTATAAATATTTCGTAAATGCCAAACGCAGCGATGTAACGGTAATGGGCGCGCAAATAGTCATCCAAATAGGTCACGCCGCTGCTTAATGCACTTCCGTTTGGTTCGTTTGAATCCCAAATTTTGACCAGAACAACCCATTTGACTTCCTTCGCCTCCAGTTCACCTGCGATCTCCTGCTGGATGGGAAGGGTAGTCGCTACCCCTGGATAAAGCTCGTGATAACGGGTGGCACTCGGCCGGCCTGCAAGGTAATAGAAGCCGATGTCGCTGACAAAGATGCGGTCATGTTTCTGATTGCCCACAAAAATAGGTTCCGACGGCTGTGTATTCATCCTGATAAATGTGACAGCTTGTTCTTCATCATTATTCAAGGTAACGCAACCAGCGATTTGGAGATGTGAATAACACCCCCAGGGCGCAGCGGTATCCAATGATATGAGCAAATCCTTTAAGGCTGGGGCAAAATAGAGAATGGTCAATCCAATCAACAGGGCGAACAGGCTGTTTTTGACCCAGGCCTTCATACCTTTCGTGACGAATTGCTGGATAAAGGCTGCTGCAACGATAAAAGTCAGGATGGAAGCCGGGGTCACATGGATCAAATCATACCGGCTCAGGGCCTGATTAAAGAGCAGTCCTCCGAACAGTGTCAACGCAATTATTGTGAAATATCCCTGGTTGAGAGATGCCCGGTCCTTCACAAATTTAATCACGAGTAAAATGACCGCAACCCCAAGGGTCAAAATAGGCGCATAGAACCTGGTCCAATCCTCAGAGGGGAGATTGAATTTGGGTATCTGCGAATCATAATAGGGAACCCATTCGATCAGATTGTGAGGGATCAAGCTTGGATAAGGCAACCAGCGAACGCTGTGCAGCACAGAAGTTGGGAAATAAAAAACTTGCTCGAAAAGATTTTTCCAACCACTTTGAAAACCGATCAAAGCGTAACCCAGGAGAGCAATAGTTAACATAGGAGCCAATAACCAGACCAGCTCTTTAAGAGGAGCAAGCCAGGTTGCCAGACGAAATCTTATTCCGCTTCGGGAACTCTGGCGATCTCGTAACTGAGTTTGTTTTAATCCGGGTATGAGCAGAGCCAGATAACCTGCTGCCAACACACTGATCCCGGCATAAGCGCCAATGTCCCAACGGATGATGACCGCAACCCCCAGGAGAACACCAGAAAATAAAAGCCAACCTCTGTTTCCGTTCTCGGTGAATTTCAACCAGGTAAAAATAGACCAGAGCCCGAGAGTCAAGGCAGGGAAAACTGCGTAAGAGTAAAACCCCGCCGAGGCGAGCAGCATCCCGGCGATTAAGGCTGCCAGGAATGCCAGTTTGCGGAGCGCCAGTCTCTTTGCGATCAGGTAAACGCCAATGACCATTAAGAAGCGAATCAGGGTGTCATAAATCCGGGCATAGAGCAGATTGGCGCCGAAGAGTTTGATGACCCCCGCCAGGATATAAAATTGACCAGGTGGGTAAATGGCCCAAAAATCTTTATAAGGCACATCGCCGTTCAGCACCCGGATCGATCCAAACATGGCAAAGCCTTCATCGTAGAAATTAAAAAAAGTCTTGATCTTGATCAATAAGATCAGGAAAATCAAGGTGAAAAAGGAAAAAATCAGACTTTTCGTGCGAATATTTTGAAGTTTCATGGTTTTGGTTATAATAAATTCGGTGACAGTTAAGTTGTCACCGAATTTATTTTTAATACGTAGTTATTATGACCTGATTATCTGGATTTAGCCTGTAGGCGAATCGCCGCGCCCACGTCGCCAATATGCAGGGTATCATAGGCCTGTTGGGAGGTTTTGAAAGCGCCAACGCCCTCGTGACCATGCCAATCACCCTGGTGCATGATCGGATTTTCCAGGCCCGTCGCTTGTTCCCTTTTCGCAATCCACTGTTCCATCCGCGTTTTTAAAGCGGCGACAACTTCCGGTTCACTTTCAGCCAGATTGTTGTTTTCCAGGGGATCTTCGACCAGATTATACAATTCAACCGGTGGTTTAAAATGTATGTCCGGTTCCAGGGCCACGATCAATTTCCACTGGGGGGTTCTCCAGCCGTGTTTCCGCATCCAGGTACATTCAGTGATATAAAATTCACTGGCGTAAGATGCCACTTCGCCGTTGGCCATGGGCACCAGGCTCTTACCATCAAAAGCAATTCCAGTCTCGATACCTGCCAGGTCCAGCAGGGTTGGGGTTAAATCTTGCAGGCGGTTATAACCAGCGACGCGTTTCCCCGCTGGAACTTTGCCGGGGTAGCGGATAATTAACGGGGTGTGTAAAGTGGGCTCGTAAAGGCCGTGATGATCAAAATAACAATCATGATCATACAAGGTTTCGCCATGGTCTGAATTAATCACAACGATGGTTTCATCGAGGATACCGTGCGCTTCCAGCGCCGTGAAGATCGTCTGGATGCAGGCATCCATATAGGCAATTGCTCCATCATACTGGGCGATGACGTAATCCTTATCGCTGATGCCCGGCGGCATCCAGCTGGCGAAGAAGTCACAGAAGGGTTTAAAGCTCATCACCGGGTCCATTGAATGGTTAGCCGGATCCAATTCGTTTCCGTGATAGAACGCGCGCTCGTACGGTGCCGGGGGCAGGTATGGAGCATGAGGATCCATGTGGCGCAGGAACAGGAAAAAAGGTTTGTTCTTTGAAGCCAAACGATCCAACTCGGGAATGGTGACGTCATTTAGATTCTGCGCCTTTGGACTGCGGCCCTCTGCCCAACTGCCCCATCCGGAAAATTCGAGGTATTTATCGAAGCCGCGCGAGGCGGGATTCCCGGTGAACCCGACACAGGAGGTGTTATATCCTTGCTCTTTTAAGATCTCAGGCAAGGTCTTTATTTCGGGGCGCAAGGGACCTTTATGACGCAGCGCCACCATCTGCGTGTTGAAGACATCCATCCCGGTTAACATCGAACCATAACCGCTGGTAGTGGGAATATGGGCGCTGTAAGTATTTTCAAAAATGGTGCCGCCTTCAGCAAATCTTCCGATGTGCGGAGTGGTCTGGCGGTGATATCCATAACAGCTCATATGGTCGGCTCGCAGGGAGTTGATCCCGATCAATAAAATATTGGGTAAACGCTTCTTTTTGCCACTGGAAGGCATTCAGAACTCCTTGTTGGATATTTGTAAACGCTCAAGCCGGCTGGTTTGTTTCCGCCGCATTACTGCGGCGTTTGTTATCGATCCACAGCCATATAAAAATGACGGTGGTGATCAGTTCTAACAGCGGATAAAAAAGGCTCTGCCACGTAAATCCGCTCACGCCCCAAACAACGATAGCGCTGGTCAGGTTGGCCGCAAATAAAACACCAAATTCAATCGCCGTCACCTGAAAAAAACGCAGCCGCAGCATCCCGGGTTGGACTCCCGTGCGATAAAAATATTCGACTGCAACAATTAATATCACCAGGAGCAGGCCTAACAGAAGATAAGACCAGGTATCCAGGGTGCGCGTCTGAAGCGAAGAATAGAAAAGATCTGCGGCATTATCCTTGAACCGGTCAAAGGTTGACATGACGACGACCGAGAGGTAAGCATCGCGCGCCTGTAATAAGGCCATCCCACCCAAAATGATGGTAATGGCCCATAACAGGTAAGCCAAAGCATAGGTTGAAAATCGGCGTATTGAACTCATTTAAAATTTATTAACCCGTCTGGCGGATCCCCTCTAAGTTAATCGATTCGGCCAGGTGGCAGGCTACTAATGAGCCAGAACCATCAACAGCCCGCAGAGGCGGCGTTTCAACGCTGCAGATTTCTTTCGCATACTGGCAGCGTGGTTGGAAAACACAACCGACGGGCATGTTGACCAGGTCGGGCGGTTCACCGGGATTGGCCTCTCTTTGAATCGTTTTGCGTGAGGAGGCGCGCGGAACGGCTGACAGCAGCAGCTCCGTATAAGGATGCTTCGGGGTGCTGAGCAGTTCATTGGTCTCGCCAATTTCCACCAGCTTCCCCGCATACATCACGGCGATCCGGTCGCTGACGTAACGCACCACGCTCATCGCATGCGAGATAAAGATGTAGGTTAGCTGGTATTTATCCTGGAGGTCCTGCAGAAGATTCAAGATCTGGGCTTGAATGGACACATCCAGCGCGGAAACCGGTTCATCCGCAACGACCAATTGGGGATTCACCACCAGAGCACGGGCGATTCCGATCCGTTGGCGTTGACCGCCGCTGAAGCTGTGCGGAAAGCGACGCAAATGCTCTACCCGCAGGCCAACCTGCACGATCATTTCCGTCACCCGGTCTTCAAGTTCCCGCCCTTTGGCCAGTCCATTGACGAGCAAAGGTTCACCCACGGTTTCCAGAATATTCATACGCGGGTTCAGCGAAGAATAGGGATCCTGGAAGATGGTCTGAGCTCTGCGGCGGAAACCTTTTAACTCATCCCCTTTTATCTTTGTGACCGAATACGTGTGGCCTTCGCTGTTGAGCAGGATCTCACCACCAGTCGCCTCGTACAATTTGGTGATACACCGGCCCAGGGTAGTCTTTCCTGAACCACTTTCGCCAACCACACCAAGGGTTTCACCGTGCTGCATCTGGAAATTCACATCATCGACGGCCTTAACGTACCCGACGGTGCGTTTAAAAAATCCAGTTCCCATTGCAGGAAAATACTTTTTCAGGTTGTTAACTACTAGCAATGATTCTTGTTGATTGCTCATGCACCATCACCTCGTGAATGAATATAATAATAGGGAAAAAGCGTATTAATCATACAGCACACATCGCACCTGATGTCCAGGAGATACTTCTTTTAGAGGCGGCAGCGCCGCGTCACAAACGCCGGGTATACTGCGTTCACACCGCGAGAAGAATGGACATCCGGGTATTTCCGCATAAGGACTGGGTAAAGAGCCCTTAATCGGCCGCAGCCGTTCCAATTTACCTTCCATGGTTGGGATCGAACGCCATAATGCCGTCGTATAGGGATGGAGCGGGTTATCAAATATTTCATCGTTTGTAGCGTGTTCCATCACCATACCCCGATACATAACCATAATTTCATCGGCCACCTGACCGACGACAGCCAGGTCATGGCTGATGTACATCAGGGCCATATTGAATTCGGCTTGCAGGTCCTTAATCAGTCCAATGATCTGGGCGGCAATGGTCACATCCAGGGCGGTGGTTGGCTCATCGCCGATCAAAAGACTGGGGCCGCACACCAATGCCATGGCGATCATCGCCCGCTGGCGCATGCCACCACTGTATTGGTGCGGATATGAATCGATCAAACGATCGGGATGCGGAATACCCACCCGGTGAAGCATGTCCAGGGTTCGTTCGCGGGCTTCTTCCTTGCTGGTATCCTTCTCATGGATCAGTACTGCTTCCATAATTTGATTGCCAATGGTATGCAGCGGGCTGAGCGAGGTCATCGGCTCCTGGAAAATCATCCCCATCTGCTTTCCACGGATGCTGCGCATCTTTTCACCACCCGGCGGCAGATCGAGCACATTAACGACCTCAGAGGTTGAGGAACCTTCTTCTTTTATGTGCAGGATGATCTTGCCACCCACTTCTTTTCCTGGGGGCGAAGGCACGATGCGCATCAGCGATTGAGCGGTTACCGATTTCCCGCAGCCGCTTTCACCAATCACACCCAGCGCACGTCCCTGGCGAATCTGAAAGCTGACTTTATCAACAGCCTTGACGGTACCCTCATGCAAGAAAAAGTAAGTCTGCAAATCCTGGACGTCGATCAAAAGCGGGGATTTAGATTTGTTTGTTTGGTTCATTGTTTGGTTCATGTTTTCCATATTTACCTCAGCGATTATAAGGATCGGCGGCGTCGCGCAGGCCATCACCCACGAAGTTGAACAGCAATACTGCGGCGATGACCCACAGGGCAGGGATCATTAGCCAGGTTTGCTGGGCTACAGCCGTCAGGTTCTGTGCATCCTGCAATAAGACGCCCCAACTGACCGCCGGCGGCATCATACCGATGCCTAAAAAGCTCAGCGCGGTTTCGCTTAAGATCATGGATGGAATGGAAAACGTGATTGAAACAATCAGATGGCTGGTGAAACCCGGCAAGAGGTGACGGGTGATGATGCGCCAATCGCTGGCGCCAGCACCTCGCGCTGCCAGGGCATAATCCTCCTCACGTAAGGTGAGCAGCCTGCCGCGCACCACGCGCGCCAGTCCGGTCCAGCCCAGAATCGAGAGCATGATCGTGATCGCAAAATACAGTTTAATAATCGGCCAATCGCGCGGCAGGGCAGCTGCCAGCGTCATCCACAAGGGAATGCCGGGGATCGAGATCAGGAAATCGATAATCCTTTGGATGACATCATCGATTACACCGCCAAAGTAACCGGAAATCCCTCCGAGCAAAATGCCCAGGACAAAGCTGATAAAAACGCCTACCAGGCCAATGGACAGGGAGATGCGCCCTCCATATAAGGTGCGCGAGAACAAATCCCGCCCCAACCGGTCTGCGCCAAAGATCAGCAGCGGGACTTCCTTGGTTTTTATACCGAAGAGATGAACATCCGATTTAAACAAATCCCACATCTTGTATTCATCGCCGTGGACGAACAGGTAGATCGGATAAATGACATCGTGATCTTCGCCAAAATCATACACGAAGGTCTCTTGGTTGAGGACCTTTTTGATCCCGAAGATGTAGGGGCCAAAGGAACCGTCGGGACGGATCCAGTGAACAATAGATGGGGTAGATTGAGCGAAGGCTTCAAAGCGCGTGTCGATCGCATAAGGCGAGAGAAACTCGCAGAACACGGCGGTAAGGTAAAGCAAGATCAGGATGACGGATGAAATCACTGCTAACTTATGGCGGCTGAAACGCCAGCGGATCAGCTCCCATTGGCTGGCATAATAATAGCGGTCCTCTTCTCCCTCTTTCGTTTCACCGGTGTGAATAACCTCATCATCCAGATTAGCAACAGGCGCGCCAGGGGTATTGGGTGGGGTAACCGGAGTACTCACTTTTCAATCCTCCCAAAACGAATACGTGGATCTACCATAACCAGTAAGATGTCCCCAAGCAGGGCGCCAATCACAGTTAAGGCACTTAATATCAAAACAATACTGCCTGCCAGGTACATATCCTGGGCCAACGTGGCCCGCAGCAGCACCGGGCCAATGGTTTGCAGGCTGAGCACAATATCGATCAAGACCGTCCCGGAAAACAGGCCAGGCAAAACCCAGCTGATCGTACTGAGGATCGGGTTGACCGCCATGCGCACCGGATATTTGATGAGCAGGGCCCACTCAGACATGCCTTTTGCCCGGGCGGTAACGACATACTGCTTATTGAGCTCATCCAGCAGGTTGTTGCGGATGACCCGGATTGTGACCCCGGTGTTGCTCAAACCAACCAGAATCAACGGCAGCCACATGTGCTTGACCATATCGAAAAACTTCGCTACGGACCAGGGCTGGTCAATGAACTCGGTTGAAAACATGCCTGTCACCGAAAAGTTAAAGACCTTAAAGAAGAAATAAGCCATAATTAACGCCAGCAAGAAGCCTGGCGTTGCCACCCCAATAAACCCGATAAAAGTAAATAAGTAATCTCCCGGAGAATATTGGTGGGTTGCCGAATATATCCCGATCGGGATAGCCACGATCCATGAAAAAAGCAAGGCAGCCAAGGAAATGGCGACTGTCATGGGCACCCGTTCGGCCAAGATTTCACTGACCGGTTTCTGCCACTGCAGTGAATAACCCCAGTTGCCGCGGGTCACAATGCCCGAGACCCATTGAAAATAGCGCAGGAGCGGCGGTTTATCCAGGCCAAACTGGACCTTGAGCGCCTCTGCCTGCTGGTCCGAAACCTGAACGCCAGTAGCCTGGAGTTGTATGATTCGAGCCGTTACATAATCACCCGGTGGTAGTTGAATCAGGAAAAAAGCAACTCCAGACATGACGATCAAGATCGGGATCAACATTAAGGAACGACGTAAAATGTAAAACAGCACGGGCGATTCCTCCAGAATAAGTATTCCGGTATGGCGCCGGGAGACCCCCGGCGCCATACGCAGGATGGTTCACTTGATAAAGTGCCATGAGGTGTCAGATAACCACCTCATGGCTTATGGAGTAGATGCTTAGGGTTTGAAGTACATCTGAACGATGCTGAAGTTCGCGGCAATAGCGTAGGCTGGCGCTCCAGATGCAGGAACGTTACCCAGCTTGGCATTGACGATCATCGGGTACTTGACGTGCTCGACCAGATTGACGTAGGGCAGGTTGTCGCGGGTCCACTTCAAGCCTTCGGCAACGATCGCGTTGTACTCAGGCGAACCGGAGACGGCGCCCCAGCGGCGGGTGTTGATATCCACGGCCTGCTTGACCCAATCTGGGGGCTCTTCACCGCTTGCACCGTTGCTGGTGATGTAGTCAGCCCACAACCGGCCAGTGCGGCCAGGATCGTCGACATCGTTATCCCAACCCTGGTCGTGGCTCCACATGACCCACATTTGCAGCTGGTTGGCTGCGTTCTTTGTTCCGTGAAGCGTGGAGTCAATCGGTTTGACGGTGACCTTGATACCAACTTGCTTGAGGTTCGAGGCAACCAGTTCGGCAATCGGCGCCAGGTCGGGGGCTTGTTGGCCGTTCTCAAGCAGGATGTCCATGGACGAACCATCCGGGTAGAGGCGGTAGCCATCGGCGTCTTTCTTGGTCAGGCCCATGTCATCCAACAGTTGGTTGGCTTTGGCGATATCCTGGACGGCATAGGCTGGGTCCACAGTTTCAGAAGAAACGGAAGCATAACCGTAGTAGACGTTGTCGATCATTTCCTGGCGGTTCTGCGCGAGGCTGACTGCCTGGCGGAAGCGCAAATCCTGCGAAACCTTCTGCCACTGCGGGTCGTCAAATGTCTCGTTGAAGAAGATGTTGCTGGAGTCAACGTGCATTTCCAGCAGGCGCACATCGAATCCGGCCTGGGCTGCGTTCTGTTTGTACAGAGGCATCTTGACCAGAGCCGTGCTTTCGCGCAAGAAGTCTACATCGCCGCTCATCACTTTCAGGTTGACCATTTCGACGTTGTCTTGCTGGGTCGAGACGATCTTGTCGATGTAAGGCAGCTGCTGGCCCTTGGTATCCACTTTGAAGTAGTAAGGATTGCGTTCCCAGGTTAAAACGCTGGGGCTGCCGGAATCCTTGGGGATCCAGGGATACAGGCCGGGGTAATCGACGCATTTCGGGTTGGTCATGTCCCAGTTCTGGCAGCGCTTATCGGTGAAGACCTGCCACCACTCGCCGCCGGTCAGATTCAAGCGGTCCAATTCTGACTGCAGTTTGTCGATGGTCGTGTACTTGATGTGGTACTGCTTGAGATAGTGGGCCGGGTTGACGATGACGGTATAACCCTTCCAACCTTCGATGGTCAGGTTGCGCAGGAAACCACCATAGGGTTTGGGGAAGGAAATCTTGAAGGTATAGTCATCGAGGATTTCGAGTGTGCCCGGATCGCCGTCAGCGGCATACCCGGTGCGGAACATGTTGTCCACGCCGTTGGGGTAGATTTTGTCATTCCCGTAGATATCTTCCCAGGTGAAGCGCACATCTTCCGTGGTCACAGGTTCGCCGTCCGACCACTTCAGACCCTTGCGCAAGGTGAAAGTGAAGTCCTGATTGTTGTTTTCGACTTTATATTCTTTCACAATGTTGCCAACGATGCCTTGCACGCCAATCTTGGGGGCCATGAGCAGGGGCTCGTTCATCGCCACAAAGATATCCGGAGCCCAGTTGGCTACGGCGTGCGCCGCGCGCAGAGTACCGCCGTACACACCGGGCTGCCAGTCGGGCAACTGTTCTTCGGTCAAATAAACGCCTTTGCTGACCGTGAAGACATCGGATGGCAGGCGCTGCTCAAGGGGGGGGATTGTGCCTGCTTTAACCAACGGGTCGAGCATGGGTGCTTCGCTGTACTGCGACACCGGAGCTGAGGTTGCTTCCGGGGCTGATGTAGCAGCTGGGGCAGAGGTTGCTGCAGGTGTGGCGGCACCGCACGCTGATAGTACGATAGACACCAGGAAGAGCAATGGGATGAGGTACTTCTTAACCATGTTTGGCTTTCTCCTCTTCTAACTTTATGAGTGGGTTAGTTGGGTCGACAGTTTTGTTAGCAACTTATTGATCATCTTTTCATCGACCTGCTTGACAGCAATACTGTAATTGCGACTTTTTATTTAGCGCTGAGGGCATCACCTCCTTGTTTTGAAATTCCTTGCAAGGTTTGTCACCATGTAAAACGAGATCCAACACTTATTAACAGCTCAAAACGCCTATTAACAATAGGAAAAGGACCTGATCGGCAGTTCTGAAGCCTTACTGGGTTTTGACAAATGAGCCATTAAGATATCCAAGCGACAATCCTGTACCGGCCAATTGGCCTAATTCTATTGTCCTGGTATTTCTCTGTTATGGTAAATTGATTTTTTTATTTACCTGGAAACATAAAAGCCTGGAAAAGTAATTATTGATTGGTTAGGGAAAAATAAAACTTATAAATCCGAATGATCTGATGCCAATTATATCTAAAAATTTTTATTTACTGGTTTTATGGTTTGTGGCCCTCAAAACTTAGCCAACGTTAAAACAATAGCACAGGTAATTCTACTTGTCAATAATAAATGGATGTAAAATAATAGATGTGAGCCAAAATGATCTTAGACTTAACACATTGATGCGATTTCAGGCGTATAATTTGTCGATATCGTGTAGAATAATACTGAATTCAACAAAAAATGATAATTTGTAGTGATGGAAAAATCGAGCCAGAGCCATTATCTTGACCGGTCAGAACCATGGATGACTTCCTGGCAGGCTCACGAACGTATGCATTTCGGCAGCCTTACTCTGGCTGCTAAATTCCAAATCGAATCTGGAAAACAGGAGATATAGTATGACTTTGAATGTCGCGATCGTAGGTGTTGGAAATATTGGAAACATCCATGCCGGGGTTTACGCAAAGCGGAACGATGTCAAGATTGTAGCTGTGTGTGACATCATTCCAGAGCGATCTGACCGGGCTGCGGAAAAATACAGCTGCCAGGGTTTTTACTCCGTCCAAGATCTGCTTGCCAGCGGGATCAAGATTGACGCGGTCAGCATGGCCACCGCGGGTGTCGAAAATGGAGGGGACCATTACAAGCCGACCATGGAGTTGCTTGCCGCGGGAATCCCCGTGTTGGGTGAGAAGCCGATCTCGAACGACATCCACAAGGCCGAGGAAATGGTCGCCCTGGCGAAGGAAAAGAACCTGCGCTACGGCATTGACCTCAACCATCGTTTTACCCCTGCCGCTTTGAAAGCCAAGGAGTGGGTTACCTCTGGTCGGTTAGGCGAACTGAACATTATCAACATGACCATGTGGATTAATAACCCCAATGAGTCATCTCCCTGGTTCCATATCCGTGCTCTGCATCCCCATTCTCTGGATGTGATGCGCTTTTTCGGTGGCGATGTGGAAAAGGTTCAAGCCTTTTTCAAACGGGGGCCGCGGGCTGATGGGCCAGATGGAAAGCGCGTATGCTGGTCGAATGTTCAGGTTAATTTGCTGTTTAAAAATGGCATTATCGGCCATCTCACCGGCAGCTACGATGCGGGCGGCAGCTATGGGTTGGAAACGCTCGAAGTGGTGGGGTCGGAGGCTCGTTTTGTGCTGTTAGACGCCTGCGAGCACCTCACGTTTTACCCGCGTTTCTCCAAACAAACTGAACAGTATGATTACCTGGGCGGGATGATGAATTTCAGTGAAACTTTCGCTTCGCGCATCGGCGTTTGGGTAGAACAAAATATTGCTCAGGTTGCGCCAGATCAAATTGATGCATCAGGAGCAGATGCTTTGCATGTCCAGAGCATTATTGAGGCAATCATCGAATCCTGGGAAACCGGTAACGTGGTGACCTTGTAAACCACAAGGATTTTTCTATTATGACGATGGTCACAATCATTGGGCGCGGGCATTCCGGGACCCGCGCCATCTCCCATACCTTGTCTACCAGCGGTTTTTTTATGGGTGAGCCACTCAACAAATCCGGAGACTTGCTTCCACCGCAAGATATGTACGATGCCTGCCGGGTCCTGGCCCAATATATCCATTGGGACGGAGACCTGACCTGGAACTGGGATGAGCTGCATTCGATGGCGATTCCGGACGAATTCACGCGGTTGATCCACAGCTACCTGACCACGGTGGAGAACAGCCCTGCAGAAAACAGAGGCTGGAAGATCCCGGAGACGACCCTGGTTTTCCCGTGGATCTTGCGTTTATATCCTGAAATAAAATATATTTACTGGATCCGAAACCCGCGAGATTGCATTCTGGGTGGGCACTTGACCGACAACCTGGCTGACTTTGGAATTCCATACCCACCTACAGAGGATGAACGGCTGCGACGGGCGATTTCATGGAAATACCAGTATGATCTGATGCAATCCACGCCCAGGCCAAAGTATTGGATGGAAGTACGTTTTGAGGATTTCGTCCTGAAACAGGACGAAACACTGCGAAAGATCGAAGATTTCCTTGGAATCAAGTTGGAAAAGATCCCGGTTCATCCAGAAACTGTGGACCGGTGGAAGCTGGATCAAGGGGTCAATTATTACGATTTCCTTGAACCTGCTATGCATCAATTTGGTTACGAAATACCTGAATAAGCGGATAGGTGAATTATGTTAAATGTCTGTGTGATCGGCATGGGGCCGATTGGCAATCGCCACGCTGATATGTATCGTGGTGATCCTCTGGCCAAACTGGTTGGAGTCTGTGATATTCAAAAGGACCGGGCAGATTTAGCCGCTGCCCGATTGGGTGTCCCCGCGTTTTATGATGCTCAGAAGATGCTTGATAGCCTGCATCCGGATGTGTGCAGTATCACCACGGGCGGATATGAATACAGCAGTGATCACTATCTACCTACGATGCAAGCTTTAACAGCGGGCTGCAATGTTTTAGGGGAAAAACCGATCAGCAACGAGATCGCCAAAGCTGAAGAAATGGTTGCGCTGGCCCGCCAAAAGCATGTTTGTTACGGCATCAACCTCAACCACCGCTTTACCCCGGCCGCCCGCCTGGCCAAGAAATGGCAGAACGAGGGCAGACTGGGTCACCTGCTCTTTATCAATATGAGCATGTGGATCAAGAACCCGGCGGAGAGTTCGCCATATTTCCAGATCAAGGCCCTCCACCCACATACGGTCGACATCATGCGTCATTTCTGCGGTGATGTCGAAAAGGTGCAGTGTTTTGCGACAACCGCACCCGGACGGACGATCTGGACCACCGCGCACTTCAGCATGCAGTTCAAGAATGGCGTCGTTGGCGGGTTGACCGGTTCCTACGATATTGAGCGCGGCCATCCGATGGAACGCTGTGAAGTAGCGGGGACTAAGGGCCGGTTTGTGATCGAGGATATGTGGCGTGAAGTTACCTTGTACCCGGCCGGGAACCTGGAGAAGACGGTATATACCAACCCGGTCTTCGGGGGCTTCAGGGGCTTTGAAGATACCTTCCAGGATCGGATTCACTGTTTCTTAGAACAGGTCGGCGCAGGTGTCGCGCCAGAAGAAATCAACGGTTCTGGTGCAGACGGTCTGGCAGCGCAAAAAGTGCTGCAGGCGGCAATTGATTCACTGAATACTGGGAATGTCATCACGGTCCCGGCGTAATACTAACTTTGGGAGAAGTCATCATGAAACTTGGCGCAAATTCAGTACTGTTAGGTGGGTACGACCTTCGAACGGCGTTCGAAACGATTGCGATGGCCGGATACGATGGCATTGAAGTCTCGGCCATCGATGGCATGAGCGAACATCTGGTGCTCAGCCGTTGGCAGAGCATCGCCCCAGAAATAAAATCTTTATCCAAGGAGTTTGGGTTGGAACTGCTTGCCATGGAAAACCCATCGCAAGACCCGGCTCGCATGGAGCAGGCTTTTCAGGCGGCGGTGGAGATTGGCATTCCTTTGATCAACTGCGGACCTGGCGGGAAGACCGGTGATGAAAGCAGTTTACAGCAGTCGATCGACTCGATTGGAAAACTGGCCGACCTGGCCGAAAAGTATGGCGTGAATCTATGCGTTAAAGCGCACGTCGGTGCGGCGATCTATAATACGCCGACCACCCTGCAGTTGATGAACGCCATTTCGTCACCAGCCTTTGGGGTCGACATGGATCCATCCCACATCTATCGTTCCGGCGAAAACCCGGTCGAAGCGATTAAGGCAGTCATTTCCAGGGTGAAGCACGTTCATATTCGCGATTGCAAGGGACGCCAACAGGGCCCAGGAAAGCCTGAGGACCAGGCCAACGGGCGCGGTGACATTGACCTGGTGGGATATGTGGGTGCACTGCATGAAGCAGGATATGCCGGGCCACTCGATCTTGAGATCATCGGTGCGAAACAATACAGCCTGGTCCAATGTGCAGTCATCGCAGCCGAATCGCGCGGTCATATGCAGGCTTGCTTGCAAGCCTGTGGGGCCCGGTAATTTCAACCGCGAATTCATGATTGTTGGGTCATTGCTTGCCAAAATAAACCAATACCTCTTTTTTCAAAGAGGTATTGGTTTATAATGATCCGGTTGTCTACATTATAAAAATAAAAAAATAAAGGTAATTCACCAAGACCAAAATATGTCGATTGATCAAACCCCAAATAAACAAGAACGACAGACCGGCCTGGTCGTTTGGTTAACCGGGCTTTCAGGTTCGGGTAAAACCACAATTGCCATCGAAGTTGAAAAAAGGCTGCTTGCCCATCGGTTCCCGGTCTATCGATTGGATGGCGATGTCCTACGCCAGGGTTTAAATGCGGACCTTGGCTTTTCGTCCGCCGACCGCAAAGAAAATATCCGCCGGGTTGCCGAGGTAGCCCGGCTGTTTCAGGACGCTGGCATGATCGTGCTGGCCAGTTTTATTTCCCCTCAGCAGTCGATGCGCGCCTTTGCCAGAAGTCTGGTTCCTGAGAATGCATTTTTGGAGGTATACGTTCAGGCCTCCATCGAAACATGCATCCAGCGGGATCCGAAAGGCAACTACCAGCGCGCTTTAGCTGGTAAAATTCAAAATTACACCGGCATTGATCAGGCGTATGAAGAACCATCAAACCCTGATTTAGTGTTGAATACTGAGCAGCTCACGATCGGCGCTTGCGCCGCAAGGCTGGTCGAGGAGATTGATAAGAGAATTGCTTTACAAAACAGATAAAAAAAAGGGAACAGGGCTGATCCCATGAACCAGCTAGACCGGTTAGAAAATAAGAGTATCTATTTATTGCGCGAGGCATATTACCAGTTCAAGAGTTTGTGCATGTTGTGGTCAATCGGTAAAGACAGCACGGTTATGTTATGGCTGGCACGCAAAGCCTTTTTTGGACATGTGCCGTTTCCACTGGTACATATCGATACGAGTTTTAAAATCCCCGAGATGATCGCGTATCGCGATCGCCTGGCGCTTGAATTTGGAATCGATATGATTGTGGGCAAGAACAATCAGGCACTGGCAAACAAACAAACTTTTCCGGACGGCAACGCAACCCGCATTGAATGCTGCCGGTCCCTGAAGACCGAGGCCCTCGTGCATACCATCAATGGCGATTGGCCGCGCTTGCGTTTGGACCATGATCTCAAACAATATGCGGTTGATCCTCATCCGGAACCTTACACCGGGGTTATCGTTGGCCTGCGTGCAGACGAGGAAGGCAGCCGGTCGAAGGAACGATATTTTTCGGCCCGAGATGCGAAAAGCCGCTGGGATGTCGCCGACCAACCGCCTGAATTCTGGAACCAGCACAATACCGATTTTCCCCCCAATTCCCACGTCCGCATCCATCCTTTGCTGGATTGGACCGAACTTAACATCTGGGAGTACATTGAACGCGAGGCGATCCCCATGGTTTCGTTATATTTCGATCAAGGCGAAGGTAAGAGATACCGTTCACTCGGATGTTGGCCCTGTACAAAACCGATCAATTCTCAAGCCAGCACCGTTCACGAAGTGGTCACTGAACTGCGCACGGGCCAGTTAATAAATATCGCTGAGCGGTCAGGACGCGAGCAGGACAAAGAAGATGGTGGCGGCTTGGAAGAACTGCGTAAAGGGGGGTACATGTGATGCTGCCCTTGACTGCAGAACGTGATGAACTAAGTATGGTTGTGGTGGGCCATGTCGATCATGGTAAAAGCACGATCGTCGGACGGCTTTTGGCGGATACCGATTCATTACCCCAGGGTAAACTTGAATCGATCAAAGAGAAGTGCCGGCGAACTTCCCGACCGTTTGAATATGCATTTTTATTGGATGCGCTCAAGGAAGAACAATCGCAAGGTATCACCATCGACGTGGCGCGCTGTTTCTTTAAAACAGCCCGTCGTAATTACACCATCATCGATGCGCCTGGTCACATTGAATTTCTCAAAAACATGGTTACCGGTGCTTCCTGGGCCGAAGCAGCATTATTGGTGATTGACGCCGAGGAAGGCGTCCAGGAAAACTCCCGCCGGCATGGTTACCTTCTCGCCATGCTTGGGATCCGGCAGATGGCTGTGCTGGTCAACAAGATGGACTTAATCGGGTACGACGAAGCTGTTTTTCGCCACGTGGTTAATGAGTACACTGATTTCCTGAGCCAGATTGGCGTGACTTCCGTCGCCTATATCCCGGTTAGTGGTCGTCAAGGGGATAATTTGACCGACCCCTCGGCCAACATGCCCTGGTATACCGGTCCCAGTCTGCTTGAACAGATCGAAGCCTTTGTACCAAAAATGCCAGCCGAAGAAAAAGCGCTGCGCATTCCTGTTCAAGATATCTATAAATTCACCCGGGGTGATGATAACCGGCGGATTATTGCCGGCACGATTGAGACGGGGAAACTGGCCGTGGGAGATGAAGTTATTTTTTACCCCTCCGGCAAGAAATCAACTGTACAAACGATCCAATCCTTCAACACCAGCCAGCCTGTTTTACAGCGTGCGGCAGGCTGGGCGGTTGGCTTTACTTTAACTGAGCAGACCTATGTCAAACGAGGTGAAATTGCTGCCCTGGCCGGTGAGGTGTGTCCACAAACCGCAGTTCGTCTGAAGGCAAATCTGTTTTGGTTGGGACGCAATCCTCTTGAAATCAATAAACGCTACCAGTTTAAATTAAACACCGCCAGAGCTGAGGTGGAAGTTGAGTCCATTTTGCGCGTGTTGGACGCCTCTAACCTGACCCAAAAAGATGGTACCCAGGTGCAGCGCCACGAGGTGGCCGAATGCATCTTGAAACTCGACCGGCCAATTGCTTGCGATCTGTCTGCAGATTTTCCAGAAACGGGCCGGTTTGTCATTGTGGATTCTTATGAGATTTCCGGCGGGGGTATCGTTACCGGCATACTTCCCGATCCTCACGAAAAATTGAGCAACCGGGTGCAGCGCCGAAACATTCACTGGGAATCCGCATCGATCAGTGAAATGGAACGCGCTGAACGCTACAATCAGCGCTCGTCCCTGGTAGTGGTGTCCGGCTCAAAAACCGATGGGCTGCGCAAAGATGTGGCCAAATCCCTCGAAAAACGCCTGTTTTTAGATGGCAAGTTCGTGTATTTTATCGGTATGGCTAATCTGATCTACGGCATTGACGCCGATCTCAAGAATGGGGTCGACGACCCGGATGACGTCGCGGTGGAATATTTTCGGCGCCTGGCCGAGGTAGCTAATTTGATGCTCAATGCAGGCTTAATCCTGGTCATTTCTGCGCATGATTTACGCAAAGAGGATCTGGCCATCCTCGAAACGGTGCTGGCCGAACACATCAGCAGGATTTACACCATATGGGCTGGGGATCGCATAACCACAAACCTCGAGCCAACCTTACACATAAAAGAAGAAGATTGCCAGCATGCTGACCGGACGATTAAATCTTTTCTCCAGGATGAAGGTGTCCTTTTTCGGCCTTGAGCGATCGTAAACTATATTTCAGCCCCAAGAGGTAAAAGCCGTCTCAAACCAGGCTTTTATTCTTGGGGCTGAGTTTTATCAGACACGATTATCCCAAGGTCACAATTGCCACGTGATCCTGGCGGTCATCGACCAGGGGAATGCAGCTGTCTTGCAGCGGCTGCCCATCCAGCAAGATCTGCTGCACATGGGCAGACACATGTTCAGGATTGTGCACCTCGATGCGGTAAACAGTGTTCTTGTATTGATAATGAATTTCATATTGATCCCAGGCGGGTGGAATGACCGGATCCATATGCAGGGTTTCACCAATTTTCTGGAAACCGAGAATGGCTTCGACACCAAGGCGGTACATCCAGCCAGCTGAACCCGTATACCAGGTCCACCCACCCCGGCGCACAAAGGGCGGCTTGCTGTAAATATCTGCGCAAATCACATACGGTTCCACACGATAAATATCGGCTTTTTCTTGCGTGTCGGCCTGGTAGACCGGGTTTAGCAGGTCAAAAAGCGCACCGGCTTTCTGACCATCTCTCAGGGAGGCAAAAGCCCAGGCCGTCCAGGTGGCGGCATGCGTATACTGCCCCCCATTCTCACGAATGCCAGGCAGATACCCCTTGATGTAGCCCGGATCGTGGGCGGTCCTGTCGAAGGGAGGCGTAAAAAGCATCACCAACCGATTTTGCGGCCTCACCAGCTGGTCCCACACTGCCTGCATAGCCAGTTGGGCGCGCTGCGGATTACCTGCCCCACTGATTACAGCCCACGATTGAGCGATGGCATCGATCTGGCATTCCTGATTCTGGCTTGAACCTAATGGCACACCATCGTCATAATAAGCGCGCTGGTACCAATCCCGGTCCCAGGCCGATCTTTCAACTGCGGCGGCATACTTTTTGGCTTGAGACCGGTAGCGTCGGGCGGTTTCGTTATCTTCCTGCTGCTCACAGATCGCGGCAAAGCGATCCAAAACATCGCACAGGAACCAGGCCAGCCAGACACTTTCGCCCTGTCCCTTTTCACCAACCAGGTTCAATCCATCATTCCAATCTCCGGTGCCGATCAAAGGCAGACCGTGCGGGCCTTTCGTAGCACCCTTATCGATAGCGCGCTGGCAGTGATCCAATATAGAGAAAGACGCATCCGTTTGCGGGAATTCACTGTAGCGTTCATCTTCACCTTTTCCAAGAGGTTCCGCATGCCGGAAAGGAACCGTTTCATCCAGCAGGCTCGTATCGCCAGTGGCCTCAAGGTAAAGCGCGGTAACATAAGGCAGCCACAAAAGGTCATCCGAAATCCGAGTGCGCACCCCCCGCCCGGATGGTGGATGCCACCAGTGCAGCACGTCACCTTCCTCAAATTGGCGTTGGGCAGCACTAATGATCTGTTTGCGAGCAATCGCCGGATCGACAGCCAGCACAGCCAACACGTCCTGCAGCTGATCTCGGAAACCAAAAGCTCCACTGGATTGATAGAAAGCGGTACGGCCCCAGATGCGGCACGATAAAGTCTGGTAGAGCATCCAGCGGTTGAGAATCAGGTCGGTTGCCGGTTGAGGAGTGTGCACCTGCACTTTATCCAATAAATGGTTCCAGAATTCGTGCGTACGTTCGAAGGCAGCCTTGATATGATCCAGGTTATGGTATTTCCTGGCTAAAACCAGGGCATGTTCTTTGTTATCCCCCTCACCCAGGACAAAATAAATTTCTTCGGCTTTATTGGGAAGCAAATCCAGATGGATCTGCAGAACCCCACAGGGATCTTCGCCGGGGGTAATGCGGGTTTCCAACCCCAGGCGGGTCAAGGCAGCCGGGGTTGCAGCCGTTCCGCTGCGTCCCAGAAACTCGGCACGATCAGCGGTCACACCGTGAACGGCTTTGCTGGCAATGAGAAACGCGACCCGCTCGCCAAATTCAACGCTGTAGGGGTTGGCAGCCAGCAGACACCCCAGGCTCGAGTCGTACTCCGGAATGATATAGGCCATGTTCGCAGCGTGGGTAGTACCCAATACCCATTCTACATACTGTGTGGCGGTGATCCGGCGGGTGTGGCTCAAGGTGTTCTCAACCTTCAGGCGAATAATTTTAACCGGGTCTTCCGGGCTGGCAAAAAGGGTCAGGCGCTGCCGCAAGCCGTGCGAGTTATGTTCGAAGATCGTGTATCCAGCCCCATGCGTGACCCGATAGGGCAGGTCCGTGCCGCACGGCAGGGGCGTCGGAGTCCACACCTCGCCGGTTTCCTCATCTCGCAGGTAAAGCGCCTCCCCCGTGGGATCACGGACCGGGTCGTTCGACCAGGGCGTTAGGCGGTTCTCACCGCTGTTCAAGGCCCAGGTGCATTGACTGCCGGAATCACTGACCATAAAACCGAAGCCAGGATAGCCGATCACGTTCACCCAAGGGGCCGGTGTTGCCCCGCCAGATTCAGCCGGCGAACCCATGCGTGCATTCCAGTCGATCACATATTCGCGTCCATCGGCGCTGAACCCTCCATAACCGTTGTTGAACTGCAGGTCAGGGATCTCTTTCAATGGGTAAGTATAAGGGGCGCGGGCTGCCTCCTCGTGGTTTACGGGCGGCTGGGTGGGTGTAAATTCTGGCAGGTGGTGCACTTGAATGGAATAACCCGGCATTTGATCATCTAACGATCCGCTTAGCGCCGGCAAGCAAAACTCGTGCAGCGGTTTGCAGCAAAATGAGTTCGTCAGATTGCATCTGGTCGCCGTAAAGAATGTAGATTCCCCCGCGCTGGTGCAGCCATTCTTCACTGTTCATCCTGCTGACCAACCGGTAGAGCATACCGTTTAACTCTGCGCCGTAATCGGTTGGCTGGCGGTTGAGAACTACCACATCCAACATAAACTGGCGGCTGCGTAAAAACTTATGTACCTGCAGGACTTCACGGACCAATTCGACCTGGTTGGGATCATCCACTTCTACCAGTAAGATGGGGTAATCCCCGGAGATGCCAAAACGCCACAACCCGGGTTGACCGAGCCGGTTTGCGGCAATCGTTTGCGGCGAAGCACGCACCACTTTGAATGGATAAACCAGCGCCGAGAGGATTTGCAGTATATCCTTTAAGATCGGGGTAGTGATTTCTTGCTTGCCCAGCCAGGCCTGGGCGGCGACGTTGGCCTGATGAAAAGTGCGCTCGATCAGCATCCAACTGCGGTAACGCTTCGCTAAGGCAATGATGGCTTCACGGCTCTCTGCAGCAAATGTCAGATAGGCAAGGTCTGCAGTTTGATGCGCATCCAGGCCTATCTCCTGCCCAAGGGAAAATATTGGATCGAGGGTCGCGCCTGTTGTTCCAGTTAAGTACTGCTCTGACGTCAAAGCAGCAGGATTTCGAAAATCATGATTGCGACCAAGAAACCGATACCGGTCTGCTTCATGCTCGGCGACCACCTGGCTGCCTTCAACCACGAGCATATGTCCCATGAAGATGGATCTTTCCTGGTTGGAACGAGGGCGGCGCATAAAAACCTGTAAATTCAACTCTGGCACAAACTCGCTCTGAATAAACATCTTATTGAAAGCAGGATGGCGGGTATCATCAGCCTGGGCGGTCAGGATCACTTCGCCATAAGAGGTCAGCCGTATTTGGCGAGAGAGATCGCTGTCATTATTCAGGTGGATCCGGCGCATCTCTAACGGATCATCGGGTGAGACTGCAACTTCCATGGTAGAGATGATCCCATTATCCGTACGCTGATAGATAGCCATATGGGCAAAGTATGTGACCTGCATATCTGCTGCAGAGCTGGCCATCGGTTGGTGACCGGCAGACCACACATTACCCTTATCATGTGAATCGTCGCCCAATTCCTGAATGTAGATCCATGTGCCCCACGGGTCTAACACCCCGTCAGGCTGCCATCGGGTCAGATTTATCCCGCGCCAGGAACTATATCCACCGCCCATATTGGAAATAAAAACATTATAGCTGCCGTTGGAAAGCAAGTTAACCTGAGGGATAGGCGTCTGTACGGGCACGCTCCAGGGAATGATCTCTTCGGGAATATCCGTTAACCGCTGTACACCTTTAACATCGTCCGCGTATGGATCCTGTAAGGGAACAGATTGAGGTAATTGTTCCTGCAGCAGCAACTCCACGCTTTGAATACGCGGATCGCTGTGCATCCGGTGCACCATAATATCCTTATGGAAGTAATTTACCATCGCCATTAAAATCATGCCCTGATGGTGCGCCATGTATTCACCCACTACGGCTGAAGTCTGGTTAAGCAGCAGCCGGTCGGTGGTGAAATCAATTGACTCATAAACGCCGTACAGCCCAATCATATTGTGCTTGATCAGGTCTTCCAGGTTAACAGCCACGGCATGAGGATCATATCCTATTGCCATGAGCGAAGCATAAGGAGATATCACCAGGTCGTCACCTAACCCACGCTTAAATCCCAGTCCGGGCACACCAAAAGCCCGATATTGGTAATTGTGATTTCCATCAAAACGGTAAAAACCAGATTCAGAAATGCCCCAGGGGATACTTTTTTCTTTTCCATAAGCGATCTGACGGAGAATCGCCCCTCCGGCACTGTCTGCAAGCAGCGTACCCGGGTAGGAGTGCAGAAACAGCGGCGGCATCAGGTATTCAAACATCGTCCCGCTCCACGAAAGCAAGACATATGCACCTTTATACCGCGTCACCGGCCGGCCCAGGTGCAGCCAATGATTTTGGGGCACATCCCCCTTTGCAATGGCAACGATCGATGCAATCCGAGCCTCCGAGGCTAGAAGATCGTAATAATTTTGATCGAGCTGACCGGCGTCGAGGTTAAAACCGTTACGGAAAACATGCCGCTGCAGTTCATACAAAAAGCTGAAATCCATTTCATCCACAAACTGCCCGGTTCTAGTCATAATTTGAGCAAATCTCGTCAGCAGTAAACTTGAATTGTCATTCGCGCGCTCAAGCGCCTGGGTCAACCCATCCAACCATTCGAGCGGCGTCTGATCCTGCCCTTTCTCTGCCAATGAACCCGGTTTCACATCAGCAGTTTCCATTGGCAAGCCATCTTCATCAAATAAGTTGTGTAAAGCGACGATATGCGGGGAAGCAGCCTTGGTTTGAGCGTGAACCTGGCCATAGGTAATGTTATAAGGAAGGCTGGCTTTCAGTTCTGCCATCGTTTGCTGATATCGAGGTTGCTTGAACCTGACAGGCGGATTCTCTAAAATTGGAATCCAGGGGACCAGTTCGGTGATGGTGCGTTTCACCGCAAGATGATGCTGGTTAACCTGGGCAGCAACTTCCTGTAATTTTTCCAGTGCCTCCCGATCAAAAGCGGAACGATCTACTTTCACAAGTTCCATCAAGCGGTTTGTGAGATCTTGCCAGAACGGCCCGCTTGCCTTCAAAAAAAGTGGGTACCAGCGATCTGTCTGTGTTCGATTCGCCAGGATTTCGGTGCGAAGCGCAGCAATTTGCTGGATTATTCCTTCTACCTGCTGGTCGAACTCGGTTTTACGCATGCTGATCAGAGTCTCTGTCAGATTGGAAAGCGTATCCAGATAACCTTGCCATAAATCCCACCGGAATATGGGTTCGTCTGGCATGGCTCTGCAGGCTTGAGAAATGACAATTAAACTGGCAGCCAGGTTGCCGCTGTCAACTGTCGAAACATAGCGCGGATGAAGCGGTTCCAGGGTCAGTGTGTCGTACCAGTTCAAAAAGTGTCCACGGAAACGCTCTAACTGGTTGAGAGTTTCTATCGTGGTCCCCAGGCGGGTGACCAGCCCAAACTGGTCCAGATAACCCAGATCGTAAGCTGCCAGAGTAGAGGTAAGCAGCAACCCAATATTCGTCGGAGAGGTGCGGTGGGCGATGGTTCCAACGGGTAATTCCTGATAATGATCGGGCGGCAGCCAGTGATCTTCAGGGCCTACGAATCGCTCAAAGAAACCCCATGTTCTGCGCGTGACCTGGCGTAGAAGGTCAACCTGGTCCTCGTTTAGAGGAGTTAATTGCCTCGCGATTGGCCGGTTAATCCACCAGACAATAAATGGAGAGAGCACCCACAGCAGAAGCACCGGGAAAGCGACAATCAGTGATGGCGCCACCCCATTTTGGGAGATACCCTGAACCAATTGCAGCCCAACAGCAAGAATCAATGCCATAACAGATGATGCGGTCATTTTCTGCCAGGCAATGTTGCGACGAGTTTGCAGTCTGAACATGCGTGTGGTTTGAGCTGCAGTCGTCCATTGTAAGAGATTGCGGTGGCTGATAAGCAGGCGGTAAAGTGTGGTAAGCACAGCATCGATGGAGATATATGCTTCATAGGGCAGAAAGGCTACCGCTAACAGCCAACGCATCAAGTCCCAGGCCAATGGTCGAAGAGCTACTATTGGAACTTCACCGCTGAGGATTTGCATTGTGCTGCGGGCCACACTGGTAAGCAATGGGATGCCAGATGAAACCAGAATCACCCCTAACCATAGTCCCGCCAGGCCTGGCAGGAAAATCAGGCCCAATATGAAAATAAACGCAAGGGCCGGGGCATGCAGGGCACGGCGCAGATTGTCGAACATCTTCCACCGGTCAATCACCGAGAACACTGATCCCTGCTGATTTGGACGGAACAGCCACGGCAGAAGCTGCCAATCTCCTCGAATCCAACGCCGTTGGCGCATAATCTGAATCAGGTAATACTGAGGGTAATCTTCAATCATCGTGATATCTGTAACCAGACCGGCGCGACCCATGATTCCCTCAAGCAGGTCATGACTGAGGATAGCATTTTCTGGGATGCGATTGTGCACGCTTCGTTTGAAAGCATCCACATCATAAATTCCTTTTCCAACGTAGCTGCCCTCACCAAACAGATCCTGGTAGGCATCCGAAACCGCCAAAGTGTACAGATCCAACCCGGTATCACCTGCATAAAAGCGCGTGAACCAGGAATAATTGGCCCTTCTCGGGTGAATCTCCATCCGCGGCTGCAGGATCGTGTAACCTGAAACGACTTCCCCACTGGTTTCGTCGAACACGGCTTGGTTAAGCGGGTGAGCCAGCGTGCCAGCCAGGCGGCAAGCCGCGCCATTCGGCAATATTGTATCCGCGTCAAGAGTGATCACGAAACGCACCCGCTCTAAGGCCTCTTTTGATGAACCCGTGATGTTGTTCAGGGTAGTGAATGATAAATTCTTTGCGCCTCGTAGAAGCAGGTTTAACTCATGCAGCTTGCCACGCTTGCGCTCCCAGCCCATCCACTTTCCTTCAAATGGGTTCCAAATCCGCTTTCGATGTAGAAAGTAGAAACGCCTGGCTGTTTCTGAACCTTTTATTTTCGTCGGTTCGTCTTCCTGACCGGCCTCCATGTCTTCATTAGAATGCGAGTTTTCATATTTCTTATTCAAGGAGTTGATCGCAGCGGCAGCATTCTGAACCAAATCCTCATCTTCAGGCATTTTTTCACTGCTTGCGTCGGGAAAATCAGTCAACAGGGCAAAACGCAGACCAGGCTCCGGATTGCGCAAGTAATGCAGCTCGAGCTGTTGAACGAGCGAATCGATTTCTTCGTGACTGGTGATCATCGCAGGGATCACAACCAATGTCTGGAACGGTTCAGGAATCCCCTTCCGGAAATCCAGTTTGGGCAAAATACGCGGTTTGACCATCAAGGTGATGATCCAGTTAACCAGGCTGGTGGCAACCGTCAGTACAGGGATCAGTAAGACAACCGTAATTAAAATTACGACGACCATCCGAAGGAAATTGCCGGAAAAAAAGGTGGGGCCGCTGATCAATCCTGGCAGATGAGATGCGAGGTAAAGGGCAGTATATAAAAAGATGGTTAAAAGCAAAACACCAGTAAGATAAACGAAGCTGGCATGCCGAAAAATCCAACGCCGCAGTGCGGCCACACTTTTCGGACGATAGCCAATCTGCTGATCGAGCACATCCCGGCCATTCCCAAGCAAAATTTCACCCACATGAGCAGCATGATGGTAGGAACCAGAATCACCCGTCAGGGGCATTTCAGGCCCGTCCTTGCCAGATGAAGCGCCTATGTCAGGTAAGGATCGGGGCGCCATATCCTTCAATACTGGAAGAGAATGATTAGAAGATCTGGATCGGGCCAGCTTCAAAACAATCTCAGCTAACTCACTCTCTTCGAAATCGGTAGCCATTGAAAGCGTTTCGATTTCTTTGCGATACAGGTCCCGCGTTTTGAAGTCCATCCTGGCATAAATCCCTGCCGGATCTTTCCTCAGGATCTGTTCAGCACAATTTACCGATTCAAAAAAGTCATTCCAGCTTTGTTGGGAGACGGTCCGTAGGCTGAGGATAATATTGGCGACACCGCCATCGTTCGGAGCTTCACCACTGGTAATCGCTTCATCGAATAAATGATCGCTGTTCTGCAAAACCTGGGGAACCGGCTCAGGCAGATCGGGCCGGTCTGACGGACGAATTGTCTCTACCAGGGTATGGGCCAGAAACTCGACCAGACAATAACGGAGGAAAATCGGCAATGCCCACACCTCACCCATCGTCAGGGGCACGTACTCCTGAAATTGGATCAGAATCGTTTGTAAATCGCTGGGGTCCAATAATAAATGCTGAAACTGCAGAACGGTATGCGCAATTGCATAAATACGTGGATAATCTTTCAGCGAACCAGCTGTTAGCCTGGGGAGTTCAGCATAGTACTCAGAGGGTAAATCCTCCTGGATTTGCCGGAGCGCCTGGCGGATGATGTAGTAATTGTCTAGCACCCACTCCGAGGCATAGGACAGCGAAACCTCCTGGTGCGAGGTATCACTGAAAAAACGGTGAGCCTCGGCCAGCCATGATTTAATCTGGCTCAGATTTTGGCCAGGAATGTCGTGTTCTAAAATGGGAGCAATTAATAAACGGCCTGAACGACTGCGGCTTGCTTTCTGGAAGTTATTTACCAGAACAATTGCCAGATCATGGATCTGTTCTGTTTGGGTGGCAGAGGAATTCACCGATAAAACCTGGTCTTGTTCACCCGTCTGTTTTGTTTGGTCAACGCCCATACTTATCGTTCCCCGGATTTTTCTGCGGCAATCGCCGCTGCGGTTGGCTGCACTTGAGAACGATGTACATCCTGAATAACAAGCACAGGTTTAATGCCATGCTCCATATAATTGAGTGTAATGCTTCCATAAGGCCAGGTCGACAGTCCGGTATACCCATGCGCACACAGCACAACCAGGTCAACATCATCCTGGCAGGCCAGGTCATGGATTGCGGTATTGACGCTGTTATTTTCAACCACGCAGGTCTCGCATTCTACGTCAAGGCGTCCTTTCATTTCGTCCAGGTAATTAATTACAGCATCATGGCTGACCCGAATCAGCTTCTGGGTAAGCTGTTCAACTTCGGCGGGATACGGTTCAGGAATAGGGAGTTCTGGTGGTTTTATCACAGCGGCCAGGACCAGCTTCGTATGAGAAATTGCTGCAGCCGGTGGGGCCGGCTGGGATGATCCTTTTTCAACTTCAAGGGTCATGGCATCAATTCTTTCTCCGCTGGCCAGCGCCAATCCGGCAGACAGAGAAATCTCAGCCCGGCGCGAACTGTCGATCGGCAGGAGAATACGGCGGTACTGAATCTGTTCATCCTCAGTTTCGGGAAAGTTATAAGCCCGGATAATAAGCACTGAAACGTATATCAGGTTGATTACCTTATGGGTAACGCTGCTGATATTCCAACGACTCAACCCACCTGATCCATGCGTGCTGATCACAAGCAGGTCGATATTTTCGGCGTGGGTGAAATTGACGATGTTTTCTGCCGTTTTTCCTTCAAGAATTGAATATTCTACCCGGCTTGCTTTAACGTGCCCATCCTGCGCGCTGACAAAATTCGCCTTTTCGGTCTCCGGCGGATCTTCGCCCAGGTCTACACGCACTCGCCTGGCAATTTCATTCATATACATATCGGCTTCGGTTTTCCGAATCTGCCAGCGCAAAGGATCTATAGGATTGTTGTTGTCATGGTAGGTAGTGGGATCCAGAACCTGCAATAGAATTATGCTTGATCCAAAAATGCGGGCAAACTTTTCAGCGTGCGGGATGGCTCGTTCCGCAAGCGGAGATCCATCCAAAGGTACCAGGATGCGGTTAAACATTTCATTCACTCCTTATAGAAAACAATCCTCCGTTTTCGTCGCGATAAAAAGCTCCGGCAGCGCTGTTGTCTGCTGTTAAGTTCTTCTCTTGTTCCGGTTATCAGAGAAAAGATTGATAAACAGCTAGTGTTAACCTAATAAAATTCCTTTATTTATAATTTTGAAATTCGACTGACTCCAGGACCTGACGCTCCAGAATAAAAATGCGGTGGCGTTCAAGACGAATTGCCCCACGATCCTGCAGCTCATTCAGTACGCGGCTGACAATCACCGGAGTTGTGCCAATGCACGCTGCCATCTCAGCCTGGGTCAGCCAATGTTGGCGGCGAACGACACCATCTTGGGAACGATTTAATAACAAGCGGGCCAGGCGTCCATCCACATTACGCAGTGACAAATCCTCAATAAGATCAAGCAGGTGCCACACGTGGTTCGCCAGATTTTGGGAAATGGTTCTTCCCAAAAGAGGATGTGTTTCCATCAAATCAAATAAGATCTCTCGACTGACCAACCATACAACCGATGACTCGAGCGATTTCACTGTGACCAGATTGTCTCCACGCGCTAAAACGCTTACTTCATTAAACATTTCTCCTGGACCTGCCTGACGCGTCACTTGCTCTCGCCCTTGTGGAGAAATCTTTAAGACTTCCAGCCATCCAGATTCGACAATCATTAAACCAGGACAGGGATCTCCCTCAAGACACACAATTTGGTCTTTATCATAAGTACGCCTGATGGCTGCCTGCGTGATGGCTTCAAGAGATGAGGCATCTAATTCTGCCAGACAGGAGCCCTGGCTTAAAGTGAAAAGCACCTCTCCTTTACTATCCCTTCTCAAGTCACAGCCTCCCCTTTGAATACAAAAAGAGTCCCAGGTCTTTTATCCCTCAGGAAAACTATCAAGCCAGGCACCAATAATAAACATGGCCGAAAATTCCACATACATCATTGCCCATAATTAAGTATATCACTCTACACATTGATTGATAATATCAACAATTGCCATTTTCAGAACAAAATCATCCGAAGTCTATTTATCATTATGGAACAGTATCATGAAAGCTTGATGAAAAAATGTTTCATTGGGGTTTCCCGTGGTAGAGGTCATTAATTACTACCCACCACGGCAACCCCCAGAGAACCGGAAAAAATGGTAGCGGATAGAGAGAGCAGGGGCGCTTCTTCGGTTATGAAAGACAGTTCTTTAGATTTAGCAGATGTGCAGGAAATCGATCCGGAACTCCACTTAAGTTAACGACTATTACCTTTCCAGGTGATACCCTTTTAATCAGAGAAAAGTTCGATCAATATCATCTGGACCTGTAAAAACCTGCAGAGGAGAAAAATTAATGGCTTATAAATATTTCTCGGATGTGAAAACAAAAGCAATATTCTCATCACAAGATGCCCAACCCCAGAGCCTGTATACAAAAGGGCAGCTTAAAGTAATCACAGCTGGATTAATGGCAGGTCAGAAAATTCCCATTCATCCTGAAGGTCTGGTCATTTATACCTTCCTCGAAGGAAAGGGTTGGATGGTTGTTGATACCGAGCGGCTATTTGTTCGTCCCGGTGCCTGTGTCATCACCCAGGCGGGAGCGAAGCGCGGGATTGAAGCAACTTCCCGGCTGGTATTTCTGGCTGCCAGAATATCCCAACTACCCCATTAGTGTTTTCTATTCATAAGAAAACACGGTACTGGAGCTCATTCATATCTTTCCTGGTCAGCAAACAAAAACGGACTTTTGAGCGATCTCAGCAAAAACCAACCCCGTGTATTATGCACAATTGCAAATCAGATCAGTGTGGAGCGACCGGCAGAAGCGCCTCATCCCTGCGACTTACAGACGTTAAGGAACTCATCCCGCAGAAATGAATCCTGGCTGTAGCTGCCGCGCCAAACAGTCGTGCGCGTCATGGGTGAATTTTCCCGAACACCGCGCATGGCAACACAAAGATGGTGAGCTTCCATAAAGATGGCGACGCCGTGCGGATGCAGCATCGCCTCCAGGGCATCGGCGACCTGCTGCCCGATCCTTTCTTGAACTGCAAAACGCTTGGCAAACAAATGCACCAGACGGGTCAATTTGGAAATTCCAATAATATTCTCATGGGCGATATAACCCACAAAGGCATTCCCAAAAAAAGGAAAGGCATGGTGCTCGCATAACGCATAAAATGGGATTGGCCCCTCGATAACCTGGCTCAATCGGCAGTCTGGATCTCCCCGGCATTCGGTAGGAAAAACTTTTAGCAGTTTGGGATCGCCATCATATCCATCGGTGGCGTCAAACAGGGCTCGAATAAACCGGCGCGGGGTGTCTTTCGTTCCAGGGGTATTCATATCCAGGCCGAGAGCCGAAAAGATCTCACTGGCGTAGCCTTCAAACTTATGCAACCGTTCATCCGATATCCTGCGGCGCTGCAGTTCTAATGCTTCGCGATACTCTTGTTCATCCTCATCCCAATTTTGCAGCATCAATAACTCCCGATAGATCCTTTGAGATCCGCAGGCTGGTACTGCCCCGGTTTGGCAATCAATTCACGGGCAGCTTCAACTTTTCCCCAAACATTCCATAAAAGTACGCCCCGCACCTTACCATCGTTAAGATAATAGACCACGCCCTGTTGGTATTTTTCCTGCCAATCGGACACCATTTCCAGACGGGAATCGAGCTCGCCCACTGCTTCATACCCAAGATCGAATAGATCGGAATAAAAATAGGGCAGGTAATCGTAAGAAGCATTTGCCCCTGCCATATTTTGCCCAGCCAGGCGCCCCATCGTATTAGCATTATCTTCATGCTCCACCCGGATATATTTAGCAAGGGCAGAGTTATAAAATTCTGCCCCGTCACCCGCCGCAAAAATATCAGGCTGACTGGTGTGCAGGTGCTTGTCTACCACAATCCCACGATTCACCTTTAACCCGGCTGTTTTGGCCAGATCGGTGTTGGGTTGAATACCAATTCCTGCGACGACGCCATCCACTTCTATTTCGCCCTGACTTTCGGTGATTAAGACCGGCTTATCCTGGATCTTTTTCAATCCGACGATAGATTCTTCCGCCAATACATTGATCCCTTTTTGGCGATAATAATCATTGAGGAACATGGAAAGATCGCCGGGATAGTTTCGCGCGCCGATCCCTTCCTCTGGAAAAATCATCACTACTTCTTTTTCATTCATCGCCAGGGCCGCCGCGATTTCTGAACCAATAAATCCTCCGCCAATCACCCCGAATCGTTTGCCGGTTTTCGTTAATGCCTGCAACCGCCGGAAATCAGCCAACGTTCGCATGTAAATAATTTGATCTCCACCGAAGGGCAGGCGCTTCGGCGCTCCGCCGGTGGCCAGGAGCAATTTTTCGAATTGATAAACTTCGCCATGTTCGTCGGTTATTTGCTTTTCTTGCGGATCCAGATTCCGGACGCGGCATTCCAGATATAAATCCAGGCCCGGACCGGCTGTATCGCGCCAGATGCTGCTCAACGGTTTCTCTTTCCACAAACCTTTTGTTAGCGGCGGGCGGTTATACGGTGGGTCAGATTCCAGGCTAAACATACCAATTTTGCCATCTGGGTCAGCTTCTCGAATACCTTGAACTGCCGAGTCGGCGGTCATGCCGCCCCCAACAATCAGATACTGATAACTTTTCATTTCTTCCTCCAACAATTAATCCAATACCTCAAGAGAATATTTTCCTGAAAATTTTAAAAGAAATCTCTATTCTAGAATACGACGCGGGGATAGGTGAGTCCATAACTTTAGTTGAATTTAGTTAATTTCATTGATTTTCCCGAAATGTTTTGCCACCATGAAGGCAAAGTCTTCCAAGGTAATTCTCACAAATTATACAAAAGTTAAAGACATTTCCCTGCCCGGATGTTACATTAAAAGGTGGAACCTGAGTTCTTGAGAATTCGAGACCCGCAATGGGTTAGGTAAATTTCAAGAAAACGAAAGACAAATCGCATTTCTAAAGGAGAACAAGCGTAATCGCAGAAAAAGTAAAGGTAAAAAAATGAATAACAAAAATACGACAGCTTTAACACCCGTTGAACTGGACAGATTGTCCATCAATACAATTCGGTTTTTATCCATCGATGCAGTCCAAAAAGCCAACAGCGGCCACCCCGGCCTGCCAATGGGCGCTGCTCCTTTTGCATATGTTTTATGGACACGTTTCCTCAGGCACAATCCTGCCAACCCTCAATGGTTCAATCGCGACCGCTTTATTTTATCTGCGGGCCATGGGTCGATGCTGTTATATAGTCTGCTATACCTGACGGGGTATGATCTTCCCCTCGAGCAGATTAAACAATTTCGCCAGTGGGACAGCATAGCCCCTGGACATCCTGAGCGCGGCATCACGCCGGGCGTTGAAGTGACCACCGGGCCACTCGGCCAGGGGTTTGGGAACGGTGTGGGAATAGCGATGGCCGAAGCCTTTTTATCAGCGCGCTACAACCGACCCGGGCATGAAATCATCAATCATTTTACATATAGTCTGGTCAGCGATGGCGATTTGATGGAGGGCGTGGCAGCTGAGGCCGCCTCTTTGGCCGGCCATTTGCGTCTGGGCAAGCTCATCTATCTGTACGATAACAACCACGTGACCTTGTCGGCTGCCACCGATCTCACCTTTACGGAAGACGTTCAAAAACGGTTTCAATGCTTATGGATGGCACACACAAACTGTGGAAGATGGGAACAACCTGGAGGCAATCGAAAACGCAATTGCCACAGCTCAAAAAAACACCGAAAAACCATCCCTGATCCTGGTACAGACTCATCTTGGTTATGGCTCACCGCATAAACAAGACTCCTTTAAAGCCCACGGCTCACCCCTGGGCGCGGACGAAGTTAAACTGACCAAACAAAACCTTGGCTGGCCGCTCGAACCTGATTTCTACGTCCCGGAGCCGGTCCTGGAGCATTTTCGTGAGGCAGTCAACCAGGGCAAGCAAATGGAAGCGGAATGGGATGCCCAATTTTCCGCATACTCACAAGCTCATCCGGCATTAGCCCAGGAACTGCAGCGGTTAATCCAGGGAGAAATACCCGAAGGTTGGGATGCAGATATTCCGGAATTTCCTCCCGATGCAAAGGGCATATCCACACGGGTAGCATCCGGGAAGGTGATGAATGCGTTCGCCTCCAGATTGCCTGCCTTTATCGGGGGATCTGCGGATCTTGACCCATCTACCCACACCGCACTGACCGGCCGAGGCGATTTCGAGAGTCCGCGTGAAACGATTGATGATCCCCAAGGGATCGTGGGCGGTGGCTGGCAGTACGCCGGGAACAATCTCCATTTTGGCGTCCGCGAACATGCTATGGGAGCTATCTTGAACGGCATGGCTGCCCATGGAGGGGTCATACCTTTCGGGGCAACTTTCCTGATCTTCTCCGATTACATGCGCCCGCCCATGCGGCTGGCTGCACTGATGGGGTTGCATGTGATCTACGTCTTCACCCATGACAGCATTGCCCTGGGTGAAGATGGACCCACCCACCAACCCGTTGAACAGCTGCTGGGACTGCGCGCGATCCCAAACATTCTGGTGATCCGCCCTGCCGATGCGAACGAAACGGCCGCAGCCTGGCGGGTTGCCATTGAACACCGGGGCGGGCCGGTGGTCCTGGTGTTCACCCGGCAGAACCTGCCGATCCTTGATATAATAAGATATTCCCAAATTCCGACGGTGTTAGTTCTGGCGGGTACGTGCTCGCGCATGCAGCCAGAAAAGCCACCCCGGAGATCATCCTCATTGCCACAGGGTCCGAGGTTCAACTGGCACTGGCAGCTCGCGAAGCCCTGGAAGCGCAAGGAGTCAGAACACGCGTCGTAAGCCTGCCTTGTTGGAATCTTTTTGATGCGCAGCCAATTGAATATCGAGAAGAGGTTTTACCGCCCGAAATACCCATGCTGGCGATCGAGGCCGGCGTTTCTCTCGGTTGGCGACCATACGTTGGTCCTGGCATTGCGACCATCAGCGTGGATCGTTTTGGCGCATCGGCGCCAGGTGAAACTGTCATGCGAGCGTATGGGTTTGATATTGAGCATATCACCCAGCGAGCGCTCGACCTGGTGAAGCAAAACAAGAATGCCTGAAGGTTTATAAGTGAAAGTTTTGGGTGTCGGACGCGCATCCGGCAATAAATTGTTAACAATTAATGGCAGATGATCAAACCCGGGCCAGTTTTACAATTGCGGTCCAGGGAAAATGGCTGCCAAAACATGTAAGGAGCAAAAAAAAATGAATAAGAATCCGTTATTTGGTTTGGAAAGTCTTGGTCAAAGCATCTGGCTCGACTTTCTGCGTAGAAATGCGATCGACAATGGGACACTCCAACAATTCATCGTTCAGGATGGGATCAGCGGCCTGACCTCGAACCCTTCAATTTTTGAAAAAGCGATTGCAGGCAGCCACGATTACGATCATGCCATTCGAGCCCTGGCATTGGAAGACAAAAGTATTGAAGACATCTACCAGATCCTCACCGTAGAAGATATCCAGCGCGCCGCTGATCTTTTTCGACCCATTTACGACCGTTTAGATGGCGCAGACGGGTTTGTCAGCCTGGAGGTCTCTCCCAAACTGGCTCACGATACCACCAGTACAATTGCAGAAGCTCGTAAGCTCTGGGCCGCTGTCAACCGTCCTAATCTGCTGATCAAAGTTCCGGCAACCCGTGAAGGGCTGCCTGCCATCCAACAGTTAATCGGTGAAGGCATCAATGTCAACATTACGCTGTTGTTTGGCCTGCCGCGCTATCGTGAAGTTGCCGAAGCTTATCTGAACGGGCTCGAAACGCTGGTTGCTCACCACCAACCCCTGAACAAAGTTGCCTCTGTCGCCAGCTTCTTTCTCAGCCGGATCGACGTGCTGGTCGACCCCATACTGGAAAACCTGCGTATGCACGACGGCCCGAAAGCAGAAATCGCCGCAGGTCCGCATGGTCAGGTAGCCATTTCCAGCGCGAAAGTGGCCTACCAGATTTACCAGGAGATTTTCAGTGGAGAGCGTTTCCAAAAATTAGCTGGAATGGGAGCGCGTCCGCAGCGCTTGCTGTGGGCCAGCACCAGCACGAAGAACCCTGATTACAGCGACGTAAAGTATGTCGAAGCATTAATCGGCAAGCAAACCGTCAACACTTTGCCGCAGGAAACCCTCAATGCTTACCGCGATCACGGCCAACCCGCCTCACGTTTGGAAGAAGGCACACAAGAAGCCTATAGGGTGCTGGACGACTTGCACCAGGCAGAGATTGACCTGGATGAATTAACCCAGCAGCTTGAAGACGAAGGGGTAGATAAATTCAGCCGGGCTTTCGAGAAGTTGATGGCCGCCTTGCAAGAAAAACAATCAGCTTCTTTACACGATGCGGTTGACCGGCAGACTTTTGCCTTGGGCCAGGATCAGCAAGCTGTGCAGCAGCGGGTTAATGATCTGGAGGCAAAGCAGTTCGCAACGCAATTATGGCGAAAAAATCCGGCCCCCTGGAAAAGCGATGCAAAGGACCAGGCAGAAATCCGCAACGCCCTGGGTTGGCTGCATGTTGCCGAAAAGATGGAAGATAATTTGAGAGATCTCAGCACTTTTAAGGATGAGATATTAAAGGCTGGCTTTCGCCATGTCCTGCACATGGGTATGGGCGGCAGCAGCCTGACACCACTGATCTTTGAAAGGATGTTTTCCCCATCTGAAGATGGATTGTCATTAACTGTTTTGGATTCCACCGACCCCGCCACCATCTTGAAAATTGAAAAAACACTCCCCCTGGCAAATACACTTTTTATCGTGGCCAGCAAATCTGGCACGACTGCCGAACCTAACGCTTTTGCCGATTATTTTTACGATAAGGTCAGCCAGATCAAAGGTGACCGGGCAGGGGAAAATTTCTGTGCGATCACCGACCCGGGCACCCCATTGGTAACAAAAGCTCACGAAAAAAATTACCGGAGGACCTTTCTAAATTTTGCTGATATCGGCGGACGGTATTCCGCCTTATCGTATTTTGGCCTGGTTCCGGCCACCTTGATGGGCATCGATGTCGGCGAGCTTCTGGCGCGGGCCCTGCGCATGGTGCACGCCTGCGCCCCAAGCGTTCCTGCGAATGAAAATCCCGGGCTGGTCCTGGGCGCAGCATTGGGAGAATTGGCTCTAAAGAACGGCAGAAATAAAGTAACCTTTATGGTTTCGGAAGCGCTGGCTCCCTTGGGGATGTGGTTGGAGCAGCTCCTGGCTGAAAGTACCGGGAAGGAAGGTACCGGTCTTCTACCGGTAGCCGGCGAACCCGTCGGCGAACCAGGCGTTTACGGACAGGATCGAGTCTTCGTATCTATCCGGATGAGTGATGAAACTGATCTCATCCTAAATCAAAAAGTATCAGCGCTGCAAAATGCCGGCCAACCCGTGATCACCATCTTTTTAGATGACCTGCTGGATCTGGGACAGGAATTTTTCCGCTGGGAGTTTGCCACTGCCACTGCCGGTGCGATTCTGGGCATCAACGCTTTCAACCAACCTAACGTCCAGGAAAGCAAAGATAATACCAACCGCCTGCTTAAAGCGGTGCACGATCAAGGCCAATTGCCCGCAGAACAACCTGCTCTGGCGGTTAATGGATTGGAATTCTATTTCGATGAACACGCAGCCACGGCGGTGGATATGCTCATGCAGTTTCTGGCACAGGCCCACGCTGGAGATTATCTGGCTTTGATGGCCTATATTCCCGAAAATTCAGCTTCTGATGATGCCCTGCAAAATATCCGCAGCATGCTTCAGGAGCACCTGCATATCACGACCACGCTGGGGTATGGTCCCCGCTTCCTGCATTCGACGGGCCAGTTCCATAAAGGCGGTCCAAATTCGGGTTTGTTCCTGCAGCTGACCGCAGATGATGTTGAAGATGCTCCTATCCCGGATGCGCCGTACACCTTTGGCACCTTCGAAGCCGCCCAGGCTCTGGGAGATCTGGAAGCCTTACAAAAACACGGTCGCCGGGTTGGGAGAGTCCACCTTGGCACCGATATTAACCAGGGATTGTCAGTTTTGAAAGAGAACCTGCAGACAGCCTTGCGAACTGTGAAGGTGACGTCATGACACCATCGCCAACCATCACCACACTATTTCTGGATATCGGCGGTGTTTTGCTCACGAATGGTTGGGATCATACTGTTCGCCGCCAGGCAGCTGAAAAATTTTCTCTGGATTACGAGGAGATGAATGAACGCCATCATTTGACCTTTGATACATACGAAGAAGGTAAACTCAGCCTGGATAGATATCTAGACCGGGTTGTGTTCTATCGTAAACGCTCGTTCTCGCGTAAAGAGTTTAGAGACTACATGTATGCCCAGTCCAAACCTTTTCCTGAAATGATCGCCTTGATGCGCGGTCTTAAAGCGCAGTACGGATTGGAGATAGCTGCCGTTTCAAATGAAGGGCGCGAACTGACCGTTTACCGTGTCCAAAATTTTCAATTGGGATCCTTTATTGATTTTTTTATCTCCTCTTGCTTCGTGCACTACCGAAAGCCGGATGAAGATATGTATCGCATCGCACTGGATATTGCTCAAGTACCCCCTGAACAGGTCGTTTATATTGATGACCGGCCCATGTTTGTCGAGATAGCTCAAGGAATGAAAATTAATGGCCTCATTTACACCTCATATGAAACGACCAGAAAAGCGCTTGAAGGTTTCGGGCTTACATTAAAGGGTTAACAATCGGGCAGAAAACGGGCAATCCGGTGTTTTCTGCCATTGTTAACCATAAGCATTGCTGCCAGCTGCAGGCAGCTTAACGGTCTGGAAAAGGATATATCCGCTTTTATATCTTTCATCTATACCCCGGCATATGGACCAGACCAAAAGGTATGTGTTAACCTTATAAAATGAACCACCAGCATATCAAACCAACAGAAAATATCAACCGGGCATTCGTCATCGGAATAGTCCTAAACGTTGGTTTTGTCATTATAGAAGCGATTTTTGGCTTTTTGACCGGCTCTTTGGCACTATTAGCGGATGCCGGTCACAATGCAAGTGATGTACTGGGGTTGGTCCTGGCCTGGTTGGCGAATCTGCTTTCAAAGCGACCGTTCAACCAGACACATACCTACGGTTGGCGCAGTTCTACGATCGTAGCTGCCTTGCTCAATGCCCTGATTCTGCTGGTTGCGGTCGGAAGTATTGTGAAAGATGCCATTGGACGGCTGGTAGCGCCCCAACCGGGCACATTCAGCGCCATTATTATTTGGGTTGCTCTGGCAGGCGCTGCGATTAACCTGGTATCTGCTTTTTTCTTCAGAAGCGACCGGGAACGCGACTTGAATGTGCAAGGAGCATTCATTCATATGGCTGCAGATGCCGGTGTTTCAGTGGGTGTAGCTGTTGCTATGCTGATTATTCGTGCCACAGGTTGGACCTGGCTCGATCCGGTGACGGGTATCGTCATTGCAGTGATCATTTTCGGGGGAACATGGAGCTTGCTGCGCAACTCATTCCACCTGTTGATATCTGGGGTTCCACGCAACATTGACATTGAACTGGTGACAAAATACCTAAACAGTCTTCCAGGGGTAGAAAATGTACACGATTTGCATGTTTGGGGGCTGAGTACCAGGGAAGTGGCTCTAACTGCCCATCTCGTTAAACCATTATCAAAGGACGATGACCAATTGATCTCAACAGCCGCTGCAGAACTGCACGAACGTTTCAAAATCGATCATGTAACCCTGCAATGGGAACGGGAAAGATTACCAGATTGTATGTGAACCCCCATTTCATGTATTTTTTAACCCGATACGAAAGTCCATAAAAAGATATATCTAAAGCTGTATCCAGATTATATATCTGGATGCATTTGCATCTGATTCCTGGCATGTTATCTTAAGAATAAGGGGAATATCAGGTTCCCCGCGTGATTTTAAGAAAAAAAATAAAGAGCAACAGAGGATTAGGCATCCAAATTTAAGGAGCGTGATCAGTATGACTGAGAATAAAAAACCAAAAAAATCCATAGATCCATATACCGGTGAAAAAACCGCAGAAGCACAAGATTCAGGCAAAGTGACCGAAATTATGCCGGTCGACTCTGGAGACCGTGAAGGGAAGAACTTTTTATTAACCGAAGAAACCAGTATGGACATGTTAGCGGCGGATGAAGAGGCTGATGCCGTGGCCCAGAGATCTGCCCGATATACCGAAAATGAAACTGTGAAAGGCATCTTCAAAGATAGACAGAGGCTGGCATCGGGGGGTAGAGAAGCATTAGAAGAGGAACTGGACGAATACAATTCACAATCACCAAAACTTACCGCGGGTGACCTTGACGCAAGCTGGCAGTCTGCGAACGCTGCGGGCGAGGAAACGGTGGGTGGAACTGTGCCCACACCCGATCAGGACGTTGTCGAAGAATTGGGAAAAGCCGCAGGGTTAACTTACCAGGATGATGAACCGCTAGACAGTGATGAGAAGATGCGCCAAAGAGATCGCAATCGGTTTGAACTAGATCCGGCATCTGAAGATGCGAATAAGCAGAAAGCCAGCCCGGAAAAACCATCGCGGAAGGAGTAGACCTTGTCTGAAAAAATTATTGTACGTCAAAACAAGCACTTTGAGGTTGGTTTCTGGGCAGTAAACCCGCAGGATCCTGAATCAGAAAATTACCAACCCGTTCACGGACTGCATGAGATCACCCCTTACGGCATGCTGCTGGTAAGTGCGGCGACCTGCACGGCGCAGGTAGTTTTGTCTTACGCTCAAAACCATGCCGTCCCGCTGGAAGAAGTTGAATTTCACATGGCTTATCAGCGCGATTATCATGAAGATTGCGATCACTGCGAACAGACCAACCGCTATGATGAACGAATTGAAGAAGAAATTGAGTTTTTTGGCAATTTGGATGAAGGGCAGAAAGACAAACTTTTTAGAATCGCGCACCAGTGCCCAATTGTCAAAATGGTTCAACAAGGCCTCGAAATTCAAACCCATCGAGCAAAAAGTGTTAAAAAGCAATTGTAATTGTTACGAACCAATACCAAGAAAGGATTATCGTTATGGAAAAAACAAAAGACGCATATCAGAAAAAAGCAGAAGCAGAATTAGATGAACTTGAAGCGAAAATTGCCTTGATGAAAGCCAGAGCAGAAAAAGCTACGGCCGAAACGCGCATCCGCTACGAACGCCAGGTGGATGAACTTAGCCGAAAATATGATCAGTCGAAAAAAAGATTTAATGAATTCATCCAGTCATCCCAAGAAGGCTGGGAAGAAGTCCAATCTGGACTCGATAAAGCCATACAGGATTTACGTACATCCGTTAATTCCGCTGCAAACCGGATTTTGGAGTAAAGGATCAAGATTATGGATAAATTAGATTTTTATATTGAATACAACCTGGAAGTAGAAATGATTGGCGATGAATTCAGGCAAGAAGCGGACCGGCGTTTACGAGCGCTGACAGATGACCGCAACGATATGATTGGGGCAGCCGTTGCGCTTGAAAACATCACAAAAGTTGAATCGCCTTACCTCTACCAGGTGAGGATCGCACTTTATAAACGACCAAACAATGTAACCGTAGTAGAAAAAGGGCCAGATCCAATCGCTACATTGAAAAATGCCCTCGATGCACTTGAAAGGAAAGTCCACGAAAATAGAGAAAAAAGGAGCGAGGCTCATACGCGCAAACCAGATCAATTAGACAACATCGTTGATGACCTCAGCCCACAAGAAATACTTGCGACCTATATGAAAGACACTGATCCTACTGTTTTAATTGGCGAGGGCCGCACGAAGATAGCCAACCGCTTGATGGTGAAAAATGGTTTAAGCCAGGAAGGCGCATATTTTGCCGCGGATAAAATCCTCAAGGCCGCGCAGGAGAACATAAACCGGACAAAATAATTAACGATGATGGGATTCAACTGGAGCTGACCGGCTGCTTACAGCTTCACCCAAAATCAGTTTTAACAATATGGGTTTTGAATGGAATAATCCGTAAAAAACAGACCGGATGTAACGGGATCATGATAGAGAACAGCTAAAGCCCGTATAAACAAAGGAGTAAACGTGAAAAAATCAATTGAAGAGCTAACCGTAAAACAATTGCGCCATATATGCGACCCAGCTCAATTTGAATTTAAAAGCACTGCCGAGTTAACACCTCTGGAAGATGTGCTTGGTCAGGACCGTGCCGTGCGGGCTGTCTCCTTTGGAATCGACATTGAGAGTCCTGGTTACCATATGTTTGCACTGGGACCCGCCGGCACGGGAAAATCGACAACCATTCACAAGTTCCTGGATCGGAAAAGCCAAAATAACCCCGTGCCAGACGATTGGTGCTATGTCAATAATTTTGATGATCAGGATAAACCTGGGGCATTGCGCTTACCCGCAGGGATCGGGTGTAAATTTCAGAAGGATATGGATGAGTTGGTTGAAGATTTAGGCGTAGAAATCCCGAATGCTTTTGAAACCAAAGATTACGAAAAAGAACGGGAGCAAATAGAAAAACAGCTCCAGAAAAGACGTCAGGACCTTTTCGATGCTTTAGAAAAAGATGCAAAATCTCGCGGTTTTCGACTTCTCCAGACGCCGCGCGGAGTTGTACTTGCCGCCTTGGATAATGAAGGCGAGATACTGACCAATGAACAGTTTGAAAAATTACCCGACGAAAATAGAGCAAAGATCCGGAACCGACAGGAAGAACTACAGGAACAAATGCGAAACACGATTCGCCGGGTTCAGGACCTGCAGCAAGAAGCCAAGGGAGATATACGAAAACTAGATCAACAAGTCATTGGCTACGCTGCCGAACACTTGCTTACCAAACTAAATGAAAAATACGCACACCTCGAAGCAGTTTCCGCTTTTTTGGACGCCGTTCAAAAAGATATTTTAGTGAATGTCGACGCCTTTAAACAGGCAAAGCAAATGGAACAGGCGCAAGAGAATGTGCCCTTCCTGCCGCAAGGTCAGAATCCCCAAAAAAGCTTCGATAAATACCGGGTAAATTTGATAGTCGACCATTGTAAATCTAAAGGCGCACCGGTGGTGCTGGAGAGCAACCCCACCTATGCAAATCTCGTTGGAAGAATTGAGCAGCAGGCACAATTTGGTACGCTGGTCACAAACTTCATGATGATAAAAGCCGGTTCGTTGCACCGTGCCAATGGCGGCTATTTGATGGTAGATGCAAAAGATATTCTGGCAAAGCCTCTTGCCTGGGAGGGTTTGAAACGCGCCCTGAAAGATCGTGAGATTAAAATCAAATCGCTGTACGAAGCCATGGGTGCAATTTCGACGCGGTCGTTGGATCCTGAACCAATCCCTTTGGATGTTAAAGTGATCGTCACCGGCAATCCGACGACTTATTATCTGCTGTACAATCTGGATGAAGATTTCCGCGAACTGTTTAAAGTCAAAGCTGATTTTGCCGTGCAAATGGATTGGGAAGATAAATGGTTGAAGGAATATGCCCGATTCATCAGCATGGTATGTCAGGAAGAGAATTTGAAACATTTTTCTCCTTCTGGCGTAGCAAAGATCGTTGAGGAAAGTGCGCGCATGGTGGGCCACCAGGAAAAATTATCCACAAAATTTGGTGAAATTGTAGATCTGGTTCGCCAGGCAAGTTATTGGGCAGCCACAAATGGTCGAGAACTGGTTAACGGCGAAGACGTTACACAAGCCATTGAAGAACAAATTTACCGGTCGAACAATTTAGAAGAGCGTATCCAGGAGATGATCGACGAAGAAGTTATCCTTATTGACACTTCTGGCGAGGTGACCGGGCAGGTCAATGGAATTTCAGTTTTGCCTCTGGGTGACTATAATTTCGGTAAACCATCCAGGATCACTGCCCGCACCTATGTCGGTAAAGCCGGGGTAATCAATATCGACCGTGAAATCGAACTGGGCGGACGCATCCACAATAAAGGAATGCTGATCTTGACCGGCTTCCTGGGTGGTAAGTTTGCTAGAAACCTGCCGCTTGCACTTTCGGCGAGCATCACATTTGAACAGCTATATGAAGAAGTAGAAGGGGACAGCGCTTCTTCAGCTGAATTATATGCCTTGCTGTCCAGCCTCTCCGGTTATCCGATCCGTCAAGGATTGGCCGTAACCGGGTCCGTTAACCAACGCGGGCAAGTGCAGGCCATTGGTGGAGTAAACGAAAAAATTGAGGGCTTTTATAAAGTCTGCAAATCGAAAGGTCTGACAGGCGACCAGGGGGTAATCATCCCTTACAGCAATGTCAGGCATTTGATGCTGCGAGATGAAGTCGTTCAGTCCATCAAGAATGGCAAATTCCACATTTACCCGGTATCGAATATCGAGGAAGGTATCGAAATACTCACCGGATTCCCGGCGGGTCAGCGAGACACGTATGGAGAATATCCGGAAGAATCGGTATTCTATGCAGTAGACCAAAGATTGAATGAACTGGCCCATAAGGTTCAGGGTTTCAGCCAACCAAATGATATTCCTGAGAATGGTCATAAACAAGTAGAACAAGTGAGGTAGTTTCATACGATGAGATCCAGACAAGCAAATCGAGGTTATATCGCCAGGGGCGTGCTGTATGGCGTATTCAGCTGCATCGTCCTCATTGTAATTTCTTACCTGGTGATGCTTTGGTTAGAACTGCCATTTCCTCCGTTCCGGCTGTTTGATTTTGTCGCCCAAATCTTGCCAGGTGCTGTGATCACATGGGTGATCGACTTGATGGTCAGTGTGATCACAGCCGCACAGATCGGACCAACTTCGAATATGGCTAAAGCGGCGGAACAAGGCATTGCCCTGCTGCAGTTCATCATTTTAGGTGGATTAGTGGGTGGTTTCCTCGGATATTTGAGAACGAAGTTAAATCCAGGGCGTTTGCCTGGCTGGGGTTTAATCTTAGGCTCCGGAGCAGCATTGGCGCTTTCATTGATTGATATCTCTCTCGACGGCTTTTCTGGGTCCGTGGTGTTGAGGGTCATCTGGCTCTTCATCCTGTTAGGAGGCTGGGGATGGGTATTAGGCTGGTTAAATAACCAGGCAGGCCAAGCCACAGTTGGTGAGGGACAGAAAGAAATTTCTCGCCGCGAAGTGCTGGTTATGGCAGGTTCGGCCCTCGCCGCACTCATCACAAGCGGTCTCGGACTGGGAGTTCTGTTAAGCCGCAGTCAGGAGCAAACCGGGTCAACCGTCGCGCAGAATGTCCCAACAGCCCTGCCGGACAAGAATTTGCAGAACCGCATCCCACCTGCTCCCGGTACACGCTCAGAAATTACTCCGAACAAAAATTTTTACCGCATTGATATTAATTCCTTGCCCCCAAAAATTAACGAAGCCGATTGGCAGCTGATTTTAGATGGAATGGTAGAAAACCGCCTGGCCCTCACCCTTAAAGATATTCAAGCTCGCCCATCGTTTTCCGAATACATTACCCTATCCTGCATATCCAATCCGGTTGGTGGAGACTTAATCAGCACCACCTTATATACTGGAATACGTTTGAAAGATCTGTTAGAAGAAGCAGGTCTCCAGTCTGGCGCAGGGGAATTGGCCATAGAATCGATCGATGGGTTCTATGAAAGCGTCAGCACGCAAGATATGATGGACCCGCGCACGCTCCTCGTTTATGAGATGAACGGAGAACCGTTGCCTCAGGAACACGGTTATCCCCTGCGGATCTACATTCCAAACCGGTATGGTATGAAACAGCCTAAATGGATCACCCATATGCAGGTGATTGCCGGAAAGGGTAAAGGTTATTGGGTGGATCGCGGTTGGAGTGAAGAAGCTATTGTGCGCACGACATCGGTAATTGACAAGATCAGTGTTTCCAAAAACGAACAGGGCGTAATGCTGGCCGGCGGAATAGCTTACGCAGGCGCGCGTACGATCCGCAAAGTCGAAATCCAGATAGATGATGGGTCCTGGGATGCAGCGACCCTGCGCGAACCCTCGTTAAGCGCCCTGACCTGGGTCCAGTGGCGCTATTCGCTTCAAACGCAGCAGATAGGAGAGCACATTGCCAGGGTACGCGCTTACGACGGCAATGGCGATCTTCAAATTAAAGAAATCAACAACCCGTATCCAAATGGGGCAACCGGTTACGATACCTATACATTCAACGTATAAATAAGCCCCGAGACACTTCTCGTCATAATTGGAATTCTTACTGGTCAAACATTTGTGATGTTACTTCCGGTCAGTAAAAGCCAATATGTATCGGAATATATATCCTGTTTATATATCCCTATCCGTAGATAAATTTCACGAAATCGATTAAGTTTAATATAAGGGGTGAACGACCATCATTGCAGGCTTTTTTTGAAGCAATCCATTAAACAATCAGGTGAACACTCGAAAATAAAACATAAGGAGAAAATAATAATGAATGAAACCCATACTACCTACACCTATACAGCACGCAATGCAAACGATCCCGATAAAGTCCTGACATTTACTCTGGACGATGGACATATGCGTGTAAATCTGACTGGTGTAATAGAGCAAGCCAACACCATCGCCAGTTCAGATGAGAAACCCGAAGAATTAAAACACCAGGTTGCACTGCAAATGAAACCAACTTTGATGAAACTCAAAGAGCAAGTCTCCGGACCGGTTCACATCAACGATGTCAACGCTAAATTGAATGATGACCAATTTATGGTCACGACCTGGCCCCGATTGGGTGGACTGCGCCTGGCACCGGTGCGCTTTAATATGGGGCCCGTGGATAATCAGGATGCCGCCGAAGCCTTTGTAGAAGAGCTGCATCAGCGCCAGGAAACGGAATCTGATACCAGAAAATTTTTCGGCCCACTGGATTACTGGATTGGTTGGTTCGGCTTGTTGCTTTTAATTAGTTTCTTAATCCGAAAACCGAAGACCAACACATCTTGAGCAATGAAAGCTCACGACACATCAAAATAAAAAAGATCATAAAAAAGTACCGGTTTGACAAACGGTAAAGGTTAATAAAAATCCAGACTTATCCATAAGATATATACCTAAACATGTATCTTATTTATATAACCCGATCCATTTTCAACTCAACTAATTAATGCTATGATAAATTGTATAAACAAATAAGCCTTTTGGAGCGGTAATTTACGCTCTCCGGATTTGAAGGTAGAAATGATCTGGCAAAATATGTTTTCAAGGCTCTTTTGGTGTAATTTTCAGGGGGGTAAAAAAATTAGAGATAAAGATAAAAACGATAAATAAATAGGAGGTTAATTAATGATACGCTTGACGAAAGACGCAGATATATTTTCCAAAAAAGGAGAAAAGATTGGGAACCTCGACCGGGTAGTTCTTGATCCTGAAACAAAAAAGGTTTCATACCTTGTCGTTAAAGTAGGATTACTATTTAAGACCAGTAAAGTTATCCCGGTCGGCCTTTTCAGTCTTGAAGGGGAACGAATAACACTGATAGATGACACGAAGGATATGGATTTTTATCCGGATTATGAAGAATCTTCATTTATCGGTGTGGTAGACACCGATTTTCCAGAGCAAACTGTTGAGAGCGTTGTTTGGTATCCGCCGGTCACCGGGTGGGATCCATCCACGCGTATGATGTACCCGACCCCGGTTCCAATGTATGTTCGCAGGTCAAACAATGCCATTCCGGAAGATTGTGTCGCGCTGGACGAAGGCGCCAGTGTGGTCAGCCAGGATGATCAAGATATTGGGAATGTAGAACGCATCATTGTCGAACCAAAAGACAACCGGGCAACCCATATCGTCGTCGGCAGCGGTCTACTAAATAAGGAATACCGTATGGTACCTACCTTCTGGATTAAGACAGTGACCGATGATAAAGTTTACCTGTCAATCGAGGCTGATTTTTACGAGAAATTGCCTGAACATGAACTGGTCAGTTAAAACGTACGCATGATTTTAAACAGTGATTAATTCTGAGGGTGTGAATGTAAAAATACCACTCGTAACTGTTCGAGTGGTATTTTATTTTTGTTGATATTCGCTTGCTTACATGGCGGCTTCCTGCTTTTCCGGTCGCTCTATAACGGGAAACAACTCATTCCCAATTTCTACCAAAATATTTTCATCAAACTGAATGGAGATATATCTACATTTGTACCTTCTCGGTATACAGTGACATATTTTCACAGGCAGTGACATATGATATCGTAATAATTAGGTTGTACATAATGTACACAACACAGTGCCAGGGGGATGTTACAGATAACTTTAAAAGGAGTGCAGATGATGACTAAAACGAAACTACAACAATTTACCGAACTCGGACAATCTATCTGGTTAGATTATATTCAGCGGTCGTTAATCCAATCGGGAGGCCTTAAGACTTATGTTCAAAAAGGTCTGCGCGGTGTGACTTCCAACCCAGCCATATTTGATAAAGCCATCGCACAAAGTGAAGATTACGATAAGCAGATACAATCCCTGGCTTTACAAGGAAAATCTGCGCAAGAGATTTATGAGGCATTAGCGATCGAAGATGCCCGCCGGGCTGCGGATGTTTTGCGTCAAGTCTACGACCAGACCGGTGGCGCGGATGGTTATTTCAGCCTGGAAGTTAACCCACACCTGGCCCACGATAAAGCAGGCACCATTGCAGAAGCTAAACGATTGTTCAACGCCGTCGACCGGCCGAATGTGCTCATCAAGGTTCCTGGCACGGCCGAAGGTTTGTTGGCAATACAAGAACTAATTTTTGAAGGTTTGAATATCAATGCCACCCTGTTGTTTTCCTTAACCCAATATGATATGGTGGCAGAAGCCTACCTTGCCGGGTTAGATCGACGCGCTGCCCGAATCTTTGATTTGCATCAGATCGCCTCGGTTGCTTCCTTGTTTGTCAGCCGGGTAGACGTTAAAGTCGATCGCTTGTTAGATGCACTCAATTCACCTGAGGCTAAAGCGCTCAAAGGAAAAATTGGAATCGCCAATGCGAAAATAGTCTACCAGAGTTTCAAAAAGACTTTTTCCGGACCCCGCTGGCAATATTTGAAGCAGAAAGGCGCACACGTCCAACGCGTACTCTTCGGTAGTACCAGCACGAAAAATCCAGACTATTCGGATGTCTTATACGTTGACAATCTAATCGGCCCAGACACCGTCAATACCATCCCACCAAGAACAATTGAGGCTGTTATGGATCACGGCACCGTGACTCGCACCCTTGATCAGGATCTTGATCTTGCTCGAGACCAATTAAAACAGCTCTCCGATTTAGGGATACGGCTGGATGATGTCACGCGCCAGCTGATCGATGAAGGTGTGGATAAGTTTGTTAAGCCTTATGACCAATTGATTGAAACCATTGCCGAAAAGCAGGCCAATCTGATAACAGCCTGACCTTCTTATTCTGGCATTAGAAAATTGCCTATCAGATGCACATCATCAAATATCAGTGAGATCATTTTTGGTTTTTTGGTCTTCCTGGCAATCAATCGCTGCACTGAGATGTGCGCCAAACAAGGTGATCATGGCCAACAGGTAAATCAGGAATAACAATGCTACGATGGCACCGAGAGACCCATAAACTAACTGGTAGCGGCCCAGGCCGCTGCTCACGTACCAGTTGTAAACCGCCGTAGCACCCTTCCACCCGATCATTGCAGTAAACGCTCCCCAAAAAGTCGCCTTCCAGCAGACTTTTGCCAATGGGACCCAATGATAAAGTGTCACAAAGAGCAGAAAAATGATTACCCACGACCCCACGCCTGATAACAGATCCCAGGGGACCAGTTTGAGGATGGCAATTTTCTCGATGTTTAATACCCCCAGAAGTTTTGAGATCGAATCCAGGGCAAGAGAAAGGATGAGCAACCCGCCCAGGATAGCAATCATTGCCAGACCGACTAAACGTCTTTTCAGGAAACTGCGCCGGATGGAAGCTGACCAGGCCAGATTAACGTTATACGCCAGGTTTGTAAAAACGCCGGAAGCCGACCACAATAAGGTCAGCAGACCAATCAACCCAACCGGCCCGCGCGCATCCAGAACCTGGCGAAGATTTTGGTTAATTAACTGGGTCGCAATTGGAAAAGTATCCTGCACGAGGCGGGTAACGCTCTGGTAGACCTGCTGACTGTTTAAGAAAAAACTGGAACCCGCGATAAGCACCAGCAATAATGGAAACAGGGAAAAAATCGCATAGTATGCCAGACTGGCCGCGGCTTGTGATGCGCGAGCATCAGAGAATGTCTTCAGGGTTTTTCGTAAAATGCCGAGACGCCCCCCGCTAAACTGATTTGCCTGGCGATAAAAATCTTGGAGCTGCTTAATATTCAACGGTAACCCTTTTCTCGATGACCCCGATGAGACGTTGAAAGCCGTTCAGAACGTGAGCTTGCACATCTCAGGATAAAATGTGACCTATCCAGTTCTTAGGATATCAAAAATTTTGAAAAATTTCTATAGGCAAGGTCACATGAATTGGATATATTTCCCGATATACATGCTGCCAGAAACCCCAAGATGAGCGATAATTCCATTCACGGGTAATCCATTAAGCTGCAAGGACGGAGGCAGATCCCATTTGATTGACTGCCTTACAGGTTCGGCCTTTCGATTCTCAATAATCAATTCAGCAAAGGAGATATCATGTACCGATTACGGGCTTCGACTGCAACTGATAGCGTAACGAAAACCCGAAAGACCATTGGGGCCCTTCGACTGGCGATCATTCTTTCGATTTTATTATTTCTCCTATTGGTTTCTGCGCTGGCGGAATCTGCCCCACCTGTTTATGCGCAAAGCGGCTTTGGAGCGACACCCACGCCCGTGGAAAGCAACGCCACGCCCAATACCCCAAATGAGGTTAACGTTGTTCCCACAGCCCGAGATAGCGAGATCAGTAAACGCTTGCAAAGCATCCTTGACTCGACGGGCTGGTTCGCGAATGTAAAAGTAGAAGTCAAAGATGGCATTGTCTTTCTTAACGGTCAGACAAAAACAACCGATTATAAAAATTGGGCGGGGGATCTGGCTCGCAACACACAGGATGTTGTCGCAGTTGTCAACAAAATCAGTCTGATTCAGCCGTCCATCTGGGACTTGCAGCCTGCTTTTTCCGGCTTGCGAGATTTATGGGGCAATATTATACAATCCATCCCCTTGATTATATTTAGTGTACTGGTCCTGGTGGTGACCTGGATCATAATCCGGTTAAGTATGACCGCAACCCGGGCCTCGCTGCGCCATTATCTCAAAAACCCCCTGCTCAGCAATGTTGCCGCATATACCCTCGGAATCATCATTTTTGTGATCGGTTTCTATATCATTCTGCAAGTCGCGGGCCTGACCAATATCGCTGCGACCGTGGTAGGCGGCACCGGTCTCTTGGGCCTGGCATTGGGTATCGCCTTCCGCGATATTACCGAGAACTTCCTGGCAAGTATTTTTTTGAGCCTGCAGGACCCTTTTCACACCAACGATCTGGTGGAAATCAACGACATCCTGGGGTTTGTTCAGGCGCTGACCATTCGTGTAACCGTCTTGATGACACTGGATGGAACCATCGTCCAGATTCCTAATGCCACAGTATACAAAAGCAATATTTACAACTATTCAAGTAATCCAAACCGTCGGGTAGATTTCGTTATCGGCGTAGGTTATGTCGAGTCCATTTCCGATGTGCAGCAGGTCGCCCTGAAAGTATTGGAAGATCACCCGGCGGTATTGAATGACCCGGAACCATTAATCCTTGTAGAAAGTCTGGGCAGTTCTACCGTCAACCTTCATATTTACTTCTGGATGAATGTAACCAATAACAGCTGGTTGAAAGTAAAATCTTCCGTGATTCGTCTGATTAAGCACGCTTTCATGGCATCCGCAATTTCGATGCCAGATGACGCCCGCGAGGTAATCTTTCCTGAAGGCATCCCCGTCCAGTGGATACCGCCCGGTAGTGAGCCGCCGACCTTCAAAGCACCGCTACCTGCCAGACCACAACTGCTCGAAAAACCGGAACCAGATTCTACCGATGCAGAAGGTGAACTGCGTAGTGAAGCCAAAGACATACAGGATCAAGCGCGCCGTGCGCGAATACCCGAGGAAGGCGAAAACTTGCTCGAATCATCCGATTCTGAGTAGACAAAAAATTACAGCGCCGTGCGAATTTTCTCCAGGCCTTTCTGGATGTTTTCCATGGATGTTGCATAGGAAAGCCGCAGGTAACCTTCGCCAAAGGCCCCAAAAGCGTTCCCTGGCAGCAAAGCTACACCCGCTTTTTCAAGGATCAGGTTCGCCAATTCGGTAGAGTTCAATCCAGTTCCGGTTATGTTTGGAAACACATAGAATGCGCCCTGGGGTTTCTGGCAAGAGAAACCAGGAAGGGTATTCAGGCCATCCACAATCAGGTCTCGGCGGCGCTGATATTCGCGCACCATGCCATCTACCATTTCTTGTGGTCCGGTGATGGCTTCCAGACCCGCGAACTGGGTAAAATGAGCGGTAGAACCCACGGCATGGGTGAGCAGCAGTTCTACACGAGCCGCCAGCTCCACCGGCATAATTCCAAAACCTAGCCGCCAACCGGTCATTGAATAGGTTTTTGAGAAACCGTCGACAATAACGGTGCGGTTCTTCATGCCTGGCAGAGATGCAATAGACGGGGCTTTCAGTTTGTCGTAAACCAGGCGCGTGTAAATCTCGTCCGACATCACCCAAGAGTCATAACGCGCCGCTTGTTCAGCGATGTGTTTTAAATCCTCAGACGGAATCACGCCGCCGGTCGGGTTGCTGGGAGAATTCAGGATAATCATTTTCGTCTTGTCGTTTACCAGGTGGTCAAATGCCTTCAGGTCAAACGAGAAATGATTCTCTTCCAGCAGTGGCACCTGGATGGGCACGCCCCCAGCCAGCCTGATCATTGCTTCATAGGTCGGAAAACCCGGATCAGGATATATGACTTCGTCACCTGGTTCTACCAATGCCAGCGTAGGAAAGAAGAGGTTGGGCTTGCCCCCCGGTGCAACAACGACTTCCCCAGGAGCAATCTCAATCCCACGCCGGAGGCCCGCATCTTCTGCCAACGCTTCCCGCAAGGCAGGCATGCCTGCGGGCGGTGTATAGCGGGTCTTTCCAGAATTTATAGCATCCACACCCGCCTGGCTGATATTCTCGAAGGTGGGATAATCGGGTTGGCCAATCTCAAAATGGATAATATCCATCCCTGCGGCTTCCAATTGATTGGCCCGGGCGAGTACCTGGTATGCGCCTTCTGGCTTCAGGTGTTCGGTTCGGTTGGTTAATGGCATAAGGCTCCTGATGCCTCCCTGCAGCGGGCAAACTCTGCCTGAAGATTAGAGAGGAATTCATCGCAAGTAATCTTCACAAAAGTATATCATTTCCTTTCCGAACACCAGCCTGACAGCCGACCCATCCTGAACGGTTGTATTTATGTCTTCACAATAAGGGCACCTGTTTTGTACTAGAATATTTCCAGGTTAATAAAATTGATGTTAACTAAATTAACCAATGGAGGAAACTATGAAGGTGCTCTTTATCGGCGGAACCGGATTGATCAGTTCGGCATGTTCGGAATTGGCAGTCCAAAAGGGTCTGGATCTGACGGTTTTGAACCGGTCACGCTCCGCCAAATATCCCGTTCCACAATCGGCGCGGCTGCTGGTAGGCGATGTTAATGGCAGTCAGGCCGCTCTGGCTGACCTGTTAGATGCAGAACGCTTCGATGTCGTGGTGGATTGGATCGCCTATACGCAGGACGCGGTTGAACGTGACATTCACCTGTTTGGCGGAAAAACCGCTCAGTTTGTCTTTATCAGTTCTGCCAGCGCTTACCAAAAACCACCGGCGCATTACATCATCACCGAAGAGACCCCGCTGGAAAATCCATTTTGGGAATACTCCCGCAACAAAATTGCCTGCGAGGAGCGTTTGCTGCAAGAATACCGGTTGAAGAATTTTCCGATCACCATCATCCGCCCGTCGCTGACCTATGGCCCGTCCCAAATCCCATTATGCGGAGGGAGCTGGCAGCATCCTTACACACTGATCGAGCGCATAATTCGTAAACAAAAAATCATCGTGCCCGGCGATGGAACCTCTCTTTGGACCCTGACCTGGAACGGCGACTTTGCCAGGGGGTTGGTGGGATTGCTCGGGCAGGACCGTGCCATTGGCGAAGCCTTCCACATTACCTCCGATGAAGTCCTGAACTGGAACCAGATTTTCATGGAAGCGGGGCTGGCAGCCGGTGTCGAGCCAAATCTTGTCCACATCCCATCCGACTTAATTACTGCCTACAATCCCGGTGCAGTTGGCGATTTGATCGGCGATAAAATAAACAGTATGGTGTTTGACAACAGCAAAATCAAGCGCTTCGTACCCGATTTCAAGTGCGAAGTCTCCTGGGCTGAAGGCGTCCGCCGTTCACTGGGCTGGTTCGCAGCAGATCCAACCCGGCAGACGATCGATGCCTCGCTGAACCAGACCTGGGATAAGATTATCTCCGCTTATGAAAAGGCATTCCCTCAGCATTAATCAAAATATAGAAATTTATCCAGAGGGATCAATCGACCCGAGTGTTTCTCTCACCTTTTCTGCGCCTCAGGCCCGTCAGGAAAACCTGATGGTCATATATCTAAAAAGGAACCGTTTAGGATCCCGTTTGAAATTCTTTAAGATGAGCAACAATCATCTTGCGGATATCATCCCGCACCTGGCGAAATACTGTCAGGGCCGCTTCATTTGACCCAACGGTTTTTGCCGGATCGGGAAAACCGATATGAGTTTTCTTCCCACTGCCTAACCATACCGGGCAATTTTCCGCGGCAGCATCACACACCGTAATGATCGCATCAAAATGCGTTTCTCGAAATTGTTCGGTTGACTTCGAAATCCCCTGATGAAAAATCCCAATCTCTGCCAGAACCTGCACAGCAAAAGGATGGACAAAGCCTGCCGGCTGCGTTCCAGCGCTGAATGCCTTCCATTCACCGGCCAGATCGTGATTGACAATCGCCTCCGCCATTTGCGAACGACAGGAATTTCCCGTGCATAAAATTAAAACTGTTTTCTCACTCATTCTCGACCTTCAGGCATTTTATAGTTTGATTATATCGATTTGCCATGCCTGAACCATCAACAACCGGTTAACGCTAGAACAACTCATGTTAACAAAAACAGGTGCTCCCCATCTTGATAAAATCACACAACCTGCCTGATGAGAAAAAACAGCCAGAGCTAATTTACTCAATCTATCTGGATGTACGGCCGGCGTTAATTTTGTGCCTCAGTCTGCGATTCGAGCCTGTCTGGCTCCCGCGAGACCGTTTCTGGCACGTAACGATACACCACCCAGGCCGCAAAAACACATAAGCCACCCAACACGAAAAATGGCAATTCAAAAGAATACACAGCCAGCAAACCAGACAGCAGTGGGCCTAAACCAATCCCCAATCCAAAACTGAGGGTAATAATGCTCATTTGCTGGCCTTCGCCCCCTCTTCTTGACAGATCGGCCGCCACGGCAAAGGCCGGCGCGGCGATACCGGCCGAAGCAGCCCCTTGAAGGAAACGAGCCAGGGAAAATTCCAGGGTCGATCCGACATATGCCATGAGGATCGTCGACGGGACCATTAACAGCAGCCCTCCGATAATTAAGGGTTTGCGCCCAATCCGGTCGGACCACCGACCTAAGGGAATCTGGAAAATCAACCGTCCAAACGTCAAAGCACTGATGGCTAATCCAAAGCCAAAGGCTGTCTGGCTAAGTCGCGCGTTGAATTGAGTTTCCAGCGGGGAAACCATGGAAAACGCACCTGCCGAAACCAGGCTGGCAAATCCCGCGCCCAAGATGCCCGCAGAAATCAGGCTGAAATCTATAATTCGGAACGGCTTTTTTGATTTTTCCTCTTTTTCCTGGGTTGACTCCGGAATATCCTTGATCCACATCTGCACCATAATCATACCGATAAATATAAAACCGGCCCCGATAAAAAAGGCAATATCGAAACCGAAGCGGTCAAAAACAAAGCCGCCCAAAAGGGGGCCAATCGCCAGACCGGCCATGCGAAAGGCCGAATAGATGCCCATCGACCCGCCGCGCGTCCGCCGATGACTGGAGGTTGCAATCAGCGCCACCGCAGCCGGGACGGTCAGCGAGACGCCCACGCCCTGCAGAGAGCGGAAAATAAGCATATGGGCATACTCTTTGGAAATCACGTAACCCAGAGAGCTTAATGCCATCAGCAGCAAGCCCCCCTGAATAAATATTTTCCTCCGCCCAATCCGGTCGCTGATTGCTCCCATAAACGGCTGCAGAAATGCCGTAACCACGCCAAAAGCAGCGATCAAGATACCTACGCGCACAGTCTCGGGGATTGGGAAATATGGAGAAGGCAATTTGGCTACATAAAGTGGGATTACGACGAATAAGATGCTGTTGCCTACAGCATCACCCAGACGAGCGAAGGACAAGGCCATAACCGTGGTATTGCCCCCATTTTCAGCAAAGTATTTCCGAATCATCAATTCCTCTCTCGTAACAGCGTGACTATATATATTATTATTCTGAAGGGTTTCACCTTTCAAATCTTTCGACTGCAGACAACTATACCAGAAATCAATCTTAGTCGTCTATTCGCTGATCAACATCATATCCTGATCTAATTTTCCACAGTTATATAGATCCAAATGAATATCCATTCTAACCACACAGTTTTACAAGATCGAAACTAGCATTCGTTGCCTGGAAGAAGATCAATTCGACTGCTGTAAAAAATTAGGAAAACAGATTTCTTCTGATCGTTTGCTCGAACATCCAACCACCATTCAGTGCAGAAATTGGGTACTTGAATCAGGAAACGGACCTGGTAATGTTCAAAATAAAACAGACAAATAAGGGAGAACCGCTTGATTAGTAAGAAGTGAAACAAAATTTTGGTTATGCTAATATCTGTATAAAGGTAGAAATTATCGACTTATTGTCATATAATAGGTCTTTAATATAATCTAAGGAAAGTTCGGGCGCAGCCGCCATCTCACTGATCTGCATCTGGACAATCGCAAAATTTAGATTAAAAAAATGACAGGAGGTGCAACTCGTGAAATATGACCGCGGTCATGAGCTGGAATCCACAACTCGATCAGGCACATAGCGTCATCCATCAAGCTCCTTTGGGACTCTTTTTTGTCCGAAATTTCGGCAAAATCCGGTGGTCCCAAGGTGTTTTTTTGTTAGAAATATACTATACTTTACTTATTGACATTTCTGTCCACCGTTTATAATATTTTCTTGTACGCTGGTTTTTTGTTGTATTTTGTAGCGATATAAACGGCGGACCAAGTCATCCATCCTGGAAAACGGGGAAACGCATGCCTCAACTTTTTCCTCCTCGCAGCAACAACATTTCCCGAATCAGCATCCTTGGTGTTCTGATTCTAGTGGCAGTCGTTACCGGCGGGCTGGTCTGGTACACCCACTCCAGCGCATTAACCAAAGTTGGTGTGGATATCCCACAGCCGGTTCCTTTCCCGCACAGCTTTCACATCGCTGCGTTGGGCCTCAACTGCCGGTATTGTCATGCCGGGGTCGACCAGTCTTCTTTTGCGGATATTCCGCCTGCCGAAACCTGCATGAGCTGTCATAGCCAGGTCGCCACGACCTCCGAAAAATTGAAGCCGGTTCGTGACAGTTACAATAATGGCACACCTATCCAATGGAACCGGGTCAATTTTGTGCCAAATTATGTTTATTTCAACCATCAGATTCATATTGACAAAGGCGTGGGATGTGAAACCTGTCATGGGCGCATGGATCAGGAGACTACGGCAGTTCGGGCCAGGTATTTCTACATGACAACCTGTACAGAATGCCATAAAAATCCGGAGAAATATTTGCGTCCTCAGGCTAATATTTACGACATGGGTTACACCCCCAGTGAAGACCAATCTATTTTAGGTCCCAAGCTGGTGAAAGAATATAACATCATGTCCCCCGTCCAACTTACTAATTGTTCAATTTGCCACAGGTAACAACATGACAACCGACACGGATAAAAGAAGGCCGTTAGATCTGTCTGCTTTGCGCAAGCGCCTTGCTGCTCAACATGGAAAGACTTACTGGCGCAGCCTAAATGAACTGGCAGAAAGCGATGAATTTGCTGAAATCGTCCGCAACGAGTTTCCTCGACAGGCTCAATTCTTGGGAGAACTAAGCCGGCGTGATTTTCTTAAAGTTCTGGGAGCATCACTGGCACTTGCCGGATTAACCGCATGCATTCCTCAAGCCCAGGAAAAAATTCTTCCATATTCAAACGCACCCGAAGACCTCATCCCAGGCAAACCGATGTTTTTTGCCAGCAGCATGCCCATGGATGGTTATGGAATGGGCGTTCTCGCTCGCAGCGAAACCGGGAGGCCGATCAAAGTCGACGGCAACCCGCGCCATCCGGTCAGCCTGGGTACCAGCAATATGTTCATGCAAGCATCCATTTTGGATCTTTACGATCCGGACCGGGCTCAGAAGGTCACCAAACAGGGAGCGGTAAAGACCTGGCAGGATTTTGCCACTGATTTATCCGCCCAAAACGGGCCGAACCTGCGCATCCTCACCGGTACAGTCACCTCACCCAGCCTGGCTGATGAAATTAAAGCCGTCCTGGCGAAGTTTCCTCAAGCCAAATGGCATCAATATTCTCCGCTGAACCTGGCCGGAGGTAAATTGACCCAGGTCTTTGGTAAACCGGTTGGGATCCAATACCATTTTGACAAAGCCAGGGTGATCCTCTCGCTGGATTCGGATTTCCTCTTCAGCGAACGCGGCAGCCTGGGCTACAGCCGCGACTTTGGGGCCGGTCGCAAACCCGATGCGCCGATGAATCGTTTGTACGTGGTCGAAAGCAGCCTGACCCTCACCGGCTCAAACGCCGACCACCGCCTGGCAGTTCGCTCGGCGGACGTCGAAGCGTTTGCGCGCGCCCTGGCCAGCCAGTTGGGTGTCAATGTTGGCACACCGCCCGCCGCAGTTCCCGGTCAGAGTTGGATTGCACCCCTGGCAGCAGATTTAAAGTCCGCCAATAATGCCGGACTGGTGATTGCCGGCGAACGCCAGCCAGCCGCGGTACACGCCATCGCCCATGCCATCAACCAGGCGCTGGGAGCAGTGGGAACCACGGTGAACTACACGGATCCGGTTGAAGCCAACCCGGTCGATCAAATGGCTTCGCTGCATGATCTGGTTCAGGACCTTAATAACAATTCCGTGGATACGCTCCTCATTCTGGAGGGGAACCCGGCTTACACCGCCCCTGCTGATTTCGATTTTGCCAATTTGATCTCCAAGGCAAAGTTCAGCGCTTATCTTGGCCTTTATGCCGACGAAACCGCTGCCCTGACCACCTGGCACGTCGCCGCGGCCCATTACCTGGAAGCATGGGGCGATTTGCGCTCCTACGACGGTACAACCAGCATCGTCCAACCGCTGATCGAGCCGTTGTACGGGGGAAAATCTGCGTACGAGGTGCTGGCCGTGCTCCTGGGCCAGCCAACCGCCAATGGATATGACCTGGTGCGCGCCTACTGGCAGGGGCAGATTGCTGGATCCAGCTTCGACGTAACCTGGAAGCAGGCGCTACGCGACGGCTACCTGCCCAACACCACCCTGGCTGCCAGTGCCTCTGCGCCGCAAGTTAACCCTGACGCCCTGACTGCCGCCAGCCAGGCACCGGCCGCAGGGACGCTTGAAATCACCTTTGAACCTGACCCCACCATCTGGGATGGTCAGTTTACCAACAACGCCTGGCTGCAGGAGCTGCCCAAACCCCTCACCAAACTCACCTGGGACAATGCGGTTCTGGTCGGCCTGAAAACAGCCCAGCGCCTGGGCGTGAACGAAGGCGATGTACTCCAGATCAAACTGGGCGGGCGCAGTTTAGAAGCGCCGGTGTTCGTCCAGCCGGGTCAGGCCGAGGATTCGCTGGCGCTCAGCCTGGGATATGGTCGCAAACTGGGCGGCAAGGTGCTCGAAGGGGCCGGGGTTAATGCTTATGCCATTCGCACCTCCACCGCTCCCGGATTTGATACCGGAATTGAAGTGAGTAAAACCGGCCGGACCTACGAACTGGTGACCACTCGCGATCACCAAAGCATGGAAAACCGCGACCTCATTCGCGAAGCGACCCAGGTTGAATATCAACAACATCCTAATTTTGCGCAGGACGCGGAGGGCCACCAGCCATCGCTGTACAACCCGGTGGAATATACCGGCCACGCCTGGGGGATGTCGATCAACCTGAGTTCATGCATCGGTTGTAATGCCTGCGTGCTGGCCTGCCAATCCGAGAATAATGTCCCCACAGTTGGAAAGGATCAGGTTAACCGCAGCCGTGAAATGCACTGGCTGCGCATCGACCGCTACTTCCAGGGCAGCCCTGATGCGCCCTCTGTTGCCTTCGAACCGGTGCCTTGCATGCAATGCGAAGACGCGCCTTGCGAACCCGTTTGCCCGGTTGGTGCAACCACCCACAGTTCCGAAGGCCTCAATGAAATGACCTACAACCGCTGTGTGGGCACGCGCTACTGCTCCAACAACTGCCCTTATAAAGTCCGCCGGTTCAATTTCTATAAATTCCAGGATTTTGAAACGCCTTCGTTCAAGCCCATGCGCAACCCGGATGTCTCCGTCCGCATGCGCGGTGTGATGGAAAAATGTACCTACTGCGTCCAACGCATCAATTCAGCCCGCATCCAATCTGAAGTTAACGGCCAACCAATTAAAGATGGCGATGTGCGCACCGCCTGCCAGCAGGCTTGCCCGACGAATGCCATCGTGTTTGGCGATCTCAACGATACTAGCAGCCAGGTCCGCAAGCTTAAAGAAACCCCGCTAAATTACGCACTCCTGGCCGAGTTGGGAACCAGGCCACGCACCACCTATCTGGCCAAAGTTACCAACCCTAACCCACAGATCAAAGAACAGGCATAGGGATATCTATGGCAAATTCAAACGAAATTCCCGTTCTGCAGCCCGGTCACACCTATACCACCATCTCAGAAAAGATCAGCGAAATACCGCTGACCCATCCCCGAAAAACTCCGCGCGGTTGGTTGGTCGGCTTTGCGATCTCATTTCTGGGGATGATGCTTTTGCTCTTCGCCGCATCCTACCTGTTCATTAATGGGGTCGGCATCTGGGGCATCAACATCCCGGTAGGTTGGGCTTTCGCGATCCTCAACTTCGTGTGGTGGATCGGTATTGGCCATGCCGGCACCCTGATTTCTGCCATCCTGCTTCTCTTCCGCCAGGATTGGCGCACATCGATCAACCGTTTTGCTGAAGCCATGACCCTCTTTGCGGTCGCCAATGCCGGTCTGTTTCCAATCATGCATCTGGGGCGGCCCTGGCTGTTCTTCTTCCTGATGCCCTATCCCAATACCCAGGGTCTCTGGCCCCAGTTCCGCAGCCCCCTGGTGTGGGATCTGTTCGCCATTTTGACCTATGCCACGGTTTCCCTGCTCTTCTGGTTCATGGGGTTGGTGCCTGACCTGGCGACGATGCGCGATCGAGCCAGCAATATCTGGGTGCGCCGGTTCTATGGAGCGTTGGCCCTGGGTTGGCGAAACTCGGCCCGCCACTGGCATCATTACCAGTCTGTGTACCTGCTCATGGCCGCTTTGGCTACCCCGCTGGTAATCTCCGTCCATAGTATCGTCAGCGTGGATTTTGCTTACGGCAATGTTCCCGGCTGGCACAGCACCATCTTCCCGCCTTACTTTGTCGCCGGGGCTGTTTTTTCGGGGTTCGCCATGGTGCTGTCTTTAATGATCCCATTGCGCAAGTTTTATCACCTGGAAGACTTCATCACCCAGCGCCACCTCGAAAATATGGCCAAAGTGATGTTAACAGTTGGATTGGTGGTAGCTTACGGTTATTTGATGGAGAACTTCCTGGGATGGTACAGCGGTGACGTATTTCTGCGCTTCAATACCATCGATCGATGGACCGGTGCTTATGCCCCGTGGTACTGGTTATTAATGTTCTGTAATGTCCTCGTCCCACAGCTTCTCTGGTTCAAAAAATTCCGCACCAACGGCATACTCCTGTTTGTGATTTCGATTCTGGTGAATGTCGGCATGTGGCTGGAACGCTTTATCATCATCGTTCAAAGCCTTTCCAAAGATTACCTGCCTTCTTCATGGCATCTTTACACCCCCACCTTCTGGGACATCGCCACCCTGGTTGGCACCCTGGGTTTGTTCCTGACCCTCATCTTCCTCTTTGTGCGAGTCCTACCGTCAATATCGATCTTTGAACTGCGCGAGTTGGTCCACCACCAATCGGGATCGGGTCATGAAATCAAAACGGCCAATGAAGCACCAGCCAAATAAGGAAGACGCCTATGGAAACCAACACTTCAAACAATTACGGTTTATTAGCCAAGTTTCCCAGCCCGGAAACGCTGGTAAACGCTGCCCGCCGCGCCACAGATGCCGGATACCGCGAGTTCGATGCTTACACTCCCTTCCCGGTTGAGGACCTTTCGGATGCCATGCGTATGAAACCGTCCAAACTACCCTACGCTGTACTGGGCGGAGGGATCACAGGCGGCTTGCTGGGCTTCTTGATGCAGGTCTATGCTACCGTCTTTGATTATCCACTGAACATTGGCGGCAGGCCGCTTCTAAGCTGGCCGGCTTATATCCCCATTACATTCGAACTGACCGTTCTCCTGGCTGCCTTTGGCGGTGTCATCGGCCTGTTTGTGGTCACTCGATTTCCCCAACCTTATCACCCGGTCTTCAATGTGGAAGATTTCCAAAAACACGGCTCGCAGGATGGCTTTTACCTGGGGATTGAAGCCCGAGATCCCAAATTCGACCTGGCGAACACACGCAAATTTCTTGAAGATCAGGGTGCGATCCTGGTCTCAGAGATCGAGGCATGACGCAATGACATACCGCACACCCTCTTCTGGTATAAAACGTGGGCTAATTTTCAGCCGCTGGTTGGGCCTCGCCCTGTTCACTGCCACCCTGTTCCTCTTGATGGGCTGCCAGGCTACAGGCGATTTAGCTATCCAGCCTTACAATCGACCCCTCTCGCAGAGTGATTTTTTTGCAGACGGGCGCTCGGCGCGCAATCTCGTCGCCGGCACCGTGCCGCAAACGGATCAGCGTGTGGACGATCCCGCTGTTACCGGGCTGGATCAGAATGGACAGCCACTCACAAATTTCCCGGTACCCGTGACCAATGACCTGGTTAAAAGGGGCCAGGAACGCTTCAATATTTATTGTGTAGTTTGCCATGGGGTCGACGGCCACGGCGATGGCAAAGTAGTCGGTTTCCAGTTTCCCAAGCCGCCCGATCTCCTGGTCGATGCCAGAACCTTCCCGGTAGGGAAAATTTTCGGCATCATTACCAACGGACAGGGAAAAATGCTCTCCTATGGATACCGGGTCAAAACCCCCGATCGTTGGGCGGTCATCGCTTACTTACGCGCCATGCAGCTGAAAAATGGTCACCTCACACAGGATCTGACGCCTGAAGAACTACAGCAATTAGGAAATTTACCATGACAACCGATCAAAGCCTGACTTCTACTGCAAACCGTTACCAGCGAATTGCGCTGCTGGTAGGCCTGGCAGGGCTGGTGCTCGGAGTAATTGGCGCCCTCACGGGCAGCCTTGACCGCTTCTTTCAGTCTTACCTGCTGGCATTTTTATTCTGGCTGGGCTTGAGTTTGGGTTCACTGGCCTTTGTAATGATTCACTTTCTCACCGGCGCCAAATGGGGGCTGACTGTGCGCCGGGTAAGCGAAGCCGCCTCGAGCACGCTGTGGCTGATGGCGATTCTCTTCATCCCACTGCTTCTTTTTCTGCCAAGACTGTATCTCTGGGCGCGGCCCGAGGCCGTCCAGGCCAGCACAGTCCTCCAGGAGAAAAGTCTTTACCTGAATGTACCTTTCTTTATCATTCGCGCGGCGATTTATTTTGTGATCTGGATCCTGCTGGCCTTTTTCATCAACCGCATGTCAGCGCAGTGGACGAATAGCGGGGATCCGGCGGTCAAAGAACGATTGAAGGCCATTTCGATTTTAGGCCTGATCCTTTACGCACTTACCATGACTTTTGCTGCTATCGACTGGATGATGTCGCTCGAGCCTTTTTGGGACTCAAGCATTTTTGGTTTAATCGTCATCTTTGGCCAGCTTTTGACCAGCCTTTCCTTTGGTATCTTGATTCTCAATCTGGTGCCTGGACTGGGCCTGGGACGCAACTGGAGCCTGCGCAGTACACCCGTCCCCTTTAAAGACCTGGGGGCCTTAATGCTGACTTTTATTATGGGTTGGGCGTATCTGGCTTACTTCCAGCTGCTGATCATCTGGGCCGCCAATATTCCACGCGAAGTCGTTTGGTACACCAACCGGACTGAAGGCGGATGGCTTACGGTCGGCGTTCTGATCGCGGTATTGCAGTTTGTTGTGCCATTTGGGCTTCTAATTACACGCCGCGTGCGCAACAACATGCGCCTGCTGGCAGGATTAGGCGCTGTGAACGTCCTGGTTTACCTGGTTAATCTGTACTGGCAAATCATACCGGCTTTCCATCCAGCCCAGTTTAATTTTCATTGGCTGGATATCGTCCTGCCCATTGGACTGGGCGGATTATGGATTAGCGGGTTTATGTTCTCGCTTAAGAAACGTCCTGCGCTGCGCGAGGTTGAACAGGCCCACCTGGAAGCCACACCCGAACACCAACACGCCGTCTCTTAACGCCCTTCCCGGGCGATGACGATAATCAAGACCTGAACAATCATGCAAACCACAGAATTGTTCAGGTCTTTTTCATTCCAAATAAAATAATGTTTATCTAAACGCAATCAACGAAATTCATGGCCATGAATATCGTTTAACTTCCGTCCTGCATGACGACGCACCAGGTAAGCGACCAATCCGGGAGCCCAAATGATGATGACAATCAATAGATTAACCAGGTTTTGCTGAACACTTCCAGAAAAGGTTCGTAACAAGAATCCTCCCAGGAAGTTTGCCGTAAGCGCGCCAAAGCCCAGCCATGGGTTGATCTCCAGGGTAAAGGAGTGGTTGACCATTAAAACGGCAGGGGCCAGCACCCATAGTAAATACCAATGTTGGAACCAGAACGCACCCACGATCAAATAGAATATACTCACTGCGGCCGCGGTCGTCCATAAACGATGTTCACCGTCGCCGCTGATGCGCTGCATGCCTTGTTTGAAGAATAATCGAAAATAGCGCAGCGGTAGATAAACGGCCCCCGCAATTGACAGCCAGGTGGGCAGATGATGGTTGAGAAGGAATGCCACCCAGACCGGCCAGCCTGATTGGTCGTTCAGTAAACGGTGAACGATATTCCACAGCGAATTGGCATAGTACAGCGTCCTTTCGTTCAGCATTTGCGGCAGAGAGGTCCACCCGCCAAACGGCAGATAAAGCACCCAGGAAACGATCAAACCTGCGGCCAATCCGCGAATCCCCTGGATGAAAGCGGTGCGCCATCCCAAGCTCCGCACCATCCACAAGAACACCATCGGCGCCCAAATCAAAGCGGTTAATTTCACATGAGCCGCCAGAACCAAAGCCAGCAACGCCCAGAAATATTTCCCTTTCTGTAAAAGTAGCAGGCACGCCATGAACAAGGCCAGCATCAAAAAGTCGTTGTGCCCCCCTACAACCGAGGCCATCAGGGTCAATGGATTCCACAACCAGGCTGCCAGGGCCGCGCTTACCAGGGTCGGTTGGATTGGACGTATGATTCTGGCAATCAAAACCGCCGAAATGCCTGTCAAAATAATCGCGAGCAAGCGGTACCCGGTCAGGTAAACTACCAGCCAGCGGCACGGTTCGGGTGAATCCGGGCAGGATGGCAGGTTCAAATTCATCCCGCCGAATAAGGGAGACATGAAATGCACCACAGCAGCAATGCCGGCACTGGTCATTTCCCATACCGGCCCATAGGTGTCGACGTTCTTGTACCAGGCGGTGTAAAGATAATAATGTGCGCGAGATAGGGTTTTTGGAATATCAACCAGCGGATTGGCCTGGTATTCGACCATCATGCGCCCTCGAAAAACATAATCGAAGATGTCGTGCGATTCCCCGGCTGCGGCGCTGGTTAACAAAACTGCGCAGCATGCCAGCCAGCCGAAAACAATGATCCGGTTTGCCCAAGGATCATGAATTGGATTACCGGCCAACCCTTCAGGACCTTTCAGGTTGAAGGGCAGCAGCTGCCGGATCGAATTTTTGTATAGCAAAAAAAGGCAGAAATAAATCACCACCTGGAAACCAATCCATGGCAGATCGTTTCCAACCAGGCTTGGCCAACTTGCCCGCGGGTTTGCCAGGCTGTCTCTCAGCGGAAATTTGATGACCAGGATCAAGTAAAACCCCATCGAAGCCAGTGAAATCATGAAAAGCTTCAACAATGGGTGATTGTTTAGATTAAAAAGGTCCATATTCCAGCAAAGGTCGCGCCGATGCCGTGCACACACAAGCCCGATCGATCTGAAGAAGCTGGCCCGTGATGTGGAGAAACTCTTCCCAACCCAGATGGTGTTTGGGTTCATCGGATACGAAATGATCATAGTGAGCGGGCAAGAGACACAGCGCGAGTTACAATAATTCGTGACCTCAATATAGACCTGACGAGGCAGCTCTTTTGCTGTTTGAGAACAGGCTGTTGAAGTCATTAGAAATGGAAGTTGGGAGGGAGTGGTTTTTTCTACCATTATTTGCACCTGATGGATGGGGTCAAGAATGGTATTTTTCTACAAAAACCGCATGTCTGAAAAGGACGCGGAAGATACGCAAGGCCGTGAGCAGGGTGCCGCGCATTGTCCCGCTTACTTTCGATTTTCCAGCCATTCTCGGGCGGTAGCTCACCGCGGTCTCCAGGATGCACATACGCCGGCGGGCGACTTTGACCATCATCTCCACCGGCCATCCATAAGTATGCTCCTGCATATCTAAAGAAGCTAAGTATGACCGGTTAATGGCGCGGAAAGGACCCAGATCGGTGAGCTGCAAGCCATACATACCATTCAACAGCGAAGAAACCAGTTTATTGCCAAAAAGCTGGTGAGGAGGCATCACCTCAGGTGGTAATTTTTTTAAAAGGCGCGAGCCAAGCGCCAGGTCGGCCTGCTGGTTTTCTAACAGCCCCAAAAGATTGGGCAATTCGCCTGGAATAAAACTGCCGTCACCATCCATAAAGGCAGCGATCTCGCCGCTGGCTGCAGTTACGCCGGCGGCACAGGCATACCCATACCCGCGTCGCGGCTCCTCGACCACGATGGCTCCCCCTGCTCGAGCCGCATCACCTGTTCCATCCGTTGACCCGTTATCGACAACAATCACCTCTTGCACAATCCCCGGCGGAATTTCCGCCAGGAGAGGACCAATGCATTGCGCTTCGTTTAAAGCTGGAATAATTAATGAAACGCTTGAAGGCATAGCCGGTTCTCAATCAAGCGTTTCCCAGGATCCACCGGCGCGTATGCTTACACCTACCATCGTCCATCACCATTAATTCACCGCGTAATTTATCCAAATCATCAACCGTGTCCACATCATACCAGGCAGGCAGCAGAGAAACCTGGACACCGGTCTCCGCTGCAATTTTCAGGGTATCCTCGAGTACATGCGACGTGCTCATTTGAATCTGACGGAGCAGATGGGAATGGGCTTTCTTCATCCCAATTAAGTAATAACCGCCATCCTGTGTCGGGCCCAGAACCACATCCGCAGTTTCTAACTGGTCAAAGGCTTGAATGAGATAGCTGACAGGGAGGGTAGGGCTGTCGCTATCCATGACCACGGCCTTTGCCGCCCCGCTCGCAAGCGCATCGTTCAACAAATTATCGAGACGTTCACCCAAAGTCGACCCGCGCTGTTTCATTAAGCCCATATCAGGGGCAAGCTGATGAAAATAACTCTGGCCATCTTCAGACAGGTGAACAATTGTTTTCGTTACATCCGGCACGTTTCTCATGAGGTCCAGCGTGTCACGCAAAAAACACTCATAAAGTTCTGCCGCTTTTTCAACCTTTAAGGGCGGGCTTAAACGTGTTTTTGTCTGTCCGGGGACAGGTTGTTTGGCCACTACAAGCAAAGCATTATGCATGCAACCTCTAACTGAGAAACATGATGACCCTGGCAAACAGCTTTCCCTGTGAAGCCGGTTCAGCCAGGCGTTTACGCAGCAGAGAATCAATCCCAAAATACCGTCCTGCAGCAGCGCCAAACATCGCAATGGATAGCAGCACGATTGCCCCATAGCTCCATTCCCATTCAAAGGGTCGCGGGATATTGGCCAGCCCAATATAAAGCTGCAAGGACATGCCAATGGCCACTAATCCGCCAAGCCGGGTAAACAGGCCAAAAACCATGGATAGGAAAATCCAGGTTTCTGCCAGCCAGATAAGCCAGCCAAAGACCCTGATATTTGGGATGAATACATTGTCCAATAGAAAGCCATTCAACCGGGCAAGCGGGGCAATATCGATGCTGATGGTGGGCAAACCTGCCGAACGCATATCAGCGATGAGCACTGGACGAGATTGAGGAGCAAATACTGATTCCAACCCCATCCAATAGCACAATCCACTGCTGCCATTAATATCATAGTAATTTTCTGCCGTAGGTTGAGGGAAGGCAAAGTCGTTGGAACAGCCAAAATTCGGCGGAAGTTTCCACCATATCTGGGTGAAAAACAGATAGCCTAAGCCAATACGGGCGATGACCATACATATTTTTAGAATTTTCGTCTCCGTACGTGTCATGGATCCATCCGTTGCGTTGACCATACTTACCTCCTCTTTTTCAAACTGGTAGCTAATCTTCAGTATATTTGCTAATCATAACGAACCTCATAAAAAATTCTTAACGAATGATTACAGGATTTACGATGACTGCCCTTGAACACACAAACATGATCATTTTTAGGAGAGTATTTCAAACCACAACCGTGGTACATACATTTCCAATGCGCATCAGGTTTTTCGAGGGCGCCGGCTTCCAATCGATGGGGGTGGAATCACCACGCACCCACGGGCAATAATCATCATGTGCATCCAATGAACCGTTGAGGGCTCGCCGGCTGGCGCACCCTCCGCGGCACAAACAATCCGCTGAAACCGCTGGTTCATATCGCGCCAGCTTAAACAACGGGTCGATCAGCACGTCCGCTCCGTTAGGGTTAAGATCATTGACCTTCATCGTCTCGTCTGGCGCTGCCGGCCAATACACACACGGGATAAGCTCACCGCGCGGGTTGATGCGAATACTGTTATGTCCGCAGGGAGAGAGGGCGGGGCCCATCCCCATCCGCGCCCTGACGACAGGTTCGCTGCAGGAAACAACCAGTCCAGCCGAAAACAATCGGCAGTAGCCTTCCCAAAATTGATCATAATCCAACCGAAAAACATCACTCTTAACCGCCTGGTAGGCATTCACCCGCAAATTCACCCCATTGGTGCGCGCTAATCCCACCATTTTGTCCATCTGGTCAAAATTGCTGCGCATCAAGGTCGATAAGATCGATACTTCAATTCCCAGCTTTTGACATCGTTCAATAGCCCGATGTACCAGATCCCAATTCCCCTGACCACGAAACTCGTCTTGCTCGGTTTGAGTCGGAAAATCAATCGAGACCTCCACATCGTTGAAGGACCGCAAACTTTCTTCTGGAATAGTCATCAAGCTGTAGCCATTCGATGCCATGCTCAGCTTAATTCCCTTCTGACTCAAGAATGCCACGATCGCGATGAATTGCGGATGCAGTGCATTTTCACCCGTACCCATGCCCATCGCGTCGACCGGCAAGGACGCGCAAATTTGCTTGATTTGATCCAGACTGATATAGTTGATTTGGCTGGTATCTCGATAACAATGTGCGCAGTTTAAGTTGCAGTCATTCGTCAGTCCAATCCCTACAGAATATCCCATAACACCTCCAGAAATTTACATATCTAATCACTGCTTATCTATATGCGCTTTCCACTAACGATATAATAGACAATGCTGGCATAAAAATAACCCGCTTTTATGGCAGATATGCAGTTCACCTTTCCAGGTTTCATATTCCTCAGCGGAAAAAATTTTTTGATCGCGGGCAATCCGGGCCGCATTCCATAGAGATTGGGTCAACGCATCGTGCTCGCTGCGCGCGATTGACACCATCGGAGAAATCTCCAGGTTGGTTAAACCGGCGTTCGCCAGATAACGGTACAATTTCCGCCCGCTCCAGTTATCTCCGCCCAGGTGATCCGTCCGCCAGTGGATCAAGCGCCGGGTCAGCTCTCGATTGGAGTGGTCAATTGCCACGGTGTCGAAATCCCAATCCATTACTACCACCCTTCCGGAAATTTTCACTACCCGAGCCATCTCTTTTACGACCTTTTCTGGATCAGCAACATGCAACAATAAACGGGCTGCAAAGACTTTATCAAAAACCTGATCGGCGAAAGGAAGATCCCCGGCCTGACCCGACGAATAATCAACAAGAGGCGCCAGCATTGTATCCTTTACCATCTCCCTGGCAGCCTGAACGAAGACGTAAGAAATATCGAGCCCGGTCATTTTTCCAGTGGGTTCTAATTGTTTGGCGGTTAACCGGCAAATAACACCGCTGCCGCAGCCGACCTCCAACAACCGCTCGCCCGAACGCGGATCTAGTATGTCAACAAATGCCGCATTTACCGATTGTTGGTCGGGGCAGCGAGCGCGTTCCTCCAATCGGGCAAGCATCGCTGCCTGTTGCTCAGAACCTGCAGCAGCGGGATTTGACCATTCATTCGATCCACCCATCAGCGGGTTGCCGTCAGGGGTGGATGGCTAGGGCAAGTAATTTCCATACTAATTATTGTATAGGCATTCAAAACGATTTACAACGATCACCCAACAAGCACAAATCCTGTTCCATTTTCAACCGGTCAAAGGGAACGAAATGACTGGTCAGTTATCCGTATAAAAAAAATCAATCCATTTCTGAAAAATTCCTCCCTTAAACCTGTTGACATCATGAATTAATCGTGCTATTCTATTCATGTAAGCGCTCACACGATATTTCGAGCGTTTTTTCCCCAAAAACAACCCAAAAGACCCTGTTTTTGTAAGCGATCTCATAAATTTATGTCCACCAGCCCTCCCCTAAGCTCCGGTAAACGTACTGCCACTATCTTTGATGTGGCCAAGAAGGCAGGCGTCTCCTATGGTACCGTGTCCCGGGTGATCAATGATAACCCGCATGTAAAATCGGAAACGAGGCAGCGCATCCTCCAGGCGATGGAGGAGTTAGGATACGTCGTCAACAAACAGGCCAGGATTCTTGCCGGGGGGCGATCGCAAACCATTGGGGTGTTGGTGCCTGATTTAGGAACAGGCTATGTGGGCGAAATTATGCGCGGGATCGATGCTGAATTAAGTCTGAATGACCTGGATCTGGTACTTTATACCACCCATCGCATCGCTAATAAAGAAGCCAATTACATCGCCAATCTTGCCAAAGGCGTGGTAGAGGGTCTCTTGCTGTTGCTGCCGCGCAACCCGGTTGATAACATTGGATCTTTGATCCAGCGTAATTTTCCTTTCGTTTTGATCGACCATCACGGCACAGGCCGGGATTGCCCGGCAGTAGGTGCGACGAACTGGCAGGGAGCTTATAACGCAACAGAATATTTGCTTAAACTTGGACACACCCGCATCGGGTTTGTTACCGGTTCAATGGATATGGGCTGTTCGGTCGACCGCCTGGAAGGTTATCGTTCGGCGCTCCGTACCTATCATCTCCACGAGGATAAAGAACTGATTTTCGAAGGGAATTTTGATCAACCGGATGGATTTTCCGGGGCTAACGCTTTTCTGGATTTGGACAACCCACCCACTGCGATATTTGCTTCAAACGATGTCATGGCGATGGGAGTCATGGATGCGATTCGTAACCGTGGTTTGCACATTTCTGAAGATATATCGGTCGTCGGATTTGACGACATCCCTCAAGCATCCCTCACCCATCCCGCACTGACCACAGTCAACCAACCTTTGGAGAAAATGGGCCGGGTCGCCACCCAGATGCTGCTCGATTTATTGAATGAGCCTGAAAAGCAAGTCAAGCGCATTGAGTTGCCGACCGAACTTGTCGTCCGTGATTCATGCCGGTTGCTGTGCAGGGACTAATCTTTTTCCATATTGGAATGCTGTGTAAAGGAGGAGAGCCTCTAAAAATTAATCAAAGGAAATGTCTCTACCCTAGTCCACTTTGTGTTTAGATCAATGTTTTCTCAACCAATTCAGGAGGATGAAATGTCAAAGCCAGTAAGTCGACGTGAGTTTTTACAGAAGGGCGGCATCGGAATTCTCGGCGTGCTGCTTGCATCGTGTGCCCCCGCTGCAACAGGTACGCCCCAGGTCATCGAAAAAGTAGTTACTCAAATAGTCCAGGTCCAGGGAACTCCGGTAGTCCAGACACAGGTTGTTAACCAGGTTGTGACCACCACCCCCGTACCCACCAAAGCGCCCGAAGCGGTTGCCGATGTATTGGGGACTTTTCCCCGCAGGGAGACTTTTATTGCCCGTATCCTCACCGGACGTGTCGGCACGCCCGACAACTTCAACCAATGGGTTGGTTGGAAATGGCAGGACCGCGGCATGCAGAACCTGGCGGATGAGCCACTCTGGTCGGTTGATTTCGCCACTGGCAAAATTATTCCCGGCGTTGCCGACGGAGACCCCAAGTACAGCGCTGATTTCATGAGCGTTACGATCCCGCTGCGCCAGGGTGTCGCCTGGTCTGACGGTGAGCCCTTCACCTCAGCCGATGTGGTCTATACCATTGAATCCCTGATTAAGTACGAAGGCTTCAATGCCCACAGCTTCTTCGTGGATAACGTCGACAAAGTGACCGCTGTGGATGATTACACGGTCAAATTTGATCTGAAACAATCCAACTCCCGCTTCCACACCACCTTCCTCGACCGCTGGGGCTGCACCCGCTTCTTCCCCAAGCACATCTTCGAGAAGGAAGCCGATCCGGTCCAGTTCACTTTCAATCCGTATGTGGGCTGTGGTCCTTACAAGCTGCACAGCTTTGATCCTCAAGGCAGTTGGACAGCCTGGGAAAAACGCGAAGATTGGGACAAGAGCCCAACCGGCATCATGTATGGCGAGCCGGTGCCCAAGTACGTCATCTATCAGTACTTTGCCGATGAAGGCACTCAAATCCTGACGCAATTGACCCACCAATTGGATGTGGCGGAACTCTCCGCCGATGGTCTCAAGGCGCTGTTGGCGCAGTCCAAAACCTCGCGCGCTTACCAGCCGACCTTTCCCTTTGTGGTCAACAACGACCCCTGCATCACCGGCGTCCTCTTCAACACCGCTCGCGCTCCGTTCGACAATGTGGATGTTCGTTGGGCATTGGTGCTGGCAATCGATATCGTCGAGTACACCAGCATCGCCGTCGATGGCTCGGGCACCTTGAGCCCGGTGCACGTCCCGCACCTTGGCCCATACCCCGCGGATTACATCAAGCCGATGCAAGACTGGTTGAAGGCCTTCACCATCGACGTTGGCAATGGCGAAACCTTTGCACCCTATGACCCCACTGCGCCGAAGCGTGTTGCAGACTTCGCCAAGAGCCGCGGCTATGTCTTCCCGGATACACAGGAATTTCTTGAACAGGCTTTCGGGCTTGGCTGGTATAAGTATGCCCCCGATATCGCCGAGAAGCTGCTCATCAAGAACGGTTTCAAACGCGACGCGAACAATATGTGGCTGCTGCCCAATGGCACACCCTGGAAGATCTCCTTCATGTCTGGCACCGTACTTTCCAACCATGATTATCGCAATTCCGCGGCTGCCGTGCAGCAGTGGAAGAAGTTCGGCATCGATGCCTCGAGTTATACAACGGAAAATGGAGATGGTTTAGGAGCCACTGGCGACTTCGATGTGAGCGGCGCCTGGCCTGCGCAAGAGCCATGGGGCGCGGGACCCGATCTGTATCGTGTACTCGACAGATGGAACTCCGCCTACAAAAAGCCCGTTGGAGAGCGCACGCAGGGTATTTACTCGCGCTGGTCGAGTGATGAAATGGACTCGGTCATCAAGCAGCTGCGCGAGACGGATCCCTTTAATACCGATGCTACCATCGCCGCAGGCATCGAGGGTCTCAAGGAAGCAGTCAAGAATATGCCCGGCATCCCCACCTACGGATATATCGGCTTTGTTGGCTGGGATCAATATTACTGGACCAATTGGCCTGGCAGCGAGAACGCCTATAATGAGCCTTATACCCACTGGCCCAACTTCAAGTACACGACGCCATTCCTGAAAACCACTGGCGCATAAGGATAGTAGAGTCCGCTTCAACTATGTTGCAAACCTCCCTGGGCGGGTTTCCCCGCCCAGGGGAGCTTCTTTTTTCACTTTTCTGGTGGTTTCTCCATATAACAAGAGGTATAGTAGCTTGTTGACTCAAACTGAAGAACGCATGAGGATAAAACCGTGGCATTCCTGAAACGATATCTCATCCCCCGTTTGTTTCAATACTTTTTAGTCATTTGGCTGGGCATTACCGTTGTTTTCCTCATTCCCAGACTTACCCCGAATGACCCTGTCATGAGAATGGTAGGTGAGTTGCGAGGGCGCGGTTCAACATTGGAACCGGGCGCGATGGACGGCATCATCCGCGACCTCACAGAAATGTACGGACTGGGAGGCTCCTGGCTCGATCAGTACGGCGCATTCTGGGGAAGATTGATCCGTGGTGATTTCGGCGTTTCCTTCTTCCAATTTCCCACACGCGTTAACCAGCTTATGGCCACCGCCATGCCCTGGACATTGGGGCTTCTGCTGAGCACGACCGCCATTTCGTGGATACTCGGGAATATCATTGGCGGTTTAGCGGGCTACTATTCGCGGAAGGGTTGGTCGCGAATCCTGGATGCCGTCGCTATGGTGGTCCGCCCGCTGCCTTATTACATCTTCGCTTTCATATTGCTCCTGCTCTTTGCTTATGTCGTGCGCTGGTTTCCAATTACTGGCGGGGCATCAATGGGCGCTGTACCCATCTTCACCTGGGCTTATATCAAGGATGTCCTCTGGCATTCGATCTTGCCTGCCCTCTCGTTAAGCATCCTGGGAGGGGCAGTTACCTTCCAAACGATGAAGCTGCTTGTACAGAACGTCAATGCGGAAAATTTCGTCCAGTATGCCAAGCTGGGTGGCGTTACAGAAGACCGCATCGTGAACAAGTACGTCATTCGCAACGCTATTTTGCCGCAAATCACCGGCCTGGCGCTTTCTCTGGGGCAAATTTTCAGCGGGGCACTGATTACAGAGATCGTTTTTAGTTACCCTGGCCTGGGAATGTTGCTTTATCGGGCCATCATCAATGGTGATTACAACCTGATCATGGGGATCACCCTCTTTTCCATCGTTGGGATCACAACGGCGATCCTGATCGTAGACTTGACGTATCCATTGTTTGACCCGCGGGTGAGATACACTTAGGAGATCAGTCTCGTGAATGTCTTCAAAGATCTATTTAGAGATTATCGTTTTGGCGTCAGCTTCATCGTGCTTGTGATCATCCTGATCCTGGCCTTCCTGTCCTTCTTTTCGCCCTTTGACCCTACCTTATGGAATGTTGTCCCGAAAGATCTGAAGCCATCGGCGGAATACCTGCTCGGCACCGATGCCAACGGGCAGGATGTCTTCTGGCAGGCTACTTTCGCGGTGCGCAATTCCTTGATCATCTCACTCATCGCCGGATTGGTTTCAAGAGTGATCGCCATCCTGGTTGGCATGGTCGCAGGCTATAAGGGCGGCACCACCGACCGGGTTCTGATGTTTTTGGGCGACGCCCTGCTGGTCATCCCGCTTTTCCTGATCATGGTCATGTTAGCCATGCTGGTGCGGCAATTTATGAATCTGGTGATTTTAGGATTGCTGCTATCGTTCTTCGGCTGGGCCTGGGACGCGCGCGTGATTCGCTCGTTGATCTTGAGCTTGCGTGAGCGAGAGTTCACCCAGACGGCCATCCTCTCTGGTACAGGGACGGTCAAACTGGTATTGCACGAATACATGCCCTTTGCCATGCCGTTGATCTTCTCGACATTGATCAATAACATCGCCTGGGCCATCGGTTTGGAGATTACCCTTGCCATCCTGGGTTTGGTTAATCTTAACATCCCCACCCTGGGCACAATGTTGAATTGGGCGCTCTTCTACCAGTCCATTCTATTAGGACGCTGGTGGTGGATCTTGACACCAGTCGTCTTAGCGCTTTTATTGTTTATCGCTCTCTACTGGCTCTCAGTCAGTATCAGCGAATACCTTGACCCGCGCACCCGGATAACCCGGGTAGGAACGTAATGAGGCCGTGATGAATCGAACAATTCTGCGAACAGAAAACCTTAAAGCCTTCTACGTGCTAGAAATGCGCGGCGGTCAAAAAGTAGTGAAAGCCGTCAATGATGTCAACCTGGATATTAGAGAAAACGAGGTCTATGGCATCGCCGGCGAGAGCGGTTGTGGAAAAACAACCCTCTTGAAAACACTGTATACCGCCATCGACCCACCACTGCGCCTGATCAGTGGGAAAATATATTACTGCCCCAGCGGGGTTGAGATTGACGTGACCACCCTCAGCGATGAAGAAAAAAGGAAACTGCGCTGGGAAGTCATTTCGTACGTGCCGCAGGGTTCGATGAGCGTGCTCAACCCCATCCAAAAGCTCAAAGATACCTACCAGGATTTCATTTTCAGCCATGTTAGCGGCAAAACCCGGGATGAAGCCTTCGAACTCGCCAGAAGTCACATCCAGGAATTGGGGCTGCCGCGAAACATTCTGGACTCTTACCCACACCAACTTTCCGGTGGCATGCGCCAGCGCGTGACGATTGCCCTGGCTGCTCTGCTCAAGCCGAAAATTATTATTGGAGATGAACCCACTACCGCCCTGGATGTGGTCGTGCAAAGAGGTGTGGTGCAGCTGCTGAAAGATATCCAGGGAAGACTGAAAAACACGATCATCATGGTCACGCATGATATGGGTGTGCATGCCAATATTGCCAACCGGATGTGCATTATGTACGCTGGAAAGATCGTGGAGGAATCGACTACACAGGACATTTTCGCTCACCCGCAGCATCCCTACACTCAATTCTTAATCAACTCGCTGCCCAAGTTCGGCGATAAGACCACCCGAGGAAGTGTGCCTGGGAGCCCTCCTTCGCTTGCTGATTTACCCGACGGATGCCCGTTCCATCCCAGGTGCCCACAAGTGATGGGGATATGTAAAGAGAAAATGCCGGACTTTACACAACTGGATATCAACCACAGGGTTGCATGCTGGTTGGTTGGAGAGGGAGACCATGGAAAACCTGCTTGAGATCGATAGCCTGACAAAAGTATTCTCCCAGGGGAGCTTGATCTCTAGAACGAGGATTACAGCCACAGATCATGTAACTTTTTATATTAAGCCGGCAGAAATCTTTACCCTGGCGGGGGAAAGCGGCTGTGGCAAAACCACCGCCGCCCGCATGATTCTGGGCTTCGAGGAACCGACATCCGGCAGAATCCTGCACAGCGGAAAAGAAGCCAGGAAAAATGAAAAGGTATGGTTCTCAGAAGGAGTCCAGGCCATTTTCCAGGACCCGTTTGGCACGTTTAATCCATTACGAACTGTCGACAGTTATTTCTTTGAGACAGTCAGCAACTACAAGCTGGCCAAAAATAAAGCAGACGCGATCACTGTGATCGACAATAAATTAAAAGCTGTCGGGCTCTCCTATGAGGAATTCGCCGGCAAGTATCCGAACGAGTATTCTGGTGGGCAGCTGCAGCGCATGTCCATCGCCCGGGCGCTGCTCACCAATCCCAAGCTGTTGATTGCGGATGAACCCGTATCTATGGTGGACGCCTCTTTGAGAATGTCCATTGTAAATTTATTCAAAACCCTCAGGGATGAGTTTGGGGTGAGTGTGTTATATATCACCCACGACCTGGCAACAGCTTATTATGTCAGCGACCGCATTGCCATCATGTTCCGTGGAAATATCATCGAGATGGGCACCGTCGAGCAAGTCTTGATGCACCCCAAACACCCCTACACGAAACTGCTGCGCGATTCCATCCCGCAGGCGGATCCCAACCAACCCTGGTCAGATACAGTCACGCTGTCAGAATTGGAACAGGATGAATACCTGAGAACGGGCTGCAAATTCGCGGGAAGATGCCCGGAAGTCATGGATATTTGCAAAGGTGTCATCCCTCAGGAAGTGGTTATCGACGACGTGCTGGTCAAATGTCACAAGTACACCGAAAATGGGAGTGAATAAGACCACCCTCGAAATGTAATCAAAATAAAAACTGAATCTTCTGAAAATGGTCGAACATCAGACGCGGATTTCGTACCTTTCTTAAATGCCATCCCCGCTCGATGTAAGCAAATAATTGAAATTTAGTGCCAATGTTGGGAGAGGGAAAAATGGCCAAATCTAAACAACCACAGCTCGACACCCTGTTAAAACAAATGACCCTGGATGAAAAGCTGGCCCAATTGGGTTCTTGTTGGGGGTTTGATCTGCAAGATGGGCAGAACTTTTCGCCAGAAAAGGCCGGTCGCCTGATTTCTAATGGAATCGGGGAAATATCGCGAACCGCGGGCGGATCCTCCCTCACGCCATTGGAGGCGGCAGCATTTAATAATGCGGTGCAGAAATATTTGCACAACCACACCCGACTGGGGGTTCCAGCGATCGTTCACGAAGAATGCTGCGCGGGATACCTGGGATTAGGCGGTACTGCTTTCCCGCAGATGTTGGGGCTGGCCTGCACATTTGAACCATCCCTGGCAAACCGGATGACGCAAGAGATCCGCAAACAGCTGCGCGCTGTCGGCGCGCACCACGGGTTGGCGCCCGTACTGGATGTCGGTCGCGATCCTCGTTGGGGAAGAATAGAAGAGACTTTCGGTGAAGACCCGCTCCTGGTCAGCCAGTTTGGTGCGGCGTACATCTCCGGTTTGCAAGCCGACAGCCTGGCTTCAGGGGGTGTGATGGCTACCGGCAAACATTTCGTTGGGCACAGTTTTTCTCAAGGCGGGCAAAACTGTGCTCCGGTGCGCATGGGGCTCGATGATCTGTGGAATGTATATCTCCCCCCTTTCCAGGCAGCGATCAACCAGGCCAATGTGGACACCATCATGAACGCTTATCCGGAATTGGATGGCGATGTAGTTGCCGCTTCACGGGGCATCCTCACCGATCTGCTGCGCACCAGGCTGGGGTTTGATGGACTGGTAATCTCAGATTATGAAGCCATTGCCATGATTCACACCTATCAACGCATGGCAGAGAATAAACGCGAAGCGGCGGTGCTCGCCCTTAAAGCCGGGATCGACATCGAACTGCCAACCCGAGATTGCTACACCACGCCCCTTCTTCAGGCACTCGAAATGGGTGAGATCAACCTGGAGGTTGTAGAAACGGCTGTGCTGCGCATCCTGCAGAAGAAGCTGGAATTGGGCCTTTTTGAAAACCCGTATGTAGATGAAGGCCGGGTGGTTGAATTCTTTGAAACCCAGGAGCAGCGCAGCCTGGCTTTGGAAATTGCGCGCAAGAGCATGGTTCTGCTGAAGAACGATGGAATTCTTCCGCTCCGCAATCACCCGCATAAAATCGCGGTGATTGGCCCCAACGCCGATCAGGAAAACTCCTTGCTTGGTGATTACAGTTATGCCGCCATGCTGGATTTGCTCACCAGCCAAAACCAGGCTGGAGGACCGCCATCCGAAAACTTTAACCAGGCCCACATTGCCGCGCATTCGATCGTGATCCCTACCGTCTTCGCCATGTTGAAAAGCACTGCTCCCGACGTCAGAGTTTACCTATGCGAAAGGATCTGATCATCTTGCTCAAGATCTATCCGGGTTCGAAGAGGCCAAACGGACTGCCCAACAAGCCGATGCCGTAATCCTCGTTCTCGGGGACCGTTCCGGGCTGATCCCCCAATGTACCATGGGCGAAACCCGAGACAGCGCCGATTTAGCCCTACCTGTCATTCAGCAGCAGCTAATAGAAACCGTGAACGCCGCCGGTAAACCGGTCATCGCTGTCCTGGTTACCGGCAGGCCATATGCCATCCCGCTGCTCGCCGAAAGTGCCAATGCCATTCTGGAAGCCTGGTTACCCGGCGAGGAAGGCGCGGCAGCCATTGCGGAAACAATCTTTGGGATTACCAATCCGGGAGGAAAACTGGCGGTCACATTCCCCCGCCACGTTGGCCAAACCCCCATTTTCTACAATCAAAAACCCAGCGGTGGTAAATCCAACTGGTACACGGATTATGTCAACGTAAAGTCCAGCCCTTTGTACCCATTTGGCCATGGGCTAAGCTACACTACATTTGAATATTCCCAGCTTACACTCAGCCAAACACAAACATCTGCCGGGGAAACGGTTGATATTCAGGTTCAAATTACCAATACCGGTCAATTAGCCGGTGAGGAAGTGGTTCAACTCTACGTACAGGATGAGTACGCCAGTACGCCCCGACCGGTTAAAGAGCTAAAAGGCTACATCCGCCTGGCATTGAAACCCGGCGAACAGAAAACCGTCACCTTCCACCTGCCGGTCAACTTGCTCGCCTTTCGCGATAAAAATTTACAGCTTATCGTCGAAAGCGGTTCCTTTAAAATCATGCTCGGATCTTCATCAGAAGATATCCGCTGTGCAGGCAAACTGTTTGTAACTGGCGGTAAGAAAACGCTCGTGGAACAGCAGGTGTTTCACTGTCCGCTTACTGTGAGTTGACCAGTTAAAAAATAAATGTAGCCTGTGAATGAGACGGTCAAGCGCCCTGGTTTCGACCATCGAAACCAGGGCGCTTGTTTGCTTACCAGGCTCAGAGCACTGAGTTCGATTTCTTAAATCGCCTGGCCTTTGAACTGGCTCAAATACAGATTATGGTAAAAGCCGCGCAAATCCAGCAGTTGTTGGTGGGTACCCTGTTCGACAATTTCACCATCGTTGATCACCACCACCTTGCTCGCATCGCGAATAGTACTCAAGCGGTGGGCAATGACAAAGCTCGTACGCCCTTCCATCAGGCGCAGCAGCGCTTTCTGGATGCGCGCTTCAGTGCGTGTATCGACACTGCTCGTAGCTTCATCCAGGATGAGAATCGCCGGATCTGCCAGGACCGCACGGGCAATGGCCAGCAGCTGGCGCTGGCCAGAGCTCAAGTTGTTGGCTCGCTCTGAAAGAACGCTCTGGTACCCCTCGGGCAGCAGGCGGATAAAGTGGTCCGCGTCTGCCATGCGCGCCGCCTCAATGACTTCTTCATCACTGGCAGCCAGCCGTCCATAACGGATATTTTCCATCACCGTATCCGAAAACAAGAACGTATCCTGCAAGACCACCCCCAACTTCTGGCGCAGTTCAGCCTTGCGCAAATCTCGGATATCCTTGCCGTCAATCTCGATTTTTCCGCTCTGAATGTCATAAAAACGGTTGAGCAAATTGATAATCGTGGTCTTGCCGGCACCGGTTGGCCCCACCAGGGCAATGATCTGTCCCGCATCCGCTTCCAGGCTCATATTCTTGATCACCGGTGTGCCGGGAACATAACTAAAATCTACATGGTCAAAACGCACATTACCCTGAACAGCAGGCAGCGCAATCGCGTCCGGTGCATCCATCACTTCCGGGGGGGTATCCAGAATATCAAAGACCCTTTCGGCCCCGGCCAGAGCCGCCTGGATCGAGTTGTACAAATTTGCGATCTGGCGCAGGGGGTTGATAAAATTTTGTCCGTAGCTGATGAAGGTCGCAATCATACCCACCGTGACCAGATTCTGCAGGGCCAGCCAGCTGCCCAGGCCGGCCAGCACGATGACAAAGAAGTTACCCAACACCCCGGTCAGCGGCATCAGCAGCATCGCATACGAATTAGCATAGACCCCGGCTTCATACACGATCTGGTTCTGCGCGCGAAAGGCTTCGATTACCGATTCCTTGCGGTGGAAGGCCTTGATCACTTTTTGCCCGCTGATGGCCTCTTCGGTGATGCTGTTGAGCCCGCCCAGGCTGCTTTGCAGCCGTCTGAAGCCCTTGCGGGTATATTTTGCGACGAAATTTGCGAACCAGGTCATGATTGGGATCACCAGCAAAGTGGCCAGCGCCAGCCAATGATTCAAAACGAACATCGTGATCAGGATTCCTATCATCGTTAATGAGCTGGCAAACAGGGATGTTACATTCTGAGAAACCGCCTGGTTAATGGCATCGATGTCGTTCGTCAGGCGGCTCATCAATCCACCCGCCTGGTTGCGATCGAAGAAACTGAGCGAGAGGGTTTGGATGTGGGTGAATAGATCGCGCCGGATTTGTTTCAAGGCTTGCTGCGAAATTCTGGCCATTACCCAATTCGCCAGGGCCTGAAACAGGTTATAAAATAGATAGGCGCCCAACATCAAAAGCGCAATTAGGGGTAAACCCGAGGCATCTTTCGCCCCGATAAAGCGGTCGATGGCAACACCCATCAAATACGGTCCAACCAATCCCAAAAGCGTATAAGCCACAACCACAGCAAACACGGCGCCCAACTTAATTTTAAAGGGCTTCAAATAGGGCAGCAAACGCAGCAGCGCCATACGTGGATTGTGAGCCTTTTCAATGACGGCCATCCGTCGAGGGCCTCTGTGTTGTATCCTGGTGCGAACATCCTGGGTGCTTTCGCGGTTACTTCGATTAGACATTTTCATCCACTCCGAAACTACCCACTCGCAGGCCTGCTTCTTCCACTAATAAATCCTTAAACCCGTTCCCCAACTGGGAATCGTAAATCTCCTGGTAAATCGGGCTGGATTGGATCAACTCGCTGTGCTTACCCTCGGCTACAATTTTGCCGTTATCAACGACCACAATTTTGTCGGCGTTCAACACGGTGCTGATGCGCTGAGCAACTACAAAACTGGTGCTTTCCCGCAAAATTTCATCCAGGGCAGCTTGAATCTTGGTTTCTGTCTCCACATCGACTGAACTGGTGCTGTCATCCAGGATCAAAATTTTTGGATGCATAATCAATGCTCTGGCAATTGCGATGCGTTGTTTTTGCCCACCCGACAGGTTCGCCCCACGTTCTTCCACGTGGGTATCGTAGCCTTCAGGAAAATGCATGATGAAATCATGCGCCTGGGCTGCCCTGGCGGCGGCAATCACCTGTTCTTCACTGGCATCCGGGCGGCCGTAGCGGATGTTGTCGCGAATGGTGCCGGAGAACAGGATCAATTCCTGGGGCACAATTCCAATCTGCTCCATTAAAGATGTTTCCTTGATCTGGCGAATATCCATATCATCGATCAGCACCTGGCCCTGGGACACATCGTAAAAGCGCGGGATCAAGCTGACCAGGGATGATTTTCCAGCCCCGGTAGCTCCCAGAATGGCGACCGTCTGCCCCGGTTCGGCAACCAGATCAATTCCTTCTAATACATTGCCGTCGCTGCTGCCGTTGTAGTGAAAGCTCACATTTTTGAAAACCACCCTCGGTCGAGCATGGTTGGACATGGGTACGGCCTGCGGACTTTCTCGCACCTCGATTTCCGCATCCAGAACCTCATCGATGCGGCGGGCAGATGCCAGGCCATTGGCCCACATGTTAGTAAGAAAGGCCATCATCGTTAAAGGTCCCATGGTAGTCAGTAAATAATTGGTAAAGGCTACAATTTGCCCGACGGTCAGATCGCCCTGGATAGCGCGCAAACCGCCCGACCAAATTACCACCACCATGCCAATGTTGACGAAGATGGTCAGCGCCGGACCCATCGATGACATAAACTGCATGGCCTTGATCGTCTTTTCGGTGTAATCTTCATTGGCCGCTTCGAAGCGCTGCCCCTCATGATCCGCGCGTACGAAGGCTTTCACCAGTCTTGCGCCGGCGATATTTTCCTGCAAAACCGTATTCAACCGGTCCAGCTTTTTCTGTACCATCCGGAATAAGGGCTCCATCCTGCGGCTGAAGAAGGCGATGACCACGGCAGTGACCAATAAAAGAGGCACGATGGTAATTGCCAGGCTGGGGCTGGTAGCAAACATCAAGATCAGGCTGCCGACCATCAACAGCGGCGCGCGCGTCCCGATGCGCAGAGAAATCTGCACCAGGCGCTGCACCGCACTGGCATCGCTGGTCAAACGCACCATCAAATTACCGGTGGTAAAGTGGTCCAGGTTTCCATACGAAAAATCCTGGATCTTCAAGAAAATAGCCTCGCGCAGATCCCTGGCGGTGCTCTCACCCACCCGAACCGAAGACAGATTATTGCCTACCGCAACCAGTGTACTGGTCGCCGATATGCCCAGCATCAGCAGCGAAGTCTGCAGGACGACAGTCATATCGCCCTGCTTGATCCCATTGTCGATAATCTGTTGAATTAAGCGCGGGATAGATAGATCCATAAAAACCTGGAAGGTCAACAGTACCAGTGCCAGGAGCGATAATTTCCAATAAGGTTTTACAAAATGCAGTATTTTTCGAATATGGGCCATTAATTTTTTAATTCCTCAGATTCAAAATTCGGAATCGACAAAAGTCCTTTTTAATACTTCCATCGCATTGATCAGGCAGTTAATTTCATTTTGGTGAAGGTCCGCGAGTTTTTCCCGCATCCAAATATTATTGTTCTCAAAAATAGCGCTCAACAACTCATCTCCACCTGGAGTCAGAGCCAGTTCCACAAACCTGCGATCATCCGCACTGTGCTGCCGGGTGAGTAATCCTTTATCTACCAGAACATTGATCGCCTGGCTGACCGCCGGACGGCTGATATGGCGAAAGTTCGCCAGTTCGCTGACCGAATTCACCCCCCTGCGGATATGCCTCAAGATTTGAAATTGCTCGACTGATATTTCGAATTTTTCTGTGGCGATCAAGCGTACATGCGATTTCACATTGTTCCATACGGGCGGGATCGTTTCCCAAAAGTGATCGATTGTCCGCTGAAGTATTTCTTGATCCGTCGCTTCCACAACCATGGATACCTGCCTTTATATATGTAAGCTTGTTAATAGTTAAGTAACTTACACATTATAATCAAGGTTTTCCATTTGTCAAGCCCCCTTCACGAATAAACTTTTCAAGCGTCCTGAACAATAACCGTATACAAAGATAATGCACAGCTCGCATTTAACGATAGAATCTGCATAGGAATTTGATTTCGGCAACGGAGAACACCGATGAACTTGATAGACATGGCTGCCAGCAGTTATATTGCACTCGAAACCTACCGCAAAAACGGACAGGGCGTCATCACCCCGGTTTGGGTGACGGCTCAAGACGGGAAACTTTTTGTGTGGACCAGGAATTCGACCGGTAAGGTCAAGCGCATTCGCCGCAACCCGACGGTCAAATTATGCCAGAGCGATGGGCGCGGAAAAGCGAAAAGCGAATGGATCGAAGCCAGGGCGCGTTTATTAAGCCAGCCGGAAGCGCTGGCAGAACAGCAGAACCGGATGGCTGCAAAATACGGGCTTCAATACCACGTCTTAAATATTATGGGGAAGCTTTCCCGAAATAAAGACAGCAATATCGTGATTGAACTCAGTCCCGAAAATAGCTGACCAGGATCAGCCCAGCAACAACGAAGTCGGATCCTCGATCAGTTCTTTAATGCGCACCAGAAACAGCACGGCTTCGCGCCCATCCACCATGCGGTGATCGTAGGACAGGGCAACATACATGATCGGGCGGATCTCCATCTGCCCATCCACCACCATCACCCGCTCTTTAATCGCGTGCATGCCCAGGATGCCTACCTGCGGCGGGTTAAGGATCGGCGTACTTAACATCGAACCGAATACGCCTCCGTTGGTGATGGTAAACGTCCCCCCACGCAGGTCATCCAGGCTGAGCGATCCATCCTGCACTTTTTCCACAAACATACGGATCGCTTTTTCGATCCCGGCAAAGTTCATCCGGTCGGCATCCCGCACGACCGGCACAACCAATCCCTCTTCGGCCCCAATCGCAACTCCGATATCGTAGTAATGTTTCAGGACGATCTCGTTCCCCTGGATTTCGGCGTTTAGTTTGGGAAATTCTTTTAAGGCTGCGATGCACGCTTTGACAAAGAAAGACATGTAGCCCAGATCGACTCCAAAACGTTCCTTGAATCCCTCGCGGCGGCGCTTGCGCAAACCGATCACCGCGCTCATATCGATCTCGTTAAACGTGGTCAACATGGCTGCGGTTTGATGGACTTCGACCAGCCGCCTGGCAATCGTCTGGCGGCGGCGGCTCATACGCATCCGCTCTTCACGCCGGTCTGTCTGGATGACGATCTCTCCCGCCGGGGGGGGCGGTGCTGCGGATCGTACTTGCGCGGGTTGATTGGGAACGGCAGCTGCCGGCTTAGGTTGGGCAGCTGGTGCCGCCTGCGCCTGGCTGGCATAGGCCTGTACATCCTCTTTCGTGATCCGTCCGCCGCTGCCTGAAGGAGAAACTTTGGAAAGGTTAATCCCCATATCCTCTGCCATGCGTTGGGCAAGCGGGGTGGCGCGGGTTTCAGGCGCAGCCGCGGTGTTGGTTTCAGCGCCGACCTGCGCACCCAAATCCGAAGCCTCTGCCGGCTGTGATTCTCCATCCTGGGAAGGCGCAACCTTCGCCGGTTCGCCTTCACTCGCCATGATCCCCAATACATCCCCAACGGCTACATTTTCCCCTACCGGATGTTGAATCGACTGCAAAATCCCGGCCTGCTGGGCATTTACTTCCAGGGTGATCTTGTCTGTTTCCAATTCGACCACCGGGTCTCCAACGGCTATGCGCTCGCCCGGCTCTTTTAACCAGTTAACCACCGTGGCTTCGATCACAGATTCGCCCATTTCGGGTACCTTTATTTCATAAGTCATGTTTCCCTCCTGCGCTCATACGCAACCATCCTTACGGTTTCTAATATCATTGAACATCAATCATCAAGCAGGGGATGCCCCTGCAAAACATTCTGCGGTTCACAATTTTTAACCGAGCGGAAGACCCTGCCGTCTGTGGCTCTTACGCGCCTGGGCCCCTTCTTGCTCTGACATGAAGGCTTCTTCCACCAATTGCCGCTGGTTGTAAGTATGCAGATTGTTTGAACCTTCCGCCGGGCTGGCGCTGGGCGGTCGCGAAACCAGACGCAGCGGCACCCGCCCGGCGATTGCCTTTTGCAGGTAAGGCCGGGCATAATCCCAGGCGCCCATATTCTGGGGTTCCTCTTGCACCCATAGTATTTCATCCAATGCCGGATAACCATCAAGCAGACGGCTGACCTCCGCACCGGGGAAAGGCGCCAATTGTTCAATCCGGGCAATACCCACTTCCGGATGGTTTTGCTGGATTTCGCTGGTCAGCAGGTCGACATACACTTTTCCAGAACAAAGAATCAAGCGGCGCACGTCTTCTGGCGGGGTTAATGAATCTGCCAACTCTTTACCAGGCTGCGGCGGTGGGCTGACCCGATCGAGCACTGGCTGCCAGCTCCCTTCGGCAAAGGCCCTCGGCGGAGAGGATACCAGCGGGTGGCGCAATATGCTTTTGGGGGTCATCACCACCAGCGGCAGTGGATCGACCGTCAGTAAAGCCGCCTGGCGGCGCAGCAGGTGGAAGAAATTCGCGGCCGAGGTGCAGTTTGCCACCCGCATATTGTTTTCCACCGCCAGGGCTAAAAACCGTTCCAACCTTGCGGAGGAATGGTCCGGGCCCTGTCCTTCATACCCATGGGGTAATAACATGACCAGCGAAGAAAGCTGCCCCCATTTGTCTCGGGCGGAAACCACAAATTCATCGATCACCGTCTGGGCATTGGTAACAAAGTCGCCGTATTGAGCTTCCCAGATCACCAGCTGGCCGTTGGCTTGTACGTTGTAGCCAAATTCAAAACCTAAAGCACCATATTCCGAAAGGGACGAATTATGAATTTCGAATGAGGCTCTGGCCTGGGGCAGCGACTGCAGCGGGATGAATTCCTTACCAGTCTCAGCGTCGTGCAGCACCGCGTGGCGGTGGCTGAAAGTGCCGCGTTCTACATCTTGCCCGGTCAAACGAATCGGAATGCCGTCTTCCAGAATGGTCGCCATGGCCAGGGCTTCGGCCAGCGACCAGTCAACCGCCGGCCAATCGATCTGATCCAGCATTTTTTCCCGGCGTCGAAGAATGCGCCCAAGCCGAGGATGCATTGTAAAACCATCTGGCACATGCGCCAATTCGCGATTAATCCGCGCCAGGGTATCCACATCCACTGCACTGTGCACTTTTCGGGCGGCTCCCGGGGGGGCAGGTGGGGGAAGCGGTTCTTGCAGTGCTTCAGGATCCAGTTTATCCAGTTCCGCCTGGAGGATGTCCATTTCTTCCTGGTACAAACGGTCCGGTAATTCCGGGGGAGTAAGTCCTCGTTCAACCAATCGTGCGGCCCAGATTTTGCGAACCGAAGGGTGGGCTTCGATCTTCTTGTACATCAAAGGCTGGGTAAAAGCCGGTTCATCCCCCTCATTATGTCCCAGCCGGCGGTATCCAATCAGATCGATCATAAAGTCATTCTTAAAGCGTTCGCGGTAGGCAAAGGCGATGCGGGCAGCCATGATGGCAGCTTCGGGATCATCGGCGTTGATATGAATGATCGGGATGCGGAAACCTTTTGCCAGATCTGAGGAAAACATAGTCGAGCGGGCTTCACCGGCTTCGGTCGTAAACCCGATCTGGTTATTGGCAATAATGTGGATCGTGCCCCCGGTTTCGTATCCCGGCAAACGGTACATATTTAAGCTCTCGGCAACCACACCTTCCCCGACAAAAGCCGCATCCCCGTGAATGAGAACCGGTAAAGTAACCGTCGAATCGAATACCGGCGCCCCGGGACGGTCCGTTCGAGTTCCGGCAGCGCGCGCCATCCCTTCCACAACCGGGTTTATCGCTTCCAGGTGGCTGGGATTGGGCGCCATCTGTACAGTGAGTTCAAAGGTTTGCGGGTCATCATCGGTATCGATGTAGCGCCGCGCACCGGCATGGTACTTGACATCTCCCGTCCAACCATCCGGCTCATTCTGCAGCACCCGCCGCAGCAGGGGATCCTTGAATTCCGCCAGAATCTGATCGATCGGTTTATTAAAAACATGCGCCAATAAGTTTAAACGGCCGCGGTGGGCCATCCCCAGCAGGATATTAAAAATACCGGATACTGCCGCCTCGCCAATCACCTCGTCCAGCAGGGGCACCATCACGTCCAGCCCTTCGATCGAGAACCTCGTTTTCGCCACGAATGAGCGCTGTAAGAAGTGTTCGAAGGTTTCTACTTTGGTCAATCGCTTTAAAATATCCACAGAATTAAACGGCATTTGTTCGACACTGAACCGTCCCGATTCGGCCGCTTCTCTCAGCCAGGCGCGTTCTTCCGCATTGCGCACCTGCAGATAATCGTGGCCCACCGATCCAGAATACACCTTACGCAAGTACTGAACTGCCTCCCGCGCGGTTTGCATGCGCGCCCCGGCGACGCCGCCAATGGCAGCCGCGGGAATAGCATCCAGATCTGCTTCTGTCAGGTCATGCGTTTCGAGAAGCAGCGAGCGGTCACCCGGCGGTTCGCTCCCCAGCGGATCCAGCCGGGCCCCAAAGTACCCGTACCAGCGGATAGATTGGGCCAGGTTGAATGCAGCCGAGATCTTTACCGGATCCAGGCCGGATGAGATTGCTTCAATCGCCCGAGGTCCGGATTGAACCTCCAACAAGTCAGGTGGGGGCGGATTCTGGTCAAAAAATGACCGGGTGGCCTCATCCACAGCTGTTGGGGATTGGCGGTAGCGTTCGTACAGATCAAGCACATAACCGGCATTCGGCCCGTAAAACTCATCCCACAGATTCATCGATCCAAAACTCCTTATTAATCATCCTTGACCAGAATGATCACGCATTAAATCATACCACGTCAGTAAAAATGAGACCACATTAACGATAAGTTGATATTCACCCAAAACCAGCAAACATGACACACACCGAAATTAATATTTCAGGATTGTCATGGGGACACTTCACCACCCACCCCCTAACCCCCGCCCAGCGAGGGCGGGGGAATCGAGTGAAGAGGTGATTTTCGGCGCAAAGCGCCGAAAATCACCTCTTCATATTCTTCTCCCCTTCCCCGATTCGGGGAAGGGGCCGGGGGATGGGGAAAAAGAACAGAATCACCCTCAAAATTAAATTTGGGGTGATTTTGTTTGTTTCCTGACAGGGTCGTAATTATAGAGCAATCATCGAATCAGGGCAGGATGATTCCAGCGGCAGGGATGGAAAAAGTCAATTCAGACGGCCCATTCCCGTCAATCACGATGGTGTAGTCACCCACCTGGTCCAGCGAAACCGACCAGGTGGGAACAATCTGGGAATGCACAGCGCTTACCGGCTTTTGATCGGGGCCAATGATCTGCACCACGCCAGCATTCCCGGTCACAGTGATGATCATCTGGTGTTTGGCAGGCGCGTTCAACACAAAAGTTTGCGTCTCACCGGAAACGAAATTGGTGCTCAGATTAATCGCGGTCTTCCCCTCAGGTATGGCGATGCGCACACCGCTGTTGGGCTGCAAGGTTGGTTGCGACGCGCTACTGAGGGCCGTCATCTGCACCCTGACGGCCACAACCCCATTTCCGGCCAGAACCAGCGCATATTGACCGGTCTCGATCAACGAAAAATTCCATTTCCCACTGAAAAGGTCGGGGTCTGGCACGAGAGTGTTCCCATCTGGGGCAATCACCACCGGCGCCACATCACCGGTCATGGTTAAACTCATCTGCTGACTTGCTTGTGCATCGAAAGAATACGCCTTTGGCGCAGCCGGATCCAACCGGGTATCCAGGGTGACCGAGTAAGGCAGAACAGGAATGGTGGCTGCCTGGATTTGATCGCTCAACGGCGCCCCGCTGGCCGGGTTGCTGGCCGCTGAAGTCAGGTAAATATTAAACGTTATCCTGCGCAGGCCCTGCAGTACAAGGATGTAGCTACCGCTTTCCGGCAGCTGGATATTGATCATGCCTGGCATCACCACGATCGGCGTAAGTGGAAACAAACTTGGCGAAAACACCTGGATATTCGCGGTGCCGGCAACGGTTAAATACAGATTCTGCCCGAGCGCAGCATCGAACTGGTATGCGGCCGGGGTCTGGTCAGGCAAAGTCAACGTCACTGCATAAGAAGAGCTGTCCGCTGAAAACTTTATTGGTTGGCGCTGCTCGGGGATAGCCATTTGCCCGTCTGCCCCAATGGTAGGGGTCGGTTGGGTTGGAGGTGTAGCGGTTGCGGTAGGAAGGGCTGGGGGAGCCGTTGGCGGAGGTGGTGTTTCGGTAGCGGTCGGTGCCGCAGCCGTCGCCCGAACGCGGGTTGGCTGGATTGCGCTTGTAGAATTGGCGACAGTTGTCCGGTTTTGGCCTGACATACGGGTATTCACTGCAGTGGGCTGAACTGTGGTCGCCTGAGCGGTATTACAGGCAGAAAGAAACAACATGCCCACGACAAAAATGATTCCAAAACGGTACAAACCTGATTTCATACACAATCTCCTTCAAGGGCGATTGAACGCTTCGCACATTCCATTTCGGACGGTGAACTCGCCATGGGTTCGTGCTGAGCCCCTGCGCGGATTAGGCCTACTGATATAAAAATTTTAACAAGAGATTGTTAAGAAATGTTGAGGATTTCATTGTGTTTTATTTAGTTCTTCACAATGTAGCCCTTAAAGCCAGGAAGGCAGTGATGGATATTTTCACTGCCTTCCGTATGTTTATCTACATATACACCCTGCGTTAATTTTTAAGAAGTCAGGATCACCAGCCCCACCACGCCGGAGCCAGCATGCACAGAAAGGCCTGGCGAAAATTCCGTGATAATCACCTCTTCCGGACAGTTAAATTGCTTACATAACTGGTCTTTCAGTTCGGCAGCCCCCAAAGGGTGGTTGCCGTGAATAATGCCCGCTCTTTCAATTCTCTTCCCATCCACATCGGCGGCGACCAGGTCAAACACGCGCGCAATGGCTTTCTTGCGGGTTCGCACACGTTCCAACAGGTCGAGCTTTCCGTCCTGCACGGTCAGGATAGGTTTGATGTTCAATGTATCTGCCATTCCGGCGACCAATTTTCCCACCCGCCCGCTCAAGGCCAGGTATTTCAAAGTAGCCAGGACGGCATAAACATGCACGCGGCCGCCAACATCCAACGCTCTGGTCACAACCTCGTCCAACGAGGCACCTTCCTGCACAGCTTGCGCGGCGGCCATGGCCATAAAACCCTGCGCCAGGGATAGGGTGGATGAGTCAATCACCTTTATGTTTCTGCCTGGAAAATGCTCACAGGCGGCGACAGCCGCGGTGTAGGTAGCACTGACCTTGCTGGACACACAGATACAGACAATGTCGTCGGCGCCATCATCAAATGCGGCCCGGTATTCTTCCATAAATGCCCCGATTGAGGGCGCAGAAGTGGTGGGCAGCTTGTTATGTTGGTCTACCTTTTCAAACAGCAGTTTGTCGTCGATATCAATACCCGTCCGAAACATCTCCTCGTCAAAATGGATCGTGATGGGCACCTGGCGGATGCCGTATGTTGCCGCAACAGACTGCGACAGGCTGGCATCGGTATCTGTGATAACAGCTATTTTCTTCATGAAATTCCTTCCCGCATGCGCCTTCTGGCTGGCGGGGATTAAAAAACCAGCCAGAAACCATTCTACCCGGTCCATTCCAAACCGGGCAGCTTCTTGATTGCACGAATCCCTACGGCTCTAGTTTTATAACCCTGTGCATCCAGATTCGTTATGCAATGGATAACAACACCTGAGCCACCGTAGGAATTTCGCCGATGTCAATAAAATATTTCAGGCTTTCACTGCTTTAGCAAAATTAGAAAAATCCAACCCGGTAGGTTCCTGGAAAACGCGCAGGTCGAAATTCGGAGCGGCGGCCAGCAGGTGGTCGAATATTTCGGCCTGGATCGCTTCATAAACCTCCCACTGGGTCGTCTTTGCGAAAATATACAGCTCGATTGGCAAACCAGTTGGGTTTGGTGACAGCACCCGCACCAGGAAGGGCAGCCCTTTCTGATGGATATCCGACCGGTTGCGCAGATATGAAGTGATATACGTGCGGAATACTTCGATATTCGTGATTTGCGGACCATCAAGCGGCGAATCGTAGTGGGCAATATGATCCTTTTTATAGGATTCTATGGCCTCGATTTTTTCTTCAAGAAAGTCGTGGACCAGGTCAATTTTACTCAACCGGTCTAACAAATCTGGATCGCAGAATTTGATGCTGACCATATCCACCGAGAGCGAGCGTTGAATGCGCCGCCCGCCGCTCTCCTTCATCCCGCGCCAATTGCGGTATGCGACATCGACGATTTTATAAGTGGGAATGACCGTGTACGTCATATCAAAATTGCGAATTTTGATCGTATGCAGGCTGATATTGACCACATCCCCATCGGCATCAAAGCTGGGGACCTCAATCCAATCCCCTTCTTTGATCAGATCATTCGCCACGATCTGTATACTGGCGACCAGAGACAGGATCGTATTCTGAAAAATGAGCAGCAAAACAGCGGTTAATGCACCCAGCCCGGTAATCAAAACCCAGGGCAATTCGCCGGTGATCACGGCGACACTCAAAATCACTGCCGATAGTACAAATAGAATTTTGGCAATATCCAGGTAGCCCTGGATGCTGACCCCATTGAAGTTTTTACTGCTCTCGTAGATTTCGTTGACTGCGTTTAAGAGAGAAATTAAGGTCAAGGCGACCAACCAGGTGACAAAAAACATGCTAATTTTCTGAATCAGAGCCTGGTAATCGGGAAATAAAAATGAACAGGCATAAATCACCAGCAGCGGCGCCAGCCATGTCACGCGAAACGGCTGTAAATTTCGCACCACCATATCGTCATACTTGGATTCCGTGCGCCCCGCGACATAAATCAAACCGCGAGCGATCGTCGAACGCACAAAGAAATAAAGCGCGACGCTGAGGCTAATTACCCCACTTACGGCCAGGCCAGGATTTAAGGTGCTCCATGCAAGTAAATCGGCTGTGGTCATCTTCCCTCCAAAATATCCCGTAAAATTATTATGAATTTTATCTTAAATGTTTTTAATTATCCAATCCATTATCCGAATATAAACCCGAATGCAGGCCTATAATTAAGCCAACTTTTCAACAGCCATCGCGATTGGAGAACCTGAAATGCCCATTACAAATGTTGGTAACCACAGGCAGCACTCAGCGCTAAAATTTTCCATGTTTATTCGCCCCGACCCGGATGATGAGGAACTGCTTTTTGCCCGCCAGTTGGGCGTGGAATGCGTCTACACCTGGCTGGAAGACCACCAGCGCAGTGTTGAATACCTGACCCACCTGCGCCAGCGAGTGACCGGTGCCGGATTAGAACTGTATAACGCCGGCAGCATGACCGTAGGCAAATCAGACAAGATCCACCTCGGCCTGCCCGGCCGAAACGAGAAAATTGAAGAATTTAAGACATTTATCCGCAATCTTGGCCAGGCCGGCATCCATACCACCACTTTCACCTGGGAACCGGACAAGGTGTGGAGCTCCGAACCGGGCGAAACTCGCGGCTCCCCTGCCCGCCGGGTAGATCTGGCAGAAATGTTTCACCGCCCCCTGACCCACGACCGCGAATATTCGCGTGAAGAACTATGGGAAAATTTTGAATACTTTATCCAGCGCATCATTCCGGTCGCGGAAGAATCCGGGGTGCGTTTGGCACTGCACCCCAACGACCCGCCTACCGATCAAAAGTTGGGCGGCATTCCCTGTCTGATCCACAGCTATCAGGATTATCTGCATGCATTCGACCTGGCAAACAGTCCCAACCTTGGCATGGAATTCTGCGTTGGCTGCTGGCTGGAAGGTGGGCAGATGTTTGGCGACATGTTCGATGCCATTCGTCATTTTGTCGAGGAGGGGCGCGTGTTTATCGTCCACTTCCGCAATGTGACCTCACCCCTGCCCGCTTTCACCGAAACTTACCTGGACAACGGCTACATGGATATGTATAGCGTGATGAAAGCCTTTTGTGAGACCCATTATAAAGGCACCATGATTCTGGATCATTCACCGCATATGGCAGCTTCCTATCCCGGCGCGGGTACAGCCTATGCTATCGGCTACATGCGTGCGCTGCGCGAGCGGGCAGAGGCCGAATCGGATCGCTCCTTCTTGAGCGACCGGTAATTCACTTAAGGAGAATACAATGAAAATCACTGGCGTAAAAGTTCACCTGGTTGAATGGAACCGCGGACCATACCACTGGCGCGATGGGATTAAGCCTAATGGGCCGCTGGCCCAGGCCGGATTAATGCGCATCCTGACCGACGATGGCCTCGAAGGCTGGTCGCCGTGCGGTGCGGTGGATATCGAGGAAGTCAAGTACCAGCTCATCGGTCAGGATCCCCTGGACCGCGAACTGATCTGGCAAAACATGTGGCGCAACCTGCGCACCTCCAACCTGGGGCAGGCCATCGGCCCGGTGGATTGCGCCCTTTGGGACCTGTTCGGCAAAATGAGCGGGCTTCCGGTCTATAAATTGATTGGCGCCATGCGCGACCGCATCCCGGCCTATGCCAGCACAGTCACGGTTGACAGCCTGCAAGAATACATGGATCTGGCAGATACCTACCTGGAAAAAGGCTACAAGGCGATCAAACTGCACGCCTGGGGCCGCCTGCAGCAAGATGCCGAACTGTGCCGTGAACTGCGCAAGAAAACAGGCGATGACATCGTGCTGATGTACGATGCTTCGAGCATGTTTAATCTATACGAAGATGCCGTCTGGTTTGGGCACCGTTTGGAAGAGCAGAACTTCTTCTGGTATGAAGAACCCATCGACCATTTCAATATGACCGTTCTGGCGCGTCTGGCAGCCGAGCTCAAAATCCCCCTGGCCATCGCCGAAGCCACCCACGGCGGCCCCTGGGATGCCCTGGCGCAAATCAGGGCCGGCGCGGGGGATATCATCCTCACCGGCCCATTGGACCCGTATAAAGGCGGGATCACCGGCGTGATGAAAACAGCGCACATTTGCGAAGGTTACGGCATAATGTGCGCCATTCACGGCGGGGCAATTCCCCACCTGCATGCTGCTTTAGCCATCTATAACACGAAATTCTTCGAGCGCTTGGTGCCCGAAACCTATTACTCTGCGCCCGGTTTCATGGATGCTTCCACCGAAATCGACTCGGAAGGGTTTGCCCGCCCCTGGGATAAACCCGGTTTCGGGATTGAGGTCGATTGGGAGTGGGTCAAGAAGCACTCGATTGGCACCCTGGAATAGTGCGCGGTCTAGAGGCTGATCCCGAACATTTCCGTCAGCAGGGTCTGAAAATGGTGCTGCAAGATCGTGAATGAATAGTGCCTGCGGGCAATCTGGTAATTGGTATCGACCATTTCCTGCACCCAGACACCATCTTGCAGCGCTCTTTGGGCCTGTTCGACGCAGCGTTCGGTGATAAACCCGTTGAATTCGATCGTGCGGAAGCCTTTGGGCTTGATATCAATCTCATAAATGGAGTATTGGTTAACCACAAGCGGCTTGCGGAAATAAACAGACTCCAGAAAAGCGTTGCCAAAACCTTCGATTTCAGAGGGATAGGTAACCAGGTCTGCACGGGGATAAATATCATCCAGGGTATATACCTTGCGCCCATCTGGCAGCCTACCACGGTGCTGCCGGATCTGTTCATCGACGAATATGGTGGGTACGTTCATCCGGTCTGCATAATAGCGCACGCGCCGCTCGTATTCGCGCCCTTCATCCCCGGCGGCATGGGATATGACCAGTTTGGCCGGCATTTCCAGACGGCTGACCAGTTCGATGGCATGTTCGATGCCTTTGCGCTGCACGACCCGCGTCGGTTGGAGAATAAATTTTTCTCCGGGTTCGATTCCAAGATCCTCGCGCACCGTCAGCGTATAATCATCCGCCGCCACCGGGGGGTGGTCGTAATCCATCACGTTGGGGATCACCCGGCTGGATATACCCGTACGGTAAGCCAGCTGGTTGCCGGCCACAGAATTGATCACCACATGCCGGATGCAGGAAAGGCTGGGGGGAAAGGCCATGTCCAGGTAATCATCTACACAGTTCACCTGAAAGCGAACGCGCTCCCAGGCCATATCATGATGGTGACCAATCGTGGGCAGGCCCGTCTCCGCAATCACTTCGGATATGGCCATCCCTAATGGCACATGAACCGGTATGGAGAGCGCATTTTCCACGATGAGCATGTCCAGATCAAACTTGGCGATAAAGGTGTAGAGGTGGTGTTTGAAATATTCCTTAAGTTTTAGAATGCGGTTGGTCAGCTCCACCGGTCGCGAAGTGTGGGTGTAAATCTGGTCATGGATTTCATCTATCTCCGGATGGTGAAAAAACGCTTCGGATACGACGTAGCTGATCTCCTCGGGCCTGTCGCTCATTCCCGCAAAATAAAAGCAGGTATGCCCCATTTCTTCCAAAACATGCGCCCACTTCTCTGTTTCTAATGAGACCCCATCAGTACCGGCGAAACGGGTCGAGATAAATCCTATCCTCAGATTCTTTAAATCCGGTTTGACTCGCATCTGTGCTCGCTCCTTTCGGTGATTTAGTCGTTCGCCAACCAGAGAACCTGGTATGGCTGCAGGGTCAGATCTCTGGAAGAATAGCGGAGATCCGTATCCGGATCGAGTATGTTACGCCAAAACTGGACATCTTCGGGCAGGGCGAGTTTAATCGCTTCCTCACTCAGATTAAAACAGCACCAGACTCTGCTTCCAGGAACATCGCGGCGGATGACCAGCGCCGCAGGATGCAGGCTAAATACCTGCTGCTCGCCAAATGGATCGAATGCCGGCGAAGAGGACCTTGCCCGCAGCAGCCTGGCGTATTCGCGGTAAATCCGCCCGCGTGGCGATGTGGGGTTCTGCAGTTCTGGCCAAATTTCATTTCGCTGGAATTTCTGACGGTTGATCGTCCGGTTATGCCCCGTGATAGCCACCCCCGCCCGCCATGACCGGGAACCGATCAGGCTGTGCACATAAATCCCCGGCACCCCGCGCAAACCCAACATAATGGCCTGCGACACGATAAAACGTTTTTCACCCAACAGCTGCCCATCAGGATGGGCGGGGTCACTGAGAGCATCCAGGTAATTCGCGTTCAATTCATACGGGCTTTGACTGCCATCGGAGTTCGTTTTATAAGAGACCAATCCGCCGCTGCGCTGGGCGCGCTCGACCATGGCTTCGATCTCTGCTTCGGTCAGGATACCGCGCGCCGGGTTGAGCCCGACGCCATCATGCGAGGCCAGAAAATTAAAGAAGGTCGTTTCGTCGGAAGGCAGTTCCAATTGGGATGCCCATCTGGTTAACGCGCGCCCATCCCCGGTTTGTAAGGCATGCAGTGTTAAGGGCGGTAGAGCGAAGTTGTAAACCAGCTGTGCTTCATTAAACCCATCTCCAAAGTAGGCGACATTATCCTGGTGGGGCACATTGGTTTCGGTGATTAACACCGCCCCAGGTGCGGCTGCATCTACTAACAGCCTGAAGAACTGCACTGCGCGGTGCGTTTGGGGCAGATGAATACAGGTGGTGCCAATTTCTTTCCATAAATAAGCAATCGCATCCAGTCGAACTACCTGCGCACCGCGAGCCAGATAATCCAGCAGGATATCGACCATTTCCAACAGGACATCCGGATTGGCATAATTTAAATCGACCTGATCGGCGCTGAAGGTAGTCCATACATGCTGCTCGCCGCGGCTGGTTTGAAAAGAGGTCAGCAGTGGCAGGGCACGCGGGCGCACAACCTGTGAAAGATCCTGGGCAGGGTCGACGGTGATAAAGTAATCGCGATAGGCTGGATCACCTCTAAGAAAAGCCTTGAACCAGGCGTGTTCACGAGAACAATGATTCAACACGGCATCCACCATCAGGCGGTAGCGGCTCGCGATGCGCTCAACCTCGATCCAACTTCCCAATTTAGGATCGACCTGGCGGTAGTCAATCACTGAAAAACCGTCATCGGATGAATACGGAGAAAAAGGGAGAATGTGCACGCCAGGTACCAACCCCTGTAGAAACTCATCACAAAAGGCTTCCAGCGTGCGTAATGGCGGCAGGTCATCCTGGCGGAATTGGTCGCCGTATGTGATCAGGATGGAATCGGTATGATCGAACGGTCGGATTTCGCGTACATCCCCTTCGGACCGAAATCGGTCCACCTTTGCTGCCACCAGCCGGGCTGTGATTTCTCCTTGCTGTGGGCCGTAAAGAAAATCCAGGATGGGTCGAAACAGATCAGCTTGCATGTTCACCCTCTCGTTTTGAAGCCAGGCCATTTACCGGCCATTCCAGTCGTTCAGGCACAGCATTGGCTGGTATGCGCTTGTAGGCCTGACTGATGTCACGGTCCCTGGCATAGGCCAGAAGCGCCGCTAAAACTAACCCGTGAGATACCAGAACCACTTCTTTGCCGGGGTTCTGGTCGGCGATTTCGTTTACCGCCTGATAAACCCGCGCCCAAATATCTTCAACCGATTCACCTCCGGGCGCCCGAAAGCTCAGCGGATTAAGCTGGCGTTCTGAAACTTTTTGAGGGTAGCGCTGCTGAATTAAATCGAAAATTTGACCTTCCCATTCCCCCAGGCTGATCTCCCGCAAGCGCGGATCGACATGAATGGGCGCATTCCTGGTCCGGGCAATCGTTTCCGCAGTACGCCTTGCGCGCTGTAAATCGCTCGAATACACTTCTTGAAATGGGCGGTCTGCCAGCTGCCGGGCGGCGCGCTCTGCTTCTTCAATGCCGGTGGGATTCAAAGGCGTATCGGCCTGTCCCTGGTAGCGGCCTTCAAGATTCCAATCGGTTTGCCCATGCCGCACCAACCAGAGGATCGTTTTATTGGTTTTCTTAGACATTTCAGGCATGAACAATCTCCCGGTTCGCGAATCTTTCCTGATATTCAGGTATTTCGTTCATCGGCCTTCTTTCTTGTTCAACCAATTCTTGCACGTCAAGGTAATAAGCGCCGTTGACATACTCGATTAATTTCATAGATTTATTGACCTCCTCCAACAATGGACGCGCAAAGCGGCGTTGCAATTTACTAAACATGGTTTGCATAATCACAAATGACATTTTGCTCAGGGCTTGCAAGGTCTGGTTGTGATGAATTCTCTCCAACAGATCCACCTGGGCGATCGAATGTAAACCATACTTCTCAAACACATCGATCAATAAACCGGTTTCGACTCCATATCCTGAATAAAAGGTTAGCTGCTCGAGGGCGGCGCGTCTCCCACCGTACTCTCCCGAAAGTGGCTGAATCACGCCGGATAATTGGGGGTAAAACAGGTTAATCAACGGTCGAGCGGTCAATTCAGTCACTCTACCTCCACCGGTGGATTGCGTCTTGCGTCCCGTCTTCAAAGGCCGTTGGTAAAAACCTTTCACAAACTGAATTCTCGGATTATACAACATCGGTCCCAACACACCGTATACGAAGCGCGGATGGATATTGACAATATCCAAATCAATCCAGATCACAATATCGCCTCGGGTGACATACAGGCTCTTCCACAATGCCTCGCCTTTGCCCACGCGGGACCCATACTGCGGCAGCAGTTTCTGATGGATAAACACTGGAACACCCAGATCCTGAGCGATTTCACGCGTACGGTCGGTGGAATTGGAATCGATCAAGACAATCTCATCAAGCAAAGGCACATCTTCCATCATCGCCTTTTTAATGGTCGACAACACTTTGCCCACGGTTTTTTCTTCATTTAGTGCGGGGAGAGCCAGGCTGATAGTCACTTTATGTTCGTTTTTGCGTGCCAACAGTTCTTTCAGATTGGAGAATTCATTGGCATGGTAAGTATTTTCTGCAAACCATTTATCCACCAGGATGGAAATCGCCTGCGCTCCTGACCGGATGGCTTCAGGCCCTGAAAAATTGGTGGGTTCAAACCGGTTGGATTTAACAACAACCACCGGAATTTGGCAGTTGGCAACCATTTGCTCAACTCGGGTGCTGACCAGCTGCGTAGCCCCATTCTTGCGGGAGGTGGCGCCGATCACCAGCAAATCGGTTTCATCCGCCAACTGTTTGATTAATTTCAATGGTTCATCAGACTTATACATCTGGTAGTTTACTTCTGGCAGGGATGGAAGTATTTGGGCCAGGCCTTCAAAAGGAGCGGTTGCTTCTTCACTGTCTTCCTGGGGACGGATATTAACTGCGGAGATTTGATGGTTGGGCAATGCCAGTGTCAGGCGCAGCGCGAGTTGGGCATGCGGTCCTCCGCGCAGGGAAACCAGGGAACGAGCGATTCGATCCGGCAATTTTCCGCGAATGAAGACCATGTTTACAGGCGGGATTAGCCAGGGCTTCCTCTTTGGAGGCACTGTCCAATTTTTCCAATATTTCCCAATCCAGGATAACCAGATCAGGATGCGCACTGGCGGCATGCTCGCTTAAATCCTTCCATGCATCGAATGAAACAGAAATTTGCACATTATCGCCGATGAGTGGGTTAACTGGTGTGGCGCGCAGTGTACGCCGCAGTTCGCGCGCCGCTACATTTCCACTCGAGAGTGGTTTATTCTCATTTACCTGGATCAGGCCCAATAGTCGAGTCTTGGTCTGTAAAATCTGAGCTAAACGCAAAGCGTTATCAGCTGAATATCCCGCAAATACCGGGACCATAATATATGGAAAAGGTCTGCCTCTTCTTACCATCAACGCACCTCCGTCTGGGTCTGGTGATTAAGCAAGGGAGCAATTTCATTTTTGTAAATCGCCTCCCATGTAAATTTGGCCCGTATATGTTCACGAAGTCGGTACGCAGGGTCAATAGTCAATTGTTTCGCAATCCGCATCGCAATATCTGCCGGCAAATCATTAAGTTTAAAATCGGTCGCCCATTCACCCCCCAGTGCGCGCAGTGGCTGCAGGTCGGTAGTAAAGACCAGCAGCCGGGTCAGGCCAGCCTCGATGATCGGCAAGCCAAAGCCTTCTTCCTGACTGGTAATCAAGAGCGCATCGGATATATTGTAAAAATCCCTGATTTGCCCGTTGGTCAGCCCATTTGGATGGAATTCGGCCATAAATATGGCCTTATTATCCAGTTTTAACTGCTGCCTGAGATCGAGCAGCTGTTGAAAATATGCGCGGTTGTCCGGATTATGTGCCCCGACTGGTCCGGTCACCACCCAGTGCACTGCTGGCATATGCTTGACCAATTCTGCCAGGATATGCAAGCCAAATTCCAGGTTTTTCCGGCGAGTCAGTCTGACCGGGGTCAACAAGAGCGGAAATGCCAGGTTGAGGTCAAACTGGTCAACCAGCTTACGCGTTTCCGGGATCAGATTCTGGAATTCGGCCGGGTCGATGCCGTTCGCCACAACTTTGATGCGGCTGGTCGGAATCCGGTATATCTTGCTCATCTCCTGCTGGCGCGCCTCGGATATCGTCACCTGCTGCACGTTTGGCCAGTCAGTCTTCAGCAGATCCCAGGGGAAACCCGGGTGCATCTCCTGCCGGTAGCGGTTGCTATTCCAGGCAAAATCGTGATGCCATAAAACGACCCGTGGAACGTCAAACTGATCCACAAACTGGCGCAGTGCCGCCGTCAGGGCCAGATTTTTATGCAGAGAAGCTACGTTATGCGCAATTAATAAGTCGGCACCTGTCAATTCTGTTCGCAGGATTTGGAAAATTTTTTCTTGAAATATAGCAAACTCGGGGGGAACAATACCACCGTCTAATTTTTTCTTTAACTCCAGAACCTTCGGAAAACGAGAGTCAATTTCCGGAATGACTCGAACCTGGATTCTCGGATCCCAACTGCTTCCGCGTCCGGTAATTACCTCAACCGTATGCCCTGCTTTCGCAAACAATTCTGCCTGATGCGCCAGGACCTGCTCCACACCACCCACAATGGGCGGTGCAGCATAGTGCAAAAATACAACTTTCGCCATTAATAACCCTCCAAAACGTTTTGGATTATAACATATTATAGTATACATTTCAGGTTGCCAATCCACTTGTTTTCCAATATAATAATCGTATCCAAAACGTTTTGGTCAAATGATATCCAGTCTGTTCTTCTCTCTGGGAGGAAAAACAATGCAGTCAAAAATAACCGTCGGGCTGCCGCAAATGCACCTGGAAGCCAGTGAAAAAAGGGAATTTCTCCCAGATTTTGTCGCGCATCTTCACCAATATGGCTTCCAAATTGTCCTTGAACATAATTACGGTTCCGGCATGAACTTTTCCGAAGAAGATTATAAAAATGCTGCACCTGACCTGCGATTCTCTTCATTGGACGAGGTCTACCGGCAAGATATCGTCATCGTGCTGCGCTACCCCGGGGATCAACCGGTTTCCGGTATGCGCCGCGGGGCCTGCCTGATGTCGATGCTTCATTATCCAACCCGGCCTGGGCGTGTTCAATTTCTGCGCAGCCTGGGTCTGGAAGGAATCTCATTTGATTCAATCAAAGATGACGTGGGCCGGCGCATGATCGAGAATTTACGTTCGGTGGCCTGGAATGGGGTGGAAGTGGCCTTTGAGGTTTTAAGAGAGCATTATCCGCCCCCTGGGTTTGAGGACCCAACCCGGCTGCCGATCAAAGTGACCATCCTGGGTGCCGGCGCCGTGGGTACTTTGGCCGCGCAGGCCGCCATCCGGTACGGAAACGAGGATACTTGGCGTCATATGGCAAAAATTGGGGCGACGGGCGTTCAGGTAACCATGCTGGATTATGATGTCACCAACCATCCGACAATTATGCAGCAAATACTGAAGTACACGGATATCCTCGTGGATGCGACCCAGCGCCCTGACCCGTCAGTGCTGGTCATTCCGAACGACTGGATTGGTTTGATGCGGCCCCACGCGATTATCCTTGACCTATCGGTTGATCCCTATGATTGCAATGGTGAGATGAAGTCGGTCAAAGGGATTGAAGGCATTCCCCAAGGAAATCTGGACCAATATATCTTCGAGCCAGACGATCCAGCTTACCAGAAAGTCCCGGATTGCGTCAGCACAACCCAAAAAAGAACCGCCATTTCTTGCTATTCCTGGCCCGGGATCTATCCCAAAGAATGCATGGATATCTATGGCAAACAGTTGTCCCCGCTCATGCAAATTATTGCCGAATGCGGCGGTGTTAAAAATATCGATCCAAATGGGAGCTATTTCCAACGAGCGGTCGCTCGGGGGATGCTTTCCCGTTTCAAATAATCATTCACTGCTGGAGGGGTAAATTGGAAAATCCACATCACATCACCATCGGGTTCCCACACATGAACCAGGAACCCGCGGAAAAACGCGCGTTTCTGCCAGGTTTCATCCAATATCTGACTCGTTTCGCCGACGTCTATTTGGCCGAGGGCTACGGCAGCCGTCTGGGCTTTTCCTTCGATGACTACCGCCAGGGCAATCCGCGAATTTTCCAGGTAGAGCGTATGGAAGCTTTCCAAAAAGATTATGTATTGATTCTGCGTTCTCCCCGTGAAGAGGGATATTGCTGGATGCGCAAAGGCACCTGCCTGATCTCGATGCTGCATTATCCCACGCGGCCCAAGCGCGTCCAGGCTCTGCGTGAACTGGGAATCGATTCGATTTCTCTCGACAGCATTATTAATGACAACAACCTGCGCCTGGTGGAAAATATGCGCGCTGTCGCCTGGAATGGGTTAGAAGTAGCTTTCGATGTACTTGAAAATAAATGGCCCGGATTGCTGCGCCCGGACGGTAAACCGTTTCAAGTCCTCATCATTGGGACAGGCATGGTCGGAAAACATGCCGTAGAGGCTGCCACAAAACTCGGCGATATCACTCGCAACAACCTGCATATTGAAGACCATGGTCCCGGCGCTGTGGCAATCTCTATCGGGCGTAACCTGTCGTCTAAGGCCTCGGTTATGGAAAGTTTACTGCGCCAGACCGATATCCTCGTCGATGCCTCACAACGCCGGAACGCCACACTGCCCCTCATTCCCAACGCATGGCTTGCCTGGCTGCCTGAACATGCCGTGATCGTTGACCTGGCAGTGGACCCATATTTATTGGATCACAACCCGCCGACCGTCCGCGGGATTGAAGGAATCCCGATGGGCAACCTGGAACAATACATCTTCATGCCTGACGATCCGCACTGGGAAGAAACCATCCCCCTTTCCATTCCTTCTGCAAACCGTAGGGCGACCGTTACCTGCTATTCGTGGCCCGGAATCCATCCCGAATCTTGCATGGAACACTACGCCCGCCAGTTGGAACCATTAATGGAAGTTTTATTGAGCAAGGGATTTAATCAGCTTTCTCTGGACGGCAGTTACTTTGAACGCGCCCTTTTCCGGGCAAAGCTTCCCGAAGAATAACGCGTCACACGATCACGCGGCCTGCACCACCTGTACCGAAGACGGCAATGCTATCTTCTCCCGCACCGCTGTGTTGCGGATGGCCTGTATGGCCTGCGAATGGATCTCAAATAAGTTGCCGTTGGATTGATCGACCCAAAACCGGATTGCGATTTGCACACCGGCGCTGTTCATATTCTCAGCCTGAACAATCAATTTAGGGTTATCTAAAACACCTTCGATATTTTCCACAGCCTGACGAAAAAGGGTGATTACTTTCGCCACATCCTCATCTGGATGGATCAAGAAAATAATGTTGCGCCGTCGTAAAGGCAGGTCCGAATAGTTTGTGATTGAGGCGTTAAATACCGTCTGGTTGGGAATAATCACCCGCTCCCCATCCCAGGTTTTAATCACTGTATCGCGCAGGGTAATATCCGTGACTGCCCCTGAAAAGGTATCGATCTTAATTGCATCACCCACCGAAAATGGCTGGCGGATGATCATAATGATCCCGGCGATAAAATTGCGACTGATATCCTGCAGGGCAAAACCGATGGTGAAACCTGCGATACCCAGCCCTGCCACGAAACCGGTGACGTTAAAATCAACCTGTTCCAGTGCCAATATGACACCAAAAACGATCACTGTGATGCGCACAAACTGAGATACAAGCACAACTGCTTTCTGTGCTTCACTACGATGGCTAAAATAATGGTCGATCGATTTGGCAAGCGCAGATGAAAGTAATAAGGCGGCAAAAAAAGTAACCAGGGCCGTTACGAGACTGGGTAGAAAATTCAAAAAATCAATCAATAGTGCTTGAATCGATGCATTAATATCCATAATGCCTTCCTTTGGCTTATTTGTTCTACAATTCCCTTTACCTGTTTCCACCTATTATACCGAAAGAAAAACGGTCGAAAAATTTATACGCGGGTCCAACGAGCGCTCTTCGGATCTGATCTATAATATCAAAGGAGATCCCACCCTCTCCACCGGAATCCTTACATGCAGAAACCCCCACCGCTGATGTCAGACACACCATCCCACCATGATGTTTCGGGACCAGACTCTGGCGGACGATCCAGCCCAATTCATTCTCAAATCATCTTTTTATCGGGTGGAGCCATCCTGGCGATTCTCAGCCAGTTTCTACGAGCTCAATCCTATAGCCAGACGTTAATCGGTCTCTCAATTCCTATTCTGATCCTTGGAATTATTTTTGTCATTGTGGGTTTCAAGGTTGAAGACACATCTAAACCAAGTCTCTTTTTCACGGTCATTGCCTGGCCTGGAAGGAAACTTGGTATCAAACCGCACCAGGTCATGTTCTTGATATTAAGCCTGACCTGTGCCCTTGTGGCTGCATCTGCCGCAGATATGGGACCGAACCTGATAAATCCGCTTTTGGCAGTTGGCTGCTGGATTGCGGGAATCATCCTTGGGTTCTTAAGCGGGTGGATGCCTGGAATTGAAAAACGTCCAATTCCCTGGGAGGCCCTGGCCTGGGCCGCTGCGTTGATGCTGGTGGCTTATCTGCTTCGCGGGATCGATACCAATCATATTCCATCCGCCCTGACCGGGGATGAAGCATCCTTCGGTTTGGGTGCGGTAGGCTTTTTGAACGGTACCTGGAACAATATTTTCTTTTTTAACTGGTATTCCTTTCCAGCTTTATATTTTCTCATCCCGGCCGGTTTCATCCATTTCCTTGGCCAGACCACCCAGGCATTGCGCCTTCCGGCTGCCCTGGCCGGGTCGCTGACTGTGGCCGGGGTATATTTGCTGGGAAGGCTGCTCTACAACCACCGCACCGGCCTGTTTGGAGCTTTATTTCTGGCCGGCCTGCATTTCCATATTCACTTCAGCCGATTAGGACTAAATAACATCTGGGATGGGTTGTTCTTCGTTCTGACTGCGGCGGCTTTCTGGCGCGCCTGGCAAACTGGCAGGCGCACATACTTCTTGACCACCGGGTTTTTAATCGGGCTGGCTCTGTATTTCTATAGCACCGCAAAAATTCTTCCCATTCTGATTGTCCTTTGGGTAATAATCTTCTGGTTGAATGACCCTCCCTCCTTCAAACGCAACTGGCCCGGATTAATTTTTATGCTATGTATGGTCATCGCGGTTTCTGCACCGCTGGCATGGGGCTATCTTAAAAATCCCAATGATTTTTTTGCCCCCATCAATCGTGTATTAGTCACCAACATCTTCGCTCAGGGAGATAGTGCCACCTTCCCGAAATTATTCCTCATGCTGCCCCTGCAGATTGTCGATGGTTTCAGAGGATATATAAATCTGGCTACACGTTCCTGGTATGTGTCGGGTGCTCCAGTCTTGCGGCCTTTGCAAGCTGTCCTTTTCTCATTGGGTTTTATCACCCTGCTGATCAACCTCCGCGACAGCCGCACCTGGCTGCTGGTTACCTGGGCTGCCAGCATTGCCCTTGCCGGAGGTCTGAGCGAAAGCACGCCTGCCGCACAGCGTTACGTGGCTGGAGCACCAGTCGTGGTGTTAATCGCGGGTTTCTTTTTGGCAGAAATTGGCAATCGGATTCAAAATATATGGCCTCATCGCCGCTGGTGGATTTTAGGAGTCAGTTCTATGGTTGTTGTTTCAGCCATGTTCTCTGATTTTATTTTTTATTTCTATGATTATTATTCCCTTAACGCCGGCCAGGATATTAACACGAAAATTGCCCAGCATCTGGCCGATTATCTTGGACAAAAGCAAGGGGATTGGCAGGTAATCTTCTATGGCGAACCGTTCATGGGCTACAATTCTATCTCTTCCATTCGTTACCTGGTTCCCTTTGTCAAGGGGATGGATGCAAAAAAACCCTGGGGAGATCCGACCAACCCCAGGCCGACCGCAAAAAATGTGAGTTTTGTTTTTATCCGTGGACACGAGAAGGAAGTGGAACAAGCGCAGCACACCTATCCCGGGGGGAAATTAATCCTTCAGACCGATCGGGTTTTCGGGATGCTGGATTGGATTTATGAATTATCTCCTTTTCAGCCAGAACCTTAATTTTTTTTCAATCAGGATTTGTTGTGAACGCAAACCCGATCGATCGTATTTCCGAGATTCCCAAAAATTTAGGGAAATATAAATTATAATAGTTTCAACCCATCACTGGAGCATCAATGAACCACAAACGTTACCTAGCCATCGCTGCGATTCTGACCGTCATAGTCGCCCTGTTGTCCGCTTGTGCATCAAATTCCTCAAATCGTAGAACAACACCCACACCGGTTCCCACCCTGGTTAAATACGAACCCTCCATGTTTACCGTGGAAAAAGGCGGGTTGGTTTCGGAAAAAAGCATCTCAGGTGAAATTGTCCCGGCTAACCAGGATATGCTGGTCTTTCGCACATCCGGGATGGTCTCGCGTTTGATCGTAAAGACCGGGGATATCGTCAAGAAAGGGGACCTACTGGCCGAACTGGCAGTGGATGATCTGCTCAACCAGCTGCAGCAATCTCGCATCGACCTTGAGGTGGCTCAATCTGCACTGGAAAAAGCTAAAAATGACCGCGAATACGCCGCGAAAAAAGCGGAGATCGATTTGAGTATTGCCCAGGCCCGCCTGGATATGGCCAAATTGGATGCCGATAACGCCTATGGTCTGGCCAAAGAACGAGCGGACATTAATCTCAGGATCGCCGAAGAAAACTACAAAACGGCTCAGCTGAATGTGCAGCAAATTGGCGATGCAACCAGTTTGAAAGAAGAACAGGTTGTCGAACGGCAGAAGCTGTCTGTGACGCGGCTCGAATCACTGCTGACGGAACGCCAGATTATTGCCCCTTACGATGGCGTTATCTTGCGGGTGGTCGCTGTGACCGGCAAAGAAATCACGGCCTTCGCCCCCGCAATAAATATTGGTGACCCGGTCGATCTGGTCGTTCGCGCTTCGCCAGATACACGTCTGGAGGATTTGATCGACCGGGATACCGAAGTGCAGTTTTCTTTCCCTGACAGTAAAGATCAAATCCATCCGGTTAACTACCTGCCAAATTTTGCTCCTTTTAATACCCTGGATGCGGACAAACAGCTGGTATTCACACAGGATTGGATGTACTTCAGTGCACCGACCGATATACCAAAAGATCAGCTAAAACTTGGCGCCAAAGTAGACCTGAATGTCGTCATTGGCCGCCGTGAAAATGTGCTCCTGCTGCCGCCGGCTGCCATTCGCAATTACCGCGGGTTAAATTTCGTCATCGTTCAAAACGGTGATCGTCGCCAACGGGTAGAAATCACCAAAATCGGCCTCAAGACCGATGACCGCTGGGAGATCGAGGGAGACCTGCAAGCAGGCGATCTCGTAGTAGGTCCATAATCGGAGCCGGACGATGATTAATTTTTTATCCATGTTGAGGTTAGTCCTCAAACGGATGCGTCACAACCTGGGGTTAAGTGCCAGTGCACTCGTCGGCGTATTGGCAATCCTGACGGTTGCAGTCTGTGTCCCCATTTTTTCCGATGCCGTATCCGGGGATGTGCTGCGCAAACAGTTAGAGGAAATCAAAGCCCAGACACAACGCAATCTGTTCAGCCTGCGCTATAGGTATTCGGAAAAAAGCAATACTTCCCTGATGAATTATGAAAAAAGCCAGACCATTGCCGATTTCCTGAAAAGCCAGATCCCCGCGGAGTTGGGCATACCCGTAAATCAGATCGTGATGGATATTTATACAGACGGGCTGGTCGTAACCGACATGACCGGCCGCTGGCCTGAGGCGAGAACCTCCCCTTTGGGGCGTTGGCCTTTCCTTGTTCAGGAAATGCTCCCACAGCGTGCCGAAATCGTCGAAGGAAAATGGCCCGAACCGGATACCGGCAGCAGCGGGCCTATCCAGGTGGCAGTTCCGGTGGCCATGGCCGACGAAATGCTCCTGAAAATTGGGGATCACTTCTTGTTGAATCCCTTGCAAATCGAAATTGTGGGGTTCTGGTCGGTAAAAAATACAAACGATCCAATCTGGTTCAACAATCCCAATTCGACTTATGCACGTACCTTATGGATTCCATTAACCACTTTTTTGAACCGGGTGGCGCCGGTAGTAGCGCAGCCGGTTGACCAGGTATCCTGGTATGCCATTATTAACGATCAAGACCTGCAGTTCCAAAATGCGGCCCAATATCTGCGCGGATTGGTAAGATTGGATGCCGAGTTGACCAAACGGGTGGATGGCATCAAAAACGTTTCCACACCCATGGAAGCGCTGGTTGCCTATGACAAGCGGGCCCAAACTCTGATGACCATGTTTTATGTTGTCGGCTCGCCAATGGTGGTCCTGGCGCTGATTTTTATTGGCCTCACGGCGCGGATTTCAGTCCAGCAGGTTGAAAACGAAACTGCCATCCTGCGCGCCAGGGGTACCAGCCGGGCCGAAGTGATGCTGCTCAACCTGATCGAGAGCCTGATCCTGTTTTTGATTGCCATCCCGCTCTCTCTCTTATTAGGTTGGTCGGCTGCCAACTTAATGAATCAGACGATATCCTTCCTTCAGTTCACCAATCGCCCGATCTTTACAATTTCATTCTCTGGCTTAAACCTGCCTATCCTGGCGGCTGCAGTCGGGGTTATTGTTATCGCACGTTTCGCGCCGGTCGTCTCAGGTTCGCGCATCACTGTCCTGCGTGTCAAACACGAGCAGTCCCGCGGCAGCCAGAAACCGTTCTGGGAACGTTTTTACCTGGATTTTCTCCTGCTTATTCCGGGGTTGTATGCATTTTTCGTGCTGAAAGGTTGGGCGCAGCAAGGCGCGCCGCCCACCCAGCTTCTCACCAGCTCTCAACTGGCTACGGTCCAGCAATTTCGCGACCCACTGCTGTTTGTCGCCCCGGCACTGTTTGCCATTGCACTCAGCCTGGTTGTCGTGCGTTTTATCCCTTTAATTGTGCGCCTGATGGCAGCCATCGCCAGCCGGATGCGCGGTGTCTGGGCCTATCTTTCTCTGCAGCAAATCGCACGCCGATCACAGGACCATTCCAGCGCCCTGTTATTAATTATCATCGCCCTGGGACTTTCCATTTTCACCGTCTCTACCGCACGCACCCTGGACCGCTGGCTGTTCGACTCTGAATATTACAAAGTGGGCGCGGACCTGGCGCTGAAAGAATATATCGCCACCAGTTCAGGTGGAGGTGGCGAAAGCGGCCCTTCACGAACCGTGTTGATTGAAAGCTTCTTGCCGGTTGAAGATCATCTCAAGGTGCAGGGAATTCAAAGCGCAACCCGGGTTGGAAAATATGATGGCGAATTCTCGTTCGGCCGCGGAAATATTTCCAGTAAAATAATGGGGATCGACCGGATCGACTTTCCCCTGGCGGCTTACTTCCGCGATGATTTTTCGCCCGATGACATGGGCACCTTAATGAACGACCTGGGTTTAAATCTGGATGGAGTTCTGGTTCCAACCAGCCTGATGACCGAGAATGGCGTTGCCCTGGGTGATCAGTTGGCCATCAGTATTTCCGCCGGCAGCACAACCTACAACCGGGAATTTATCGTGGTTGGCTCGTACGATTATTTTCCGACCGTATTTCCGAGTGACAGACCGACCTTGATCGTCAACTTGGATTCCATCTTCAATTATCCGGAAGATGTTGAAGGCTACCAGATGTGGGTGAAGTTGAAACCCGATGCGGATCCGCAGGCCGTGATCGCGGAGATCGCTGACCGGATTGGTCCAAATGTTGGACTGGTAACCGTTGCGGGTGACGCCCTCAAGGCTGTGCAGGAGGGCCAGGATAAACCGGAAAGGATGGGACTGTTTGGCATCTTGAATGTTGGCTTCTTTGTCACAGGTTTGATGCCGGGCATCGGCTTCCTGATCTACTCTTATGCTGCCCTGCGCCGGCGCTTTATCCAACTCGGTATCCTTCAGGCTATCGGTCTTTCTGTAAAACAGCTGATCGCTTCGCTCATCTCGGAACAGGTCATATTAATGGGCCTGGCAATCCTCAGCGGGGCAGCGATTGGTTTGCTGACCAGCTTGATGTTTGTCCCATTTCTGCAAACGGGCGCCACACCCGGAGCCCCGGTTCCACCCTTCAAGGTATTGATCGGATGGACAGAAGCCGGCTGGTTGAGCCTGGCTTTTGGCTTGATTTTGAGCCTGACCATGATCGGAACGATTATCTACCTGGTACGGTTAAAGGTGTTCCAGGCGGTCAAGCTCGGAGAAACCGTTTAGGCGGCATAAAGGACTGCTTAGAGATGATGTTGAATAGCACAGACTCGCTTGTCGTATGCGAAAACCTGGTCCGCATTTATAAAGTGGATGACCTGGAAGTGGTTGCCCTGCAGGGCCTCGACCTGGTTGTAAAACGCGGCGAGATGCTGGGTATCGTGGGCAATTCCGGTTCCGGTAAAACGACTTTGATGAACATCCTGGGTGGGCTTGATTTTCCTTCCGCCGGAAAAGTATCCGTGGATGGAATCGATTTGCTCAACTTATCGGGCAGATTATTGAACGATTACCAGCGCAAAAAAGTTGGCTTTGTCTGGCAGCAGACCGCCCGAAATCTTGTCCCCTACCTTTCTGCCCAGGAAAACATCGAACTGCCGATGACAATGGCCTGGAGCGGCGGCCTGAAGCAGCAGCATGAGTGGTCGTCGGAGCTGCTGAATGCAGTTGGCCTGTATGAGCGCCGCAGCCATAAATTGACCCAGCTATCCGGTGGGGAACAGCAGCGTGTGGCCATTGCGGTTGCATTGGCTAACCGGCCGGTTTTACTGCTGGGAGACGAACCCACCGGAGAGGTTGATTCCACCACTGCCCAGGCGATTATGGATACTTTTCGCAGGCTGGGAAATTTGATGGATTTAACGATCATTATCGTCACCCACGATCCAAGAATTGCGCGCCAGGTCGATCGGGTCGTGGCCATTCGGGATGGGAAAATCAGTTCAGAAATCGTTCGCCGGGTCGACCGGCAAGAACTCCCCACGGTTAACCCATTCCAGCGGCCCGATCCTGCCGTATTAACGCCACCGCCCGAGGAAAAGGAAACCATCACCTACCACGAATATGTTGTCCTGGATTCTGCCGGACGGCTGCAAATTCCCCGTGAATGGCTGGAAAAGCTGCAGATAGGCAAACGCGCTCAGCTTGACCTGCAAGAGAATACCATCCAAATTAACCCGGTCGTAGACCAAAGCAACCCGGCTGCCGCCAACAAACCCCTCACCTTGGAAGAGCAGCTGGCCTTGATATACTCTGAGGAACCACCACCGCCGCGCGAATCAATCATCACCCGGTTGTCCAACCGGCTGCGCCGATGAGGAGATCCCATACCTTGGCCCAAGAACGATCCTCACCTAACCTTTCTCATTCACCCAATTTCGGAGCGGATGCTCCGCTGATTAGCGTTCACCAGGTCAGCCGGATTTACTCATTGGGTTCTACCCAGGTGACTGCCCTGCGCGACCTTTCTTTAGAGGTACCCAAGGGAGTGATGGCAGCCTTAAAAGGCCGGTCCGGTTCCGGGAAGACAACCCTCCTCAATATGATTGGCGGTTTAGACCAGCCCACCCATGGGGATATCCAGATGTTCGGCAAGCCGCTTTCCGAGATGAGCGCCCAGGAGATCACCGATGTTCGCCGCCACCGCATTGGTTTTGTTTTCCAATCCTTTGCGATTTTTCCGGCCTTTTCTGCACTTGAAAATGTGGAATTAATGCTGCGAATAGCCGGCATTCACCAGGGACGGCGCGAACGGGCCATGCGCAGCCTGGAGATCGTGGGCCTGGGCGCCTGGGCCAACCACCGCCCCTGGGAATTATCCGGCGGGCAGCAGCAGCGCGTGGCAATTGCCCGCGCCATTTCCACCCACCCTGATTTAATCCTTGCCGATGAACCCACCGGCGAACTGGACAGCGCCACTGCCCGCCAGATTTATGCCCTCTTCCGCCACATTGTGGAAAAAGAAGGCGTCACTTTGATCATGGCGACCCACGATCCGGTGGTCGAGGAGTATGCCCACCTCGTTTTTGATCTGGAAGACGGCCGGGTAAGCGGTGTGCGCAAGCCCCTTGGATAGGTGTAATTAATCACAAGCACTTAACGTATTTGTTATCCAGACGCTTCGTTTTTAGCAAGATTATGTGTTATAAGGAACATATGATCCAAGAACAGTGGTATTTTGCCGGGCGATCCCTGGTCGCGGCATATGCCCGCTGGGTTCTCAAAGCGGACATTCAGCACAGGGCTTCTCTGCCAGATGGCGCCAAAATTTTTGTAGCCAACCATCCCAGCACTTCCGATCCTGCCTGGATAACGGTATTGGTTAGCGAGCAGGTTTCCATCTTAATTAAAGATCTTTTGTTCAAAGTCCCATTATTCGGTCATTCCTTGCGCCTCTCGGGGCATATCGCTGTTTCACCTGGAAATGGCAAAGGCGCCTTGCTCGAGGCAGTGAAACGCATCCAGTCTGGACGCTCTATTGTTGTTTTTCCAGAGGGCGAGATCAGCCCTCGTGACGGTGGTTTTCAACGCCCCCACACTGGAGCAGCACGCCTGGCGCTGTTAACCGGTGCGCCCGTTGTCCCTGTTGGGATCGGCCTGGATCATAAAAATTTGCGTGTCATTCCAGCCAGGGTCAAGGGCATGTTGGATGAAGGCTACTGGTATTTAAATGGGCCTTATGCTATGACCGTCGGCAGCTCCTCCAATTTTTATGGCGATGCTGAAGATCGCGCCCAAGTCCACACCGTGCTGGACCAGATTATGTTTCAAGTCAATTCACTGGCCCAGGACAGTTTTGCCCGAATTCTTACCGCCCGTCCGGCGCATGTTGGCGTCGGCAGTATGGTCGGCCTGGGATGGCAGCTTTTTGGCCGTTTGTTTTATCAATTAAGCTCGATTTAATCCCCTTATTTATTAAATTTTAATTTAGATTTCATCTTTGGGTGATATGCTCATGCATGTGTTACGGCCGAGGGGTCTCCACAAAGAGGCCAGTCTGGCATTATCTTAATTTAGAAAGAAGCCAACTCTATGCTCAATATTATCAGCAAGCGCTACTGGTTTTTCGCTTTATCCCTGGCAATTATCATCCCGGGGATCGTCATTTTGGCGGTGTGGGGCATCCCGTTTTCGATCGACTTTCGCGGCGGAAATCGCCTGGAAGTCCAGTTTCCATCTGGAAACGTTCCCGATACGGATAGAGTTTTTGAACTCTACCAATCTCTCGGGGTCAGCGACGCCCAGGTAGTCACTGCCGGTACTGATACGCTTATTATCACCACCCCCCCGGTAAACCAGGATCTGCAGTCCAAAGTAATCGCCGGGTTAGATAAGATGACCGGCGAAAAAGTCGTGATCCGCCAATCCGATAATGTGGGGCCGACGATCGGTCAGGAAGTCACCAATCGGGCATTGGTCACGTTAGCAATCACTGCTGTTGCGCTGATATTGTTTATTACATTCTCTTTCCGCGGTGTGCAGCATTCTTTGCATTACGGCATTGCGACGGTCGTTGCCCTGGTCCACGATCTCCTGGTTATTTTTTCGATCCTGGCGATTGGGGGGCGCATCTGGCATTGGCAGGTCGATACCCTCTTCTTAACAGCCATTCTGACGGTAATCGCCTTCTCAGCCCAGGATACGATTGTGGTTTTCGATCGCCTGAGAGAAAACAGCAGCATCTTCCGCCGCCTGGATTTTGAAACCCTGACCAACCATTCCGTCGTTCAGACCCTCAGCCGTTCGATTAATACCCAGCTGATGACGGTCGACTTCCTATTGTTGGCCCTGGTCCTTTTTGGTGGGGTAACGTTAAAAGAATTTGCGGTCGTATTGATCGTGGGAATGATCAGCGGAAGTTATTCTTCGATCTTTATCGCGGCGCCCGTCTTAGTTGTGTGGGAAAATAAGGAATGGCGGCGCTGGTTCCGTCGTCCCTCCAACCCACAAACCGCATAAAATGTGGTTCAATGGTTTTCAAGAAAAAAATCCCGATTGTTGAAATCGGGATTTTTCGTTTTACCAGATACACGCCAGGATCTTTATGCCACGGCTTCCTCTAAGCGCACCAAATTGTGAATCCATTTTTTAGATGCCACGCGTTTTAAGCCAATCATCATTTTAAACAATCCTTCAGACATGACGCAGGCGACTACGCCAGCAATCGGAAGCGAGAAGACAAATGCTCCCAGATATGCCAGGGGCAGCGCCACCAACCAGACGGCGCCAACATCCAGCACGGCAGAAAAGCGGGTATCCCCGCCGCTGCGCAGAATGCCAACGATGATTGTTGGATTTAAGGCACGGGAGAAGACCCCAAAAGAAAGCACCGCTAACACATCTCTTGCCGCCTGCATGCCACTGGGGGTAAGATGATAGATCGAGAGCGTCAGGCTGCGGGTCAGAAATACACCGAGACTAACGATCACCGCCAGAACACCGCCGATGATTAATGAACGCCGCGCATACTGGAAAGCACGTTCCAGCTGGCCTGACCCGATGGCATTTCCTACCAGGATTCCACAGGCCGCCGATATCCCGGTAAATGCCACCGTAGCCAGATTCAGGATAGTGATGGCCACATTATAAGCCGCGACTGCTTCTGTACCAACATGAGCATAGATTGCACTGTAGAAGCTGACCCCAAGCGACCAAACAATCTCATTGATCAACACAGGCAAAGTCACGTTGAAATATAGACGGATAAAACGCAACTTGAAAGCCAGCATTTCGCGCGGGCTGGCGGCGGCTGGCGAGCGAGACAGGTATGTATACGCCAGGAGCGCTGCGCATTCAATTACACGGGCAATGCTGGTTGCCAGGGCAGCACCTGCAATCCCCAGGCGGGGCATACCAAAATTGCCAAAAATCAGCACATAATTCAGAGCGGTATTCAGACAAAGCGTGGCAATCCCCACAAAAACAGGCAGCCGGATCACCCCGGTACTGCGCAAAACCGAGGTGTAGCACAATGTCAATGTGGTCGCCAGGTAGCTGAACCCTACGATACGCAGGTATTCACTCCCCAACTGGATGACCTCCGGATCGGCGGAGTAAAATCCAATCGCCTGTTGGGGAAAGCCCAATGCGAGGATCGAAAAAAGGCACCAGGCCGATAACCCCAGCATCAAACACAGTCCCAATACCTTGCGTATCCCTGGAATATCCCGCGCCCCCCAATACTGGGCGGTATAAATCGCCGCCCCAGAGTTGATCCCAAACAGGAAAAAATTGAGCAAAAAGAAAATTTGGTTTGCAAGGCCGACCGAGGCAATCGCTGTTTCCCCCAATTGCCCCACCATAATTGTGTCAATGATCCCCAATGAAGAAACAAAGAGGTTTTGCAGCGCGATCGGCAATGCGATGCGAAGGAAGGATGAGATGAACTCTTTATCTTTGAACATATGGAGGGTAGAATAATATCACAAATGTCTGCGAAACGTTACCCTGTACCCGCCGAAGAAATCCGGCGTGAAATTCTGGTAGTTAATTCCCGCTTTATCGCCTCACTGGCGCCGGCTTTCAGCGTGGAAGAGGCGCGCGCCTTCATCAACCGGGTGAAAGCCGAGATGCCAGATGCTTCTCACCATGTCCCTGCTTTTATCATCGGCAGCGCCAAATCGGTTATCACCCACTGCAGCGATGCCGGTGAACCTTCGGGCACCGCCGGCCGTCCGGCGTTGGCTGTATTGCAAGGCAGCGGTTTAGGGGATGTGGTCCTGGTTGTAACCCGCTATTTTGGCGGAACCAAGCTGGGCACTGGCGGATTAGTGCGCGCCTACGGTGACGCCGTGCGGGCAGTCATCGCAGATGTTCGGCGGGCTGAACGGGTCCCCACCCACACCATAATGCTCGAACTGCCTTATTCCTTGCTGGAACGCGCCCGGCGACTGGTCGCTGCCCATAGCGGCCAGCTGCTGGATGAAGATTTCACTGCCACCGTAGTCATCACAGCCCGTCTGCCCATCGAACACCTGCCAGGTTTCCAGGCCGAGTTGTCAGAACTCTCCAACGGGAGCATCCAGGCTGAAATCATCGAAACCGGAGAAATGCTGGTTCCAATCCAATAAGCGTCTTTTAACCAGCCGGATTCCTGCCTTGCATGAAACATCGATAAGTCAATCGATCCCGCCAGGTTATAAACAATCGCCGGATTGCCTTGTGCGGTAAGAGCCTTCCTCAGCCATACTGAAATCCCCCAGGTGAGAGGCCGGTATCCAACCCGTTTCGCCGCAGGCGTTGCTCGCCCACCACCAACCACTCAACTCTTCGTACAGGATTAATTGCTCGCCCGGACTAGCGTTCAACTCTATCGGGCTGTATTCCCGCACCAGCCAGCCGGTCAGACCTTCATCATGCAGCACCAGCAGGCTTTCAGGCACCCAACAGCCTTTGCCGGTTGACCCGGTGCACCACAACCCAACCCGGCCATTCCTCGTTGGTTTGCCAATCCGCACGATTTCATTGGCCTGCAAGCCAATCGGCTCTGCATCGGTAGCTTGCCAGGCTTTCACCACCATGGCGGTCAAAATCGGTTTGAATTTTCCATATCAATCCCCAATTTTGGCCTTTAAGAAGGTGAGCGTGCGCTCCCATGCCAGCCTGGACGCTTTTCGGCATTGTAACGCATCCGGGCGGTCCTCTTCAGCAAACCAGTGGCCCGTGCCAGGATAGAAGAAAAAGTCGGTTGGTCTGCTCGCGGCTTCCATCGCTGCTGTCCATGCTGTGCACATCATTATCGGTTCAAACTCATCATTTTCGGCAAAGTGGCCCTGGAATGCAGCTTTCGACCGTTCGAAATCCACTTATCATAGGTGCCATAGAAAACCACTGCTGCCGCAATATCTTCCGGCTGGGCCGCGGATAAGACCAGCGCCCAGGCGGCACCCATGGAAAAACCAATCACGCCAACCGGACCAGGGTTGATGCCAGGCTGCCGACGCAAGCGGGCCACCGCGCTCAAGGCTGCCGTTTGCATAAAATCAGGTATCCTGCTCTTTCCTCAGTGCCTCGGCTTCTTCGACTGTTGCCGCCAGTTTGCCGGCATATAAATCTGGCGCTAACACTGTGAAACCTTGCTCTGCCAGGCGCTCGCAAAGGCGCTGGAAGAATTCATTCAGCCCCCACCAGGCATGCAGCACGATCAATCCAGGACCGCCCTGTTTGGCGTGGGCAGTGTAAGCGCGAACGGTCCGGCCTTCGGCTGAATATTCGATCCATCCCGGTAAATTCAAGGCAGCGCGCAGTTCTGGCAAATGCTCCTGGTAGTGCCCGTAAGTATTGTCCTCAATCCAATTGGCAAAGGGCTTGCCTTCCATCAATGAAAAATGATGGGGGTCGAAGAGCTCTTCATCTGTGGCCGATTCAACCAACCTGATCAGATTCTGGTAAGCTTCCTGCTCGTTGGACCGCACGGTTTCCAGCGAAAGGTTGTGGTTGGCTGAATAGGCCAGGGCGTTTATTTCATCCAACGATAATGTATCAGGTTTTGGATCAGGCATGCTCTCCTTCTTAAAATAATAAAAAATTTCAAGCGCCCGTTTTTCCCAAAATCCAAGGTGCCCAATAAAATCTTTGATAGACCAACCATTTGGTAAGCAGGGAACCTCCAGCCGTTCATCTGGGATTCCATCCAGCACCTTCACCAGTTCTTGACGACCTTGTTTTAGCTGGCTTAATAAACCGTCCCGATCCATAGCTTCCTCCGATTATTGTTATCAGCGATCAAACCTCTGGCGTTCATTCCAACGCGGCAAACCGGCATGAAACGTGCGCACGGTTTAATCAGAAAATATGTTCGACAATAAATAAGTTTAGCACATTTGTCGACAATTTCAAGCCATTTTTCTTAAAATTTTTACGCCTCATGCTGAATATCCATAGAATCTGACCGAAAAAATTAATTCCAGGGTGTTATTTTTGCCCCACTACATGGGGCAACAACAACACCTCGAGATAATTTCCGGATAGATACTTAATAGATACTTATTGGTACAATACATTAACTTCAGGACGCGCTTCAGATCGTTCGTCAGGAGATTAAGCCGTATTAGGAATTTTTTTCTGGATCAGATCATATGGACCTTTCCCATTTTCGCCCACGCCCAACCCTGGTCACCCGGTCATCTGAAATCCAACGCCCGCGCTTTCCGGTGGTGGACGCCCATAACCATCTGATGGAAGGCTTTGGCAACTGGATACAGCGCCCGCTGTCGGAGCTTCTGGACCTTTTTAACCAGGCCAATGTGCACACTTATGTCGATCTGGATGGCTGCTGGGGAGAGGATTTGTTTCACAGCCACCTGCGATATTTTAAAGAACCGGCTCCAACTCGCTTCAAAACCTTCTGCGGGGTCGATTGGAACGCCTGGCCCGACCACGGCGACCGCTTTGGCGAATGGGCCGCCCAAAAGCTGCGCGAACATGCCCGTCAGGGCGCCGATGGATTAAAGGTCTGGAAGAACTTCGGGCTGCACGTACGCGATCAGCACGGTAATCGGGTGACAGTAGATGACCCTCGTCTGGATCCAGTATGGGCCACCGCTGGCGAACTAGGTTTGCCTGTTACCCTCCACCTTGCAGACCCGGTAGCCTTTTTTAATCCTCTGGATGAATATAATGAACGCTGGGAGGAACTCCAAGCCCACCCCGACTGGCATTTTCCCTCACCGGATTACCCACCTTTCCTTTCGATTATGGAAGGCATGGCGCGCATCATTTCTCGCCACCCGGGGACCATTTTCATTGGCGCACACGTTGGCTGCTATTCTGAAAACCTGGGCTGGGTCGGTAAGATAATGGATCGCTGTCCGAATTTTAATATCGATATCAGCGCCCGTATCGCCGAGTTGGGCCGGCAACCGTTTGCGGCCCGACGCTTTTTCTTGCGCCACACCGACCGCATATTGTTCGGCACCGATTCCGCACCGGACCTGGATGCTTACCGCATATACGCCCGATTCTTGGAAACCGAGGACGAATATTTTGATTACAGCAGCGCCGCAATCCCTCCCCAGGGCCGCTGGCGCATTTATGGACTGAATTTGCCGGATGAAGTTTTGAAAAAAGTGTATTTTGACAATGCCGTCCGTATTTTAAATATCAATCCAGCGGACGAATAAGGATTTTATGGCAGCCTTGCCGCAACCCGGAACCCTGAAAATAATTATCCTGGTTACTTATGAAACGTATCGAACTGCTTTCACCCGCTAAAGACCTGGAAACCGGAATCGCCGCGATTAACTGCGGGGCAGATGCCGTCTATCTGGGTGCCGCGCACTTTGGCGCGCGAGAAGCTGCCGGCAATCCCATCGCAGATGTAGAACGGCTCATCCAATATGCGCACAAGTATTGGGCAAGAGTCTATGTGGTAGTTAACACGCTGCTATACGATGAAGAATTGGATGAAGCCCAACGCCTGATCGGTCAGATTTACCAGGCCGGTGCAGACGCATTGATTATTCAGGATGCGGGTTTGCTAGAACTTGACCTGCCCCCTATTCCCCTTTTTGCCTCTACTCAGATGCATAACCACACGCCGGAACGGGTCGCCTTCCTGGAACAGGTCGGTTTCCAGCGCGCCATTCTGGCCCGTGAGCTGTCGCTGCCCCAGATCCATGAGATCCGTGCTAAAACCAGCATCGAATTAGAAACCTTCATCCATGGGGCACTTTGCGTCAGTTACAGCGGTCAATGCTACCTGAGTTATGCCATCGGCGGGCGCAGCGGTAACCGCGGGCAGTGCGCCCAACCCTGCCGCCGGCCCTACAAACTGCTGGGACCGGAAGGACAGGTCGTCTCCAACCGCCGTTATCTGCTGTCGCTTCACGATCTGAACCTGAGCGCTTCGCTGGACGAACTGGTAGATGCCGGGGTATGCTCCTTTAAAATTGAAGGCCGGCTAAAAGACAAAACTTATGTGATGAACGTCGTCGCCCATTATCGCAAGCTGCTGGATGCAGTGCTTAATGAACGCGCTATGCGGCCAACTGCCTCCGGTACGATTCATCTGGATTTCGAACCTGATCCAAACAAGACCTTCAACCGCGGCTACTCTTCTTATTTCCTGTATGATCGGGGCGCAGATATCGCTGCAAACGATACCCCCAAATCCGTTGGCGAGCCACTGGGTATGGTCGTCTCCGCTGACCGCGGTTCATTTACGCTGGAGCCTTCCAGCCCACCATTGCAGCCTGGGGATGGTATTTGCTTTTTGGATGCCAACCGGGAATTGACCGGCACGACGATTAATCGCGTGGTGGACCACAGCATTTTTCCGGAAAACATGGAACACCTCAAGCCCGGCGTACAGGTTTTCCGTAATCACGACCATGCCTTTACAGATGTGCTGGTCAAGAGCCAATCGGTTCGAAAAATTGGGGTTGAAATGCGGTTAGCGGCGGCGGCAAACGGCCTGTCCTTGACCGTTTTCGACGAAGATGGCATCCAGGCTAACGCGATTCGAGAAATCGAATTGCAGACTGCATTACAGACCGCCAAAGCCCAGGAAACCATTTTGCGCCAGCTTCAAAAATTGGGCGAGACCGATTTTAGATGTACGGGTGTGGAAATTTTCCTGGATCCCCTGCCCTTCATCCCGGTCTCAGTCCTGAATGATCTACGCCGGACGGTGATCGACCGGTTGGTGCAGGCTCGCCAGATTCATCGCCCGCAACCTTCAGGCGGTGCCCGTCAAAATACGGTGCCCTATCCCCAGGATAGACTGACTTTCGAAGGGAATGTACTCAACCACAAGGCGCGGGAATTCTATACCCGCCATGGCGTGAAAACGATTGAACCGGCTGCCGAAAGCGGTCTTGACTTGCGTGGGCGCAAGGTAATGACCACCAAATACTGCCTGCGCTACCAGTTGGGCGCCTGCCCGCGTCAGAAACCGACCGTCAAGCTGCCTGAACCGCTGCATCTGGTTGATGATCAGGGCGTAGAATATCCCTTGCGTTTTAATTGTTCAGAGTGCGTGATGGAAGTCTATTTTCGATCCCAACCCGAATGAAATATTTTTAACAGCCCCAAACTACGCATCCTAAAGGTTCATGCCACTCCTGACCCTCCAATCTGTTCGCCAGTATTACGAACAAAACACCCGATTATTTTCGTTTTTTGGGGGTTCAAATAAGGCCAAATCCATTCACCGTGCAATATGGTTTCCGGAGGTTCAGGATTTAAAACAGGCTCTTACCGCAAGCAACCGGTTGATCCTGAACGAGATCCAGGATCTCATCCTTAAAGATCCAATCAGCCAGCTCCATCTGATCGACCTGGGCTGCGGGATCGGCGGAACACTGTTTTACCTGATCAACCATATTCCGCTGCCGGCAATGGCTGCCGGGTATAACCATCAGTCCTGCGCAAGCCAGGCTGGCTCGGAACCAGGCTTTGAAAGAAACGAACCGGCATACCATAGGTTTCGCCGTTGCTGATTATCAAACGGTGCCTTTGCAGGAAAAAACGTGTGACCTGGTTTTCTCTATTGAAGCATTTGCCCATGCCACGTGCCCGGCTTGCTACCTCGCGGAAGCAGCCCGTTTGCTGCGGCCCGGCGGGCGGTTGGTCTTGATCGATGATTTCTTGTCCGCAACTGTTCTCCCTGAAACTGAAACCCATCAGCGCTGGCTGGATGCATTCCGCCAGGGCTGGCGCCTGCCGGGACTGCGTACGCCGGTCTGGGTTGCGGTGGAAGCCGCCAGGCACGGACTAATTCAGATAAAGGGACGCAACCTGACCACCTGGTTGAAGCTGCGCACCTTACCCCAATGGACAGCTGACCTGCTTCTGAATGTTGGATCCAAATTACCAATACGCCATGCGATTTGGGGCAGCATGTTGGGCAGTCTGGCACTGCAGCACTGCTTGAAAGCAGGCCTGGTGGATTACCAACTGCTGGTTTTTGAGAGGCAGGCATGAGCCAGGTAATGCTGTGAAAAAGCCAGTCGTACTGCTCACAACCGGCACCCGCGGTGATTTGCAGCCTTACATGGCACTGGCACTCGCCCTGCAGGAAGCCGGGATTCCTGTCCGTTTGGCGTCCGACCCGGCATTCGGCAAATGGGCGGCCCAATACAATCTGCCATTCATTCCTGTTGAGGGCAACCCCAGCGCATTAATGGTCCGTCCGGGCAGCCACTCCGCGTTAACCTACGATGGCAATCTCCTGCGCAGCCTGGCTGCATCCTTACACTATGTGCAAGCAGCCCGTCCAATTTTCCGCCAGATGCTGCATTCAGCCTGGATGGCCAGCCAGGGCGCCAGAGCTGTGGTGGTTGGCCTGCCTACATTGTGGGGCACATTCATTGCTGAGGCGCTGGGGGTCCCCTGCATTAATGCCCTGATGCAGCCTATCAGCCGTACATCTGCTTTCCAATGCAGCTTGCTACCGATCCACCTGCCAAACTGGGCTCCGCTCAACCGCTTCAGTTATTTCTTGATCGAGCAGGCGATCTGGCAGCCCTGGCGAAAGTTATTGAGCCAATGGACGCGAAACGAACTCCATCTACCACCAGCGTCCTTGAAAAATCCAGCAACAAAACTTTACGAAAAGGACTCAGAAGTTCTGTATGCGATTTCATCCAGGATCGTTGACCGGCCCAAGGATTGGCCGGTCAATCACCTGATGACCGGTTTCTGGTTTCTTGAACCCACCCCTGACTGGCATCCTCCGGAAGGGCTCGTTGATTTTCTGGCAGCAGGGAAACCCCCATTTTATATTGGCTTTGGCAGTGCAGGCCCGAGCCGCCAACAAGTTGCAGTAAAAGCTATCACCCAGGTCCTCGAGCAAACCGCTATCCGGACTGTGATCCAACTTCCTCCAGAGATATTTCCCCCGACGATGGATTCACGGCGCGTTTATTTTGTTGGCGATATACCGCATGTGTGGCTTTTTTCGCGAAGTGCGGGTGCTGTCCATCAAGGCGGCGCCGGAACCACGGCGGCCGCATTACGCGCAGGAATCCCATCCCTGATCGTCCCGTTCGCAGTCGACCAATTCTTTTGGGCCAACCGGGTGCAATCTTTACACGCGGGAACGGCTCCAATTCCGCAGCGGTCATTGGATGGGGCTAAATTGATCGGTGGGCTGAGAAAACTGGTTGACGATCCGGTCCTGGCAGAAAATGCCCGCCGCCTGTCCGCCACCCTTCAAAAAGAGGACGGCGCCCGCCAGGCAGCCGCCTTGATAAAAAATTATCTTTAGGAAAAAAATTGATCAATGGTAAGGATCTCGGGCCGGAGACGCGCTGCTTCGAACCGCATGTTTTTCTGATTCGCGCTTGTCCCACAAATTCACCATTACCAGGGCCAGCAGTGCCAGCAAAGACCCAAGCAGATAAGGTGCGAAAATACTCACACCCTCAAAGACAAACCCGGCCATAGCCGGGCCAATGATCGCAGTCAGACTGAGCAAAGCCTGCATCCCGCCCATCAGTCGGCCCTGGGCGCCCTCTTTCACTGCATTAGAAACCAGACCTGTCAGGGAGGGAATACTGATCCCACTTCCCATCGCGACCAGACCAATGCATGGAAACAGCATCCAATCCACCGGGGAGAGTACACCTGCGGTTAAACCTACTGCCATCAATCCCATCCCAATGCGCACCAGACGCCTTTCACCCAGGACGGGTTGGACCCAGCGAAAAACCAAACCTTGAATGAGCACCGCGCATACCCCCACGAATGCAAAAAATATCCCATTTTTTCCACTATCCCAGCCAAAACGCGCCTGGCTGAATAGTGGAAAGTTGGTTTGCAACCCTGCGAAGGCCAGATTCAGGACAAATAACGCCGCCAGGAGCAGGCGGCTCGCCCCAAGCTTTGGCAGACCGCTTAACTGCGCCGCCAGATTCAGGCCTTTTAAGGAAATGACCTTGACACGTTTATCTTCAGGCAGCGATTCAGGTAAAACCACCAACCCAAACAATACATTGATCATCGCAACTACCGCTGCCGCAAAAGCCGGTACCGCCAAACCGTAAGCGCTTAACAATCCGCCGGCTGCCGGACCACCAATCATTCCCAGGCCAAAGGCTGCCCCAACGAGCCCCATCCCACGCGATCTCTCTACGGGAGAAGTGATATCAGCGATATACGCATACGCAGTGGTCAGGTTGCCCCCGGTGATACCATCCAGCATCACTGCCAGAAATACCAGCTGGATGGTATTTGCCAGTCCTAACAAAACGAAGGCCATTGAGGTCCCGGCCAGACAAATTAAGAGCACTGGCCTGCGCCCAAACCGGTCAGAAAGCCCCCCCAGCACCGGCCCGCTGACAAGCTGCATGATCGCGTACAGTGATCCCAACGAGCCTGCCACGAGCGCGCCGCCATCCTGCTGCTGAACATAAAAAGGCAGCAGGGGAAGCACCATGCCGTAACCCAGCATGTCAATCAGAACCGTGATGAAGATAAATACGAGTGGAGATCGCCGCATAATAAATTTAAGGCTGCACCCAACCAGCAAATCGCTGTTTGCCGTAAATCTGGAGGGGAGAGACTTCAGCTCCTCACAAATCGGTGTTTATTGATCAAATCCAAATCGGAGAGGTGTACGAGGCAAGAACCCCATATCGCTGATCTGAACCCATTGGTCCGGCGCATTATTCGGCCCGTCAAACAATTTGAATTCAACGAAAGTAATACATGCTGAATATGAAACATTAAAAAGTTCAAAATCTACTGTATATGCATGCATGTCTTCTCCGGCTAATAGCGGAAACTCCATAACATCTTCTCGATTGAGATCATTGTTATCGTTAAATTGAAAACCAATCCTGACCTTTTTTTTCTGAGCCGAGTCGGTCAAGGCGAGATGAAAGTAAAATCGCGACCAATCCAACAAACAAACTGGCTGTGTGAGTGTAAAGCGCACACGCGGAGACGGCCCATTTCTAATCATTAGGCCGTTATTATTCTGTAATTGTAGATCATGTAATTCTGGATTAGCAGTCGAAATTATATTTGAATTGATCTCAGTTCCCTTGAGAGGAAAAATATTCGGCGACAGGTCAGTGTTCAAGGGCCGGATGCTGTCAAGAGCATGCTGGTCTTGTTCAGCAGGTTGATTTTCATCAATTAACATTCGAGGATAATGCAAACGCAAGGTTCTACCCTCGCCAGCATTACTTTCATTCGTAATTCTGATTGTCAAACGCTTTCCAGCATAATCTAGAAGATTTTCGTTCAATTGAACTTCATTTATAAATTCACACAGACCCTGTTTTTGGAAAACGAGATTTGGGGATTCCGGATCCAACTCAATCCGGATGGATAAATTCTGCTGGAGACATGTGGCTTGATCGGACAGCGATAAGCCTATATTAAAATTGGCATGGGAAAGATTTGAGGGCAGGTCAATTTGCCACAATATCGACTGACCCGGATGTAGGAGCAAATTAAGGTGATGGTAATCAGCGGACCAATAGGATGGTTTGTCCGAACTACCCGAAACCCAACGAACTTCATCTGGCCCAGACGGACTTAACAGACTTACATTTCCAAAAATATAATCACCCTGAAGCGTCCATTCTTGATGCGGACCTAAAACTGACCAATGATATTTATCCAGAACAGATCCCATTTGTGACAGGTAGGATGGGTTCCCTACGCCCCATTGAAAGACAAAACCCTCGCAATAAGTAGGCGCAAACCGGTAATTACGCAGGCAAGCCGCAGAAGTTGGGCTTCGCGAGAAAAGGTAGAAAGATTTGTCGGTATATGTCAGATTTGTTGTTAAAGAGAAAATCATCATTGCCAACAACCCGATGATCCCAGCTATCGGGGGCATTTTTTTCAATGGTAAAAAATAAAATTTCCGATTCTCCGAACTGATCCCAGGTGCGATCAATCCAAAACACAACCCCAATAGGCCAATCCAGAAAAGAATATAAGTCGTTGTGTACCATGGGGCCAATGTATCTCTAGATAAGGCGATTTGTACAGCACCCAAAAATCCCCAGAGAATTAGTAACAAAGAAGGCGTGGCAATTTTTAAACGAAGTCGCGATTTGCCGAAGAAGAGTAAGAGTACAACGCAAATGAATATTCCTATTCCGATCAGACCAGCCATAAAGGCATCTGGGTGCTCAAGTACCCCATAGTTGATGTGATTTGCCAGGGGAAGTCCAAGCCCGGTAATTATTTTACTGAGGACGGTTGGAAAATTCAGGTGGTTGAATAGATTGAGCGAAGAATAAGCCAGATATGGAAATGAGCCCAAAAACAGGCCAACCACCCAGGTAATATATTTTTGAAAGCTGCCAGTATTTGAAATTAATAAGGCCAATAAGAATACAGGCCAGGCCAGTAATCCTCCCCCTCCTGAAAAAGAAGATAGAATGCCAAAAATCAGAATAGCCCAGGGGGTTAAAAATGATTTGCTTCGAAACAGCACCATCCATAACCCTAAGAGAATCCAAAAATGGGTAAAACCCATTTGCAGTGCTGTTTCTCCAAAACTATATGTAGATATTTGTGAATAAGAAAATGTAAACGCAGAAAGAATAGGTAAAAGCAAAAAACGCCAGGGGGATCTTATACCCGCGAATCGGGTAAGCAGTGAGAAAAACAGCAGTAAGTTCGCGAATGTTATTGCCAGGCCAACATATATTTCTGCCATGACACTGAGATGGGTCAGTTCTGCCAAAAGGAGTCTTACGAGGAAAAGAAAAGCATAACTATGAACGTTATTATCCAGGCTGTCCTTCATATAAAAACGCCAATCATACCCCTGGCTTAACACACGATCTGCCAGATTGGTGAAACGAAGATAATCATTCGATATTGTGTCGGCGCCTGTCGTTACAAGAACCCTGACCAGAATAAATAAAGGAATAAGGGCCGTCAAACATAGCAAGCTTATCAATGCAAGATATTTTAATTTCTTGATATCCATTTGATGATTAGTCGGAAAATAAAATTGAAATCTCGATAAAGATGTTCTTTACTATCCCATCCTATGGAATTGTGACGGGTGGAAATCCTCTTACGTTATTTGCAGGACTTATATCCGTTCCGTTGGCAGCGGTTACCCGAGCCGTAAACGTGTAGCTGTGGCCCGCCTGCAAATTGTTCACCAAAAACGATACCGGTATTTTTCCGGCGCAGCGCGGTAAATTTGTATTGACTGTACCCACCAGATTTGCACCAAGATATAAATCGACCTTTACCGCGGTCAAACGATCGCTCGAGACATTGTTCGCAACCTTTACCGAGATCTGATATTGACCTGAAGAACCAGGCGCAACGGTTGGGCTGCTCGCATCAATATACACATCTGGATTGGTGATCGGGACAGCAGCGGTCGATGGATTGTAATTTATAAAATGATCCCCAACCGTGGTTAATTGATGGGTCAGCGGATTGTACAACGACCCTCCAAAATGATCGACATAATCGTTCAGGCTGTACCAATACCATTTCTGCACCAGGCGATAATCGTCATTGATATCCCCTAATACTGGATCTTTGGTACCCAGCATAAAATCGAATGTCTGCTCCATAAATGTGGCGGAGGTCAATTCACTGACATTTAGCCAGGTTGGAAGCAGGCTGCCATATTCTGTGATCCATAACGGCTTCGATTGTTCACCATAGTTTTTCATCCACTGCCGGAATGCGGTTACCCGTGATTTGAAGAGATTGATGTCGTAAGTCTGGCTCCCATTAATCACCTGGTAGGCTGGCCAGGAAGAATTATATCCAACTGGTACGCCTGCGCCCCAGGAGATTACGTTGCCGCCACTATCATACATGGGTTCTTCATTCAAAATAAACGCATGAATAGAATAGATATCTATTAATGCCAGCGCGTTGGCACGGGTTCCAGCCAATTGTGTCAGGCGCGCAATGGCCTTATCGAGGTAATATAAGCGAACGGGGGTGGGCTGGATCACTGAACCAAAGCCAATCTTTGCAGATGGGTCATTTGCCCGGATGAGCATGGCCATGGCGTAAAATCGTTCAGCGTAGGTTTCTGCGGAGATATGATCTTGAAAAGTCACTTCAGAATCCGGCTCGTTCCCAATAATCCACACCGATCCAGGATAGGTCGCTAATTTGGTTGGGAGAGAGTTTAAATTCGAAGCATAGGAAGCATCATCTACATTTACTACTCGAATATACTGGATGTTGGCAGCAACTTCATTGTTTTTATTCTTGTTGCCCCAGTCCAGATAAGTTCCTACCCCCAAAAGGGATAAGTCATAACCAGTCATACCATACACCACTGTTATTCCAAAATGACAGCTTCCAGTTTGTGGGTTCAGCCAAAAATTATTAATCAAGGGTAAGAAAATCGTATTTCCATTTATATCAGGACGATTGGCAGAAGTAGATATATTTAAATTAATGGGTCCAGGATAATATTGACTTTGACCAATTTGATAGGGCAACAATATTATTGTCAAAAAAATACACACCAAAACTATTCTTGTAGTTTTCATATTTCCCAATACGGTATATGCTTGTTTGCAAACGCTGAGTTTTGATTAAATACTATATCTGGTCCGAACAGAATTCGGCTGCAGACAATATATAAGGCTTGAGAAGACACCGATAACAAATTCAAACCTTTGCTATGGTGCATAACCACCTGCAAACAAAATCTAATTAGTTTGCTACCATTTCTTCTAACCTAGTTTACCTTATCCGTTTACTGCATTCAAGGGAGAAAGACCTTAGAAATAACCAACAAACCCTTAGGGAAATAGAAATATCACCGCAAATTAATACTTGAAATTACTCATCCGAGATGATTCTATGAAAAGGTCGCCAATGAATAAGCACCAGATGATAATTTGGGTACAATTTTAGCAGGAGACTGTATACATGAAACCTTTGCCAACCGGCTTTTATCCTTTTTGGTTTTGGAACGATACGATAACCGACGAAGAAATTCGCTGGCAGGTAGCCCAGATGGCAGATCAAGGCATCCTGGGATTCTTTATCCATTCGCGGCAAGGGCTCAAAGATCCGGCATATCTTTCCGAAGCTTTTTTGGACCGAGTCGTCACGGCGGTGGAAGCCGCTCGGGATCACGGCTTATACGTCAACTTATATGACGAATATCCCTATCCCAGCGGGGTCGCCGGCGGCATGGTGGTCCTGGGGGACCCATGCAACCTGGCAACTGAGCTCGTACAGCGCATATATGATGTAGAAGGTGGCAACACCCGCATTGCGCTGCCCACCGGCAAAGTACTTTCCCTGCTGGCTTATCCACTGCAGGCAGGTCAGGTCCTCTGGGAGCATTCGGTCGACCTCCAACCGGCAGTGGGTGTCGTGCTGGAAGAGGATTCATACCAGGAGACCGGGCTGACCCGCTACAATCAGAAACGATACTTTGCCAACCGGCCGCGCCCCACCTTACAGACAAATCTCCCACCGGGTCATTGGCGGATCTTTGCCAGCGTACAGCGCATCGTTGAAAATCACAAATACTGGCATAACTTTGCCGATATGCTCAATCGTGAGACGGTCAATCGATTTATCGAGCTCACCCACCAGCGTTATTTTCAGCGTCTGGGTGCTGAATTTGGAAAAACAATCCGCTGGATTTTCACAGATGAGGTGGTTGCAGGTTGGACCCCAAAAATGCCAGAGGCTTTTCAGGCGGAATATGGCGCCGACCTGCTGGAACTGCTCCCGGTCCTGCAGGATCCTGACCATCCCGATCATATCCGGGTGAGTGTCGAACTGCACCGCTTGAAACTCAAGCTTTTCGAGGATACTTTTGAGAAACCCATCTCCACCTGGTGCCGCGACCACGGTATCGCTTATGCCGCAGAAAAGCCTTCGCTGCGCTTTTCACAGCTCAGCTATCAGGATATCCCTGGCTGCGAACCCGGGCATGTTAAAGCAGGTGGAATCCTCGACCTGCTCCAGCCTTCGCTGCGCGGGAATGCAAAAGCCACCGCATCCGCAGCCTATTTTTACGGCAAAGATGGCGCTCTGGATGAGTGCTACCACAGCCTTGGGTGGAGCGCCACCCTCGAAGACATCCGTTGGATGGCCGATGCTCAGCTGCTCCTGGGTATTCGTTACCTGGTTCCCCACGGTTTTTTCTATACCACCCATAACCTGCGCAAACATGATGCCCCGCCGTCATTATTTTTCCAGGAGCCTTTTTGGCCATTGTTTAAGCTTCTTTCCGACCGGGTCGAACGCATTGGGCAGACCTTTGACCAGACCTATATCAATGCGCAATTAGCCGTGGTCGACCCAACCGCTGGCCTCCCCACACCCGGCGATCGCACCGCCTACGAACGGCTGATGCACACTTTGATGGGCGCCCACCTCGATTTTCACATCGTCGATACCGACCTGCTCACCTCAGGCCGGCTTGCGCCCGGTAAAGTACAGATCAAGGATGTCACTTTCCGCACCATTCTGGTCCCTCCAATGCAATTTATCGAACCACCGCTGGCCGCATGGCTGGAGAATTTCATCCAGAACGGGGGCCAGGTTGTCCATTGTCCGGCGAATTTCCAAAAAGCAGATTTGTTGGCGGAATTAGGTCAAAACATCCATCCCAGTTTGCGCCTGCGCAGTGCCGGTGTAGAAAACACGGCATTATGGTCCGTCCAGCGCTGCCAGGGGGATCGTACGGTATGGATGGTACTGAATATATCATCCTCGGTCCAAACCGTGGAATTGGATGCGGGCCTGCCCCTGGTGGAAATTCCGCTGGACCGCAATGCAGGCCTCCGCCTCGAATGGAAAAATGGGAGATTTTCACGAACCTTTGCACCTTTTGAAGCCTGCCTGTTAGAAACTGCGCCAGCGGTTAACCAGGACCAGAACCTGCCCTTACTAATCCTTTCCATCCCTGAGGAACTGGAAGTTTACGCTCGTTCGGCCAACCTCGCCCGGCTTTATGATTGGCAGCTTTCGCTGCTGGATGACACCGGCGCTGTACTCCAATCCTCAGGAGTCCAGGCGGTGCCGCTTGCCAACCAGCTCGAACAAGGTGGGTTTCGTTTTACACCGCGGGTAAGCCGGGTTTTTGGCACGCCCCCACTCCTGTCCTGGCCAGAACTGCATTTGAGCTACGAAACGTCGTTCGATCTGGATTTTTCGGGACCAGTGGAACTCGTTATGGAACCGGGTTCTATCGGCGGGGACTGGTCGCTGACGATTAATCATTCACAGCCGCTAGGGGAAAACGATTTCCAACCCACCCAGGCCCACGTTCGCGGCAGCCTGGGATTGGCCCTCAACCGCTGGCTCCAACCTGGAAAGAACATATTAACCGTTAATGTCAAAACCAACCAGCCAGATGGTGGATTGCTTAATCCGCTGTATCTGGCAGGTGATTTCGGTGTATCTTTGCGCCCCTTGCGCATTACTGCGCGCCCCACTGTGGGAAAATTTGAAGAATACGCTGAGAACCGCTTGCCATTTTACGCCGGGGTGCTCGAATACAAGGTCCCGCTTGAGTTAACTACCCTCCCAGAGGACCCGCGTCTCAGGGTCGTGTTCGATTTTCCTGCCACGTTCCATGACGCCTGCGAGGTGATATTTAATCATGGGGAAGCGCATGCCATCCCCTGGGGTCCTTATGAAGTAGTTATCGAACGGTCCGAACTGAATCCGGGAAGGAATGTCCTCATTCTGCATGTATTTACCACCCTGATTCGCTCTTTTGAAGGTCAGGAATTCGACCCGCTGCAACATAAATACGTTCCAATTCTGGGCATTTGATTGGTCCGGCGGTAAAATACACCAATTTTTCAGCATTTGATTGAATCCAATTGTGTATCATGCTACAATGATACCGGTAACATGTTACCGGTATCATTGAGTATATTTTTATAATTTTCCCGCAGAAAGGAAATCTTTTGGCAACGATACGTGATGTTGCTCGCCTGGCAGGTGTTTCCCCGATCACCGTATCTCGGGTGCTCAACCGCACCGGCCTGGTCAATGTGGAGACCCAGGCTCGCGTGGAAAAAGCGATTGCTCAATTAAACTACGTGCCCAATGTTCTGGCACGCAGCTTTCGCTCTAAACGCACGGAAACCCTCGCCCTGATCCTGACCGACATCACCAACCCCTTTTGGACCCGCGTTGCGCGCGGGGTGGAAGACACCGCCCGACAGGCGGGCTACAGCGTGATCCTGTGCAATACCGACGAAAATGAGACGATTCAAGCCGATACTATTCGCTTGCTGCTTCAAAAGCAGGTGGATGGCATCCTGTTGGTCCCGCGCAGTAAGGGAACTATCCTGGTCGAACGCATTCGCCAGCAGGGGGTGCCGGTGGTAATCCTCGACCGCCGGATCGATGGCCTCAAGGAAGATATCGTGCGTGGGGATTCGCTGGACGGGGCTTACCGCCTGACCCAGGTTCTTTTGGCGTTGGGCCACCGCCGTATCATCCTTTTGAGCGGCCCAGCAGATGTACCCACCGCGGCAGATCGCGCCGCCGGCTTTCAACGTGCCATGGAAGAAGGCCGCTGCCTGGATTCTTGCGGGATCATTTATGGAGATTATGCTTATGCCAGCGGGTTTGAAATGGCCCGCCAGGCATTAAAACGCTCTCCCCGCCCAACCGCCTTGTTTGCCGGGAACAACCTGATTGCCACTGGCGCCCTGCATGCCCTCCAGGAAGGCCGGTCTGCGCGTTCCTGAGGATATTTCTTTAGTTTGTTTTGACGATATTCCCCACGAACTGACCATAGAACCCTTCTTCACCACCGCTGCCCAGCCTGCTTATGCCCTGGGAAGTCAGGCCACCCAATTACTCCTGGAACGACTCACACAGACGGAAGCAGCTCCCCCGCGCGAAATCGTCCTGCCGGTTGAGATCATCATTCGCCGCTCCACTGCTCCACCGTCCAAAACAAAAAGTTGTCAGGAATCACCTGTGTAAAACTGAAAATCATTTTTTGGAGGTAATCATGTCACACCCTGTTGGATCCAACCGCTGGATCGGCACTCTGCCGAAAATCGGCATCCGTCCCACCATCGATGGCCGCCGCAACGGCGTCCGTGAATCGCTGGAAGACACAACGATGAACCTGGCCCGGGCCACCGCCGCGTTTTTAACCGCCAATCTAAATTATCCCAACGGAGCGCCGGTCGAATGTGTCATCGCCGACACCTGTATCGGCGGCGTTGCAGAGGCCGCGGCCTGTGCCGAAAAGTTTGCCCGCACCGGAGTTGGAGTCTCTATCACCGTCACTCCCTGTTGGTGCTATGGATCGGAAACGATGGATATGGATCCTATGCTGCCAAAAGCGGTATGGGGTTTCAACGGCACTGAAAGGCCAGGCGCCGTCTATCTGGCGGCCGTCCTGGCCGCTCACACCCAGAAGGGTTTGCCAGCTTTCAGCATTTATGGCCACGATGTCCAGGATTCCGGAGATACATCCATTCCGGCTGACGTTCAGCAAAAGCTGCTGCGTTTCGCTCGCGCCGGTCTGGCGGCGGCTATGATGCACGGTAAGAGCTATCTCTCCTTCGGGGGTGTTTCGATGGGCATCGCCGGCTCCATCACCGATCATGACCTTTTTGAAAATTACCTGGGAATGCGCGTAGAATCTGTCGATATGACCGAGTTCTTGCGCCGCATTGATCAAGGCATCTTTGACCCGGTGGAATACGAAAAGGCATTTGCCTGGACCAAGGCCAACTGCAAGGAAGGGCGAGAATATAACCCACCCGAAAAACAGCGCACCCGGGCCCAGAAAGATGAAGACTGGCAGAAGGTCGTAAAAATGGCCATGATCGCGCGCGATATGATGGCCGGCAATCCCCGTCTGGCTGAAATCGGCTTTGGAGAAGAAGCCATGGGCCGGAATGCGATTCTTTCCGGTTTTCAGGGGCAGCGTCAATGGACCGATTACCAGCCAAATGGTGACTTTTTAGAGGCGATCCTCAATTCTTCATTTGATTGGAACGGCATTCGCCAACCCTACCTCGTCGCCACTGAAAACGACAGCTTGAACGGGGCCTCAATGCTGTTCGGGCACCTGCTGACCAACACAGCATCAATTTTTGCCGATGTGCGCACCTATTGGAGCCCGGATGCGGTTAAACGAGTAACCGGCTACGAATTAACTGGCAAAGCTGCCGGCGGTCTGATCCACCTGATCAATTCCGGCGCCGCTACGTTGGATGCCACCGGGTGGGAAGAAGTCGATGACCAACCGGCGATGAAACCCTGGTGGGAGATTACCGAAGCAGAGATGAACAAGAGCCTGGCAGCTACCACCTGGTACCCGGCCAACACAGGCTACTTCCGCGGCGGCGGTTATTCCTCGGGCTTTCTAACCCGCGGTGGTATGCCCCTCACCATGCTGCGCTTGAACCTGGTGAAAGGCCTCGGTCCGGTGCTGCAAATTGCCGAAGGCTGGACAGTCAATCTGCCGCCAAACGTGCACCATCTGATCAACGAACGCACCGACCCCACCTGGCCGACCCATTATTTTGTCCCAAACCTGACCGGGCAGGGACCCTTCAGCGATGTTTATTCTGTAATGGCGAATTGGGGCGCAAATCACGGCGCATTGAGTTATGGGCACATTGGGGCCGACTTGCTGACATTGGCTTCCATTCTGCGCATCCCGGTTTGTATGCACAATGTACCCACCGGAGAGATTTTCCGGCCCTCGGCCTGGTCAGCCTTCGGCACCTCTGATGCAGAAGGCGCAGACTACCGCGCCTGCGCCAATTTTGGCCCGATTTATGCCTGACCATTAATCCTGAAACAGGCCGGGGGGTGAGATTATTCACCCCCCGGCCTTTGTATTATGGCAAACCCCAGATATAAGTCCCGTTCGGGGCAACTTCAAGGAATAATTTTCCATCCGGAGTCATTTCGGTAAACCCTTTGCGATTTGCGATCCGCCTCAGTAATTCGCCAGTACCTGTTTCCCAAACGAAAAGGTCGCCGCCGCTGCTGCCAAACAAGATGGATCCATCCAGGGAGAAGATCGGGGTGGTGACCCGAGCGAAGGTCTGCGGGTCAAAACTCAGCCCGTTTTCCCCGCCAGGAAGATTGACCAACATCATTCCCCCCGGATTGTTGCGGGGGCTGTCAATCTCGATGGCCATCCTTTGACCATCGATCTGGAAAGCCGCCGCGGGAGGTTGGTCGGCTGGTTGAGATTTCAAACCCGGGAAAGTGAGTATCAGTTTGTTCAAATACGTGTTCCAAACCGAGACCTGGCCCGGATGGGTCAGGCCCAACAGCCCATTATCCATCCAATGCATGGCGATCAGCGGCTTGCCCGTATTGAGTGTCGCCAACCCACCCGCGCCGGGCCAGGTAAGGATATATACTTTTGTTTGAGAACCTAGGGCATATGTCTTTCCATCCGGTGAAAATGAGAGCAAAAAACTGGACGCGGTCAAAGTATCTGGTTGAAGCGCCTGCTGGCGAAAATCTTCATACTCTTTGGGCAGCAATGGAAACAGGTGCCGTTCGAGTTTTGTCGCCAGGTCCCACCAGGTTACCCCCATCATTGAACTCACAAATACCGCCTTCCCATCGGGCGAGAATTGTATTTGCAGTGTTTTTGGGAAATCGCTTTCGATATAACGTGCGACCAAATCCTGACTGAATGCCAGGTTGGCGCTCACCTGGCCGGTCCCGATATCCCATACCCATACTGCTGGCTCTTCGCTGACCGCGGCTGCCCATTTGCCATCCGGTGAAATTGCGGATTGCTGAATGCGCTGGGTAGGGCCTTTTAAATCAATCAGGGGACTGTCAGTTAAAAAATCCCAAATCCGTAAAGAATTCTCATCGATCGTTTGCGCCAGCAGATAGGCGTTGAGAGAAACCGCACCGTGCGCTTCAACCAGCGCCAGCGATTTAAACTGTTGGATATTTTCGGGACCAACCAGACCCGCACTCAGCAGGGGTGGAATTGACGTGTCGGTCGGGCGAAGGGTCGGTTCTATCGTGCTTGTTGGTCTGGGTGTGGATGTACTCGTTGGCGTTGGCGATAGGGTAGGTGATAAGGTCGCTGTTGGGGTAGCAGTAGGTTCGACCGCAACCGGCTGCGATATAGCTGCGACCATCGGCGAGATCGTTCCCCAAATCGTCGGCCAGCCTAAATAAATCGCTGCCGCCAGAACCGCCAACAAAATCATTATAAATACGATTCCCAACCAGCGCCTGCGTGAGGCAGTATCTTCTATCTGGTATTCTAACCCGTCGATGAGCAGTGCCCCATCCTGTGCCGCATCCTCTTCCAATACCTCTGGAGGCTCGTTTTTGGGGGGCTGAATACGAACCGGCTGATCGGCATCCTTCGCATCCCACCGCTGGATCACGTTCAGAAAATCGGCGGCGTGATTTTCCACCTCTGGTATCTCAATCTCCTGCTCAAGCAGGTGGGCATCCTGGTCGGTCATTTTGGGTCGCGGTTCATCAGGCGCCTTATTCCCTGAAAGAAGATCATCAGCGCCCGGTTTACTTTCATCCAGGGCACGCAGCCAATCCAGTTCAGGCGCATCGTCCTCTTCGTGGTCGATACGTTGATCGAGAGATTGCAGTTCATCCATGGCTATGGAAAATTCACCTGGTTTCGCATCCGTCCGATTCACCGCCGGTGCTTCAGATGGCGCGTTGGGTGCCCCCAGGTTGTTGAGAGCCTGCCGAATGATCCCATTGCTGGGGCTATGGACCAACGCTTCACGGAGAATAGCTATACGTTCTTCCTGCGTCGACACCGTATCCGCAAGCCACAACCAGGCTTGATAATCCGCAGGATCGCGTTTTATCAGCCCATACAATATCTCCTGGGCTTCCTGCTTTTTACCCAGCTTCGCCAGGCGAATAGCCGTTTTTAACCACTCATTGTCCATGATAAGAAAAAGTATAGCATAATGCCTGTTCAAGCAAGAAAAAAACACTGCTACAATTGAACAGGTGGCGCAATAATACAGTCACAATCCTGAAAGGTCCCAAAATGACGAATTGGAACACGCTCCCCAATTTCAAATTGAACCCTGATTTCCGCCGACTTCAGGCGGTCCTCGAAAGAAAGATTCCCCAAAGGCCAGTTCTTTTTGAATTTTTTATGAACGATCGTTTGTATCGCCGGCTGGTGCCGGAGATGACGACGATCTCGAATGAGGCCCAACGCCTTCAGCGCATTTCGCTGGCATTTTACCGGACCGGTTATGATTATGCTAATGTTCTCCCACCTGGTTTCAGCTTTACGGAGGGAATCGTCAGCCGTCCGAAAGAAAGCTCAATTTCCCAAAATGAAGGCAGCATCCTCCACAACCGTGCCGATCTCAGGCACTTTACCTGGCCCGATCCGGAACAGGTCGATCTGGACATCCTGCGCGATCTGGCGCATTCCTTACCAGAAGGGATGAAGCTTATCGTATACGGTCCGGGGGGTGTGTTGGAAAATGCGATTGAGCTGGTGGGATATGAAGACCTTTGCATCATGACCAAAGAAGACCCCCGGCTTGCCGACCAGATTTTTGCGGAAATCGGAGCCCGATTAGAGCGATATTACCAGCTTGTCGCCCCGCTGGATTTTGTTGGCGCGTGTATCTCGAATGATGATTGGGGTTTTAAGACACACACTCTTTTTCGACCATCGGATATGCGCCGTTTCGTTTTTCCATGGCACAAACGCATTGTAAAAGCCATTCATCAGGCAGGTAAACCGGCCATTCTGCACTCTTGTGGTTACTTTGAAAAGGTCATCGAAGACATAATCGAAGATATGGGGTTCGATGCGCGCCACTCGTATGAGGATGGTATCTTACCCGTTGAAGAAGCCTATGAACGCTATCATACCCGGATCGCCATCCTGGGCGGAATCGATCTGGATTTCGTGTGCCGGTCCTCACCCGAAGCGATATATCAACGCGCTAAAGCCATGCTGTCTCGGTCTGCCGCCGGAGGCAGCTATGCGCTGGGCACCGGCAACAGTGTACCTGAATACGTATCGGATGAAAAATTTCTGGCCTTAATCCGCGCGGCTATCGACACCTGGTAAATCACCGCCATCTGCCTGCCACCTACCACAGATCTTGCGGGGTGAAAAAACGGTAGGTGCCATTGGCGCTGGTTCCAAAATACAGTGATTGGCTGCTGACGGACCCGGCTGCCATGCTCCAGACCTCTGGGTTAACCATCCCCTGGTTTTGCAGATACCATGTTTTTCCGCCATCTGAGCTGATTTGCGGGCCAGAGGATGTGCCGGCTGCCAGCATATTCGGGTAAAAAGACGGTGCCACCAGGGCATACACCATCTGACCTGCGAGTCCAATTCGCGTCCAATGGGTACCGGCATCGTTGGATTGATACACACCCTGGTTCGTCGCCGCATACAATACCGCGCTGTCAGCCAGACTCTGGACCACTGCATTGACCATCAATCCAGACAAACCATTCTGAGAAGCACTCCAATTTTGCCCACCGTTATCGCTCCGCCACAGACTCCCGCTGGCGGCATCTGTCCCTGCCCACAGCCTGGCTGCATTGGATCGATCCACCGCCAGTGACAGAACCATCCTGCCGGACAACCCGGCGGCCTGCCACGAAACCCCATTATCACTGCTGCGGTAGACCCCGCCCCCTGCCGTCCCGGCATAAATCGTCGCGGCGGCGGAAGGCGCAGACGCCAAAGCCTGCACAGGCGCAGGCAGCACCGCTTTCGGGTCAGGGGAACTGCTCTGCGCAGGATTCGCGTCATCCACCAGGTAGTCTGCCGCAGGTCCCAATGGAGAGAATCGGCTTAAAGCCGGGCTATCAGTCAAGGTCTTCGCCTCGCTGATCGCCATCCCGCTATTCATCGCCTGCCAATCTTGCGCCGGGCTGACGATCTTAAATATTCCCCCGCTGGCTGTGCCGGCAAACAATCCGGCCGGAGTTAATACAAGCGAACGTACAGTTCGGTCGCCTAACCCGCTGTTCATCGCTGTCCACGTCTGCCCATGATCACCGGACCGGTAAACACCCTGCCCATTCAGCCCGGCATAAATAACACCCGGCAGGGCCGGATCGGCTGCCAGGGCGGTAACCGTGGTCGCATGAAGGCCACTGCTGGAGGGCAGCCAACTGGTCGCACTGCTCAGCGAGCGGAAAAGAGCATCGTTTTCAGCGCTTGCCAGGAGCACCTGGTGATCAAGTGGATTAATCGCCAGCGAAAAAACGTAATCGGGATAAAGACCGGCGGCGCTCCAATTCGCGCCTCCGTCGTCCGATTTATATAATCCCCGCAAGTAACTTAAGGCATAAACCGTTTTCGGCTGCGCAAGATCAATCACCACCGAAATTATTTTTGAACCAGACAAACCATTATTGACTGCAGACCAGTTCTGCCCGCCGTTTGTGGTCTTAAACACCGCCGGACCGTGCCAGCTTCCCGCGTAAACCACGTTCGAATTGCTGGGATCGATTACCACTGTACGCGTGCCCAAATCCGAAATCCCGTTATTCACCGCTTGCCAATCGTGCCCGCCATCACTGGATTTATAAATCCCGGCAGAGTGAGTGGCGGCAAAAATCACCTGGGTATTATGCGAGTCAATCGCCAGGCCGTAAACCCATTCTTCCCCCAGGTTATTAGTGTGGTTTATCCACGTTTGCCCACCGTCGGTGCTTTTAAAAACACCTCCTCCCCAGGGGGGCGTCATACCGGGACTGCGCGTGCCAGCAAAGATGACCTGGGGGTTTTTAGGGTCAACCGCCAATGCGTAAACGATCGCCTGATCGTTCAACCCTTTTCCAGCGGCAAACCAGCTTGCGCCACCATCAGTCGTTTTATAAACCCCAAAATGGTAGGTGCCGGCATATAACGTATCGGGATTGAGTGGATCAATGGCCAGGGACTGAATTTGCAGATTATCCAATCCGGCGCTGATTGGCGCCCAATTTACCCCACCATCCTCGCTTTTAAACACGCCTGCACCCCAACTACCAATATAGGCAATCGCCGGGTTTTGCGGGTTGAAAAGGACCGCGGTTACACCGCCCCCATCCGGGCCTAAAGACTCAACAGCCAAACTCGAACTCAACAGCGGAATATAATAATGAGCCCCCATGGTTTTCTGGTCTGCTGTCACCCGTGTTTCTGGCCTGCCGCTGATCAGCGCCAGCAGCATTAGTACTACCGCCGCACCTGACTGGATATTTTTTATCATTTCAGCCTGCCTCATCCCTGGATATAACCCCATTTCGAGATAAGGAAAAAAGACCCTTTCTTCCCTTATCTCGATCTATTTAATACAGGCAGGATGGTTGCAATATTCAGGCCAGTGGGTTAACACAGAAAACCGCCCTTTCGGACGGTCTTCTGGTTCGCGCTGTGGCATCCTTAATTGGTACTAACGAGCACCGAGGAGGGATGCCACAGCGCTGGTTTGGTGGAAACTACTACTATCCATTTTTGGCATCACCTCCTCATCGTTAGGATGGCATGGGGAGGCTGGTTTTATCCAGCTGGTAAAGTTCAACTTACAGCTTATAGTATTTCATAAATGGTATCGAAAGTCAAGCTCCTGCCGCATTAATTAGCAAACATTAACCTTACAGGTTTGCGCAACAATAGATGTCGATTTGATCAGGGCATGCTGTGCACAAAATGCCAGATGCCATCTTTGGAACTGACAGATGAGGACACACCCTGAACTTCAAACCAGGTCTGGCCCGGTTTGAACGCAAACGGCGTGCCATCTGGGTTCACCAGACCTAACACATCCGTGGCTTTGTCCCGCTTCCATTTCACCGGGTAAACTTTTCCATCCCGTGCAATCCAGGCGTTGCCCTCGCCGATCAAGGTCATATCCACTACTTCGCCTGGCGGACGTTTGATGTAGCGATGGCTGACCTGCAGCACGACTACATTGTCAAACGCGATCGGTTGTTTTGTCAGGCGATCCGTAAGCTGCGTATACTGTTCGTTGTTGCGGTTTACATCATCGGCTGCGTCTGAAAAGCGCAGATATTTTCCTGTCGAGGCATCATAATCCCAACGATTATAAATCCCTCCGGAAAAACGAACGAAAAGCTGTTGGCCATCCTGTCCGCCCGGGGACGTCTGCTTTTGAAAGAACATGCCGTCCAAATTCTGCCGGGTGTTGTCCACTTTATTTTTGGCCATTACCCCCGCGACCAAACCGGTATTAACCTGCAGGATATTCTTTCCGTTGGGGTCAAAACGGGTAAAGATGCCTTCCCATTTTGTGCCTTCCACGATCAAGCGATCGGAAAATTCCGAATTCGCCAGGGCTGAATACAGGTCAGCATACGCATAACCAAACACGAAGCTGGCTTTGTACATACGGATCACATTGAAATCAAAAAATCGCGCAGAGCGAATTGGCCCAACGATTTCCGCGTCTTTTCCATAATAAACAGCCGCAAACCGGGTACCGCCCTGTTCGGTGTAATACTCATAAACTATATCGGCGAAGGATACCCCCCATTGCGGGCGGTCATCCCGGGGTAAATTCTCCACTTTTACAATCACCGGCCTGCGGTTCAACAAAGCCGGATCGGCTGCTTTCAACCCGGTGAGTGGATCCACGTCGGACGGAAAATTAGCCGGGCCGTACCCGAGCAGCGGATAACTTGGCGTGGCAGTGGCGGTGATGGTGGCAGTCGCCGAAGGCCTGGGCGTCGCCGTAGCTGGCACCGGACTGGGGGAATACGTTGCAGAAGGCTCGATGGTCGCGATCGATTCCTCCGTCACGGTAGGCAAAGCGGTTGGAGCAATGGTCGGTGCGGCATTGCAGGATACGACAAACAACAGCAAAATCGCAGAGATTATTCTTTTCAATTTACACCTTTCCTTGATGAAGCATCATACCTCGAATCGAAACGACTGCCAATAGGAAGAAATTCTTAAAACTCCCCGTGCTATAATCACCCCAATGAACACCGCCCGACCCTGGTATGAACGCTATCAATTGGCCTTGCTCCTGCTGTTTGGAATTTTATCAGCCGTCTGGCTGGCATTTACCCCGCCCGGCTTACTGGGCAAAGCCGATGCGGTCGGATATGCGGTTTGTCACCGGATAGCCGAACGTTCATTTTTACTGGGTGACCGCGCGCTGCCGCTTTGTTCGCGCTGCTCGGGGATGTACCTGGGGGCGCTGGTGGGGTTTGTATTCCAAGCCTTTCTCGGCCGCCGCGGGGAGCTTCCCACGCGCAGGATTCAATGGATGTTCGGTTTATTTCTGCTGGCTTTTGCCATCGATGGCATTAATAGCTATCTGACCTTTTTCCCTCAGGCACCGGGTCTGTACGTGCCTCAGAATGGGCTGCGCCTGCTCACCGGCACCCTGCTTGGCACAGGCATTGCCGCCTACCTTATGCCCACTTTTCACCAGATTATCTGGCAGCAGTGGCAAGATCGACCGGCTTTAACTTCCTTTCGCCAATTATTCCTGATTTTGGCCGCGGCCGGATTAATTGCGGCGGCAATTGCCAGTGAAAATCCCATTCTGGTCTACCCTTTGGCCTTGCTCAGTGTTTTATCCCTCCTCACCATTCTCGTACTGGCATACACGATGATCTGGGTCATGCTGCTCAAACGTGAAAATAGCTTCGAGGGGTGGAAACAACTGCAGCCATTCTTGCTGTTAGCGATGATCACGACCCTGGTTCAGATCGGATTAATCGATGCCGGACGTTTTTTGCTCACGGGTACCTGGGCCGGATTTACCCTTTAATGATGACGAACAAACAAGGCTTGCAGTTCCCGCAGCGCCTGGCGAGCGGTCTGCGCTTCTTCTGGTGAGATCTCCAGCATCGCAAACTCATCTTCATCGAGAACAAGCTGGCGCTGATCCGTAAATACCAATAAGTCCAGGGCAAGGTCGACGTACGAAATTTTATCTTTCTCAATCACAGCCGGGCGGGTCACGTTACAATACCATCCCTTGCGTTGGTGTGAATCCCGGTCGAAAATCTCGTAAATATTGTACCAGCGGTCCGAAAAATAGGTTTCGACAAACCGGTCCCCGCGCTTCAAGTGCAACCCGTGAAAAGGCATATCGTCACGGTTAAAAAATGCCTCCAGGCGAACGCTGTTTTCATTCTGCTCAAGCACCCGGCCTGCATAACGCCAGGTTTCTTCGCCCGCGGGATTTTGCTTAATCACGGTGATCTGATCGTTCATCTTGTTTACACCAGGCAAAGCACGGCTTCAATCGGCAGCATCAGGTTGACTGATTCTCCCACAGGATAATCACGATCGAGCATAAATTGAAAACGAGTGCCGGGCGCACATTCCAATTCCACTCGATACACTTCACCGCGAAAAGTGCTGTCCACCACACGCCCACGTAACTGGCTGCCGGGGGGGATGGTTCGCGCCTGGTTTGGACGCAGGAGCAAGGTCACATCCTGCCCATGATGAACGGCCCCCGGATGCGGGAGCGATGCCGCAAACTCACCCAGAGCGGTCATTAACCACCAGTGGTGACATTTGGGTCACTTTACCAGAAAGCAGATTCCCCATCCCCAGGAAACGTGCCGCCCAGGGATTTGCCGGGTAGCGATAAACCTGGCTGGGTGTACCATCCTGAATGACTCTACCAGTATTCAGCAAGATCATCCGGTCAGCGATGGTAAAGGCTTCTTCCTGGTCGTGGGTAACGTAAATCGTAGGGATATCCGTTTGGCGCAGCAGTTCTCTCAAATCCAGCAGAAGTTGTTCGCGCAAGGTACGGTCGAGAGCTCCTAAAGGCTCATCGAGCATCAACAACCGCGGGCGCGGCGCCAGGGCTCGGGCGAAGGCTACGCGTTGTTGTTCCCCGCCGGAAAGATCAGTTACCCGCCGCCCGGAAAATTGACCCAGGTTGACCCGTTCCAGCGCCTCAGATACGCGTTGTTGAATTTCCGCTGGCGGTAATCCTTGCATGCGCAGCCCAAAAGCCACATTCTCAGCCACATTGCGGTGGGGAAACAAGGCATAATCCTGAAACATTAAACCAAACTGCCGGCGGTGAACCGGCAGCAAAGATAAGTCTTGCCCATCCCATGAAATCGTGCCTGATTCTGGCTCTTCCAAACCCGCAATCAAACGCAGCAACGTACTTTTTCCACTGCCGGATGGACCCAGGAGGCAAACTGTCTCACCCTGATCCACCCGAAAGGACACCCCCTGCAGCAGAGGCTTTTTTTCATAGGTCTTAAATAATTCGTGGACATCCAACATAGCGGCAATACCTTCTGCCGCTATCCTACCACAGATTTAGGGTCCGATCCAAAAACCTGTCTGGCGTGTATTTAGGGGATACCCACCAAATCATCCCTCTTAATATTTTCGAAGTGCACCCAAGTTTAAGTAAATTCTCTACCGAGAATGTAATTCTCCAGGCTGTGAATGGTGATGTCTTTTTGTGAGACGATTTCTCGCACCAGGTCGGTGATTGAGATTAGTCCTACCAACCTGTCTTTTTCCAGCACAGGAAGGTGGCGTATGTGGCGGTTGGACATAATCGCCATACAATCATCAATCAATTGGTCTGGTTGGACGAAATAGACCTGACTGGTCATCAGATTTTTTACCGGGACATCCAATTTTAAATTATGTTCGCGAGCTGCCCGGCGGGCAAAATCCCGCTCCGAAAAAATTCCCTTGACCTCTTCATTATCCACAACGACCACCACCCCGATATCGTGGTCGTACATAATTTTAAGCGCATCCTGTAATAGGGTGTCTGGGGTAACTGACCAGATATCTCCAGCCTTTTGCGTGAGCAATTGTCGAACAGTGGTCATACTTCCTCCTTTCCAGGGCACAATCGTATTTATCCTTTATAGTAGGCCAGCTTTTTATTTTACACAAGTGATAAATGCTCCAGGAACTCACGACAAATATTACATTCGTCACATCAACTATGTGATTTTTATCACAAATAGACACCCGCAGCCGGAGTGGATCCTCATCAGCTTGCGGGTGTCGGGGTTTACGATAAATGGTTAGACGAGCATGCTTTCTTCAGAACTAAGCCATTTTTAACAAAACCAAACCAAGCATTACCAAAAACTCGACGGCAGCGTACAGCCATACCCGAGAGGAAAGATTCTGATCGATCATGCGGTACCCGCCCCCACCTGGGAGCCAATTAACTGCCAGCAGCGGGCCGCTCGTCCAGGCAAAAGCCAGGCCGCCCAACAATCCGCCCATGTGGCCCCAGTTGTCAATTCCCGGCATGAGCCCCAACATCAGGTTGATCACCACAATCAGGAGCAGGTTTCCCAACAGAGAGCGTGCCTGTTTGCCAAAAAATTCACGGTTGCGGTAAATAAACACGCCTTCTGCAGCCACAAGACCAAATATGGAAGTAGACGCGCCCAGCGAGTTATACGGAGATAAGTAAAATGAAACCACGTTTCCGGCAATCCCGCTCAGAAAATAAAGCAAAAGATAGCGCGAACGCCCATAAGTACGCTCCAGGCCCGGACCCAGCACAAACAGCGCATACATGTTAAACCCGATATGGGTTAGCGATCCATGCAAGAAAATAGGTGTCACCAGACGCCACAGTTCCCCGGCCACGATCGCCTGATTAATTTTCATCCCATAAACCGCAAACAAGTCGATGCCCATGGTCGATTGGGTCAGGTATTGCCCCCCAAAAACCAGGACCGTGATTCCCAGCAGAATATAAGTTGCCCAGGGTGTAAAACCCGGACCACGAACGGGCTGATTGAGCGGCTGCCCGTCTGGTTCAGGTTGGGTGTGAGGCGGTTGAATGCTCATAAACATATGCTCCTTGGCTCCACGCGGTGATGTTCAGCTTCGATAATTGCCTCAATGGCATCAACGGCATCATCCAAACAATCCTGGGCATTCACCACAACGTAATCAAACTCTGTCAGTCGGGTCAGCTCATGGCGAGCTGTGACCACCCTCAGTTTCATACTTTCTGATGTCTCGGATTGGCGCTCGATCAAGCGTCGTATCCATTCATCCTGGTTGGAAGGAATCAGAAAGATCAGCACAGCTTCCGGACACAGTTTCCGGATAGTCGCGGCACCCTGCACATCGACGCGCATAATGACATCTTTTCCCGACCGCAGGGCATCACGAACCTGGCTTTTCGGAATACCTTTATACTGGTCATATACGATTGCGTATTCCAATAATTCATCATTCTTAATCATCTGTTCAAATTCATGCTCGCTGACGAAAATGTAATCTACCCCATTTACCTCATTTTCGCGAATCTTCCGGCTGGTCGCAGTGACCACAAAATGCAGGTTTGCTTCGCGGCGCTGCAAGGTGCGTACAACGGCATCTTTGCCGACACCCGACGGACCGGAAATGACTATTAACAACGGTTGGGGGTGATAAAGGTCAAACGAGATCGATTCTGCTTCCATGATTTCCCTTTCTAATAGGGGATTTTTATACGATTCTAAGATTAGCCTGATTATAATGGAGATACAAATGGTTAACCTTAGAATATCATTGATAACCAGGAAATACGCGGGCCGTGTTTGAATATCGGCCGTAGATTCTTATCCAGAAATCGCAAGAATGTGAGGAAACGAATGCCTTATTATGAATATCGCTGTAAGGACTGCCGGCGAAAATTTAATATCTTTATGTCATATTCCGATTATGGCACCAAGCCTGTGGTGTGCAAGCACTGTCAGAGCCTGAATGTCCAGCGCCTGATCAATAAAGTGCGCATCGCTCGTTCGGATGAAAGCCGTCTGGAAAGCCTGGCGGATCCTTCCAACCTGGCTGCCCTCGAAGATGATCCCAAATCATTGGGAAAGATGATGCGCCAGATGAGCGGCGAGGTGGGGGAAGACATGGGCCCGGAATTTGACGAAGTAATCCACCGCCTGGAATCCGGGCAAACGCCCGAGCAAATTGAGAAAGAGCTGCCAGAATTAGGAGAAGCCGGCGGGCCAGGGGGCGAACTCGACGGCGGTTTTGGTGGAATGGGTGGTATGGGTGGATTGGGAGACGATTTCGGCGACGATTAACTGGCGCATTTATCAAGCAGTGACAACCATTGGTGATGGGTGCCAGAGGTTGTCACTGCTTTTTATTACGAGCGCAGCGCTTCTTGAAGCTGCTCAAACGAAGTCATCATTGAAATTTTCTGAAGGAAATCTAACAGCGTTTTACTCCGGCTGCGCAGTTCTACCACTGCCGGGCCTACCGGGTCCGTGCCAGCCGCACCACCTCCCGGGCTGTCGGCATAAGCCCCGTTGAATGCAAAATAAGCCTGGTTTAAGCGCCGGATCAGGTAGCCGTTATCCCAGAAAACCTGGCGGCGAGCTTCCATGTAGGCTTCTGCTTCGTCAATTTTTCCATCCTTGAGCATCTGGTCCACCGTAACCCGTGTGATGCGCATTTCTTTATTAAACTGAAATCCCTGGGGCTCAGGGGTCGGTGTTGGTGCGCTTTGCCCGGGTTTTTCAGGGACCGGCGTAGGTTTTGGTTTTGGCATATATTCAGGATAATAACGCCGGATCAATTCCTGGCTGACCTCCTTGCCTACGATATTTGCAGTGGTCTCGTTCATCGTGCGCAGCTGGCCAGAAGTGAAATAACTCAATCCCAATGGTCGGAAAAACAGGTAGTTATGCGTCCACTCGTGCGACACAACCTCTCCCAGCCACGGCAAGCTGGTGGTGCTCATCACCATTGTCGGATAAATTCCGATCCCTCCGATGGGAGTCACCAGAGCCGATACATTGAGCGCCAATTCGACCCTCTTTTCGAGATCGACCATCTGGTCGAGGGTCAGATTCGGATCCAACGAAATATTATCTTCCTGGCGGATCACATTCCGTGGTGAGATGATTAACGCATAAGGCAAAGGGGTGGTATGGAAAAGTACCGGTGGCAGCGGCTGCCCGATTGTACCCAGGCCGAATTCGTCCAGAATCTGGCTGACCTGTTTTTGAAAAATTTCTTCAGCGGTGGGTCCCAATAAACTGCGCTGATTGCGCAGCCGGGCCAATTGGTCTTGCCAGGGCTTTAAGTGAGCTTCCTTGTCGATTATATTGGGGTCAGCGTAAATCAATTCCACTTCATGCTGCGCGCGATCAATATCCTGAACGAGCTGCATATAATGAATAACCACCGTATGCTGCTCATCTGGGGTTAAATAATGGGGAACCGATAATGAGGCCTGACCCAGCTTTAACAACAGTGCGTCCACTGTCCAACTGACATAATCAAATTCAATGGACCGCGTATATCGCCGTACCTGATCAGTCGGGTCAATCGATGAAACATTGCTGCTCACCAATAATATTAAAGATAAAAGAAAAACTAACGAATTTTGAAATACTTGAGAAGCCAGCCGCATTTGTATATCCTGACACCAAAATTGTTCAACTTTCCTTCTACAAAGCCTGTACTCTGTAATAAATCATGTTATGATTCGACCAATCACATGGAAAGGATCGATGTACATGAAACGCGCTTTGATTATAATCCTTTTGATTGGCGTCCTGGGTGTCGGCGGATTTTTTGTTTACACAAATTTCCAGAAAGCCCAGGCAGCCAACCAAAATAATTTTCAGACTGTAACTTTAACAAACGGTGATCTTACCGCAACCGTGGGGGCCACGGGCACCGTGCGCGCCAACCAATCGACAACCGTAAACTGGCAAACTTCCGGCAGGATCGGCAAGGTGAACGTCAAAGTTGGAGATCAGGTGACGGTTAACCAGGTCCTGGCAGAACTGGATCCCGCCACGCTCTCGCAGAATATCATTCTGGCGCGCTCCGACCTGGTGACTGCGCAGCGCAACCTGAATGATCTGAAGGATTCGACCGTCGCCAAATCTCAGGCGGAAAAAGCCCTGGCGGATGCCCAGAAAGCCCTGGATGACGCTAAAACCGACCGTTTTCGTAAAAACCTGGCCCGGGTATCCCAGGCCACCATCGATTCGGCCGAGGCGGACCTGACCATCGCCAAGGACAGCCTGAAAAGAGCCCAGGATAACTACGACAAGTATGACCACCTTGCCCAAGATAACATCTTGCGCGCCACAGCCTTCAACCGCCTGGCCGCCGCTCAGCAGAAGGTCGACCAGGCCCAGTGGAACCTGGACTGGATGCTCAGCACACCCAACACGGTCGAGATCGCCCAGGCGGATGCGGCGATCGCCGTGGCCCAATCCAAACTGGATGATGCTCAGCGCGAGTGGGATCGTTTGAAGGACGGTCCCGACCCGGCCGACCTGGCCGCGGCGCAGGCTAAGATTGACTCGATCCAGGCCACGCTCGGATTGCCCAAAATTGAGGCTCCGATGAACGGCACCGTCTCGGATGTCAACGCCATGGTTGGCGACCAGGTCAATGCCGGAACGGTTTCCTTTCGCATCGATGATCTCTCACGCCGTCTGGTAGATGTTGAAATCACCGAGGTGGATATCAACCGGGTGAAAGTCGGGCAGCCGGCTAAATTGTCCTTTGATGCAATCTCAGGCAAAGAATATGCTGGAAAAGTGATCGAAGTAGCCAATTTTGGTGAGACCCAACAGGGCGTGGTGAACTTTACCGTCACGGTCGAATTAATGGATCCAGATCCGGCCATCAAACCCGGGATGACCGCTGCTGTGAATATCACTGTCGAGCAGTTGACCAACGTTCTGCTCGTGCCCAACCGGGCAGTGCGCCTGCGCAATGGGCAGCGGGTAGTATATGTTTTGAGAAACAACCAATCCACAGTCGTAGACATTTCCATCGGCGCAACGTCCGATACGAACAGCGAAGTGATACAAGGGGACGTAAAAGCAGGTGACAAGGTCATCCTGAACCCACCCATCGAGATTCCCACCGGACCGGGCGGTTTTGGTTCGTTCGGGAGATAGGACGATGGCGGACTGGGTAATCGAAACGCGCGACCTGCGCAAAACATACAAGATGGGCACTGTGGAAGTGCACGCCCTGGCAGGGGTCTCATTCAATATCCGGCGCGGGGAAATCGTGTCGATTATGGGGCCCTCCGGGTCGGGCAAATCAACCCTGATGAACATCCTGGGCTGCCTCGACCGCCCGACCAGCGGCAGCTATCAGCTGGACGGTGAGGAAGTCGCCCATCTCAACAGCGACCAGCTGGCCACGATCCGCAACCGCAAGGTGGGGTTTGTGTTCCAGAGCTTCAACCTGCTGCCGCGGGCCAGCGCATTATCGAATGTGGAACTGCCCTTGCGGTATGCCGGGGTAAGCCATGGGCGGGCAAACCGGGCCCGGCAGGCCCTGGAATCGGTGGGATTGGCCGACCGGGTGATGCACAAACCGACCGAACTATCGGGTGGGCAGCAGCAGCGGGTGGCGATCGCCCGGGCGCTGGTCAACGACCCGGCGATCCTCATGGCCGATGAACCGACGGGCAACCTGGATTCGAAATCCGGAAAAGAGATCATGGAGCTGATCTTGAAGCTGAACCGCGAGCGGGGCACAACGATCATCGTGGTGACCCACGATCCGCGGATTGCGGAGCAGACCGAGCGCGTGATCAGCCTGGAAGATGGATTAATCGTAGCGGAGCCCACAGCATGAACCTATCTCAAGCTATCATTGAAGCCCTGGAAAGTTTGAGCGGCAACAAGCTGCGCTCGGGGCTGACCATTCTGGGGATTGTAATCGGGGTCGCGGCGGTGATCGCCATGCTGGCAGCCGGAACTGGTGCTCAGAACACGATCACCGGTTCAATCAGTGGGATCGGCACCAACCTGCTGTTCGTCTTCAAAGGAAATCTCACCGAACGCGTGCGCAACGTCCAACCCCTGACCCGTCAGGATGCAGCCGCTTTGATGGATGAATTTCTAGCGCCAGATGTGGCCGGTGTCGCCCCGGTGATCCAAAAAAGCCTGGTAATTACATATGGCGGTGAACAAACAACCGCCCAGGTAAACGGTGTCACCCCGGAATACTTCACCGTGCGCAATTATGGTATCACTGAAGGCACATATATTACCAATGAACAGGTTCTCGGTCAGGCTTCTGTCGCCATGATCGGCCCCCAAGTAGCCGATAAATTATTTGGCAGGAGTGATGGTCTGGTGGGCGAGACGATCCGCATCGAAGGACAGCCCTTCCGGATCATCGGCGTACTGGAATCAAAGGGCGGCGGCTCCTTCGGCAGTCAGGATAATGTGGTCATCGTTCCCTTCTCCACAGGACAGGTCCGCCTGATCCGCCGTTCGATGGACCAGGTAGATGTAATATACGTTCAGGCCATCAACGCCGAAGCCGTTCCAAAGGCCTCACAGGAGGTCGCCGATATCCTGCGCACCCGCCACCGCACTGCCCTGGGGGCTGATGATTTCACCGTTTTCACCCAACAAGACTTCCTGGCCACGGCCCAAACGATCACCGGCGTGCTGACCATCTTCCTGGGTGGGGTAGCAGCTATTTCGCTCCTGGTAGGTGGAATTGGAATTATGAACATCATGCTGGTCAGTGTGACCGAACGCACGCGCGAAATCGGCCTGCGCAAGGCCCTCGGCGCCCGCAAAAAAGATATCATGATCCAATTTCTGACCGAGTCTGCCCTGCTCAGCTTATTTGGCGGGGTGATCGGCATCGGATTAGGCTGGCTGATCGGGTATATCGTCGGCAGGGTAGCCGCCGCCAGCGGTACGCCCTTCACACCCGAGGTAGGTTTGGATGCCGTTCTGCTGGCAACCGTGTTTTCAACAGCGGTTGGCCTGTTCTTTGGCATTTACCCGGCCAACCGGGCTGCCAACCTGGAACCGGTGGAAGCACTACGTCACGAATAATCAATGATTCATCCCTTTCTTGGTAAAATGATTGCATAAGGGTCATCATTTAATCAATTTATACCCTGAGGAGTTTGAAATGCCTGCATGGAAAATCCTGCTGACCGATGGATTGGAGGAGAATGGTCAGGCCTTGTTGCGCGCCTCGGCCGAGGTAGTTGACCAAAAAAACATAACTGCCGATGAACTGCTTAAAGTAATCGGCGATTATGATGCGCTGATCGTACGCGGCCGCACCAAAGTCACCCCGGCTGTATTTGATGCCGCGAAAAAGCTAAAGGTAGTTGGACGGGCCGGAGTAGGAGTCGATAATATCGACCTGAATGCTGCCAAAGCTCGCGGCATCGCCGTGGTCAACGCTCCAATTGCGACGACCGTTTCCGTCGCCGAATTAACGATGGGACTTATGCTTTCGATGAGCCGTGAGATTCCCCGCGCCGATACCGGCATGAAGAAAGGAAACTGGTTGAAGAAGGAACTCGAAGGGGTAGAGTTGTATCAGAAGACGCTGGGCGTGATCGGATTTGGTCGCATCGGTGCGGCGGTCGCCGTGCGTGCGGCAGCCTTTGGAATGCACATTCTGGGTTATGATCCGCTCCTTTCAGCAGAAGAGATCTCCAAGCGCGGTGGGCAGCCGGTTTCCTTTGATGAACTGCTGGCCCAGTCCGATTTTCTGACCCTGCATATTCCATTAACGGCCACATCCAAGAACATGATCAATGCCGCAGCATTCGCGAAGATGAAAAATGGGGTGCACATCGTTTGTGCAGCGCGCGGCGGGATTATCGACGAAGAAGCCCTGTTGGCTGCGGTTGAATCAGGTAAAGTGGCCGCAGCAGCGCTGGATGTGTTCACCACTGAACCTCCAGGCCAAAATCCACTGGAAAGTCACCCGCGAGTGGTCTGCACCCCCCATATTGGGGCGCAGACGATAGAAGCCCAGGAACGCACTGCGGTAGATATTGGCAGCGAGGTGCTGGCGGCGCTTGCTGGTCAACCTTTGCGATGGAAAGTTGCTTGAACATTCACCAGGGATTTTTCCGTAGAAATTCCACCGGAAAGATCCCTTTTCTTTTGAATAAAGGATATGAACTTAATGGATGACCTGAAACGTCTCAAATCACTTGCGGCAGAAATCGCGGATATTCAAGCTGCAATCGCTCTATTGGGCTGGGACCAGCAAACCTACATGCCGTCCGGCGGTGCGGAAGACCGCGGCGATGCGCTCTCCACTCTCTCGAATCTGGCGCACCAGAAAATCACTTCTCCCGAAATGGGCCAGCTCCTGGAAGACCTGCGCTCGCAGCAAGACGAGATGGATCCGGACTCAAATGATGCTCGCTTGATTAAAGTCACCCGTCGCGATTATGAAAAACGCGTCAAAGTTTCTTCAGAGTGGGTTAAGGAATTTGCCAAAGCAACTACCATGGCCCACTCGGCCTGGGAAGAAGCCAGAAAGAAATCGGATTTTTCCATTTTCCAATCTCATTTGGAGAATATTGTCCGCTTACGGCGCGATTATTCGTCGTTTTTTGCCCCTTACGACCACGTTTACGATCCGCAGCTGGATGACTTTGAGCCTGGGATGAAAACAGCCGAAGTTCAGGCGATTTTTAACCAGGTGCGCCCGGTACAGGTTTCTTTAATCAAACGGATTACCGCCCAAACTGCTGTAGACGATTCATTCATGCGCGCACATTACGATGAAAAAGCCCAGTGGGATTTTGGGGTCGAGGTAATTTCTCGCTTTGGTTACGACTGGAACCATGGGCGCCAGGATAAATCCGCTCATCCCTTCACCCAGGGATTTGGAATCGGAGACGTACGCATCACCACCCGTGTCGAACCAAACCGGATGGCAACCGCATTGTTTGGCACCATGCACGAGGCCGGTCACGCCTTGTATGAGCTGGGGGTAGACCCCTCGCTGCGGCGCACGCCCATGGCATCTGGCGCTTCGATGGCCCTGCACGAGTCCCAATCACGCATGTGGGAAAACCTGGTCGGCAGATCGCTCGCATTTTGGAAATTCTTCTATCCTCGCTTCCAGGGAGTATTCCATTCTCAGGTCGAGAAAGTCAGCCTGGCGACTTTTTATCGGGGAATTAATAAAGTGCAGCCTTCCTACATCCGGGTTGAAGCCGACGAAGCCACCTATAATTTACACATCATGCTGCGCCTGGAGTTAGAGATCGCCCTGCTCGAAGGTAGCCTGGCGGTCAAAGATTTGCCCCAGGCCTGGAACCAGCGGATGCGCGAATACCTGGGCGTGATCCCGCCTAACGACGCTCTCGGCGTACTGCAGGATGTGCATTGGTCCGAGGGATTATTTGGATACTTCCCGACCTACGCCCTTGGAAACCTGGTCTCGGTCCAGTTGTGGGAAGTGATTCAAAAGGATCTGCCGAACCTTGACAAGCAGATGGCCCTTGGCGAATTTGGCGAGCTGCTTTCATGGCTGCGCCAGCACGTGCACCGCTTTGGCGCCAAATTTGAGCCGCAAGAGCTGGTTCAAAAGATAACCGGCTCTAAGATCAATCCTCAGCCCTATTTGCGCTACCTGCAGGTAAAATACGGGGAGATTTATCACCTTTAAACGAAGCAAGTATCGAAAACGACGCGCGCCAGCCGTCGCCCGGTTTACAGTGCTGTAATGTAGGTTCATAACCAAACTGTAAGCCGGGCACATCGCTGGATTTGCGCTAAAATTGGGGAAATGAATTTCTTACGCATAAGGATGAAAAACAAAAGAACCTGGTTGCAAATCGCTGCCGGAGTGCTCCTGGTGCAAATCCTGGCGGGATGTGCTCTCCCACGTCTTTCAGCCCCACAAATGCCGCTATCGCCAACGACGATAGCACCTTTGCAAACCACATCCTCTCAGCCCGGTTCTACACAGACCGCCCAGCCGGGCAGCCCAGTGTTAACGGACCCTGCTGCCCAGCCCTCGGACCTTCCACCGGCGGGCACCCCACCACCGACCAGCCAGCCGGGCACGCCAACGAATACCCCCACGATTACCCTCACTCCCACCATTTCTCTTACTCCGACCATCACCCTGACACCCACCATTTCGTTGACCCCTACCCTCACCCTGTGGCGCTGGATGACCTTTACCCCAATCCCATCTCGCACCCCGACCATCACCCCCACTCCTACCCCACCCCTGGCTTTCTTACGCATCCTTCGCCCGGGAGACTTTTCCAAACTGCTTTCACCGATCCAGGTTGAAGCCAGCGTTTCACCAGGCGAGGATGGTTTGGTGTTGGTTGAACTGTTAGGAGAAGATGGGCGTTCCCTGGCGCGCCAGCGTCTGGATTACCGCGAATATATCGACCGTTCGATCGCCATCGCGCCCAAGCTAGAATTTACGATCAACGGCGTGGCTGAATTGGGCCGCGTGGTCGTGAGTGTCAACGACCGATTAGGACGCCAGGCCGCGCTGGCTTCAACCGATATCGTACTCTTTTCGATCGGTGAAAACGATTTCAATCCTGCTCAGAGTGGTGTTGCCCCCTATATATTCCGCGCCCCGGTGGCCGACCAGGTCATCCAGGGCGGGATCCTGGCCGTACGCGGTTTGGTCCGGCCAGTTAACGTCAACCCCGTTTTATTAGAACTGCTCGACGAAAAAGGCCAGCTGCTGGCAAATGCCAGCATGCAAATTGATTTGCCAGCCGGGGATCTCAGCCACAACCCATTTTCGGTTGACCTGACTTACAAAGTGAACGAGCCCACCCACGCCCGCCTGGTGATGCGCCAGGAAAGTGTCGACCGCATCCCTGGCAACGTAGCCTTATGGTCTATCCCGGTCCTGCTCAACCCTTAATCGGCCAGCTTCATCATTTTTTCGGTCGCTTTTAACCCATGCCCGCTGAACACCGTCACGATGCGCTCATCCTGCGGTGCAGTGCGCAGATACTGCGCTACCCCGGCGGTGACTGCCGCGGATGTTGGCTCGATATAATACCCCTGACGACTTATCGCTAACAGCGATGCGACGATTTCCGCATCACTGACCGTTCGCAATTCTCCCCCACTGGCCTGCACCGCTTCGATGATTTGCAATCCTCGCACCGGGGCAGCGATCGCAATCCCCTCTGCCAGGGTGTCTGATTTCTCTATTTCTGGCACATAGTCCAACCCCTGCCGTGCAGCCATGGCCAGCGGAGCACAGCCTTCGGCCTGAATGCCCACCAATTTAGGAATGCTGTGGATCAAACCGGCCTGGCGCAGTTCACTGAAACCGATGGCGGCGCCTAACAGCAAAGTTCCATTGCCAATCGGGAGAATTACGGTATCCGGGGCCTGCCAGCCAAGCTGTTCTACCACCTCATAAGCCCAGGTCTTCGTACCGTGAAAGAAGAATGGATTCCAGGAATGGCTGGCATAATAAATATTCTGCGCTGCAGCCAGTACAGCCTGGGCCGTATCCTCGCGCGAACCAGGAATGCGCCTGAGATCGGCGCCGTATAATCGAATTTGGGCCAGTTTACCCTGGGCAGTACTTTCTGGCACGTAGATCTGGCAGGCGATACCGCCGGCTGCACAGTAAGCCGCCACAGCGCAGCCGGCATTACCAGAAGAATCTTCCACCACCTCCCGGATGCCCAATTCCTTCACCTTGCTGATCAAAACTGCTGCCCCGCGATCTTTATAAGAACCGGTTGGAAAAAGCTGGTCCTGTTTTACCAATACTTTTCGCCCATCGAATTTCACCGGCACGAGCGGTGTAAAGCCTTCTCCCAGCGAAATCTGATTTTCATCTCGTAAAATCGGGAGAGCTTCCCGATAGCGCCACATGCCGGGTGGCCGGGATTGAATCCGATCCAGGTCAAATACCGGCGAAAATTCAATATCCAGCAAACCTCCGCAGGTGCACTTCCAAACTGGCCTATCGAAAGCATAAGTTTTTTTGCAGTCCCGGCAAATTAGTTGATCCATGACATGCCCCAAAATATAAAAAGCCTGTTTATCGCTTTCAGCGATAAACAGGCCGACCTGCAAGAATATTATTTGTTGCCCTGGCTGTTTAAGACGCCTAAACCGGTAATGCTTTTGGTAACTGTGGGGCTTCCATAGTAGCTCACTGAGCCAGCGCCGCTGATTTTGACGTTCAAATCACTCCGCGCCCAGACCTCGGCCCCACCGGCCCCGGTCAGATTAACCGTGGTCTGTTGGCTGTCCATGTCGCCTCCGCTGTAATTTCCCAGACCGCGCAAATTAATCGTCTGCGAAGTGACTTTACCCGCCAGATCTACATTTCCGGCTCCGGTCATGGTAATGGTCAGATTACCAGCGATTAATTTATTAATTTTTATGCCGCCGGCGCCGCCTACTTTGATGGTTGCCGCATCGGCTTGCCAGCTGGCCATCGTCACGCTACCCAAACCCTGCAAATCTATTTGGCTCAAGCTGCGCACCTTCAGGTCAAATTTGACTGGTCGTGTGGGGCGGACCAAATCCTGCCAGTTTTCACTTTCGAAACCGATCGTCAGATCACCATTGGAGACAGTCGTTGTAATTCGAGGCATGATATTGTCTTCTGCCTCAATCGTCAGGCCTTCATTAGCCCCCTGGGTAATGGTCAAATCACCCAGTCCGGTAAAAGTCACCGAATTGAATCCGCTTACCTGACGGTTTTCGGTGACAACTTTTCCTGATCCAGAAACCATGTTAATCTCACAGGCGCTTGTGAGCAGGGCGATCAGCAAAACTGAGATAACTACGATCAAAGGCTTCTTCATGTTTCCTCCTTGGGTACCCATATATAATACGCCAAAAAACCTAAAAAGGTTCCCAAGCCTCAAGATTTGATGATGATCTTGTCTTCCTCTACCGCCCAAATGCTTGTGGCATAACCCTGAATGAAATAACGGTCGTGCACCACGGCTAAGATCGTACCGTCAAACCCCGTCAGAGCCTGTTCAAAGCTGCTGCGCGCCGAAAGATCCAGGTGGTTAATCGGTTCGTCCAGCAGCAGTAAGTTGCAGCCGCCCGCTGCCAGGCAAGCCAGGGACAGCCGCGCCCGCTCTCCATAGGATAACTTCCCCACCAATGCGAAAACGTCGTCCTGCTTAAACAGAAATTTTGATAAGAACTCGCGTTCGGCGGTCTCATTCATTGAGGTAAATTTGCGGATTGTTTCTAGCACATTGAGTTCGCCGTCAAGTTCTTCCTGCTCCTGCGCCATATAGCCGGGTTTAACGCCGGATCCCAGGCGCAGCTTGCCGCCGACCGGCACCAGCTGACCGGCAATGGTGCGCATTAATGTAGATTTTCCCGTGCCGTTGGGGCCGATCAAAGCCACCCGCTGCCCGTAACGCAGCACCAGGTCAATATGTTCCAGGATTGCCTTTCCTTCATAACCGACTGCCAGGTCTTCACATACCACCACATCGCGGCCCGTTTCACCGGCTGTGTTCCAATCGATTTTCATCTCCCAAACCAGTTTCGGCTTTTCAATCTTGTCATCTGACAACAATTTCCCGATCCGCCGTTCGATCTGTTTGGCGCGCCCTACGGTGCCTAACCCGCGGTTGGCGAAAAAACCCTTGGCAAATTTATCGGCAGTATCCGCTTTGCCTCCCTTTCGAAACTGGGCAATGCCCCGCAGGTGGGCCGCAGCGGCCCGCAGCCGGCCAATCTCATCCAATTGGTCGTTATAGGCCTCCCACTGGCGATCGCGTTCGCCATGTTTTTGCTCCAGGTAAGCCTGATAGTTCCCTTCATAGATGCGCCCGCGGTGGGTAAACTGGTCGATCTCCAGAATACTGGTCGCTACCCCATCCAAAAAGGCGCGGTCGTGCGATACCAGCAGCACCGCCCCTTGAAAACCGCTCAACCATTCTTCAAGCCACTCCAACATGGCGATATCCAGATGGTTGGTCGGCTCATCCAGCAGTAGGAGCTGCGGGTTCGAAAGCAGCGCTCCCGCTAGAGCAAGGCGCGTCTTCTGACCACCGCTTAAAATCGCGGCGGGGGTCTCTGGCGGTACATCCCCCAGGCCGAGGGCAGCCAGCACGCCCGGACCGCGGCCCACCGTTTCAGATGCGATTTGCAGTTGAACCAGGACGGCGTCATACTCATCCAGAATTTCCGGCTGATCAGGATCATCCCCCAGCGCCATGGCAAGCATCCCCAACCGTTCTGAGAGCCCTTCCAAATCCCCTTCCAGCCGGTTGATGTATCCTGCGACAGTTTCATCTCCCCCAAAATCAAACCCTTGCGCAAGGTAACCCACCCTTAAATCGAACGGGTCAAGAAGCGCTGAACCGCTGTCGGCTTTTTCCAACCCCATTATTATTCGGATTAAGGTGGATTTCCCACACCCGTTTGGCCCAACCAGGGCCAGGCGTTCGCCAGCATTCAACGTAAAACTGATCTGGCTCAATACAGGATCAACCCCAAATGATTTAGAAATATTTTGAACTTTAAGCATCATATCAGCCCATAAAAAAAATGAAAACCGAAGGCGTTTGCCCTCGGTCAATATTAAAGCAAGGTCTCAGACCTGAACAATTCCCAAACAAATGCTGCTATTTTTATAGGCTGGTGTGCATCCAATTCTCCTTACTGGTTAACGACATGCTCATTTTACCATAAAACACAACCTAAAAATTCAGCGAATTTGTGAGCATTCTGCCTCCCATTAACTGGTATACTTTCATTTTGAAGGGACCCTGAATATTCAATGCGTGAAATGCTCAAAATCCTATGGAAGGGGCTGGTCAGCGCTTACGATGCAGCTTTTTCCATCGTGCTTACAAACATCTACTTCATCATATTATCAATTCCGGTTGTGACTCTACCCCTGACCATTGCCGGCTTGTATTATACAAATTTTCAGATTGCTTCCGGCGAAGCCGTGGATTGGAAGACTTTTTTTATAGGAATGAAACGCTGCTGGTGGGCAGGCATCCGCTGGACGGCTGCGAATGGCCTGGTTATTTTTAGCCTGGTTTTTTATTTCCTTTTATTTCTGGAACGAACAGAATTTTGGGCAATCTTATTGCTCGGACTGGATTTGGGGATATTGGCATTTTGGGTCATTTTGCAGTTACTCATGTTTCCAATGATGCTCATTCAGGAAAAACAGGCCTATTTCCTGGCGCTGCGCAATACCCTGGTGTTCATTGGACAATGGCCAGGTTTCAGTTTCACCTTCTTATTTCCCATCATCATTCTGGTGGTTGCCAGCCTGTTTTTTCCACCTTTATGGATTTTCCTGAGCATTGGTTTGGCAGCTTTCTTGGGCAGCTACGCAGTCTATTACCGCATCGAAAGCGACCTGCATCCAGAATTATTTTCAGATCCACGTCGTGAGGGGCAATAATCCGATAAGTTATGTATAATTGGGTTGAGAAAATCTGTACAAATATGATCGCAATTTTGCTTGCAGAATATATGTTGACATGCTATAATGGCATGACTCCAGTGCTATGGTCAAAAATTAATGGTCCGTTTTTTGGTAAATCTGTAGCGGGATCCGCGGATTGCCATCAACCCCAGCGGTTTCCACAGACAACCAAACACAGAACACACCCTGTCAGAAGCAGGTGGGGGTTGCCCGTATATTTATGAATAAATTTTTCCTGTGAGACATTCATCCAATGAAAATTCTTGAACTAGAAAATGCTCCTTTGGCGACGCTGCGCCAGATGGCCAAAGAGCTAAATATTCCAAAGGCAGCGCGATTGAAGAAGGAAATTCTCCTGATCAAGATTCGCCAGGTCGAAGCTGAGCGTGAGGGCCTCGATGTACGCGGCGGTATCCTCGAGATCATGAATGAAGGGATCGGTTTCCTGCGGACCAATTATCAAATTGGCACAGACGATGTTTATGTCTCGCAGGCCCAACTCCGTCGTTACGACCTTCGTTCCGGAGACCTGGTAATTGGCCATGTTCGCCCACCCAGAGAATCAGAACGCCATTATGGTTTGTTAAAAGTAGAAACCATCAACGGGCTTCCACCCGAAGAAGCGCGCTCCAGACCCTCGTTTGAACACCTGACGCCCATTTTTCCTGATAAACGCTTTGATCTTGAGACCGACCGTACCGATCTGGCAACCCGCCTGATTAATTTAATTGCGCCTATCGGGCGCGGGCAGCGCGGAATGATCGTCTCTCCGCCAAAAGCTGGTAAAACCACAATCCTCAAACAGATCGCCAATTCAATCTCCACCAAACATCCCGACGTTCACCTGATCATAGCCTTGATCGGTGAGCGCCCTGAGGAAGTCACCGATATGGACCGTTCGGTGGATGCTGAGGTGGTTGCTTCGACATTCGATGAACCGGTGTCTTCTCATGTCCGTACGGCCGAAATTGCTCTGGAACGTGCCAAACGCCTGGTAGAGGTCGGAAGAGATGTCGTCATTCTGATGGATTCCCTGACCCGGCTGGCGCGTGCTTATAACCTGGTGGTTAATCCATCTGGGCGCACCCTTTCGGGCGGTATGGATCCATCCGCTTTATACCCGCCCAAGCGTTTCTTTGGCGCGGCACGCAACCTTGAAGAAGGTGGTTCGCTCACCATCATGGCCACTGCCCTGGTCGATACCGGTTCGCGACTGGATGATGTCGTTTATGAAGAGTTCAAGGGCACAGGCAACATGGAGCTTCATCTTTCGCGCCGACTGCAGGAACGCCGCACTTTCCCCGCCATCGATATCGAACGTTCCTCTACCCGCCGCGAAGAGCTTTTGCTTGGACCGGATTTGCTTCAGCGATCCTGGTTGATGCGGCGCATGTACATTCAGATGATTAACCAGCAGCCCCAGGGCGCAGGTATGGACCCGGCGGTTGCTACGGAAGCAATTTTACAGCGCATGTCAAAAACTCGAACCAATGAGGAATTCCTGGAGAATTTAACGGAGGATATGTAACATTGAAACCCGCAAAAACAGCGAAGCCAGTCGAAAAATCGGGAGGGATTATCCAGACTGTGCTTCCTAAGTTGTTGTGGGGGGTTGCCATCCTGATGGTGGCGTTTACTGCGTACGTGGTAGTTAAAGGCACGCCTGTGGTGTTCTCTCAGGCACCCAATATAATTTCCAGTACCCCTACCATTATAGCGCCCACCGCAGTGGTAAGTTCGGATGTTTCTCTTCCGGATCTGGTACCCGTGCAGCTTGAATCCCTGAGCCGCACCAGCGAACTGCACACGGATATTCCTAAACGGCCCAGTGCTGACGGTCAGGAATATGTGGTCGAATCCGGTGATTCTGTATTTGCTATTGCAAAATACTTCAAACTGAAACCAGAAACGATCTTGTGGGCCAATTATAATGTGCTGAATGACAACCCCGATATGCTGGGGCTCGATCAAAAGTTGTATATCCCCCCCACAGACGGTGTGGTTTACAAATGGAAAGCGAGCGATACCCTCGAAAAAGTCGCCAGCGAGTATAAAGCCAAAGTCCATGATATTTTGCTTTGGCCTGGCAATAAACTGGATATGGTCAACCCGGTGATCAAGCCTGGAACATTGATCATGATCCCCGGCGGTCAGCGTGAATTTATCCGCAGTTGGGTCATTCCCACCATCCCACGTGGTGCTGCTGGTGTGGCTTTGAGCTTCCCGGGCGGCTGCAATACGGGCACCGGCGGGGCGATCGGCACCGGAACATTTATCTATCCTGGTCCATCGCACGCAATTTCCGGCAATACCTACTGGTCAGGGCATCTCGCACTTGACTTTGCAATCGGTGTCGGTACACCGGTCGTCGCGTCAGACAGCGGTGTGGTGGTATTTTCAGGTTGGTCGCCAGTTGGTTATGGAAACATGGTTATGATCGACCACGGCAACGGTTTCCAAACCCTTTACGCCCATCTGACGGCTGCCCTGGTGGCATGCGGGCAGAGTGTGGCCCAGGGCCAGGTCATCGGCACCGGCGGTACCACCGGAAATTCGACCGGCCCGCATCTGCACTTTGAAATGCGTTATATGGGTGGGTTTGTCAACCCATTCCAGTACTTGAGATAAAACACGATAACGAGAAAGATCTGGCGGATTTTCGCCAGATCTTTCTCGACTCTTGCAGTTCTTCCGATACGTTCGAGGTTTCTGCTGGAAGAAGCCAGAAGAAACCTCGAACGTATTTAAAGCTCCTGGCGGCGAAAAACCAGCCAGGCTGTCAGCAGACAGGCCGCGATGATGCCAACGCTTACCCCGAATGCGATCCAGGATGGGTTAGCAGGGTTGATGAAAAGCCCCGCTCCCCAGGTGACCAATTGCCCCGGAAGATACTGGCCCAACCCGGGCAGCGAGCCAACAATTGCCAACAGCAGCAGCACCCCAAAACTTATCCCGGCCGCCGCGGCTTGTGAGCGCACCAGTGTGCTTGCCAATAACGTAATCGCCACATAAACCAGGCAGTAAATCCAGATTAACAGGTTGAGAGAGATCCAGGCCCCCACCTGCGGTGCTTTGAACAGGAATGCGGTGTACCAGAAACCCAACATTCCGGCAGCTGTCAGGCTGACAAAAAAGGAAAAAGCCAGCGCCAGAAACTTTGCCAGCAAGAAAGACCCGCGTCCCAACGGCTTGCACAGCATCATCACTGCCGTCCCGCGTTCTTTCTCCTGCACCATTGCACCCATTGATAAAAAAATCGCTAACAGCACGGCAAACTGGCCAATGTTCTTGATATATTGGTCGATGGCATCTTTGATCTCCGGGGTCGGGATCAGCCCTGCAAACTGCTCTCCACCCGGTACCAAACCGATCAACTGCGGCATAAAACTTGCCATCAGTGGAGAAGCCATGCCGAATACCCCCAGAACGATAAGCAGCACCAACAAGCGGCTGGTGCGCCACTGTTCAAGAATTTCTTTTTGAAGAGATGCGATCAGGTTCATATCAATTTCCCATGGTTCTCGCCCACTAATTTTAAAAACACATCCTCCAGGGATGGCGTCACGACTTCAAACCGGCGCAGGGGCAAATGAGATGCTGCCGCTTCGCTCAATAATGATGTGCGCGCCAGGTCTATGTCATTCACCAGCACGCGTGCCGAATTTCCGGCCGGTTGGATAGTGATCACCCAGGTCATCTGTTCAAGGTGCTGCAGCCAGTCCTTAAACTGATCCTCGCTGCCGCTTTCGCACGCCACCTCGAAAGCCGGTACGGTATACCGCTTCAAAAGTTCTTCCTGGTTGGCTTCTTCCAGCAGTTTTCCATGGTCGATGATCCCCACCGTATCACATACCCGCTCCACATCTGCCAGGATATGGGTCGACATAAAAACAGTGCACTGTCCGCGCAGGCCGTCGATCAAATCCAGAACTTCCTTGCGCCCCGCCGGATCTAATGCGCTGATCGGTTCATCCAGAAAGAGGACTTCCGGCTGGTTGATCAAGGCTTGTGCCAGACCCAGACGTTGGCGCATGCCGCGAGAAAAACCGCCGATCCGCCTTTTTGCAACCCCACTTAATCCAACGCGCTCCAACAGCTGGTTCGTACGATTTTTACGTGCATCGGAATCCAGTCCGAACAATCGCCCCACATGGTGGAGGAATTCCACCGGGTTCATCCAGGTGTAAAAAGCCGGTTCTTCAGGCAAATAGCCCACCTTGGCCCGCACCGCCCCGTCTGACCCCAGGCCAACCCCCGCAACTTGTGCTTCCCCGGAGGTTGGCACAGCCATCCCGGTCAGCATGCGGATGGTGGTCGTCTTTCCGGCACCGTTAGGCCCCAGAAAACCAAAGATCGTCCCTTCCGCTACAATCAGGTTGAGTCCGTCTACGGCCCGGACGTCGCCAAAGATCTTCACCAGATTTTGCGTGATAATTGCAGCCATTTTATTCCTCTCGGCCGGCGATCAAATACACCACGGAGCCAATCAACTCACCAAAAATTATTAATAATGCCCACATCCACTTCGGCCCTTTTACATGTTCCTGGCGCGACAGATCGATCAGACAGTAGGCCATCAGACCCAACTGAATCAGAATTCAGCGGGATCAACAAAGGCCAATATTGGTTGATGAATTCCATTTTCTTTCCTCGAAAAAAGTTTTAATAATCTACAATTCTTATTATATAGGAATAAAGCACCTGCCCAATCGCTCTCAGGGTAAATTGGGCAGGTGCAGTTTAATGGGCTGGCTGGTTACCTTACTTCTTTTTTACAGGAATATAAATGTAAAACACCGATTCGGGGGAAAAATCCTTGAACTCGTCGGTATACACTTCCATATCGTAGGATAGGCTGGTGTACCCCGACTGCGGTAGCCAGGTCTGGTAAATATAGTTGTAGGTATCGCGCAGGCTCTCCAACGAACCCTGGTGCGGGAAGACGGCATATGTGTTTTCCGGAACCATCTGCACCACGGCCCAATCGGGCAAGTTTTCGATCCTGGATGTTTCTACTGCGGCGATATATTCAAAGCTGCCATCTTCTTGCATTTCGCCGCACCAGCCATAGGTCGCTTTGATCGGTTTTTCTGCCAGGGCATCAATGTGCGGGGAGAACTTACCCCACATCGCTTTGATCTCCTGGTGCTGGTTCTTGCCAAAGTATTTCATCCCCACCAGCATGAAAGCTGGCTTTGTAACAAATTTGGGTTCCATCGATTGCTCCTTATCGCATGAATCTTGAGTTGATTGGAAGGTAGGAAAGGAAGATCTTTCGACAGGCATCTGCAGTTCGATCAGTTCGCACCCTGCCTCATCGTCCACTGGATCAGCATGGCAAACCTCGCGCACGGGTGCAGTCTGGTGGTAGCCGTTGGCCTGTATCCAGGCATATAACGCCGCATTGGCAGTTGCCAAACCCCGGGCCGGTTCTGTATGGACCACACAGGCCATTTGCGGGGCAGCCGGCAGAACCGTCACCAGTTTGCTTATGGCTACCTTCCCGGTGTAAGCTGCCAGATCCACAAGTACCGCCACCTGCAGGTCAATACGCCGCTCGGTAAACTCGGGATTATGGGTGATGTTTACCCATTGTCCCGTTGGGCGCAGCCCTGCCTTTCGCAGGTCGGCCAGAAGCCCCCGGCGGGTCTGGTCCAACCACTGTGCGACTTGCCTGGCATCGGCGATCACCTGGCGCGCGCTGACTACGGGCAGTTCCGGAACGTTTTTAATCACGACGATGGTATCGCTCAAACCACCCTCCTGCTCGATTTGTTCCAGGCGGGTTTCGACCTGGACCAGGCGGGCCTGTTCAGCCAGCAGGCGCTCTTCCACCTCGACTCGCTTCTGGTCCAGGATGCTGCGCAGTTCATCCGTACCCAGTTCGCGATCGAGCAGTCCGGCGATCTGCTCCAGGGTAAAGCCCAATTCCTTCAACGCCAGGATGCGGTTCAACCGCGGGAGCTGGTCAAAGGAATAGTAGCGGTAGCCGCTGAAACGATCCACCCATGCCGGTCGAAGCAACCCCATCCGCCCATAATGGCGGAGCGCTTTGACAGTTACGTGCGCTGCTCGTGAAAAGTCGCCAATTTTTAACACACTCCCTCCCTCCTTTTCGCTGCCCACAGTATAAAGCCTACCCTTAGAGGAGAGTCAAGCCATTTAGAACAGAAATTCAAAACTCGTTTATAATTTTATCATCAGGAGAAAACAGCTATGTCAGAAATTCTCGCAAATGCCCAAAAATTTACCGCCCTGCATGGGCGAAAAATTGACCAGGCGCGCTTTGCGCTGCACTTTTCCGGCGGATCTGAGCAAGCTTTTTTGGATGCGCTGGCTGAATACCAGAATACGGACGGCGGGTTTGGTCATGCCCTTGAAATCGACATCGAGGCCCCCGGCAGCCAGCCTTTTGCTACCGAACTGGCCCTGGATTACTGCTTGAAAGCGGATATTCCGGCCGATCACCCGCTGATTCAAAAAGCCGTATCATACCTGGAGAAAAGCCAGGATGAGGATGGCTGTTGGCGTTTCACAAAGGATATCTATGCGCAGCCCATGGCACCCTGGTTCCAGGGGTGGACCTGGCCCAACCTGAGCCCTTCCTGCACCATAGCCGGCATCCTGCGCGAATACGGCATTGGCTCGCCTCAACTTCACCTGCGGGTGGCCAAACTTTTCACGCAGTGGGCTAATCTGGGTGAGTTTATCGAAGGTGAATTCTACGCAGTGCGCGCCTATGCCAATTATTTTCTGCCTGAGGGGGATTTTCCTCAACGCGAATTTTACCTTACAGGTCTGTTGTGGTGGTTAATTCGCCGCCATATTTCCAATGAAATCGAAGATAATGGGCACTGGTTCGAATTTATTCGCTCTCCCTACTCCTACGTCGGCAGCCGCCTGCCCGAAGATATCCTTAACGACCGCCTGGACCGTCTGGTTGGGGAGCAGCGTGCAGATGGCGGCTGGCCGACGCCTTACAATTCGGAGTGGCGCAGCCCGGTCACGATCAACAATTTGCTCGTGCTGAAGGCTTTTGGCCGATTATAAGATCAGAAAATGTTATTTATCGACAAGTTGTTCTCAAAGGAATCCTGAAAATGACAAATGTTCCCCATTCCCAAGACGCCCCGGTACTGAGCCAGAATGGCGTAACCTTTCGTGACTTGAACAAGAACGGCAGGTTGGATCCATACGAAGACCCGCGCAGGCCGCTTGAAGAGCGGATTGAAGATTTGATTTCTCAAATGACCCTGGAAGAAAAGGCTGGACTGATGTTTCACACCATTATGCCGGTCGGGCAAGATGGTAATCTGGTCGAAGAACCCAGTATGTTCAGCCCTCACCCGACATCCTACTTCGTTCATGAAAAATTATTGTCGCACTTCAATGTTCACCAACTTCCCGCTCCCCGCCTGGCCGCCGAATGGCATAACCAGCTTCAGAAGTTGGCCGAACGGACCCGCCTGGGCATCCCGGTTACGATTTCTTCCGACCCGCGCCACGGCTTTTCGCATAACGTGGCTGCAAACTTGAAAGCGGATAATTTTTCACAGTGGCCAGAACCGGTTGGCCTGGCGGCCTGCAGAGACGAATCGTTGGTCTATGAGTTTGGCGATATTGCCCGGCAGGAATATCTGGCCGTCGGCATTCGCACTGCACTCCATCCGATGGCCGATCTGGCGACCGAGCCCCGCTGGGCGCGCATCAACGGCACATTCGGTGAAGATGCGGCCCTTTCGGCCCGATTGACAGCGGCCTATATTCGCGGTTTTCAAGGGGAGACAATTAATGCGCAAAGTGTCGCTTGCATGACCAAACACTTCCCTGGCGGTGGACCGCAAAAAGATGGCCTGGATGCGCATTTCGCTTACGGCAAGGAGCAGGTTTACCCGGGCAGCAATTTCGATTATCATCTCTTGCCCTTTGAGGCCGCTTTTAAAGCCGGGACTGCCCAGATTATGCCCTATTACGGCCAACCCATCGGGTTGCCGATTGAAGAAGTGGGATTTGGTTTCAATAAGGATGTCATCACCGGATTGTTGCGCGAGAAATATGGCTTTGACGGGGTGGTTTGTACCGATTGGGGGTTGATCCATCCAGTAATGCGCGAAGGGAAAGTCTTTATGGATGCGCGTTGTTGGGGCGTGGAAAGTCTTTCTCCCGCAGAACGGGTGTTGAAGGCACTCGATGCAGGTGTGGACCAATTCGGTGGTGAAAACTGCCCGGAATTGATCGTCTCGCTGGTGCAAAGCAGCCAATTGAGCGAGACCCGGGTCGACCAGTCCGTCCGGAGATTGCTCCGCGATAAATTCCGCCTGGGTTTGTTCGATAATCCCTATGTCGATCCGCAAGCTGCACAGGATACGGTCGGGCGGGCAGATTTCTGCCAGGCAGGGGAACTGGCTCAAAGAAAAGCGATCGTTCTGTTAAAGAACAGTTCCAGCGATGCCGGGCGGACTTTGCCGGTTAACGCCAGCCCGCGCGTCTTTGTGGAAGGCCTCGATCCTAAAACAGCAGCCGATTATGCCTCAGTGGTAGCAGGTGTGGATGAAGCCGACCTGGCCATTGTCCGGTTGAACACGCCATCCCAACCGAAACCAGAAATGGGTTTTTTCGCCAGCTTTTTCCATGAAGGGGATCTGGATTTTAAAGGTGAGGAGAAAACACGCATATTGAATCTGCTGTCAAAGGTCCCCACTGTCGTGATCATCGACATGGATCGCCCGGCGGTGGTTCCGGAAATTGCAGATAAAAGCGCCGCTTTGGTCGCTGCTTTTGGCGCAAGCGATGCGGCTGTTCTGGATATTATTTTTGGGCGGTTTTCCCCAAACGCCAAACTTCCCTTCGAACTTCCTTCCTCAATGGAAGCCGTCCGAAAGCAAAAAGAAGACCTGCCGCACGATTCTGAAAACCCGCTCTTTCCGTTTGGTTTTGGGTTGACCTACGAGCAGTAGGTAGCGCTATCTTTTTTTATCTTGCCAGCTGCCCCTGCCACAAACAGTGCGATCATCTCAGCCCGAATCCATTTCAATTGGCAATATTCGATTGGTTAAAAAAATTATAAACAGCCCTTGAGAGATCGGAAACCAGCTGGTTAGCCGGATCGAACAGCAGTTGGCCCTGGTTCCAAAGATACACTGTCAGAACATAATTCCCACCCGGGGTGTATACGATCCCGGCATCGCTGATCGTGTGCAGCAGCCCGTCCACCTCGGTTATCCAACCATGTTTATGGGCAATGGTCGTGCCTTCCGGCAAACCCGCGGTGATCAGAACCGGCAGGCGGTTCAAAATCAGGAGATTGATCATTTGTTTGCAGTCATTCTGCGAGATCTCCCCCGGAAAAACAGCGGCAAAAGAACCGCCCCCGCTTTCGGCGCATTGGTAAATATCATTCAAAAGCTGCCCTATTTCATCCGGGGTGGTCTGGTTGTAAGGATCAGGATCCGTAAAATAATCTGTGCGCGTATTGGCAGGGGTGGAGATTTGCTTCAGCAGCTGCGCGCCCGGATAGAAATAACCTGCCAGGAAAGTAGATTTTTAACCCCAGCGCCTGTACATCGTTGGTTACTTCCAGCGGTCCGGTGATCTTATTGATCTGCTCCATCAATTTATCAGCAGGGTCGTTTTCCGAAAACTCGATCATCTTGGTCAGGTTGTCGATCGTTTCTTGCGGCATCGGATCGGGTGAACGGCGAAAAGTGGAAATCATGATCGGAATTTTGATCGTGCTCGCGGCGGTAAAAGCAATATCCGCCGGGATCGTTTTGCCCTGCTGGTAGGCAAAATGAAGCTCCTGGTTGGTTTGCAAATCCAGCAGGTACATTTCTGAGATCCCATCAAAACCAGACAAAGTCAATAATCTGGCTCAACAGAACCTGCAAGTTCTGCAGCGAAGGACGCGCCGGATTAACCCGGCTGAAGGATAAATTAACGTTTCGCGAATTGGGCGAACGCAGCGCATCTTCGATCAGCAGCACCGCCCGGTCCACGTCCAAAACAGTACCCTGTTTTCCAGATTGAAAATTGGTACTGCCCGGCACAGGTACAGCCGCACTGGCCTGCTGATCGTATCGTGGGGCAACTTCAGCGGTTAAAAACGTGCGCAGACGCTCCTCAGACAGCCGCGAACGAAGGGGTACCGGTGCCGGGGAGGGAATCCGGTCCCATAAATATTCCCAAAAAGCTGTCCAGAATGGCTGGTTGACGCGCTGCAAATCTGCCTCTGCCAACATGGCCTGCAAATCGAGTTCAAAACCCACGACCGCCGGTTTCACCTGAAAAACCGCTTCGCCATAGTGCATCTCAACCGGGATGCTGTATGCCTGTACCAAGCGTTCAGCCGCTTGCTGCTGGTCCAACCCACCGACCGGCACACCGGCTACGATTAATCCCGGCGGGTAAACCGTACGGATCCGGCTGTATTGAACCAATTGGAAAACGGCAAGCAAGACTGCGGCGAAAATAAACCCCACTGATATCCATCGCAGGAATGTGGTCGATGTCCGATTATAATTTTTCACCAGGCAGCTCCTGTGCAAAGGATTCTACCAGATATTCAATGCCTTTCATTTCTAGCGGGTTGGAGATGCACCCGATTAGGGCTGGAGTTGGATTGAAAAACTGGTATACCACCTGGGCCAAATCGGCCATTTGCAGGTTGGCAGGATCAAACAAAATCTGGTTTTTGTTCCAGCGATAAATCGCCAGGATAAAATCTCTCACCCGGACTGTAGACAATACCCGCATCGCAGATCGAATGCATCAAGCCATCGCTGGCTTCGATCACCCAGCCATGTTTGTGGGCGATCTTTATCCCGTCCGGCACGCCTGCCGCCGCCAGCATCGGCATGTGATTGCCAAACAGCAGGGTGATCATCTCCTTGCATTCATTTTGGGAGATCTGTCCCGGAAAAACCGTCGCAAAAGGACCGCTGCCATCTTGTGAACACTGGTAAATCGCGCCCAATAATTGCCCCATCTCCGCCGGCGTGGTCTGGTTGTAAATATCGGGGTCGGTAAAATAATCCTTACGCTGGTTGGCAGGGGTTTCGAAGCGTTTCAGCAGCGGGGCCCCCAGGTAGAAATACCCCCCCAGGAAAGTGCTTTTCATCCCCAGGGCCTGCATATCCTGGCTGACATCCAGAGGGCCGGTCACCGGGTCGATTACATGCTGCATGAGCCAATCTGCGGGGCCGTTCTCAGAAATTTCAATCATCTGTTCCAGATTTTGCATCACGTCCCCCGGGGTGGGCTCCCCCACCCGCCGGAAAACTGAAATCATAATCGGGATTTTGATCGTGCTGGCGGCAGTGAATGCGATCCCCGGCGGCAGTACCTTCCCCTGTTGGTAGGCCAAGTCCAGCTTGCGCTGACCCTGCCCATCTTGCACGTAAATTTCGGTGATGCCATCAAAACCAGAGCTGTCAAGTGTTTGCTGCAGCATCAAATCAAGATCGTGGATTCTGGGCGGAGCCGCTGCCACCGGTATGGAATCAAGATCCACGACCCGGTTTGAAAGTGAGCGCAAAGCGGCAGCGATTAACGGCACCGCCGGGTCAATTACCAGGGAAGAGCCGCTAACCCCGGCCTGAAATGACATGCTCTGAAGAATCGGAACGGCATCCTGGGCAGCCTGGTTGTACCGCGGTGCAACCACATTTTCCAAATAAGCCCGGATGCGCTGCTCGTCAGTGGTCGCCTGAAGTGCCACCTCTGCCGGGCTGATTAAATAACGGCCCCATAAATAATCCCAAAAATTGGACCATGAAAAAACAGGTGCCACCTGGCGGTCGGCATCATCCAGCATCGCCTGAGTATTCAGGGAAAATCCCAGTTCTTCAGGACTGGCCTGGATGATAGAATTTTCGTAATGCAGTTCTACCGGAAGGCTGTATGCCTGAATCAGGCGCTTTTCGGCCATGGCGCGTGTCAATCCCCCGGTCGGGATCCCGCCGATGACCGTACCGGCAGGATAGATTGAACTCACCTGGTTGAAATTCTGATATTGCACTACCCCCAAGCCAACGGCTGCACTGATCGAGGCAATCGAAAGCAGCAAAAGCAGCGACCTAAAAATCCGATGATGTTTTCTCAAATAAAAACCTTTCTCGAGCCGATTCTACCAGCTTTTCAGCAACCATTCGTTGAATTGACAGCCCCATGGCCTGAGGTTATACTCAAATTGACTCAATTTGAAGGAGAACGTATTATATGCCTGTAGCACTGACCGCTGGCATCACCTGCCAGGATGGTTCCTATCTCACAGAACTGTCCCTGTCCATAGGGTATGACATTCAGAGCCTGATCCGCCGCGCCAGCACTTTCAATCCCGGCCGGTTGGACCACCTGAACACGGCCCCTCGCCGACATATGGACAAAGCTCTCTTGCATTTGCATTATGAGGATGTTGCCATTCCCGAATCGATCACCGACCTGATTTGCAACACCCGCCCGAATGAAATCTACAACCTGTCGGCGCAAAACCATGTGCGCGTCAGCTTGGATAAATAAGGATGCCCTCAGTCCTTCTCGTCTGCACCGCCAATGTCTGCCGCAGCCCTATGGCCGAAGTCTTGTTTATCGATTATGTGAAGCGCATGGGGTTGGATCCGGCGCAATGGCGGGTAGAATCGGCCGGCACCTGGGCGCAGGACGGCAATCCGGCTTCGCGTAATTCCACAGAGGTGATGAAAGAACGCGGGCTGGATCTTTCCCAACACTCTTCGCGGATCGTTTCCACGAACCTGATGGCCCAGTTCAATCTGATCCTGGTGATGGAAGCCAACCACAAAGAGGCGCTTCATTATGAATTTCCGGCCCTGGCGGAAAGGATTTTTATGCTCAGCGAAATGACCGGTAAGAAGGTGTCAGTCAATGATCCAATCGGCCTGGATATGATTGCGTATCGCAAATGCGCGGATGAGATTCAGAAATGGATCGAACGAGGCTGGGAAACCATCCTGCGCCTGGCCTGACTTTAGATTTATGGACCGCCAACAAAAGCGTACTTTAATCGGTCTCATCCTGCTGGGCACGCTTTATTTTGCAGCCTTCATCTGGCCCAACAGCCTGGGCGCGCGTACCGAAACCATGCTCCAGGCCACGTCCACCGATGAACCGGTCACCTACCCCTATGTGATCCGCATGGTCACACCGCCGCATGATCTGCGTGAATTCGTCAACCGCTGGTTGATCTACGGCGACTACCATTACGGTTATCCATTTTACTTTCTCTCGTCTGTGAGCATCCTGCCTGTCGTATGGATCCACGGCGCGAGCTTTGAAAACTATACCCAGATTAACCTGCTGCTGCTGCGCCAGCTAATCAGCGTCCTGCCGATGATCCTGGCAGTCGGTTTCCTGGTGTTTTCTCAAACCCATTTTCAATCACGCTGGAAGTCCTGGACCCTTTTTATGGTCCTGTTATCGGTACGGGCCCTCGTCCGCAATAATATCCAGTGGTGGCATCCCGATGCGCTATCGATTCTGGCGGTTGTTTTGACCTTGTTCTGGCTTGACCGGGACGACCTGCGCTTCAAGAAAAATTTCTACCTGGCTGCTGTGGCCTGCGCGTTTGCCATCGGGATCAAATTAGCCGGCATTTTTTTCGCCCCGTTGATAGGGATCTATTTACTCGCCGGCCTGCTGCGCAAGCGGCTTACGATCGGGCAGGCAGCGATAAAAGCGGCAGTGTTTTTAGGGATCATGCTGCTGGCCCTATTCCTCTCCAATCCTTTCTTGATTAACAGCGGGGCACGCCAGGAACTGGTCAATATCCAAACGTATAAAACCCAGGAACTCGATCAAGGATATGCGCACGACGATCCTTATTACTACCAGAAGGGTCCCCAGTTTTGGGAGTGGACGTTAACCAACTGGTACGGGCAGCCGTTGCTGCTGGCTTTTATGGTCCTCTCACTGGCTGTGGGCTGCCTGTGGGGGCAGCGTAAAACCTTTAACCGCCTGCTGCTGGGTTGGGCAATCCCCTATTCGATTTATTTGCTGTGGTTCGTGGCGGTAAAACCCGATCATTACTGGCTGCCGATTTTGATTCCGGTCTTCTCGGCAGCCCTCAACCTGTGGGATGCCCTGCCTGCTGCTGCGGACCGCGTGGTCAGCGTTGCCCGTATGCAGCTTCAATGGAAGCAAATGCTGCGCGCCGCTGTTCTTGTAATACTTGTAGCCTTTATTGGGACCAACCTGCTCCAACCTTTTGCCGGGATCATCACCCGCTACCAACAGGCCGTAAACGTTGAGATGAAGTTCAAATAATTTTTATAGAACTTTGTGGTATGTTCTAAAAATCCTTGCTTAAATAGAACAAATTTGCTATAATCCGGTTGTAATCATTCACTTTTTCAAGCAGGGATAATCCATGAGCCGCGTTCAATTTGCCATTTTTCCATCCATTTTCCTGGGAATCCTGGGCATCCTCCTCTTCGCCAGTCTGGCAAAAACCCAGGAGACGGTTCTGGCTTCGGCATCCAATCCGGCAGGACCCGCGGAAGCCGCCTCACCCACCGCGATCCGTATGACCGCCACCCCCAGCAACCCCGCGCACCGCGTATCCCAGGGGTGTTCGCTTCCCGCCAAATACCCACCAGCCGTGCGCCAGTGGTGCGAATTGATTGAAAAATATGCCGGTCAGGTCGGGCTGGAGCCAAAATTAATCGCCGCCGTCATGCTGCAAGAAAGCGGGGGCAATCCCAAGGCTTACTCCAAAAGCGGTGCGGTTGGTTTGATGCAGGTCATGCCGCGCGACGGCCTGGCTGCCAGCTTCCAATGCAATGGTCGACCCTGCTTTTCCTCGCGCCCCAGCATGGCTGAATTATTTGAACCCGAATACAACATTTCGTATGGTGTCCGCATGCTGGCAGGATTGGTTCAAAAAACAGGCAGCTTGCGCAGCGGCCTGCGTTCCTACGGCCCGATGGATGTCGGTTATTATTACGCCGATCTGGTGCTCAAAATTTACCAGAACTACCAGTAAACAGCTCACCCAATTTCACATTAAACCGTCCAGCTGCAGCGCTCATTTCATTGATTATGGGTAAAATACAATCATGCGCAAGTTCATCTTCCTATGCTTATGCATCCTTACAGCTTGCAGCGCGCGCGCCACACTCACCACGACCCATATTGAAGCCGTGTTAGGAGAAGACCGCTACACGCCCTCCCAATGGCGCATTCCGGGTGGTCAGGAAATCACGCTGGCGTTGACAAATGCCACCGCAGAGGAAGGAGAATGGGCGCTGTTCATCGACCCACCCACTGAACCCTACAGCGCGGATGATGAGCCCAATCTGATCCTTAAATTTACCGTACCACCAAACCAAAGCAAGACGGTCACCTTCACCGCACCGGCAGCACCCGGGGAATACAGCGTGGCGTCCACAATTCCCGGTCAATTAGAAGCCGGTCTCGCAGGCAAAATTACCATCGTTCAGCCTGGGTATTAGCTGGGTTGCCGGCTGTTCCCTCTCAACTGCGTTTCAAACTGCCAAATTACGAGAGCTTTTCTCTTCTGCCTGAACTCCAGGTGCAATACGGTTGCCTCTCCCCTGAAATTCAGCTAAACTTGTACCAATGAGTCAAACTGTTTTTATTGGCATCAATTCTTTTCCAGGCAACCCGCCTTTTTCCCTGGCAGTTTTGGATGAAGACAGGCAGTTGATCGCGCTCAGTTCGGGGCCTTTGGCTGAAATGGTTGCCTATACCACCGGTCCGTCTGAAGCGGTGGTCGCGGTTAATGCTCCGCCCAGACCTAATCAGGGTCTCGCCCAACACCAACGACCACTGCCAGAGTTGGAATCTCAGGTGAAAGCCCGCGAGATACACGATTTACGCCTGGCGGAGATGGAATTACGTCTGAACGGCTACCATGTTCCGCGTACATTTTCCGATCCGGAACAATGCCAGGGATGGATGCGACGCGGATTTACTTTTTATAACCATATCCAAACCCTGGGGTACCTCCCCTATCCATCAGATAATCCGCGCGTCTGGCTGGAGACACAGGCCGATGCCAGCTACCAGATGCTGCTTGGGGTAGTCCCCTTTCGCGGAAGCACACTCGAAGGCCGGCTGCAGCGCCAGCTTGTCTTGCGTGACCAGCATCTTCCCGTTGCAGATGCGATGATTTTTTTTGAAGAAATTACGCGCTACAAGCTTCTGCGCAGCATCCTGCCCACAGATGGTATTCACACCGCATCAGAACTCAACGCCCTGATGGCAGCCCAGGTTGCCTGGCTGGCAGTTCACGCACCGCAGCGGCTGACTCCATTCGGAGACCCCCAGGAAGGCGTGATTTATCTCCCTTGCATCGAATCCGAAAAATAAAACCGGCTCCATAAATAATGTTAACAGCCTATCCGTGCAATCTGGATGGGCAAACTTTAGTTTCGATCTTGAAATTTTGATATTTTGTGTTAATATTCACATATGGTTGATCTAAATCATAAGAATTTAACGGAACTGATTCAATCATAGTTTTCTGTTTCGACGAAAGAAAGGTGATTTTATGAATGTTTCTATGTGGTGGAAAGCGCTGCGCATCATCCCGCGGATTGACCGCGAAGAGTGGCTCAAGCTGGATGTGATTTCGCGCTGGTTGATCTCCACCCGGGCCGCAGTGTTATTAATGACCTTCATTTCGGCTGCCATCCCTGGCCTGTTGGCGCTGCGCACCGGGCAGTTTGATCTGGGTCGTTGGCTGCTCCTGGTATTCGGCTTGATTTTTGCCCACGCCACCAACAACCTGTTGAACGATTACACAGATTATAAACGCGGGGTCGATAAGGATAACTATTTCCGTACGCAGTACGGCCCCCAGCCCTTACAAAGTGGATTGATGAGCGAGCGCGAACTGCTTACCTACGCCGCCATCACCGGCCTGATCGCGGTCGCCGCCGGGATCCCCTTGATTATTTTTGGGGGCACGACTGCCCTGCTGCTGATGCTCGCCGGCGCAGTCTTCGTCCTTTTTTACACCTGGCCGCTTAAATACATTGGCCTGGGTGAATTAGCGGTTATTTTAATTTGGGGTCCCTTGATGGTCGGTGGTGGTTATTTTGTCATTACCGGCATCTGGGACTGGAACGTGGTCCTGGCCAGCCTGCCGTATGCTCTCGGGCCGACAACAGTTTTATTTGGAAAGCATATCGACAAACTTCCACAGGATGCCGCAAAAAAGATCCACACCATGCCAGTAATCATCGGTGAAAAACTGGCACGCTATGCAGTGGTGGCAATGATTGCCCTGATGTATCTCCTGGTGGCAGTTCTTGTCCTGACCGGGTATTTTTCACCGATCATGCTGGTTTCATTCCTGGCGCTGTACACCCTCAAATCCGTTTGGAATGTGTACAAGAACCCCAAGCCAGAACAAGCGCCGGCCGATTATCCACCCGGCACCTGGCCGCTCTGGTTTTCCGCCATTTCTTTCTACCACAATCGCTCTTTCGGTATGTTTTTCCTGATTGGATTAGTCCTGTCTTTGTTTATCCACTAAGCAATTAGCGGCGTGCCCGGTTGCTTTGAGGCAAAAATAATACCTGAACCTGGACCGCCAAAATGGCGGTCCAGGTTCAGCCTCGCATAGGGTCCATTTTTTTTACCGCGCTAATTCCATTTGCGGAAATATGAGTTATATTCTATGATGATAGAGAGCAACCTATCAGGAGTCATGGGAGGAGACCAATGGACCGGCAAAAATCTGCAGCAGCAATCACTCTCCTGTTCATTTTCATTTTTGGACTGCAGGCAGCCTGCAGCCTGCCTGCGTTTGCACCCACCTCGCCCGCGATTACCATGCGCCCCACACAAATTTCTCCTGCACCTGAGCTGGCTACCCCTTCTCCCATCATCGCCACCCCAACGGTGGCTCCCACACTAACGCCAACCACGATCAGCATCCCATCGATGACACCCACCTTACCCAGCCCAACACCCAGAGCGCTTTACAAAGGATTCGTTGTTTACGACCGCCAGCATGAAACGATCACGGGATACGATCTGACTGGAAATCCCCTCAATATCAATATCAAGGTGCCCGGAGCAGAATGGATTGGAGTCAATGAAGGCCAATGGATAAACGATTCGTTTTACTATGTCAAAAAAGATGAAGGGGCGATCTTTCAAATTGACAGCAGCGGCGCATCTCAAAAATTAAGCTTCATTCCTGCCAACGACGCCTTGACTTTTGTCATTTCTCCCAACGGAAAACGTATCGCCTGGTCGGAGGATGATTACGCCGGAACCAATCCATCCAGCGAATTATGGATGGCCAACATCGACGGCACCAATGCCAAAAGCATCACTCGTTATGACTCCGTCAATAACACGAAGTGGCAGGTGCTGCGGCCCTATCGTTGGCTGCCGGATGGCCGTTTGCTTTACATCGATTCACCCACCGGCATTGGCGGATACATCCTGTTCAATGGCTTTGCCGGGATTCACGTCTTCGACCCAACCAATAATAAGCTGACCAACCTCACCCCCGGGATTGGGGCCGGCGGGTTGTGCTTGAGTGAAATATCTCCCGACTTGAAAGTTGTGTTGAGCTCATGCGCCGTCAGCCAGGCCGGCACATTGTCTTATATTACATTGGCCAGCAATAGTGTGGTTTCCATTTCGCGCCAGGCCGAACAAAACCAGGTGGGCAGCCCTGTCTGGTCTCCCTCGGGCGAAACGATCGCCTATGCTTATGCCCGCGGCGATGGTTCCGATGAGTTAGGGTCCGTAGCCGTAGTCGCCAATGGCGGAACCTCTCCCAAAATCCTGGGCTCGGTCTCGAAGGGTTATTACAATGTCAAAGCCTGGATCAGCCAGGATCTGTTTCTCGCACAGCGTTATGAAAACGAATTTAACAGCATCTGGGTCTTCGACCGCAATGGTGGCAGCCCGCAAAAATTAGCCGACGGGGTTTTCATCAGCCTGATCCAAAATTAGTCAGATCAGAAACAAAAACATGGGTTTGACAGCCCGGCTTCACTGGGCTGTCAAACCCATGAACATCGCTTTTCTCGGATTGGGTTTAATTCACGCTTTCTGCCTGAAATGCAGCGCCTTCCCGAATAGCCCGTAAATTCATTGGAATAAAACGAGCGTGCCGGGCCGGGGTATGCTCGCTGATTGCGCGCTCCATGGCTTCAATCGGCAGCACCGTTAGGTTGGCCAGGAGCGCACCCAACATTACCATATTGGTCAGGCGTTTATCGCCCACCCGTTCAGCAATCTCGCTGGCAGGCAGTTGGACGATCTTAATTCCAGTGCGGACGACCGGGCGGTCAACCATCGAACTGTTTATCACCAGCACCCCCCCTGGTTTGACAATATCCTCAAACTTATCCAAGGACGGCCGGTTGAAGGCCATCGCCGCTGAAGGATTGGCCACCATGGGTGCTCCAATTTCCTCAGTAGAAATGATCACGGTGCAATTTGCTGTGCCGCCGCGCATTTCAGGCCCATACGATGGGATCCAGGTGACTTCCAGGCCGTAATCCATGGCCGCGTAAGACAGCAGCTGCCCTGCAAATAACACGCCTTGTCCGCCAAAACCCGAAATGATGATCTCAGTCTGCATGGGCTTCCTCTCTTTAGAACCGGGCCTGGGCAATCGTTGGATGGACTTTTAAGTCGCACAATGGATAGAAGGGGATCATGTGTTCTTCTAACCAGGTGGTCGCATCCAGGGGGGACATCCCCCAATTCGTCGGGCAGATCGAAAGCAGTTCGACCATCGAGAACCCCAGACCGCGTACCTGGGTTTCAAATGCCCTGCGTATGGCTTTCTTAGCCAGGCGAATATTCTTCGAATCGTGTAACGAACGGCGCACGATATAAGAAGCGCCTTCCAGGGTTGCCACCAGTTCAGCTGCTTGAATGGGATAACCCATCGTTTCCACATCCCGTCCATTAGGCGATGTGGTTGAACGCTGCCCGGGGAGCGTGGTTGGCGCCATCTGCCCACCGGTCATCCCATAGGTGGTATTGTTGATAAAAATCACAGTGATATTTTCACCGCGGGCCGCGGCACCCACAATTTCTCCCATCCCGATAGAAGCCAGATCGCCGTCGCCCTGGTAGGTCATCACCACCCGATCAGGCAGCACTCGTTTGACTCCGGTCGCCATCGCCGGGGCACGCCCGTGCGGGGCCTGGACAAAATCAAAGTCGAAATAATTGTAGGCAAAAACCGAGCAGCCTACCGAGGCCACCCCAATCATTTTTTCGCGGATGCCCATCTCATCAATGACCTCGGCTACCAGGCGGTGAGCCACGCCATGCGTGCAGCCCGGGCAGTAATGAGTATTGGTCTCCGTTAAGGAATCCGGACGCTGGTAAACAACCTTTTCTACAACTTCGGCACTCGTTGTCAGCATGCTTCCTGCTCCTCAATCAAACGTATCAATTTAAAATTAATCACCCGTTCTAACCACCGGTCGCGGGGATGGCCAGCCAGGGTGCGCGGGCCCTTTTGCATACGCCGGATCTCTCTCAAAACTTCATCCGGCAGCGGCATGACACCTCCCAGGCGCGCAAAGAAATCGACTGGCACCTGGTTGTGCGTGGCCATGCGGACATCTTCCAGCATTTGCCCGGTGTTCATCTCCACCACGAGGATGCCATTTACTTTATGGCTCAGTTCTTCGAGGATTGCTTCTGGGAACGGGCTGAGCGAAACCGGCCGCAGCAGCCCAACCCGAATGCCTTCGGCCCGGGCCTGGCGGACGGCGGAAAGCGCAACCCGCCCAGCCGAGCCAAACCCGACAACCAGAAAATCGGCGTCATCGAGATAATACTCTTTGAATCGAACCTCGTTCTTCTGAACTTCCTGCCAGCGCCGCGCCATGCGGATGTTGGCCTGTTCTTCTTCCGATGGATCCAGATATATTGAGGATAAGAAACGACGTTCTCGCCCTGCAGCACCGGTTACAGCCCAATCAGGGATGGTGGTCTTGAGCGGCATCATCGGTGGAAGTTCTGCGGGTTCCATCATTTGCCCCAGGGCACCGTCAGTCAGCACCACCGCAATGGAACGGTATTTTTCTGCCAGGTCAAAAGCCAGCACGGTAAGGTCGATCAATTCCTGCACACTGGCAGGCGCGAGCACAATCTGGTGGTAATCCCCATGGCCTCCCCCGTGCACGATCTGGCTGTAGTCGCCTTGCGCCGGGGCAATATTACCCAGACCCGGACCGCCGCGCATTACATCCACCAGAACCATCGGCAGCTCGGTGCCGGCGATATACGAGAGCCCTTCCATCATCAGGCTAACGCCCGGGCTCGAAGATGAAGTCATGACTCGGACCCCGGTGCATGCTGCACCGTAGACCATGTTAATCGCACCCAGTTCGCTTTCAGCCTGGACAAATACCCGGCCCAAATTGGGCATACGCCTGGAAAGATACTCTAACAGCTCAGTCTGGGGAGTGATCGGGTAGCCAAAGTATGCCTGCAGGCCTGCCCGCACAGCCGCCTCAGCAACGGCCTCATTGCCCTTCATGAGTTCACGCGCCATTCGCTAGCCTCCTAAACTATAACCGGTGAAACCATCCGGCTTACCTCGCGATAAACTGTGATGGCAGCCTCCGGGCAGACTACTGCGCATACCGCACATCCCGTACAGTTGTCTTCGACCAGTTCGGCGGGATGGTATCCGCGGGCCGTAATGCGCTCGCCTGACAAGGCAATTGAATGCTGCGGGCAGGCGGCAACACACAGCTCGCACCCTTTGCAATATGCCTCGTTTACCTTAATCCGTCCCTTTGAGGGCATCTGGTTCCTCCTGATTGGATGAGAATCATCCAATATATCCGGTAAATACTGTATAAATAAACCTCTTTATTTCATTATCGTCCGGTTCTTGCCGCTTTGGAAGTGTCAACCGTCATAGTGCATGTCATACAATCTTCCATATCAGCACTATAAATATCCACTATTCTTGTGCATTAACTCCATATGAGACGGGCAAGTATAATGCGCTGAAATCTCCCCCATGGAGCCATTTTGGTATATCATCAGGCGTACGAGGAGCGATGAAAATTAATCTTTATGCAAATTTTCGACAGGTGGTTGGCGCCAGGAGCATTGATCTCAATCTTCCAGATCGGACCACTGTTCAAAAAATGCTTGAGGCTGTAATCAATGCCCATCCACGATTAGGTTCCTTGCTGCTGGATGATTTTGGACAGCTTCTGGGGCACGTTCACATCTTTATTAACGGGCACGACATCCAATATCTGCCCGATGGAATGCGCACATCGCTCGCATCCGCCGACAAAATTGACATTTTTCCCCCGATAGCCGGGGGATAGGATTTCCCGCTGCTGCCGGTGAGGCTACTTATCGGGTACCGGCTGCCAGAACTGCACCCCCCACGCGCCGGAGCCCGGCACTTTCTGGTTGTACAGATCGGCATAAGCCGTCGAGTTGGCTGTTTCAAAATATGGTGACCCACTGGTCACAACTTCCACCCAGGTTTGACCGGGCTTAAGTGGGACTGGATTTCCCTGCCCATCTACAAAACGCATCATGCGCACTTTACCGGTCTTCTGGTAGTATTCCTGATCCTGGCTGGTCCAGTAAATTTCAAACATTTTTCCATCTCGAAAGAGTAAGGCCGGGGCCTGCTTGACAAAAGACAGGCCTATTTCAATTTTCTCCTGCTGGTATGCGTGGTGCGGTGCAAACAGGACAACCACATTTTCAAAATTAAGCGCTTCCTGGGTTTGTTTGTCAACAGCCTGGATATAGGTTTGGCCATCATAATTATCCTGGTAGCGCAGGTAGCCGCCGCTCGCCGGATCGAATTTCCAAATGACCATATTCGCTCCACCATATGGTATCCACAGCTGCACCCCACTTTTGCCGCCCTGTGGCGTCTGAGGATCGAACACCAGCCCGTTTAAGGTGGGTTTTCCCAGGGCTGCCAGGTATTGTTTGGCGGTATTTTCCACAACCCGGCTGTCGACCACCACCCCATTTACATCATTACTGGCCGGGTTCCAGACGTTCGTATACAGCTTGAGTTCACCCAACACACCTTCATCACCGCTGGCGATCAGCATGAACCCGTTCAGCATTGTGCGCAGCTGCTCATATGGCAGCCTGCCAGAACGAATCGGTCCAAATTCAGCCGGCTGGCCATTGCTGGCAGTCATATCGCCATACACGGTTGCCAGGAAACGCGTCATCCCGTAGCCCACATAAACCTCATAAACAATTGGCGATACGGAAAGACCGTACTGCGGGCGGGCCGTCACCGGAAAATTCGAAATTGAAATCAGTGCCGGTGGCATGGCCAATTTGCCGGGGTCTTCGACCGGTAAACCGGTTAATGGGTTGATATTTTCCGGGAAATTGTCCGGTCCATAAACGACTCGCGTTGCTTCCGGTAGGGCGGTTGGCGTGGGTGATGGTGAAGGCCTGACCGTTGCCGTCGCCGCCGGGGTTGCCGTGGATGCCGCGGTTTCGATCACGGTGGGCGAAGCGCTTGGCGCAGCATCCACGCTTACCAGATCGGCAGGCGGATTTGGCTGCATGGTGGGTGTCGCCTGCCCGGTCGGGGTGCATGCCGCAAGCACAATCACGATTAAGGTCATTAAATAACGGTAATAAAATCGGTTCATTTTGTCTCCAGATAAAAGTTCTCTATTTAAAGTTTACCCGAAATCCAGCTTTCCTGCTGGGCGACCACCTTTCACTTTTATCAGGCAATGAGCGGCAAATGTCCTCTCGCTGGGTGGTGATACGAAAACCTGCCTGAACGCATCCCTCGGGTATAATAACCACACCAAACCATCTTCCATTCCAGGGTGCGTGTATGCCGGTAAACTTCCAGGAAGTACAACAAAAAGTTAAGCTGATTGGCCAAATTGCACCAGCCGCGCAAAAGCTCATCGCCGACCGGTTGGGGATGGCCTTACAACTGCTGGATGACAAAGCGCAGGCTCTGGAAGAAATGGATGCCCTCCGGGTGCGCGCCACAAATTTAAATCCTGGCCTGCGCTGTGCCATCACAGGCAGCGAAACCCTCACCCACCGGGCTTCCACCCCACTCCTTGATACCCCTATCGTCATTCTGGCTGCCGACGGCTCGCAGATTAACCCCGACCGCCACGACCAGATCGAATTTGGAGTAATCAACACCGGGGCATTTCGCCTCCAGGCCGGCAGCCACGAACCACCCCGCGAAATCATCCGCACCGAACTGCTTTACGGAGAGGATTTGCGGTCTGGCGCGGGACCGGTTACTGAGGAAATCGTCGCCATGCGTCGCGACAGCGCCGAACGCATCTTATTGGCGGAACTGGCTGCAGCCGAATCGCTGCCAGTGGTTACTTTGACCGATGGGCAGCTCGAACTGTACCGCGAACCGGCCCAGACCCAGGAATTTACCGAACTATTTGCCCGATATAAAGATGCCCTGCGTGAGCTGGCGCACCTGGAGACGGTGACCGCCGGTTTTGTCGATAAACCCCGCGCTGATTTGCTCACCCGCCTGCTTGAACTGGTGCTCCTTGATGAACAGGGTGATTTGAGCCAGGCCGGCCGCCTGCGCCCCCTGCAGGGTGTCACCGATGTCGCTCTGTTCCGCGATCTGCTGCAACCTGGCGAGCGTTCTGCCGTGTTTGGCATTCAATCTCGCTCTGCGAAGAACTTTGAAAACGAACTGGCGCTGCATTTCTTCTATCTCAACGTGGGTCGGGCCGATCGACCCTGGCTGGCCCGTGTGGAAATTCCGGCCTGGGTTGCCGGTTCCAGCGTGCTGCTGGACCGCCTGCACAGCACTTTAATCGATCAGTGCTGGCAGCTTGGCAGCCGGCCCTACCCCTATGCGCTGCATCGCGCCCACGAGGTAGCAGTGGTGCGCCTTGAGGAGAAAGAGCAGTTGGAGAACATGATCATCCTCGAACTCCTGCGCCAGGGGGTGGATGTGGGCCAGCAATCCAACAAACAATATTCCAAAGATATATCCGGGAACCGTACGAGGTATCCATGAGTGAAATGCTTGAAATTGGCCGGCTTCTGCGCGCCTCCACCACAGGATGTGTGATCGGCTGCAAGGTGTCGCAGATCGATCTGCCCGCCTTTGGTGGATTGGTCCGTATTCCCCTGGACGAACATACCCAGGTCTACGGGCTGATCTACGATATACACATCGACGATGACGGGCTGGTCCGCCAATTGGTCACAGCCGCCAATGTCCCCGAAGATGTGATCCTTGACAATCGCCACAACCGCAATGTGCCGGTTGAAATCAGCGTGCTCTTCACCGGGCACGAGGGTGGGGGGCAGGTTTTCCACCTTCTCCCGCCTCGTCCGCCGCTCACCCTGGATGCAATCTATCTCTGCAGCCCGCAGGATATATGCCGTTTTACCAGCGCGGGACGTTTTGGCTATTTCCGCCATGTGTTACGCGCCAGCGATCTGCCGGTCGGCGAACTGCTTGCCGCGCATGTGCGCGAAGCCAGCCAGGCCCACCGCGCAGCCGGCAACCAGGACTGGGCACCGCGCGCCACGCAAGAATTAATCACCTTGCTGCGCGACGACTATCCTACCCTGATGGCCGTACTGGGCAGCCTGGCGGATACCCAAATCTACGATTAATCCCGCTCAGGGTTGGAGGTATGATGAACGAAGAAGATTCAATCGGTTATGTGGTAGGGGGCGGTCTCAAAGAAAACCTCAAGGTGCGACTGACGGTACCCCCGCAAGAAGTGCAGGAAGGCAGTTTCGTAGTCATCCACTCGACCGACTGGCAGTTTTATGGCCTGGTGACCGATCTCCAGTTGGGTGCAACCGATCCCCGCTTCGCGGATGAACAATCCGAAGCGCGCCTGCCCGCCGGGTTGGCCGGACTGCTTCACGGGCAAACCCTGTATACAAATTTAGAAGTTCTGACGGCTTTAATGCGTGAGACAGGCGCCGAACCCGGTGATCCCAATTTTAAAGAACGCATGGCAGCCTGGTCGTTAAAGTACCCTGACGGGACGCCCCCCCTGCTGCCGGTCAAGACTGTTCCCTCCCACCATGCCGCTGTACGGCGCGCGCACAAGGGCGATGTGGCAGATATCTTTGGCGACCCCGAAAAAAAAGGCCAGTTTATCATCGGGTACACCCGGGAACAGGGCCACCCGGTCTGCATCGATCTGAAAAAATTCGTCCAGCGCTCCTCCGGGGTGTTTGGCGCGACCGGTACCGGCAAATCCTTCCTGACCCGCATCTTGCTGGCTGGATTAATCCATTACAACGAGGCTTCGGTGCTCGTTTTTGATATGCACAATGAATACGGCTACGACGACACCGCCTCCGACACAAACCTGCGCGTGGTGGGCTTGAAGACCAAATTCGCCTCCCGCGTGCGCATCGTCGGTCTGGGGCGCAGCAGTACGATCCGCGGTCAGCGCCCAGATTTCGACCTGGAAATCGCCGAAGCGGACTTAATGCCCTCCGACATTGAAATGCTGACGCGCGAACTTAATCTCAAAGAGACCACACCCACCAGCCTGGATGCCCTTTATCGTGATTTTGGCCGGAATTGGTTTCACGAATTCCGCAATATGACCCAGGGTGAGACGGTTGAAGATGAAGATGGAAAGAAAGTACCCGCCAACGGCAGCGTTGAATACTGGGCTCGCCAGGCGGGTGTCAACGAGATGGCAGTTTCCGCCCTGCACAGCAAATTGGGCAGATTGTATGAAAAAAAGTACATTGTGGAAAAACCGGCTGTCGATTCACTGGGTGAAATCATCAAAGCCCTGGATGCGGGGCAGCATATCATCTTATCTTTTGATAAAAACGAGACCGATCTGGACTACCTGCTGGTATCCAACCTGATCACTCGCCGCATCCGCGAAGCGTGGGAAAAACGAACCAATGACTTTCGAAGCCATGGTGCTAAGGAACCACGCCCGCTTGTGATCGTGGTAGAAGAAGCCCATAAGCTGCTCAATCGCGAAATGGCCGCCCAGACGGCTTTCAGCACCATCGCGCGCGAGATGCGCAAGTATTATGTCACCCTGCTGATCATCGATCAGCGCCCTTCTCAGATCTACGATGAAGTCATGTCGCAGCTCGGCACGCGCATTTCCGGTTGGCTGGGTGACGAAAATGACATCCATGCGGTGCTTTCCGGCCTGGCGGGCCGGGACTCTCTGCGCGGTATGCTGGCCCGTTTGCAGCCCAAAGAGGAGGTTGTCCTCCTGGGTTGGGGCGTACCCATGCCCCTCCCGGTGCGTTCTCGCCGTTATGACGAGCGCTTCTGGGAGGATTTGCTCGGGTATGGGGCGAACAAACGCACCAAATCACAAATTTTGGGTGAATTGGGATTTTAACCTAGCGCCAGACCAACCAGATTAATATAGTGAAGACCAGGCCAAATCCGGAACCTGCCATGACTTCACGCGGCGTGTGACCCAATACCTCCTTCAACTGGTCCTCTGATATCGGTTGGCCGGCAAAAAATTCGTTGATCAGTTTGTTGATCTTGGCGGCTTGCAGCCCGGCCTGGCGGCGAATTCCAGCCGCGTCATACAACACCACGATCATCAAAGTAAACGCAATTGCAAAAGCCGGGGTATTAAACCCGGAGTACAATCCTACCGCCAGCATGGTGGAAGTGACCAGCGCAGAGTGCTGGCTGGGCATACCCCCTGAACTAAACCATAAGGCCCAGTTCCACTGCCGGGTTTCCCAATATTCGATCGGCACCTTCATTAAACCCGCCAGTAACCAGGTCAAGAAGGTGGTGACCAGGATCTGGTTGGAAAATATCTGCTGCATCATGCCGCTTTATTCCCCAGCCAGCTGGTCCAATTCTTCGCCACTTAATTGCCGGATCTTTAATTCAGCCTGGTCAAGCAGCACCGAACATCGTTTTGCCAGGGATTGCCCGCGTTCGTATAAAACTAAAGTTTGCGCCAGTGCAGGAGGGTTTTCCTCCAACTGCCGGGTAATCTCTTCAAGTTCGGCCAGAGCCTGTTCGTATGTCATTTCATCTGCCGGGATCTCTTTTTGACCCATCCATTCCTCCGCAATTAATCCAACCAGTTTTTTGGCTGGAGATTTATTCGCCATCTTGATGAATTTTTATCCATTCCACCCTGGCGCCCACCTCGCCATCCACCATCCCGAGGTTGACCTCCTGGCCGGCTGCCAGTTGGGCAGCCCGCCGCACCAGCGTCCCATCCGTCGTTTGCACCAGCGCGTACCCGCGTTGTAAAACGGCCTGCGGGTTCAAAGCCGCCAGCCGGGCAATCGCTCCGGTCTGGTGTGCCCGGCGCAGGATCAGGTTCCCTGCCGCACTGCGGCCCAGGCGTGCGCCGAACTCATCAATCCGCTGGCGCTCATTGCGCACGCGCCAATCCGGTGAAGCTCGGTCCAGCCGTCTGGCAAACTCATCCAACCTCAGACGGGCCGTTTCCACGGCATCTTCTCCGGCAGTCTCTAATCGATTCTGAACATCGATCAAATTCAGGCGCATGTCAGCCACATCCGGGGTTACAAGAACGGCTGCCCCGGTCGGCGTAGGTGCGCGCCGGTCGGCGGCAAAATCCGAAAGCGTAAAATCTGTCTCGTGACCAACGCCGCTGACCACCGGTATCGCCGAAGCTGCCACTGCCCGCACTACAACTTCGTCATTAAACGCCCACAAGTCCTCCAGCGACCCGCCGCCCCGCGCGACCAGGATCACATCCACATCTCCCAGCCGGTTCAGCGCGCCAATTCCGCGCACAATTTCCCCGGGCGCATTGTCGCCCTGAACGGCGGCCGGCGCCAGCACCACCTCAGCCAGGGGATAGCGCCGCTGCAAGGTATTCAGCATATCCTGTAAGGCAGCCCCGGTCGGCGAGGTAACGATACCAATCCGGTGTGGGCGCTCGGGCAGCGCTCGCTTGCGCTCCTCATCAAACAAACCCTCGGATTCAAGCCGCGCTTTTAACCTGAGGAATTCCTGGTACAGCTTGCCTTCCCCCGCCGGGCGCACCGCATCGATGTACAGCTGGTATGCGCCATCCCGCTCGTAAACTCCAATCTGACCGTGGGCCTCGACCGCCTGCCCATTGCTCAAGTTTACCGCCAAGCGCAGCATGGTACTGCGCCATATCACGCAGCGCAGTGCGGCGCCCGCATCCTTTAAAGTCAGATAGACATGCCCGGAACTGGGCCGCGAGAGATTAGAAATTTCTCCGACAACCCATAAATCGCGTAGAATCTCGTCGCTCTCCAGCAGTTCGCGCAGATAGCGCGTCAGGTCGCTGACAGACAGAGAACGGTTAAACAAACCCGGCTGGTCAAACATTCGTTACAACCTTCCTTCAATCATATTCGCTTGCCCGCAGCAAGTTGCTTGCAACACCCGGTTCAAAATGCAAATATTCTTCAGTCGCCTGTTCAAGATGGCTGTAGTACCCGCGGTAATAGGGAGGCAGCATTGCAGCAATTTGGAACATGATCTCGTCGGCAATTTTCTGGCTGTTTTCTTTATTCATGCGCTCGCCGTGCAGATCAACTTTAAATGGGTTGCCGACCCGCAGGTAGAAATCTGTTCGTTTAAGGTGCTTCAAGTTATCCCACATTTTTTCGCCGCCAAAATGAGCAAACGGCATGACCGGCGCTCCGCTGCGAACTGCCAGAAGGGCCACCCCGGCCCGGCTTTGCTGTAGTTTCCCGTCGTAGCTGCGCGTCCCTTCCGGCGCAACCGCCAGAATATAACCTTCTTTCAAACGTTCCATGCTCAGTTTCATCGCATTCATATCCCCTTCACCGCGCCGCACCGGCACGATCCGGTAAACCCAATACAGCAAGCGTAAAATGGGGTTTCGCCAGGCTTCGATTTTTGCCATCCCCGTTACCCGGCGCGGGTAAAGGTGTGAAAGCATGATCGGCACTTCTAGCGATGTCGCATGGTTGCCTGGGACAATGACCGGTCCCCTGGCAGGCACTTTTGCCAATTCAGCATCGTGGATCCGGCAAGGTATACCGACCAGCACCCTTTGGACCAGCATGGCAACAGGTTCCAGGGGGTTCAACTTTCCTCCTTCGGATTCAAAACCAGATCAATCGTGTGAGGCAGCACTTCCATCTCCAGACAATTGGCATCCAGAGCCATCATTTCGCCATCGGCATGAGCGGGCAGTGAGCCATTTAATGCAGTGACCGTCACATGACGCGAGCGCCTGAATTGAATTGCCGGGTGACCTTTTTGATTCCCGCGCATGAAACGCAGCATGATCTTGAAGATTTCAAAACGGTTTACATCTCCCGCGATGCACAAATCAAAATACCCATCGTTTGAAAGCGATTCGGGCGTCATATAAAAACCGCCTCCCATCCGCCTTCCGTTCATAATCGAAACCATTAAAGATGGTTGAGTGATGGTTTCATCATCAAGCTCGATGCGTATTTTGGGGGCATGGTAATACAGCATGATCGTCTTTAACGCGGCAATCAGGTAGGAAACAAACCCGCTCAACGGGGCTAACTTCACCGATTCAAAACCGACCACGGCATCAAATCCGATCCCCACGCCATTGCCAAAAATCCGCCCTTGCGGGAACAAACCACCCTTCAACCGGCCCACATCCACCGGGTGTGTCTTACCTACAGCCAGAGCATGGATGGACTCTTCCAGAGAAAGCGGGATACCCATACTGTAAGCAAAATCGTTGCCGCGGCCTACGGATAAGACACCCAGTGCCGGATTTCCCATGCCAGCCTCTTGCGCCTGGAGCAGCCCATTAAGCACTTCATTAATCGTACCATCTCCACCCGCTGCGACCACATAATCATAACCTTGAGACACCGCCTGACGGGTTAACTCGACCGCATGCCAGGGTCTTTCTGTAATTTCCAGAGAAAAATCGAGCTGGTTAAGGTTCATCAGGCGTTTGATGATCGGAATCATCCGGGTGCCCTTACCTCGGCCGGAAGTTGGATTGGCAACAATAAAGGTTCGTGGCATTTATTTATCCGATAAATTTGATGGGTACCACGGTCGATCCGGGAATTGGATTACCAAGTTTCCATTCTAGCCAACTCCTCAACTCAGGTCAAGCACATGCCACGCTGCGTTGTATTTTTTTTCAGGAGAAAACTTTCCTCGCATAGAATTTTTTCTATAACCGCACCCGATTTTAATATTAGCTATTCCCCAAACCAGTTACAATATAAGTGCGTTTTGGTATTGCCTGTTTATACAGCATTGGGTTGAATAGGAGGAATCATGGACCCGTCTCGTAAGGCTTCCCTTGCTTTTGGAATTTTGCTGATTGCCTTTGGCGCCATCTTGTTTCTTTTATCGCTGATCCCAGGTGATTGGATTAGCCAGGCCTGGCCGGTGATCTTTTTCCTGATCGCGGCAGGGTTTTTCCTGCCGGCTTACCTCTGGCCAGAGTCTCGCACCGGGTTGGCTGCCCTTTTCATTCCGGGTGGTGTCTTCCTTTCTCTGGGACTGATTTTTATCTATTCGACTCTCACCCAGGATTGGGTCGTCTGGGCGTATGCCTGGCTGCTGATCGTGGCTGGGGTTGGCCTGGGAATCCTCCTGGCATCTATAGTGGGCGGTTGGGGAAAAAACTCTTTCTGGGCAGGAGTCTGGATGACGGCCATTTCCGCCGGCATTTTTGGTTTATTAGCCACGCTGTTTGGCACACCGGTCATCAAAATCATCGGCGCGGTGCTGATCATCCTGGTCGGTTTATTTTTCTTGCTGCGTGCCTTTCGGAAACAGCAGCCCAATTGATGCCCCTCCCTGACTTGACGATTTTCAGGCATAAGACTAAAATCATAATCAGGTAAATAGCCAACAGGGTGCCTTTTCCCCCGGATGGGGAGGCTTAAAGGCGAAACCGGTTCAAGTCCGGTGCTGTCGCGCAACTGTGAGGAGGTTACAACCTCCAAGCCAGGTCGCCCGCCCCAAGGCGTTTTCCACAACCTCGCGCAAAAGGAGGTGGGAACCAGATGCTGTGTATTTATGGCCCACTCCCTGTCGTTCGCGACAGGGCTTTTTATTTCAAGGGACCCCAGTCCAGGGTTTGCTCGAAAACGAGCAGATATTTGGCAAAGATTCACGCAGCTGGTAAAAACTCAATTCAACCGAACCCAGCTAAAGATTGAATCTGCGAACAAACAAAAACCTGGAGAATATTCATGAAACGCTTTTTATTTGCCTTACTTACAATCGTACTCGTTTTGTCGGCATGTGCCCCGGCTGCAACGCCTGTTCCCACAGCCACCTCAGATCCGGCAATCACCCTCACCGATGGATTGGGCCGTCAGGTAATCCTGGCTGCTCCTGCCCAAAAAATCATCTCATTGGCGCCTTCCAACACTGAAATTTTATACGCCATCGGCGCAGGCGGTGCGATGATTGGCCGCGACGACCTCTCCGATTATCCAGAAGAGGCCAAGAATTTGCCATCCGTGGGCGGAAATATGGGCAGTTACAACCTGGAAGAGATTGCCAAACTCCAACCGGACCTGGTTTTGGCTTCTGAACTCAACACCCCGGAACAAATTAAATCACTGGAAGATCTGAAGATCACCGTTTTTATGCTTACCAATCCAACAAAATTTGAAGGCCTTTACCAGAATCTGGAGACGACCGGCATCCTGACCGGGCACCAGTCTGAAGCTGCCAAACTGAGCGCCGATCTTCAAGCCCGTCAAAAAGCGGTTACAGATGCCCTGGCGGGTATCAGTGACCGGCCCAAGGTTTTTTACGAACTGGATGCTTCCGATCCCGCCAAACCCTACACCGTCGGCCCCAATACTTTTATTGATATCCTGATCTCCATGGCCGGCGGGGCCAACATCGGGGCCAACCTCAAGGGCGACTATCCCCAGATCAGCCAGGAAGAACTGCTGGCCCAGGATCCCGATATCATCCTGCTGGGCGATGCTGCTTACGGCACCACCCCCGAACAGGTTGCCACCCGTCCTGGCTGGTCGGTGATCAAAGCAGTAAAAGCCAACCAGGTATTCGCCGTCGACGATAACCTGGTCTCGCGCCCGGGTCCGCGCCTGATCGATGGTTTGGAGAGCCTGGCAAAGGCGATCCATCCCGAGGCATTCAAATAGGATGACTCGCGCTGCCCGCCCCTACCTGATCAACATGGCGCTGCTGATTGCAGCACTGTTGTTCAGCGTGGGGGTGGGCAGTGTTTTCATCTCACCCGATGTCTTGCTGCAGGTAATTTTCGGGCGTTTCACCGGGCAACCCCTTCCAGCGGATATTTCTCCCGCCTTTACAATCATCTTGTTTGATCTGCGCCTGCCGCGAACCATCCTCGTGGCCATCACCGGGTCGGCCCTGGCTGGCAGTGGTGCCGCGTACCAGGGAATTTTCCGCAACCCACTGGCAGATCCTTACTTGATCGGCGTGGCTTCCGGGGCGGGGTTAGGCGCAGTCATCGCCATGGGTATCCGCTGGGCCTATACGGGCCTGGGATTAATGGCAGTCCCATTGGCGGCTTTCAGCGGTGCACTGCTGACGGTGTTCCTGGTCTATATGTTGGCCCGGGTTGGGCGCACAGTGCCCACCACCAACTTAATTTTGGCCGGGGTGGCCGTGAGTTCATTTGCCACCGCCATGACCTCGTTCCTCATGTTGAATTCCACCGGCGAATTGCGCCGGGCCATCGTCTGGTTGTTAGGTGGATCCACCCTGAGCGGATGGCAGCCGGTTATCGCCATTCTGCCCTATGTCGTGCTCGGGTTGGGTGCCTTACTCACCACCGGACATGCCCTGAATGTGCTCCAGTTTGGCGACGAACAGGCCCAGCAGTTGGGCCTTCCGGTTGAACGTACCCGCCGCCTGATCGTTCTCATCGCCACCTTGACCACCGCTGCCGCCGTTTCATTTTCGGGCGTGATCGGTTTTGCCGGGCTGGTCGTCCCGCACCTGGTGCGCATTGTTTGGGGCAGTGATTACCGGCGCTTGCTGCCATTGTGCATCCTCGCCGGAGCCAGCTTCTTGCTGGTCGCTGATATCCTCGCTCGCGTGGTGATGGCTCCCCAGGAACTGCCTGTGGGAGTGATCACGGCTCTGGCTGGGGCACCTTTTTTTCTCTGGGTTCTGCGCCGGTCCAAACAGCAAAATTTTTGGTGAAATATGTTAGAAGTCCACAATCTTTATGTCCATTATGGCAGCCGCCTCGTTCTCAAAGAGATCAGTTTCGATCTTTTACCTGGCAGTATTTTGGCCGTCCTCGGGCCGAATGGTTCTGGAAAAACCACGCTCATCCGCGCCCTCAGCGGGATTGCCCCGCTCACATCAGGCGAGGTGCGTGTAAACGGTCGTTCGCTCAACCAGCTTTCATCTGTCGATCGCGCCCGCTGGATCGCGGTGGTTCCCCAGGCGCGCAATTTGCCCCCGGCCTTTTCCGCCTGGGAAACCGTCTTACTCGGCCGTACGCCGCATCTTAATTGGCTGGGACAGGTCTCGCAAAAAGATGAGGCCATTGCTCGCCAGGCAATGGTTACCACCCAGACACTTGAACTTGCCCAGCGCCCAGTCGGCGAATTATCCGGCGGCGAGCAGCAGCGTCTGCTGCTGGCCCGCGCCCTGGCTCAGGCTGCGCCGATCATGCTTCTGGACGAACCGACTTCACATCTCGACCTGCAGTTCCAGATCGCTTTACTCGACCAGGTTCGTTTACTCGCCCGCCAGGAAAACCTGGCCGTGTTGATTGTCCTTCACGACTTGAACCTGGCAGCGCGTTATGCCGACCGGGTGGCGCTCCTGGCCCAAGGAGAACTGCGCGCGCTTGGCCCGGCCCATGAAGTCCTCACGCCTGAAAGGCTCAGCCCGGTCTATCACCTGCCGTTGGAAGTTTTTCACGCCGGCCCGGGGCGTTTACCTTACATCATCCCCTCTCTCCGCTGACCTGACTGCATATTTTCCTCCCTACCCGGGCCTGGTTTCAGGGTACAATTCAGGCGTGGTTTATCCCCCATACTTGAATCCAATATTTTTAGTCGGCGCGTAATGTGTTCATGCGACCAATCTCCGATCCCGAATTAAATCATGCTGCCCACTTCTGAAGACCCATCTTATGTCCGTCCTCTTCAGATTGTCCGCTTGCTTTTTTTCTTTCAGTTTGCCGGAATCGGGATCTTTGTTTCCTTTATCAATGTTTATCTGCACGACGCCGGCTTAAATGGGACTCAAATCGGGTTAGTGGGCATGCTGGCTTCTTTATTTGGTATGCTGGGTGCCACTCTGTGGGGCTATTTGAGCGATCGCACCGCACGACCACGCATCATCTTGATCATTGGCGCTTTAGGAACAGCGGTGGTCAGCCAGTTATACCCGCTTGCGAGCACATTTTCCGGTTTTGCCCTCATCGCCAGTCTGTATGGGGGGTTTAACTCCGCCACCAGCACATTGGTCGACAGCCTGGCACTCTCCTTCCTGGGAAAAAGGCGCGAAGATTACGGGCGCTACCGTCTGGGCGGGTCGTTTGGTTACATCCTCGCCACATCGATTTCAGGCCTGGTCTTTGAAAAGTTCGGCCTGTCGACCATGTTTCCCGCCTTTGGCGTGGTCAGCCTGGCCTTTATCGTCACGGCCTTGTTTTTGCCCTCGCGCGCCATCCAGCGCCAATCGTCTAAGTTTAAATCAATTTCGACCATGATCCGCCAACCGGTCTGGCAGATCTTGATTGCCACGGTGTTCTTAATCTGGCTGGCTTCCAGCGGCTCATTTTCTTTCTTGAACGTCACGATCAAGAACATGGGCGGGAGCGACAGCCTGGTGGGATTTGTTTTCACCACTTCCGCGTTGGTCGAAATCCCATTTATGGCCTATTCAGGGTCGCTCATCCGCCGGTTTGGCGCCAGCCGCTTGCTGTGGCTTGCCACCCTGGGTTACATCCTGCGTTTCTTTTTGTACAGCCAGATGGGAGCACCTGAATGGGCATTAGGCATTTCCGTGCTTTCAGGCCCAATGTTTGTTTTGTTCTGGAACAGCACAATCAATGTTGCCAACCAGTTGGCACCGCCCGGACTGACTGCCACCGCTCAAGGGTTGGTGGTATCCACGACCGGTTTTGCCGGCGTAATAGGGACCCTGCTCAGCGGCTGGCTATTTGACCTGCTCGGCTCGAGCGGGCTATTTTTGGTTCTTTCCGGTTTCTGTGTGTTGGGTTTTCTGCTGTTTTCGTTCGGTCAAATCCGTTTTATGAGAAAACCCGTGGTTTCAATAAAATAAACACCAAAACCAAAGAAAACAGGATGCAAGGGCTTCAGTCCTTACATCCCGTAATTTCACAATGAAAAGAAAACTGTGTTCTCAGGCAGTTACTTTGGTAAAAACGTCAAACTGGGGCGGGTTTTCCAGATGCTTTTTCACAGCACATTGGTCGGCTGAGCGCACCAGAGCTTCATAATACTTTTCAGGAAAACTCGGCGGAACCTGGATTTCCAGGTCGATTTTATCGACCATCCCTGTAGCTCGACTGCGGTTTACCCGCTGAACGATGCGAATACCATCGGTCGCGATGCCGCGCTGGCGGCAGAATCCTAACACATAAATCCCGGCACAGGTTCCAATCGAGGCCAAAAAAACAGAGAAAGGCGTGGGAGCGGACCCTTCACCACCGCCCATGGGCGGCTGATCGGTCATTACAGTATAACCACCAAAATGTGCATCTACACGCGCCCCCCCGGGAAAGTCAACGATCATGTCCATCAGTATATTTCTCCATAATAAATTATTTTTACTGGTTTTCACCAGTATAGCGCCTTCAAAACATTTAGTAGATGCACATGAAGGTAAAAAAGATACATCTGTAATCCTCATTAATGAGTTTTGTCATTGCATTCAGGATGTTTGCCACTACGAACCTTAACTCCCTTTCGCTATGATGGGGACAATGGTAAATCAGGAATACGCACATCTGGCGGTTTTTTCCGGCCTCGAACCCAAACAAATGCGCCTGATCACCCCTTTATTGGATATGTGTTCATACGGACCAGGCGAGACGATCTTTGAACAAGGTGATCTTGCCTTATTCGTTTATATCCTGTTAAATGGTGAGGTCCAGATTCGTTTTAAACCATACGATGGTCCCCCACTAAATGTGGCTCTTCTTCAACAAAAGGGCGTTTTTGGCTGGTCTGCCGCATTACGGCGAAGTTCCTATACCTCTGGAGCGTCAGCTCTGGTAAAATGTGAAGTAGTAAGGATTCGTGGGGAAAAGCTGCGCCAATTGTGCGAGAATCATCCGGACGTTGGGAGTTCACTGCTTGAACGCCTCTCCGGTCTGATCGCTGAGCGGCTTAACTGCACCCACGCCCAAATGCTGGCGATACTTTGTGAAGGTATGGAATTGAGCGAAAAAAGCCGGAGGAGGTTAACCATCCATGACTGAGAATGGATCTACTTATTCATCTGAAGAACAGCTGCGCGGATTGATTGAGCAGCTCGATGCCTATATCGATCATTACCACGGTGGTTCGGTAGAACTGGTCGAATTTGATGGCAAGTTGGTGAAAGTTCACCTGGGTGGGGCCTGTTTGGGATGTCCCCTGTCTCCTTCAACCCTGCATGGTTGGGTGGAAGGGACGATCAAGCAGTTTTTCCCGGAAGTTGAAAAGGTTGAAGCGGCCTGAACAAAACTCGAGTAGAAAAATCCCCTGGAATCCAGGGGATTTTTCTACTCGAGAAACACTTCTACGTGTTCGCCATCATTCTCGTCGTACACATCCACAATTTGACCCATCTCCCCGGTGCGAATCGAATCCATCAATGCGTTCATATCCAGACCATCGACTTCCGGAGAAAAGCGTGCGCCTAACTTAACCCCGGCAGTCACCACCGTGATCGGCAGCCGGATATTGACCCGTACTCGTCCGGTATCGGTATCGGTAACACGCACCCGGAACCAGCGCGCGCCCTGCCCGGAAAGAGCCGGTCGGGGAGACACCGGGGCACGAGATGAAACGGGCACCTTGGGCTGTCCCAACGCATCGAGCAGCTTCATCCCTTCTGCAGCACTAATTTTCCCTTCCTGAATCATATGCAGTACTTTTAAACGTTCTTCAGAGGTCGCCATTCTTCAATCTACCTTCAATCGGTTTTAAGAACATCACACTACAAAGTTTTACCGGGTTGGGCACGCCGTTCCCATTCTTGCACCGCTTCCTTCAAAACTTGTTTTACCTCAGGATCTGTAACGGCATCCACACCATTATAATGGTCCAACCCTACCCACACCATCACACCTTCACGCGGATCTTCCATGAGGCGAATGCCTTTACTCATGGCCGGGTGATTCTTCAAATTTTCCTGAAGAATATCATTGATTTGCTCTACGATGCTCTTCGGTTTCTCCAGGCCGGCCTTTTTCGCCGTCTTTCCTTCAAGGCCTTCTTCCAGATCTACAACGGATAAGGGTCTCGCCATTTCTGATGGTTGAGGTGTCAGCGGTATTTGTGCTTGCGGTTCAGAGGGTGCCGCCGGAGCATCGGTTTGGCTGCCAATAAATCCCATCCAACCCGCCCAATCCTTTAGCAAACCGTTCAAGTTCCGTTTTTGTGCCTCGCTCATTTGTTTGGCAGAGGTGATGAGCATGTCACCAGTGCGCACCGCCAGCTGTCCCGAGGAACGGTCCTGCCATAGAGCCGCCTTTTCAATATAGCGTTTACGCAGTTCTCTGAGAATATCCTGTTCCTGGTCGGCCGGGGGGGGATTCCCGCGACTCGCAAGCCACCAGGCCAATGCAGCGCCGATAATGAATCCGGCAGCCAACACGACTAACAGCATAATTACCTGACTCTGACTGGTAACCATCACTCACCTCTTCATCAATCCGGCTTAGGCTGGCAGACCGGGCAGTAATGTGTGCCGCGCTGGCCTACCACCGTACGCACGATGGCGGTACCACAAACCGGGCAAGGCAATCCGGTTCTCTGGTACACTCGGAACGAATTTTGAAAATCGCCGCCCCGGTAGACCCAATCAATGCTTGCCCCGTTGCGACGGATGCCTTCTTGCAGTACCGACCGAATGGCCTGCCATAAGTTCTCAGCCTCGTGAAGTCTGACGCCAGCAGAAATCTGATTGGGGTGAAGTCGGGCTAAATGAAGTGCTTCATCTGTATAAATATTGCCCAGACCCGCGATAAATTTTTGATCTAACAGTAATGGTTTAAGCTGGCGGTGATGGGCATGCAGGCGTTGGTAAAAATCCTGGGCGCTGAAATCTTCCGCCAGTGGTTCAGGTCCCAAACCGGCAAAAACCGGGGTGGTATCACGGACCAGCCAGGCTCGCCCAAACTTGCGCGGGTCATTGAACACCAGCCGCTCGCCTTGCGACAGGTGAAAGACCAGCCGGTCATGTACAGCAACGGGGCGCACCTGCCCATCTTCGGATTGCTCGGGTTCGATCCGCAAATCACCACTCATTCTCAAGTGAAACAGAAGATAGTCAAAATCCAGCCGCAGGATCAGAAATTTCGCCCGGCGGGCAACCTCTCGCACGCTTTGCCCACTTATTTGCCGCCGAAACTGTGCAACCGCAGGTTCAGCGATGCTCTTTTCCCAAAACACCTCGACCGATTGAATCGTTTGCCCCACAAGCGGCTTCCCATCCTTGCCATCTCGCAAGTATCGAGCGATCGTTTCGACTTCGGGCAGTTCGGGCATCAATTATTCTCCAAACATCTCCCCTACACTGCGGCCTTCATTTGCCCGCAGGATCACTTCGCCCACCAGCGATGAAACCGAAAGGACTGTCAATCGATCTCCGAACAAAGCCATTTTTTCGGGCGGGATCGGAACCGTATCGGTTGTGATCATTTCTTTTACAGGTAGGGCAGCCATGCGTTCGGCCGCGTTCAGCGAAAACAGCGGGTGCACGAAGCTCATATAAATATCCCGCGCTCCGCATTCTTTTACCAGGTTCACCGCCTGCGTAATCGAACCGCCCGTATCGACTTCATCATCCACGATAATCACATCGCGCCCGCTAACGTCGCCAATCAGGGTCAAGGCCTGGGCCTTGGAATCATTGATTGTCCGTCGCTTTTCGATAAATGCCATCGGCACGTGCAGCACCTGGGCGTAATTGCGCGCCTTCTTGGCAAAACCCAGATCAGCAGTCACAACCACCGGATTATACATCTGGTCTTGTTTACTTTTCATGTAATCCACCAGGATGTGAAATGCGGAGAGCACATCGCCCGCGATCGAGAAAAAGCCCTGAATCTGCCCGGCATGCAGATCAAGGGTAATATAGCGGTCGGCCCCGGCGACCTGGATCATATCCGCCACCAGACGGGCCGTAATTGGAACGCGCGGCTGGTCCTTTTTATCCGAGCGGGCATAACACAGGTATGGCACAACTGCCGTCACCCGCGAAGCCGAATCCAATCGCAAGGTTTGCAGCAAGATGAGCAGTTCCATCAAATTGCGGTGCACCGGTGCCGATGTGGTTTGGACCACATAACAATCTTGCCCGCGCACGCTTTTTCTCAATTTCACAAACAGGTTATCGTTCGGAAACATGATGATGTCGCGCTCACACAGGGGCAGGTCGAGGTATTCGGCAATTCTGGCGGCTAATTCCGGGCAGCCGGTGCCGGCATATAGTTTTACATCCCCATAAGTCATGCGTTCATGGCGCGCCACGTGATTCAAAGGCATAACATTCCTTCCTCGTTAAACAGAATCCGGGTCCTGCCACTCGGAATGCAGCACACTCATCAGCAGGACATCGACAAATTTTCCATCTTGATACTTGGCCTGGCGCATTCGCCCTTCGTGGACAAAGCCGGCCTTTTCATAGGAATGCACCGCCCTAGGATTGGTCTCAAACACGCGCAAGAAAATCCGGTTCAACCCAAGATTCAGAAAGGCATGGCGCAGCATCAGCACCATCGCATCATGCCCATAGCCCTGGTTCCAGTAGCGTTTCTCTCCGATAAAGATACCCACTTCGGCCAGCCGGTTTTTCCAATCAATATCCATCAAACCCAAATTGCCCACCAGCAGCCAACCAGTAGGGGTTTGGACTTCGATCCCCAGCGGATGTTCTTCATTTGGTTTGCTGCGCATACTTTCAAACCAGCTCTCCTCCTGGACGGATGAGAGCGGAATGATTAACGACAATCCGCGGTTGACCTCGGGATCATTGAGCCACTCCACAAAGCGCGGTAAATCGCTTCTTTCAATGGCGCGCAGCCTGACCCTCTTGCCAATAATCATCGCTTGATCCTTTCATCCAGATGCGGTTGCAAGAATGATTCTCGCAATCCCCTGGAATGAATTATGGCGTCAGTCGGTTTGGCCCACGGAACAGGAATACCGTCTCGCGGATATTCTGCAGCCCGAGCATCACCATCAGCAGCCGCGACAGGCCCATTCCGAAACCGCCGTGGGGCGGGCAGCCGTAGCGGAAATCGTTTAAATAATCGCCGATGGGTTCCAGCGCCAATCCTTTTTCAAGGGCCTGTTTTTCCAAAATCTCGATTCGGTGTTCGCGCTGCGCGCCGGTGGTGATCTCCAATCCGTTGCAGAGCAGGTCAAAACTCATCGTCAAATCAGGCCGGTCCGCATAGCGCATGTGATAGAAGGGCCGCACGGCGATCGGCCAATCCGTCAGGAAGACAAACTCATGGTTAAATTCCCGCATCACGTACTGAGCCATCAAACGCTCGCCCGCCGGATCAATGTCGCCTTTCTTTTCGGGGGGCAGTTGGTAGCCTTCCTTCTTTAAAATTTCGATTGCTTCTGCCATGGGGATGCGCGGAAATGGTAGGGTCGGCACCGTGATCTCCGTTCCGAGCAGTTCCTTAATCTCAGCCCCGAGCGCATCTTTGACCCGTTGGTAGGTATACTGCAGTAAACCCTCTTCAAAAGTCATCACATCATCGTGAGACTTGATCCAGCTCATTTCCATATCCACGCCGGTGAATTCGGTCATATGGCGAGAGGTAAAGGAGGGATCGGCCCGGAAAACCGGTCCAATCTCGAACACGCGCTCAAACCCGGCGGCCATCGCCAACTGTTTGTAGAACTGCGGCGACTGGGCAAGATAAGCTTTGCGATCAAAATAGATAACCTCAAATAATTCTGCCCCGCTTTCGCTGGGCACGCCCATAATCTTGGGGGTATGAATTTCGATAAAATCGTGCTTCAACCAATATTCGCGCATCGCCGCTTCGGCAACCGTCTGGGCCTTGAAGATCAACAGGCTTTCCGCCCGGCGCAGATCGAGATAGCGCCAATCCATGCGGATATCGACCCCGGCTAAATTTTCATTAAACGGGTCAAACGGCAATTGTTCCCCAGCCTGGGCCTCAACGGTGATCGTTTCCAACTGCAGTTCCAGACCATTCAGCTTGACAACCGGGTTATCCACGACCTTGCCGGTGATGGTCAGCGCCAATTCGGTAGCGATTTTTGAGATCAAATCCGCCACTTCAGTGCTGTTTGGCTTCCAATTGGCCACCTGGACCAATCCCGTCCGGTCGCGTACGATTAAAAACTGCATCTTTTTTTGATCCCGCAGCGTTTGCAGCCAGCCCTGGATCATCACGGTTTCACCGATCTTCTGTCGAAGATCACCAATCGATGTACGTTGCATAGGTCTTCTCCTCGAAAGCGGATGGTTATATTTATCCGCTAAATTAATGCCTTTACGACTTCATAAGGTGTGGCAGAACGTTCGCATAAACGGACTACCCATTCTTCGATTTGATCTTCACTGACCTGACTGCGCCAGCGGGCGATTAATGCCTCTTGAACCAAAATCGCCAGGGTAGTTTTCAGGCGTTCGTATTCGCGCTGCCGCCACAATCCACTTTTCTGCAAATAATCGCCGTGGTCAACAATCGCCTGGGCGATCAATTCCACCCCTTCTCCGCTGGTGGATACGCAGCGCAGCACCGGTGGGAGCCATGTTCCCTGCGGCGTTGGCTGCGCTACCCGGGTGGAATGAGCGGGATGTCCCATCTCAATCATCAAGCGCAGCGACCGTTCGGTATTTTCGGCCCCTGGCCGGTCAGCTTTATTGACCACCAGAATATCGGCCGTTTCCAGAATGCCCGCTTTGATCGCCTGGATTTCATCCCCCATTCCCGGTGCTTCCACCACAATCGTGGTGTGTGCCAGGCGGGCGATATCCACCTCCGACTGCCCTGCCCCAACCGTCTCCACCAGGATCAGCTCGAACCCGGCTGCATCCAGCACATTGACTACCGCGGCTGTGCTGCGCGAAAGTCCACCTAACGCCCCGCGTGAAGCCATTGAACGGATAAAAACGCCACGGTCGCCGCTCAAATCGCGCATCCGCACCCGGTCGCCCAGCAGTGCCCCCCCACTGAACGGGCTGGAAGGGTCCACCGCCACAATTGCCACAGTTTTTGGCGGACGCTGGTCTTCTGGACGACGAAAAGACCGGGTGAGATGGTTGACCAGGGAAGATTTTCCCGTTCCCGGGGAACCGGTAATGCCCACCACGTGAGCCTTACCCGTCGCCGGAAAGAGGCCATCCACTGCAGCCCGCCCAACCGCGGAGTCATTCTCCACCTGGGTCAGCAATCGGGCCAGTGCCAACCGATCACCCGCCAACACCGACTGGGTCAGGTCCATCACTCGCTCAAAAAAGCCTGTCGAATATCGCGAATATACGTTTCGCTGGAGGTTCCTGGCCCATAAACGGCCATTACCCCTGCTTGTAAAAGTTCTGGGATATCACTATCGGGGATGATCCCCCCGATAAATACTTTAACATTATCTTGCTGGTTGGAACGTAACAAGTCAATCACTCGCGGGACCAGTACCATATGTGCCCCAGAAAGGATCGATAGCCCAACCACGTCCACGTCTTCTTGCAGAGCAGCCTCTGCGATCATTTCCGGGCTTTGACGCAAACCAGTATAAATAACCTCCATACCGGCATCCCGCAGCGCGCGAGCGACTACTTTTGCACCGCGGTCATGCCCATCCAGGCCGGGTTTGGCCATCAGAACGCGGATTTTTCTCTCCGTCATACACTCTCCATGCTGGGTCCAAAGTCATCCTTCATTATACCTTATCAAGAAGGTGGAAATGTCGTATTTATTGTATAATCAGGTCGAAACTTGGAGGCTTCATGGAAATTACCTGGTACGGACATTTTTGTTTCCGAATGATGGAACGCAGTATGGCTGCGGTGGTTTGCGACCCGTTTGATCACAAAATTGTAGGCTACGACCCTTTAAAGCTCAGGGCAGATATTGTCACTGTGAGCACTGATAATTCAGAACATAATTTCACCTCAGCCGTCAAAGGCGATCCGCACCTGATTACCGGTCCGGGAGAGTTTGAAATTGGCGGTGTTTTCATCACCGGCGTTCAAACCAACGGGCACGGCAAAAAATCTGAGGACATTCCGCGCAATACACTGTATGTTTTTGACTATAATGGATTAACCGTGGCTCATTTTGGCCAGATCGACCGGGTTCCGACCCAGGCTGAGGTCGAAGCACTTGGCCCGGTGAATATCGCCCTGATCCCGGTGGGAGACGCCAGCAGCCTGAACGCGGCCAAAGCTGCCGAAGTAATCAGTCTGATCGAACCGAACATCGTCGTTCCCATGCATTACGCCACCGATGGTTCCCAGGTTAAGCTCGATGAACTCAACAAATTTCTGAAAGAGATGGGCATCTCAGAAACCGAGCACGTTTCCGTGTTGAAAATGACCAGTTCTACCACTTTGCCAGATGAGACGCGTGTGATCGTTTTAGATTACCAGCACAGTTAAGAGGAGCATACTTTGGCAATCAAGATAATCATGACCTGGGATATCGCACCCGAGCGAGAGCAGGAATACTTTGAGTTCGTGGTCAGGGAATATATCCCGGGTGTGCAGCGCCTCGGCCTGGAATTAAAAGACGCCTGGGCCACAGTCTTTGGCAGCCGCCCCCAGATCCTGGTGGGGGCCCTGCTTCCTTCGGTTGCTAAAGCGCATGAGGTGATGGACTCTCCTGAGTGGCAAAGTCTGCACAACCAGCTCCAGGATTATGTGATTAATTATTCCGAAAAGATCGTCGAGGCGCATGGAGGTTTTCAATTCTGAGGCTTTGTTGCCTGTTCCAGATGAGTTAGCCAGGCGGCTATTAACCTGGTACGACCGCGAGCAGCGGCAGCTGCCATGGCGGGGACACGCGGATGCCTATGCCGTCTGGGTCTCGGAGATCATGCTCCAGCAGACCCGGGTCGAAACCGTCATACCCTATTTTGAACGCTGGATGCAGCGTTTTCCCACAATCCAATCCCTGGCAAGCTCTACCCAACAGCAAGTGCTCAGCCTTTGGGAAGGCCTGGGATACTACAGCCGGGCGCGCAACCTGCACAAAGCTGCCCAGGTTGTGGTTGAGCAGTACGCCGGCCAGCTCCCCCAGGATCGAGCCAGCCTTGAAAAATTGCCGGGCATCGGCGCTTATACTGCCGGGGCGATCGCATCGATTGCCTTTGGGAAGGATGAAGCGGCCCTTGATGGGAATATCCGCCGCGTGTTGTCCCGCGTCTTTGCAGTTCAGACCCCTGCCCGTTCTCCAGCCGGTGAAAAAGAACTGTGGGAACTGGCCCGTCGCTGCCTGCCGCCCGGTCGTGCCGGCGATTATAACCAGGCCCTCATGGACCTGGGCTCTGCTGTTTGCACACCACGCGCGCCGCAGTGCCTGATCTGCCCGCTGTTAGAAATTTGTGCTGCGCACAAGTTGGGCCTGCAAGAGACGCTTCCGGTTATCCCCCCTCGCCAGAAAATACCTCACCTTACCGTTGCAGCGGCTGTCGTGCGCCGCGCGGGCACGGTGCTCATAGCCCAACGCGCGCAGAGCGATCTGCTGGGGGGAATGTGGGAGTTTCCCGGTGGCACACTGGAAAACGACGAGACTTTCGAAGAGGGCCTGCAGCGTGAAATCCGCGAGGAATTAAATACAGCGGTGCTTATCGAGGGTCCATTTGGTATATACAATCACGCCTATACGCATTTTCGGGTTACGCTGCATGCCTTCCTGTGCCGCCTGGCAGGTCCCGAGCCGCAGGCAATCGAAGCCAGCCAGTTGCGTTGGGTGCTGCCGGGGGCTTTAGCCAGCTTCCCGATGGGAAAAATCGACCGCCAGATCGCCAACCGCCTGGAGCTTGAGCCATGGCAGTAAACTCCTTTGCAGCCCTGCGCGACAAAATGGTGACCGAGCAAATCGAACGGCGCGGTGTGAGTGATCCCCGCCTGCTAGAAGCACTGCGCACCGTCATGCGCCACATGTTTGTACCCGATGATCTTCAATCCATGGCATACGATGACTGTCCCCTGGCAATCGGCAGCGGCCAGACGATTTCCCAACCCTATATCGTAGCCCTTATGACCCACCTGCTTCACCTGCAGGGTGGGGAAAATGTACTTGAAATCGGCACCGGCTCGGGCTACCAGGCTGCCGTACTGTCACGCCTGGCGCGAACCGTCCACACGGTTGAACGCTTTGCGCCGCTTGCTTCCCGTGCCCGCCAGATATTACACGCATTGCATTATGACAATGTGGTTGTCCATACCCATGATGGTTCGCTCGGTTGGCCCGAAGCTGCTCCCTACCAGGGCATCCTCGTCACTGCTGCCGCCCCAAGCCCACCGCCACCTCTCTTAGCACAGCTGGCTGAAGGCGGGCGTCTGGTACTGCCGGTCGGCGGACGCGCCGGACAGACCCTGCAGGTGTGGCAGCGTCACGGCGATAACTATGCGGACGAAGATATCATCTATGTCCAATTTGTGCCGCTCAGGGGCGCCCACGGTTGGAGCCAGGCTCATTGGGACTAAAAATCCGGCCCTACCAGATGGTCCATCCTACCTTGTTTAGCCGATCGTATCGATTGCCTGAACCCGCCTAACCCACCACCCTCAAACCGGTGAGCTTGCTAACCAGCGCCGCCGCCAACCCGACCGGCAGCCCCAGCACCAGATGCACCGCCAGGCTGATCCCAAATATCATCGCCAGCGATTGGAATAGAACAATCATCCCCGGTGCCAGGTGGGCCAGCATCCACGGCCCAGCCCCGGCGATCAAACCCAGCCCGGTTAAGACAACCAGGGGAATGCTGATCGGCAGCCAGGCACGCCGGTCCGAAACCGAAGGCAGCATGGTGCTGCTGATAGCAAAGGCCAGGTAAAACCACAGCCAAAAATCCGGCTGGTCCGGCAGCGCGCGCAGCCCCACCCATAAAGAATCCCACTGCCCGGCACTTAAATAAGCAAACAGCGGGACAACCGGCAGCAAATAAATTCCGATCAGGGTAACTGCCGTCCCGCCGGTCACCAGGGGTGCCGTGCCGATCAACGCGTCCCGCAAAACGTCCGCTCGCGCCGTTTCCACGTATCCCAGCCGCAAGGTGCCGTCCGCCATGACACTCGGCAGCAGGGAAAAACGTCCGGTGCGCACCCCCAGCAGCCGCGCCATTAAGAAGTGACTCACCTCATGTAAAAATACACCCGGAAAGAATACCAATGAAAACAGGCCCAACGCCAGGTTGGGCCTGCGAGTCAGCATTAATAAGATCGCGTGCATCTGGCGGTGCAGCCAGCGCTGCGCCGCCAAAAACAACGCCAGCAGTGCCACTAACCACAGCAAGCTGGTCAGCAGGGCGGGATTCACTTTTTCCCAGCGGCCTCGACGATCTTGATGAACTCAGGCTTCAGGCTGGCCCCACCCACCAGGGCACCATCGATATCCGGTTGGCCGAAGAATTCCTCCGCATTGGCACCATTGACCGATCCGCCGTACAATACGCGCGTCCCTTGGGCCAGTTCCGCCCCAAACAGGGCTGCCATGGGGATGCGGATATTTTCTGCTATCACAGCATTGGCCCCACCGGCAGTGGCGGCTCGCCCGGTGCCAATCGCCCACACCGGCTCATAGGCAACCACAATCTTTACAACCTGGTCGGCCGGAATGCCATCCAGGCCCTGGATGATCTGGCGCATCACCACTTCAGAAGTTTTGCCGGCTTCATTTTCAGCCAGAGTCTCACCCACACACACGATTGGTGCTAACCCGATCGCCAGCGCGGCTTTCACCTTCTTATTCACCGTGGCATCTGTTTCACCAAAGTAAGCGCGCCGTTCAGAATGCCCTATGATCACATACTGGCAAAATTCTTTTACCATGGCGGGCGACACTTCACCGGTGAATGCGCCCTGCGCTTCCCAATGCATGTTCTGTGCGCCCAGGCCGATCGCCGTCCCGGAGAGCATATTGGACAGCGCGGTTAAGGCTGGAAACGGCGGGCAGATCACCTGGTCCACGTTGCTGACAGCCTGCATTCCCGGCAGAAGTTCGGCAACCAGTGCGCGAGCTTGCTCAACGGTTTTGTTCATTTTCCAGTTACCAGCTACAAATGGTTTTCGCATAAGATCCTCATTTACTCCATGAATTTTAAGCGCACGCAGCGTTCGACTGAACCTCTGCGAGCGCTATAGTACTTATTTCGGAATTTGCTTGTCCAATTCCATAAATGCCACGTGCAGCACCTTGATCGCCACAAAACGGTCCAGGGCAGCGCGATAGGCTTTATACACCGTCGCCATTCCCCCCTGCCCCAATTGTTCAACCAGGCGATAAGATCCCACCATCTCTCCGGCTGCAAATGGCATGAAGAGTCCTTCCTGTGAAGATTTTCCCTATTATACGGCAGATTTCCTATCTCGATTAAAGCCGCGGTTGGAGTTCGTTGACCTGGGCGATAGTTGATTTTCCAATGGACGGCGGACAATTAATCAGCGAACGGCTTGAGGGAACGTAATTTAAATTACGATCGGGGTGTCCTTTGGTCAGTTTGAGACCAAAGGACACCCCGATCCTATTTACCCCAGAAAGGTTTATTCCTCATCCGGGATTCCCTGGATCAAATTTTCCAGGATATGCATGGTCAGGGATTTTGGCCGCTCGATAGGCTTGGTCAACACCCGCGACCAGGTGATATGCGTGGTCAGCCCCAGGATGCGGCTCAAACCGAACATCACGGTGTAAAAATCAAACTCCTGCACGCCGTAATGATACTGCAGCGTCCCATTGATCGCATCCACGTTTGGCCAGGGATTCTTGACTTTGCCATTTTCCTTTAAAATATTCGGGAGCGTCTCAAAGATCATCATCACCAGCTTAAAGTTTTCATCATCAGGCAGGTATTTCCGGGCAAATTCGGCCTGCGCCGTAAAGCGCGGATCTGTCACCCGCAGCACGGCGTGCCCATAGCCGGGAATCAGTTTGCCTTCTTTTAAGATGCGCCTCAGATAGACTTCTAATTGCTCTTTTGTAGGCTGCCCCTCAAAATAATCGCGCACGCCTAACAACCAGCGCAGGCATTCCTGGTTAGCCAGGCCATGCAGTGGACCTGCCAGGCCGTCCATTCCGGCCGAGCAGGATAAATACACGTCCGACAGCGCCGATCCAACCAGGTGACTGGCATGTGCGCTGACATTAGCGCCTTCATGGTCAGAATGCAGAATCATGAACAGGCGGGTCAGGTCCTGATATTCTTTTTCCTCTCTGCCGATCATGTGCGCAAAATTCGATGCCCAATCCAGGCTGGAATCTGGGTTGACAAACACACCTTCACGATATTTCAAATTGAAGATGTTGGCAGCAATCACTGGCAGCTTGGCTGTCAGGTTCAGGCTGTCCTGCAAGAATATGCTCCAGTAATCATATTTATTCTGAATCCCATAATAATATCGGCGCGCGAAGATCGATTCCGTTTGCAGCGATAAAATGGCCTGAGAAAATAATGTCATCGGGTGAGAATACTTGGGCATTGCCCGCAGCACCTGGAAAACATGGTCCGGGATGTTGCTGCGCACCTTCCACTCGACTTCTACCTCTTCCGCATCTTCCTGGGTGGGCAGCTCACCGGTCATCAGCAAGTAATACAACCCCCCGATTAATGGGTACTCCCCGTTACGCGGTTTAGGGAGCAGTTTCAATACCTCGGGTACCGTATAACCCCGCAGGCGTAACCCCTCCTTGGGATCGACATAGGAGATATCGCTAACTTCAATTGGAACACCACGAATACCACCAAAGATCTGACTAACAGTCACGTCGGCGATCTTGAATGTGCCGTGCTCTTTAATGAGCTGGTTTGTCCGGTTCCGCCAGGCAGGCAGTTTTTCAGCGATTTTATCTTTAATACTCATGAGACTTCTCCTATCGGTAGGTTCCGTTCTAAGTTATAACCCATTGACCTGGATAGCTGTCCCGCAGCCCGCACAATTTCAGCCGCGTATTCCTTGACCCTTATTGGGGTGAAACGGGAACCTGGGCCCGATATCGATAAAGCACCAATGACCTCCCCGCCCTGCCCCAAAATCGGAGCAGCCACCCCGGACGCCTCCTTAATCCACTCGCCGTGACTCTCGGCGTATCCTTTCAGTCGAATTTTCGCAAGATCCTTCCGTAAAACATCCGGATTGACAATCGTCATCGGGGTAAGCGGTTCAAACGCGGTCGCACCCAAAATAAGGTCGACGCGCTCTAAAGGCAAATAAGCCAGAATTGCCTTCCCCGCGGACCCGGCATACAGCGGTAGCCGGTGGCCCACCCGTGCCACCATGCGCACGTTATGCTGGCTTTCAATCCGTTCCACGCATAAGCGCTCGTTTCCATCCAATAAATATAGCGAAACAGTCTCGCTGGTCAACCGGCGTAAATCGCCCATGATCGGCAGGGCAATCGTCCGCAAATCCAATGAAGAAAGATAGACTCCTGACCAGGCCAGAATTTTGGTCCCCAGTGAATAGGTCCGGTTGGCAGCATTTTGCTGGAGAATACCCAGCTCTTTCATGTCTGCCATCAATCTCCCGGCGGTACTGGTCGCCAGGTCCGCCTGGCGAGCAACTTCCCGAACGCCTAACTCATTCTGGTCTGTTGTAAAACAATCCAGAATGGCGATAATATGTTTTAACATGCTTGTTGGTTCGGAAGACATAAGATTAGCTCATGATTATAGTGTCTTGACTTACAGGACACCGTCCCATATAATAGGACAAGTTTAACAAGTGATCGCCAGAATGTCAATCATTTGCAGGTAAATTGGGGAAAATCGTTCAAAAGGGATGAGAATATGACAGTTCAAACAAGCGGCGAGGCAATCTCCATGCAAAACGGGCACCTGGTGGTGCCTGATCATCCCGTCATTCCCTTTGTGGAAGGCGACGGCTCCGGGCCAGATATCTGGCATGCGGCAAAGCGCGTTTTTGACGCGGCCATCCGGCGGGCTTACGGCGACCAGCGCAAGATCGATTGGCTGGAAGTGCTGGCAGGTGCAAAAGCATTTCGCGCCACAAACAATTGGCTGCCGGACGAAACCCTATCCGCCTTACGCAAATACATCGTTGGGATCAAGGGCCCCCTGACTACCCCGGTCGGTGGAGGGATCCGTTCACTCAATGTCGCTCTGCGTAAGGAATTAGACTTGTACGTTTGCCAGCGCCCAGTTCGGTGGTTTCCGGGCGTCCCCTCATCGGTGCGCGATCCGGAATGGGTCGATATGGTCATCTTTCGTGAAAATACCGAAGATGTTTATACAGGGATCGAGTTCGAACAGGGCACCAGCCAGAACGACCTGCTATTAGAATTTATCAAAACCCAGTTCCCCGGCGAGTATGAACGCATTCGCTTCCCGGAAACGGTGGCCTTAGGTATCAAACCCATCTCAAAAGAAGGCAGCCAGCGCCTGGTGCGGGCTGCAATTCAATGGGCGCTGGAACATCACCGCCGCAGCGTTACTATTGTCCACAAGGGCAATATCATGAAATTCACGGAGGGCGCATTCCGCAGGTGGGGCTACGAAGTGGCTGAAAATGAATTTGGCGACCGAGTCTATACCAGTTTGCAATGGCAGCGCACCGCCAAAGAAAAAGGCGAAGCCGCCGCGGAGGAAGAAGAAAAGATCGCGCGGTTGGATGGTAAATTAATGGTGAAAGATGTGATCGCCGACGCCGCCTTTGAAACTGCGATCAACCATCCCACAGAGTTTGATGTACTGGCAACACCCAATCTCAATGGAGACTATCTGGCCGATGCATTGGCGGCCCAGGTGGGTGGAATTGGGATTGCCCCTGGGGGCAATATCAACTATCTGACCGGTGCAGCGATCTTTGAGGCGACCCACGGTACTGCCCCGCGCCTGGCGGACCTGGACAAGGCTAATCCAAGCTCAGTAATCCTCTCGGGGGAGATGATGTTCCGCTACCTGGGCTGGGATGATGCCGCTGACCGCGTGATCAAGGGTGTGGAAGGGGCCATCCGCGCGCGTACGGTGACTTATGATTTTTATCAGATGATGAGGGATGCCACTCTATTGAAAACTTCCGAATTTGGAGATGCGGTCATCCGCAATATGGGATAAACACATGAATACTGAAAACTTTGATCATCTTCGCAAATCGCTCGTTCTCAAGAACGGTACTGTTGATTATTACTCGCTGGAAGGGTTGGAAAAGGAAGGCATTACCCAACTGGACACCCTGCCCTTTTCAGTGCGCGTTCTCCTCGAAGTCGCCTTACGTAAATGTAACGGCAAGGAAGTAACCCGCAAAGATGTGACCACATTAGGCCGCTGGGCGCCCAAGGCAACAGACCGTCCGGCGATGTCCTTTTTTCCAGGTCGGGTGCTGCTTCAGGACCTGACCGGGGTTCCCGCCGTGGTAGACCTGGCTTCGCTGCGCTCCGCCATGGCCCGCATGGGCGGCGACGCGGCGCGGATCAATCCCAAAATTCCAGTCGACCTGGTGATCGATCATTCGGTACAGGTTGATTTTTTCAGAAATGAGGGCGCCCTGCAGCGCAATATCGAACGCGAATTTGAACGCAACCACGAACGCTACGCCTTCCTAAAATGGGCCCAAAAGGCCTTTCAAGACCTGCGCGTCGTACCACCTGCCACCGGCATCGTCCACCAGGTCAACATTGAATATCTGACCCAGGTCGTGCTCTCCCGCCAGGAGAACGGACGCAGTTTGGCCTTTCCGGATACCCTGGTCGGCACCAATTCGCACACTACCATGGTCAATGGCCTGGGTGTGGTCGGTTGGGGAGTGGGCGGCATAGAAGCTATCGCCGCCATGCTTGGCCAGCCGATAGAAATTCTGGTGCCGGATGTGATCGGTTTCAAGCTCAGCGGGCGTCTGAGCGAAGGCGTCACCCCCATGGACCTGACTCTGACCATCGCCCAGATGCTCCGCAAAAAAGGCGTCGTGGATAAATTCGTCGAGTTCCACGGTCCCGGCCTGGCCAATTTGGCCCTGGCCGACCGGGCCATGATTGGCAATATGTCGCCTGAATACGGTTCTACGATCGCCTTCTTCCCGGTCGATGAGCAGACCATGGATTATCTGCGCCTGACCAGCCGCCCACCGGAATTAATTGAACTGGTTGAGACCTATTTAAAAACCCAGCATCTCTTCCACACGCCAGACGCTCCTACCCCGAACTACACCGATACCCTCGAACTGGATTTGAGCAGCGTCGAATCCTCGCTCGCCGGACCCAAGCGGCCCCAGGACCGCGTCGCCTTGCCCAAGATCAAAGCCAATTTCCAGCAGGCCCTCTCCACACCCAAAGTCAAAGGCGGTTATGAACTGACTTCCCAGGAAGTTGAACGCAAGGTTGATGTACAGGTGGATGGGTCTAAAGACACATTGCAGCAGGGCTCAGTTGTGATCGCCGCGATCACATCCTGCACCAACACCTCCAACCCGTTTATCCTGATCGGGGCGGGCCTGGTGGCGAAAAAGGCGGTCGAAAAAGGCCTCAAGGTCTTGCCGCATGTGAAGACCAGCCTGGCCCCGGGTTCGCGGGTCGTGCCCGAATACCTCGGCAAGGCCGGGTTGATCGAGCCGCTGGCCGAACTGGGTTTCAACGTGGTAGGTTACGGCTGCACCACCTGCATTGGCAATTCCGGCCCCCTGGACGAAAGCATCGGGGATGCGGTCAAAGACAACGACCTGGTCGTGGCAGCGGTCATCTCCGGCAACCGCAACTTTGAAGGCCGCGTTCACCCCCTGGTGAAGGCCAATTACCTGGCATCCCCTTCCCTGGTGGTGGCCTTTGCCCTGGCTGGCAACGTCAACACAGACCTGACCCATGATCCACTGGGTACCGGCAAAGACGGCCAACCGGTTTACCTGCGCGATATCTGGCCCAGCAACCTGGAGATACAAGAAGCGATTTATAAAAACGTCACCCCGGATCTGTTCAAAGATAACTACGCCAGCGTTTTTGAAGGCAGCCAGGAATGGAACAGCATCGAAGTTGAGTCGAGCCTGATGTTCCCCTGGGACCCGGATTCGACTTACGTGCAGGAACCGCCCTTCTATGAAGGATTAGAAAAAGGGCGCAAGACTGTGCCCGCAATTCTCGGCGCGCGCGCCCTGGCGCTTTTTGGCGATTCGATCACCACCGACCATATCTCGCCGGCCGGCTCGATCGCCCTCCACAGCCCGGCTGCGAAATACCTGCAGGAACATGGGATCGAGTACCGCGACTTCAACTCGTATGGTTCGCGGCGCGGCAACGACCGCGTGATGGTGCGCGGCACCTTTGCCAACGTTCAGTTAAAAAACCGTCTGGTGCCGGGTGTCGAAGGCGGTTATACCACCTACCTGCCCGACGGCGAACAAATGAGCATTTATGACGCCGCCATGCGCTACAAAGATGCCGGGGTGCCGCTGATCGTCCTGGCGGGCAAGGAATACGGCACCGGCTCCAGCCGCGACTGGGCGGCCAAAGGCCCGCTGCTGTTGGGCGTGCGCGCCGTGATCGCCGAATCATTCGAACGCATCCACCGCTCCAACCTGGCCGGCATGGGCATCCTGCCCTTGCAGTTTATGCCGGGCCAGAACGTCGAATCGCTGGGGCTGACCGGGAAGGAAAGCTACGCCATCCACGGCACGGAAACCGGGCTGACGCCGGGCATGCGCCTCACGGTTACCGCCACCGCCGACGACGGCAAGCAGACCACCTTCCAGGTGATCGCCCGCTTGAATACCGAAAACGAGGTGGAATACATCCTCAACGGCGGTATCTTGCAGACCGCCCTGCTGCAGATGCTGGATTAAGCCACAAGATGACCAAAAGGACGGCGCGCTGTGCCGTCCTTTTAACTTTAACCTCGCGGTGATTGACGCGACCGTCCGATGCGGTTATGATGAAAACGCCCCAGGTCGGCCGGGCGACCGCGGCACCCTTCGCAGGTGTCGAGGAAAGTCCGCGCTCCACAGGACACGATGCCGGGTAACCCCCGGATTGCCGTAAGGTGATGGATCGGGCCACAGAAACATACCGCTCCAGCTCTCCTGAGAGCAGGAGCAAGGGTGAAACGGCGGTGTAAGAGACCACCGGCGCACGCAGCAATGCGGCGGCCAGGCAACCCCCATCGGGAGCAAGGCCAAGCAGGGATAAGGCTTCCTTCGGGAAACGGGAGGCGGTTCGTCTTCTTCCTCTTCGGAGGGCGAGTTCCGGGTAGGCTGCACGAGCATGCCGGCGACGGTACGCCTAGAGAGATGGTCGCCCATCCCCCCTTCAGGGGAGGACAGAACGCGGCTTATAGGCTGGCCTGGGGCAATATCTTTTATTGAGGTGGACAGACACCATCGAGGTGTGGTAACGCGGCTCGCCCATTGGGTGGGCTATCCAATTATCTTTCGTAAAAATATTGACTTTCCCTGAAAACGGCATATACTCGTATTACGAGTGTTTATTCGTAATACGAGTATATATTCATGAACCCTGCACATTCTTCAGACACACGCCGCAACCGGCGGATTGAACGCCAGCGGCGCGAAATCATGGACGCCGCCGCCCAGATCTTTGCCCAGAAGGGCTACGCTGCTACCACCACCCGCGATATCGCCGAAGCCAGCGACATAGGCGAAAGCACCCTGTACAATTATTTCGATGGCAAGCGCGAAATCTTCCTTGCCATCGTCCAGCGCCAGGCCAAGCAGATCGACGCCATCTTTGTCGAATTCAGCCGCCTGGAAACGCGCGAGCAAATGGCGGATATTTTCGTGCAGGTGATGGATATCCTGCTTTCACAGGCGCATTACACCCGGGCTTTAATCGGCGAGGCCTGGTTCAATGATGATATTTTGAGCCAGTTTCTGGGCAATCGCCTCACCCAAATTTCCGGCTATCTTGAAGAGTACATCCGTTCGCGCGTCCAGTCCGGACAGTTCCGCCCGGTGAATCCTTCCCTGGCAGCCCGCATGGTGATCTCAGTCTTCATGGGATTTCTTCTGCCGGCGCTGCGCGGAATCGAAGCGCCTCCTGAGGGCGACGAGCGCCGCCAGCTGGCCAACGCGATCATTTCCCTATGGCTGGATGGGATAGAACGCCACCCCTGAGGCACCCATGCTCCCACGTTTACTCGCCATCATCCAGAAAGAATTCATCCAGACCTTGCGCGACCGCTCGACGCTGGTGATTATGATCTCCATTCCCTTGCTGCAGCTGATCCTTTTCGGGTATGCGATCAACATGAATGTCCAGCACATCCCCCTGGTTGCCGCCGACCAGAGCCTGGATGATGCCAGCCGGAGCTACCTGGATGATTTGACCAATTCCGGTTATTTCGATCTGGTAAAAATCGTACCTGACCAGGCAGCGGCCATCCGTGAAATCGATCTCAACCAGGCCAGCGCCGCGGTGATCATCCCGCCCGATTTTGCCTCGAATGTGCGCCGCGGGCAGGCCAATGTGCTCGTGCTGGTCGATGGGTCCGAACTTTTTACCTCGCTTTCCGCCTACAATGCCGCCAACCTGATCGGGCAGGCGCATGCCACCCGCGCCGCGCTGCAGAAAATCGAACGCAGCGGGATGGCATCCATCCCCAACCCGCTCGACGTTCACCTCAACATCCTCTACAACCCCGATTTTAAGGATCTGTGGTTTATTATCCCCGGGATCATCGCCCTGCTGCTGCAAACCCAGACCATCGTACTCACCGCGACTTCAGTGGTGCGCGAGCGCGAAGTGGGCACCATCGAACAGATCCTGGTGACTCCCATCCGCCCGATGGAGCTCATGCTGGGCAAGATCGCGCCCAATATCGTGTTAACCACGATCAACGTCCTCACCATCCTGGCTATCGCGGTATTCTGGTTCAAGGTGCCGTTTCAAGGCAGCTTCTGGCTTTTCATGTCCCTGACCTTCCTGTATGCATTTTCCGGGCTTGGTCTGGGCCTGCTCATATCCACCGTCTCGCAAAATAACCGCCAGACGATGCAGCTCGTTATGTTTATTTCCCTGCTCAGCGTCACGATCGGCGGATTTATTTTCCCGCGCTATACCATGCCGGGATTCCTGCAGGTGATCGGCAACCTGTTCCCACTCACCTATTTTGTCCCCATCACACGCGGAGTCATCACCAAGGGAATTGGAGCGCAGTTCCTGGTCGTAGAAATCCTGGCCCTGGTGGTTTACATCCTGGTGATTATGACCATCGCCACCCGGGCTTTCCGGCAGAGGCTGGATTAATATGCTGGCATCCCTCCACCGCATCGCCGCCCTCACGCGCAAGGAAATGGCCCAACTGTGGCGCGATACCCGCCTGCTGCTGCTCATTCTCTTTCTGCCGATCATGCTGCTGTTTCTATTTGCCTATGCTGTAACCTTAACCGTCGACCATCTGCCGACGGCCGTGGCCGACCAAAGCCACGATGAGCGCAGCCGCGATTTTATCCAGACCCTGGTCAATTCAGGCTATTTCGACCAGACCCTGGTCCTGCAAAACGAACAGGAGCTGGTCCAGGCCCTCGATTCTGGCCAGGTAAAAGCCGGAATTTTAATCCCACCCAACTTTTCCGAGCAGGTCTCCCGGAGAAATGGCCGCGCCCTCATCCTGCTGGACGGGTCGGATTCTTTTACCGTCCAATCCGGGTTTAATGCCGCCAGCGCGCTCTCGCAAAAATATTCCTACGATCTGCAGGCACGCAGCGTGCAGGCCGGCAGGCAAACCGAGCTGCCCATTATCACCAGCAGCCGCGTGCTCTACAACCCGGATATGAACGACATGGTCTTTATCCTGCCCGGTTTGGTAGGCATGCTGGTCCAGAATATCATCGTGGCATACGCCTCGATGGCCATCGTCCGCGAGCGTGAACTGGGCATCATGGAACAAATCCTGGTGACACCGGCCCGACCGGCCGAAATGGTAATCTCCAAACTGATCCCGGGGACGATTATCGCCATGATCGATATGGCCATCGTGCTTACCCTGGGCATCTTCTGGTTTGGGATTCCGATGCACGGCAGCATCGGGCTTTTTTCGATCCTGGCCCTGATTTTTATCATGGCATATATGGGGCTGGGGTTGATTATTTCGACCGTCGCCAAAACCCAGCGTCAGGCACAGCAGATCTCGGTCCTGCTGCTGCTGGTCGGCCTGCTGCTGACCGGGTTCATCTTCCCCCGCACCTCGATGCCAGTCTGGACCCAGGCCATTGGAGATTTGATCCCACTCACCTATTTCGTGCGCATTTCTCGCGACATCATTTCCAAGGGTCTTAGCTTTGAATATATGTGGAAAGACGCCCTGATTCTGGCGGTCTATGCCCTGGTAAGCGTTACCCTGGCTTCGCTTTTTTTCAAGAAGCGTCTGGACTGACCCGCATGGAAAATTCGATTACCATCTCAGCCCAGGAACTGGTCAAGGAGTTCCACACCTCGCGTGGCGATATTCGTGCCGTCGACCGCATTTCTCTGAGTGTGCGCCAGGGAGAAACCTACGGCCTGATTGGCCCGGACGGTGCCGGCAAGAGCACCACCATCCGCGTCATTTTGGGATTGCTCAACCGCAGCCAGGGTCGAAGCAGCGTTCTGGGGTTTGATTCCCAGAACAGGCCATATCAGATCCGTGAGCGGGTTGGGTATATTGCCCAGCAGTTCGGCCTGCCCTCAGATCTGACCGTGCAGGAAAACCTGCAGTTCTTTGCCGATATTCATAATGTCTCCCGCAGCGACCAGTTGAAACGCATCCCATCCCTGCTGGATTTTGCCGGTTTAAGCGAATACCAGAAAAGGCCCGCCGGAAAGCTGTCGGGGGGCATGAAAAAGAAGCTGGCCCTGGCCTGCAGCCTGGTGCACGAGCCTCAGGTGCTGCTTCTCGATGAGCCCACCCTGGGGGTGGATCCGATCAGCCGGCGCGAGTTCTGGAATATGCTGAGCAATTTGCGCGCGGAAAAAGGACTGAGCATCTTCGTCGCCACCCCGTATATGGATGAAGCTGAACGCTGCAACCATGTGGGATTAATTTACCAGGGCCGCCTGATCGCCAGCGGCACCCCGGCCCAAATTAAAAAGAAGGTGCCCGGTCATATGCTTGAGTTTACCCCCTCCGCGATGAACGCCTGCCTGAAGCTGCTGCAGCCCCTGCCGGGCGTATTGGAAATTCAGACCTACGGCACTGCTGTCCATTTATTGGTGGATGATGCCGGTCTGCGGCGTTCCCAGGTGCAAGCCGCCATGGCAGCCCAATCCGTACAGTGGAGCGGCATGCGTGAGATCCAGATCCGCATGGAGGAAGCCTTTATCTACCTGATCCGCCGCCAGGAGGCCCAAAATGGACGCTGATTCCATCCTCTCTGCATCCGGGGGTATCTCTGCGGTTAAAAGCCACCCGATTATTGTCGAAAACTTGACCCGTAAATTTGGCGATTTCACCGCCGTGGATCAGATCAGCTTCTCTGTGAGAAAAGGCGAGGTTTTTGGCTGGCTGGGCCCGAACGGCGCCGGAAAGACGACCACTATTCGCATGCTGCTGGGATTGCTCAAACCCACGGAAGGCAGGATGCGCGTCTTGCAGATAGACCCGGTGACCCAGGCCAAAGCCTTGCATGCCAGGGTCGGTTATATGTCGCAAACCTTCACGCTGTATAACGACCTGACCGCACTCGAAAACATCCGTTTTTACGGTAAAGTGTACGGCCTGGCGGGAGACCGGCTGCGCCAGCGCCAGCGCGACATTCTTCAGATGGCCAACCTCGAAGGGCGGGAACATACCCTGACCGCCAATCTTTCCGGCGGGTGGAAACAGCGTCTGGCGCTGGGCTGTGCCATCATTCACCAACCGGATGTCATCTTTCTAGACGAACCTACCGCCGGGGTCGACCCCATCAGCCGGCGCGAGTTCTGGCAGCTCATTTACCACATGGCTGGCATGGGCGTGACTGTGCTGGTCACCACCCATTACATGGATGAAGCTGAGTTATGCCAGCGGGTAGGTTTCATCAGCCACGGGCGTCTGATTGCCCTGGACACACCTGAACGCTTGAAGATCGAGCAAATGCGCGGCCAGGTGCTGGAAATCAATACCCCAACGCCTGAAAAAGCCTTGCGTGTATTACAGTTGGCCCAATCCAGCGGCAGGCTGCCCCTGGATGAGGTCGCGCTGTACGGCGCTCAAATTCATGCCGTCTTGCCGGAAGGCAGTGCGCAAATCAAAGAAATCGAAAATATTTTGACGGACGAGAATATCCAGGTGCATGGCCTGGAATGGATTGCACCCACCCTGGAAGATGTTTTTATCTCGGCCGTGAAAGGATAAACCCATGAAACGCTCCATTTTCACCATTATTTTCTTGATCTCGACTGCACTGCTCAGCGCAGGCTGTTCTGTCTTAAATCCTCAAACAGGTACCGGAGTTTTAAAAGCTTCCGGCACGATCACGGTCGAATCGGTCCTGATTGCCCCTGAAATCGGAGGCAAGCTGACGGAGATCAGCACCGCCAAAGGCAGCCAGGTGAAAAAAGGTGACCTGCTTTTTAAGCTCGACGACCAGCTGCTCCAGGCCCAGCAGAGCCAGGCCCAGGCGGCTGTTCAGGCTGCCCAGGCCAACCTGGATCTCGCCCAACAGCGCCTGTCTGGCAGCCAGACCCAGCTTGACCAGGCCCTGCAGGTCGCCCGCCAGCAGAACCGGCCAGAACGCACCACTGCCTGGGAAGCAAACCAGTCCGATAAAATCGACTTGCCGGTATGGTATTTTGAGAAAAATGAGGTGATAACTGCCCTGCAAACCGAACGCAGCGCCGCCCAGGCCAATCTCGATATCGAGTTAAGCAACCTCGAACGCGAATTGAAGAATGCCAGCAACAGCGATTTCATTCAAGTCGAGCAGCATCTGGCCGAAGCACAGCAGGCCTACCTCATCGCCGTCCAGGTGCTTGATCAGGCCAAAGCCGCAAAGAACACCGTTGACCTGAGCAATTCAGCCCAAAAGCAGCTGGATTCAGCCCAATCCGAATTGGACGCAGCCCAAAAGTCTTATGACCAGATGCTTACCGGAGACAGCGCAAACCGCGTGCGTGAAGCGCGGTCGCGGGTTGCCGTCGCCCGCGAACGGTTGAACGTAACCCAGGATAAACTGGATGCCCAATTAACCGGCAGCGATTCACTGGCGGTCAAAACCGCCCAATCCGGTGTGGATCAAGCCAGCACCAACGTATCGCAGGCCGAAGCCGCCCTGGCTCAGGCCCAGGCCGGGCTGAAGCTCGTCCAGGTCCAGCTTGCGAAAACTTCTGTCACTGCACCGATCTCGGGTATTGTCCTTTCCCGTCCCATAAACGCGGGCGAAACCGTATCCGCCGGAACCGTGGTGGTAGAAATCGGCAACCTGGACCAGGTCACCCTGACGGTGTTTATTCCAGAGAACTTGTATGGGCAAATCAGGCTCGGGCAAAAAGCAAATATAACCGTCAATTCCTACTCCGGACGGACGTTTGCCGGCAGCGTGACCTATATTGCAGACCAGGCCGAGTTCACCCCGCGCAACGTTCAAACCATTGAAAGCCGCAGTTCTACGGTATATAAGGTGGAAATCTCCCTCACGAATCCAGATGGTGAATTGAAGCCTGGCATGCCGGCAGACGCCGTGTTTAAATAACAGGTTGACTTTCATCGCCAGCATTCTATAATTAATAGTAAAGCGAATAGTTCTTTCACCATGGGAGGAAATGATGGGAAAGAAAAAGAATGCCAGGAAACCTGAAGAAAAAGATTCCGGCAGTAATGGGCACCGTCACAATGATGACCAGGCTGCCAGCCAGGCCGAAATAGCCGAACAGGCACAGGATGAGTCCAGCGTCCCAAAGGTTAAGAAACTTCGTAATAAAGAATACCTGGCGGAGCTGGGCAGGCTGCAGATTGAGCTTGTCAAATTACAGGAATGGGTTAAATCTCGCGGCTTGAAAGTGGTGGGAATTTTCGAAGGCCGCGATGCCGCCGGTAAGGGTGGCTGCATCAAACGTATCACCGAATGCCTCAACCCGCGCATTGTCCGCGTTGTGGCCTTACCCACACCCAGCGACCGGGAAAAGACTCAGTGGTATTTCCAACGCTATATCACCCACCTGCCCGCCGCCGGTGAGATCGTGCTCATGGACCGCTCATGGTACAACCGGGCTGGGGTAGAGCATGTCATGGGCTTCTGCACGGAGGAAGAGTACCAGGAGTTCCTGCGGTCTTGCCCTGAATTCGAACGCATGCTGGTGCGGTCGGGAATCATTTTAATCAAATACTGGTTTTCGGTCAGCGATGAAGAACAGGAGCGCCGTTTCCAGGCGCGCATTGACGACCCTACCAAACGCTGGAAGCTCAGCCCGATGGATCTTAGCTCACGCACGCATTGGGTAGAATATTCAATGGCCAAAGACCAGATGTTTAAATACACCGACATCAAGCAAGCGCCATGGTGGGTGGTCAACTCGGATAACAAGAAACGCGCTCGCTTGAACTGCATCCACCACCTGCTCAGCCAGATCCCTTATCAGGATTTGACCCCCGAGCCAATGATGCTTCCACCCCGGCAAGCGGATTTAGGATATATTCGCCCACCGTTTAGCGACCAGACCTTCATACCAGAAATCTACTGATGAATAGTTCGCCCAAAAAGCGGCCACTTTCACCAACGGTTAACCGGTTGGTGAAAGTGGCTTTTAGTTTTTTTACGCTCTTTTTCACGCTATAATCTGAAGATCTCTTATGAATCAAGGAATGCCCAATGCCTACCATATTCCCACCGAACCCAATCCAACAGGCTTTAAAATCCGGCAGGCCTGTCCTCGGCACCATGATCGTCCAACTGCGCGCGCCAGCTTTCATCCAACTCTTCGCCAGTTTTGGGTTGGAATTCTTTATTATCGATATGGAGCACGGATCGTATTCCTTTGAAACAGCCGCAGATTTAATCCAGGTGGCGCGATTAGCCGGCATCATCCCGTTGGTGCGGGTCAATGAGCCGCATTACCATCTCATCTCGCGCCTGTTAGATGCCGGGGCACAGGGCATTATGACCCCGCGGGTAGAGACAGTGGAAAAAGTTCATCGCCTGCTGGCAGCCTCGCATTATCCACCCCAGGGTGAACGCGGTTTCAGCCGCCTGGCGGCGCATCTCAATTATGCGGATGTGGATGTTGCCGACTATGTCGAATACGCCAACCAGAACCTGGTCAACCTGATCCAGATCGAAACCGCCCGCGGTGTGGAAGAGATCGATTCCCTGGTGACGGTGCCGGGGGTGGATGGTGTGATCGTCGGGATGGAAGACCTGGCGCTATCCCTGGGCCTGGGCGGCGATACCCGCCACGCCCTGGCGGTTGAGAATCTCGAACGCATCGTTTCGGCCTGTGAAAGACACCATGTGCCCTGGGGGCTGCATCTGGCAGATGTAGAGCGTCTGGAACAATGGATCCAGCGCGGCATGCAGTTGGTGACTTTTTCATCTGACGTCTGGATGTTCCAGCAGGTGCTGCGCAGAGATCTGCCGGTGCTGCGATCAGCGATTGCCTCCCAAAAGAAATAAATGTGCTGAATGGTATAATCCTTGCTTATGCATTCTCCCCTTCATCTCGGCATCGATACTGGCGGCACTTTTACCGACGGCGTGCTGTTGGACCCGGCCACCTGTAAAGTGATTAAAAAGGCCAAGGTACTTACCACCCACCACGACCTGCGCCTGTGCATCGCCAATATCCTCGATGCGCTCCTCACCGACCAAGCAGATGCCATCATCAACCTGGTTTCGCTTTCCACCACGCTGGCGACAAATTCGATCGCGGAAGGCAAATCTCGCCCGGTGGCCCTGTTTTTGTTGGGGTATGATCCTGACCTGGTATACAAATTTACCTTCGACCGCCAGTTTGGCGGCAGCCCAATGTTCTTTGTACGCGGACGGCACGACCTGCACGGCGTTGAACAACAAACCCTGGACCTGCCGACTCTGGAAACAATTCTGCATGGTTTAGATGGCCAGGTTGAAGCAATTGCCGTCGCATCCTATGCAGGGATGCGTAATCCGGACCACGAACAGCAGGCCGCTCGCCTGGCATCCCAAATCAGCCGTCTGCCGGTCGTACAGAGTCACCATTTAAGCCAGAACCTGGATTCGATCCGCCGCGCAACCACCGCGCGCCTGAACGCTTCGCTGCTCTCGACGACGTATGCTTTTTTATATACTGTACAGGATATGCTGCGCGACAAAGGCATTCACAGCCCGCTCTATGTGGTCAAAGGCGATGGCTCATTAGCCAGCGCCGCCTATGCCGCGGATCATCCGGTGGAATTAATCCATTCCGGTCCGGCCACCAGCGCGATTGGCGGCAGCTACCTGGCCGGAACTCAGGCCGCCCTGGTGGTGGATATTGGCGGGACGACCACCGATCTGACCCTCACTGGCAGCGGCAGTGCACTGCCCGGCGAAGGTGAAGCCACGGTCGGAGAGTACCGCACCGCCCTGCGCACGATCCGCGCCCATTCCTTTGGACTGGGGGGTGACAGCCTGATCCGTTTCGACCCCCATGGCGGGATCCAGATTGGACCGGAACGCGCCATCCCGCTGGCGTACCTGGCGCAGACTTACCCAACCGCGCGCCAGGAATTGATCGAATGGTTGGGCAGCCCACCCTCGATCTGGTATTCTGACCAGTTAGAATTCTGGTTGTTACAGCGCTCGCCATCCAGGCTACCATCGGATCCCCGGGTGCAAAGAGCACTGGAAATTCTCAAGCAGGGCCCCGTTCGCGTGCGCCGTCTGCTTAAGCTGGTTGGAGCCGTTTCGCCGCTGCAGCTGTCGGCCGATCAATTAATTCGCGAGGACGTGATTGCCCGGGCCGGGCTGACCCCCACCGATTTGCTGCATGTCACAGGTGAGTACTGTCCATGGGACAGCACAGTTGCCCGGCAGGCCGCCGCCGCCGCCGCCGCCCAGTGGAACATTTCGCCGGATGTCTTTATCCAAAGAGTTGGGGATACCATCACGCGCAGAATTACTGCCGAAATCGTCCAATTCCTCAGCGGTGCCCGTTTGCAGGAAAAAGATTTTGGCTACTCCCGCAAGGATCTGGCGCATTATTTGTTTGATGAAAATCTTACGCCTGAGGACCCATTTTTGGGTGTGAATTTCGAGCTGAAAGTTCCTCTGGTGGGAATTGGCGCTCCGGCCAAAGCCTTCTTAAGGCCCGTGGCGCGCGCCCTGCATACCAAAATCCAATTCCCCCGGCATTTTGAAGTCGCCAATGCGGTCGGCACCGTGGTTGGCAATGTGTTGGTTCGCGAGGAAGCAGAAGTGCTGCCGTGGGTTGAAAACCAGGTCCAACTCGGTTACTTCGTGCGCGCTGGCGGTGTCCAACGCAGCTTTGCCGACCGCGCAGATGCCGTGGCATTTGCGCGCGATACGATCAGCACGCTGGCTCTGGCCGGAGCGCATGCCGCAGGCGCCGCTTCGCCCTCTCTTGACCTGGACCAGACCGAATTGCCGGGCAGCATGATGCGCCTGGTCGCCCGCGCCGCGGGGAAGCCCGGGGCCGCGTCGGGTAACCCCTGAAAAATCGTTAAGTCTGGCCGTCTATCTGAACATGCGGAGCCCGCTCGCAAATCTCAACGCTTGCCCCCTCCAGAAACTGCACTGAGATCGGGTCGATGCGGTACGAAACGCCGTAGACCAGGCGGGTGATCCCCGCATTCACCAGCACTTTGGCACAGTTCATACAGGGAAAATGGGTCACATAACAGGTCGAGCCTTTGGTGGAGACGCCATGCAAGGCGGCCTGAATAATCGCGTTGGTTTCGGCATGGATCGTGCGCACACAGTGCCCTTCGACCATCAAGTGACCGACCTCATCACAGTGTGGCTGCCCGGTGGGTGAGCCATTAAACCCGGTGGTTAAGATACGTTTGTCAAGCACCAGCACACACCCCACCTGGGCGCGATCACAGGTGCTGCGTTCCGAGACGGCATTGGCAATCTTTATAAAATAAGAGTCCCAGTCAGGCCGCATACCTTCCTCCCAAATTTCTCGCTATAAAAAGTTCAGTCGGGGAAAAAACCTCCCGACTGCATTTTATTTTATCACGATCAATTAGAAATCCTGCAGCACAGCCGGCATCAATTTCAAAAAAACGAATCTTGCTGAGACCCAATACTTCTGGGAGAAAATTGCTTTGGTAAAGAAACGGATGATTGATTCATGATCTGGTGAGAGTGGTAAAATCATAGCATTGAAATGCAGGCCGCAATTAATCCCAAGACGAGGTCATTTTTATGAAGATGATTGCCCATGCAAGCGAAGAAACCGCCACCGTCACCCCCGATGGCGCCAAACGCCGTATCCTGAGCTACGGCGGGCAAATTATGCTGGTCCAATTCGAATTCGAAGCCGGAGTCAAATCGTGGGAGCACAGCCATCCCCACGAACAAATCGGATATGTCGTCTCAGGTGAGATCGATTTTTACATGGAAGGCAGCAAACCCGTCCGCTTAAAAGCCGGCGGAAGCTATTATGTGCCCCCGGATGTAAAACATTTTGTTAAGACCACGGTTCCCACGATTTTAGTGGATTGCTTCACCCCCATCCGCGAAGACTTTCTCGCGTAAGTTGTTCCAGAAATAGGACTTAAATGACTCTGCACCTTGAACCGCTCATCGGGCAGCGGATTGAGGAAGACCGCGCTCACCTGCTGAACCAGGTCCGCCAGTCCGCAGTCTATCCAACAGCCCGATGGCACAATTTTTGAACTGCAAAGCCTGGAAGAGGAATGTAGAACCAACCAGCGAGAGGGCATCTAAAACGCCTTTCTTTACAGTTGACAGCCGGCCAAACTGAATTTTCTTTGCAGCTCACACCGGTTGCCATCGAACCATAAGACTTTTGTTTGGTAGTCTGCCAACAACGCAAACTGCCAGAACAATTGAATAAATAGTAAACGAGGAAACCTATGATTGGCGATACCTGGAAATCAGAAATACGATCTTTTAAGGACCCCCTGACCGGGCGCGAGATCCTTCAACTCACCGCCACCGGCAACAATGTCCACCTGTACTTTACCGAAAACTCGTTTGATATTAACAAAAACGAGATCATCTTCCGCTCCGACCGTGCCTCACAAGAAGATTTGCTGCCGCACCAAAACCCGCACTACAACGTGTTCAAAATGGATCTGGGAACCGGGCTCATTACCCAGATTTCCGATGAACCGGCCTCGCTGCGGCCTTCTGGCAGCCTGACCAAAACCCCCGACAGCAAGATCATTGTTTATGGCGCGGGCAATCAGATGAAATCCCTCGATCCGGATACCGGGGAAACCCGCATTCTCTATGAGGAGAGCGGTGATTACAATATTGGCGCGCCGTCTATCGCCTGCAACGGGCGCTACATTGGCTTCACCCGCAATGAGAATGTGCATGTGCAGGACGGCCCCAATTACACCGGTTTCAAGGAACGCTTTTACCAGGTAAAAGACGGGCGGATTACCATCGCTTATCTGGACGGTTCGGGTTGGTTCGATGCTTTTAAAGATACCCATCAGGTGGGTCACTTCCAATGGTGCCCCGATGACCCCACCATCGCTACCTACTGTCACGAAGGCCCCTGGAACCTGGTTACCCAGCGCATGTGGCTGCTGGATCTGGCTTCGCGCGAAGCCAAACCCTGCTTTCGCCAGGACGAACAGGATTCCATCGGCCACGAGTTCTGGACCCAGGACGGTTTTATCTTTTTTGATGACCGCGGACCCGGGCATGATGGCACGATCACCTCGGACCGCACCCAGGCGGTAGCCAAAGAGGTACAGGTTAACCAGAATACAATGGTTCCCTTCGTCGGTCTGGCAGATCGCAAGGGGAATACCGTGCGTAAGATCGACATGCCGTTCTACTGCAACCACTACCATGCCAACCCCGACAATTCCATCCTGGTCGGCGATGACGTGGATAATCTGGTGCTGGTCGACATTTCCGGGGAGAAAGCGCAGTTGACCCAGCTCTGCGCCCACGGAACTTCCTGGCATACCCAGAGTTCCCACTGCCACCCGACCTGGAGTTGGGACGGCAGCCGCATCCTGTATGCCTCCGACAAGGGCGGCAAAGTTAACCTATATATGACGTATATTAAAATAACCTCCACCTTTGCCTGGGGTTGTCCTAAAAGCTTCACTTTTAGAACAATTCCACTAGAAAATCGTTTTAGAAAAACGGAGCTTACCATGATCGGTGATACCTGGAAATCGGAAATGCGGTCATTTAAAGACCCCGCCACCGGGCAAGAGATCGTTCAACTCACTTCTACCGGCAATAATGTCCACCTGTACTTTACCGAAAACTCGTTTGACTTGAACAAAAATGAGATTTTCTTCCAGTCTGACCGCGCTTCCGGACTCGACCGCCTGCCCCACGAAGATCCCCACTACAATATTTTTAAAATGGATCTGGCCAGCGGCATCATCACCCAACTGACCGACGAACAGGATCACTTATATTCTTCGGGGGCGATGACCAAGACCCCCGACAGCCGGATCGCCGTTTACATCGCTGGCAACCAGTATAAAGCTCTCGATCTCTCCAGCGGTAAGACTTGGGTGATTTACGAAGAAACCGGCAACTTCGAAATTGGCATGCCTTCCATCGCGTGCAATGGCCGCTATATTGGCTTCTGCCGTTGTGAAAAGGTGCAGGTACCCGAAGGTCCCAACTACACCGGCTTCAAAGAGAGCTTTTACCAGGTAAAAGATGGGCGTGTCACGATTGCGTACCTTGACGGTTCCGGTTGGTTTGATGCTTTCAAGGATACCCACTGGGTGGGCCACTTCCAATGGTGCCCGGATGACCCGACCCTGGCCACCTACTGCCACGAGGGCCCCTGGAACCTGGTCACCCAGCGCATTTGGTTGTTCGACCTGGCAGCGCGTGAAGCGAGACCCTGCTACCGGCAGGACGAACAGGATTCCATCGGCCATGAATTCTGGACGCAGGATGGTTACATCTTCTTCGACAACCGCGGCCCCGGGCATGACGGCACGATCACCTCGGACCGCACCCAGGCTGTCGCCCAGGACGTGCACGTCAACCAGAATGCCATGATTCCCTTTGTGGGCCTGATCGACCGTACCGGCAAACTGGTACGCAAAATCGACATGCCGTTCTACTGCAACCACTACCACGCCAACCCTGATAATTCCGTTCTGGTTGGGGACGATGTGGATCAGTTGGTGCTTGATCGATATCTCGGGGGATAAAGCCCAGTTGAAGCCAGCTGTGTTCGCACGGTACTTCGTGGCATACCCAGAGCTTCCCACTGCCACCCGACCTGGAGTTGGGACGGCAGCCGCATCCTGTATGCCTCCGACAAGGGTGGCAAAGTCAACCTGTATATGACTTACGTCAAGTCTTAACTTTCGACAAATTGAGTTCTGGCGCATTTGCGCCAGAACTCAATTTATTAACTTACAATTCGATCATCACCTTCATATATTCCCCATTCGAAGATTCGATCGTCTGGTAGGCTTGAAGATATTTCTCAAAAGCGAAACGGTGCGTGATCAAGGGATCTAACTGCACCAGGTTCTGATCGATCAGTTCAATCGCCTGTTCGTAATCCGCCTTCTGGTACATCAAGGTTCCCACCAGGCTTAATTCACGATCCTGCACCAGGCCCAGGTCGACCTCTGGCTTTTTTCCAAATACACCCACCACCACAACCGTGCTCCCCTTGCGGGCGAAATTCACCGCCTGAGATATGGTCTGTTGTGCGCCCACACATTCCAGAATCAGGTCGGCTTTATCGGGGCCAAAGACATCCAAAATGGATTGTCCCAGGTCCTGGCGCTGCGTATTCACCGCATGAGGCAATCCCACCCGGCGCGCCATCGCCAGTTTATACTCACTAAGGTCGGTTACCATCACATCGGCGGCGCCGGTAGCCCGGGCCGCCTGCCCCACCAGGTTGCCGATCGTCCCTGCTCCCAGCACCAGCACCTTTTTTACGCTGGCCCCGCCCCCGCGCCGCAGGGCATGCACTGCCACCGACAGCGGCTCGACCATCGCCGCCTGGTCCAGACTGATGCCCTCGGGCAGTTTGATTACCATCTGCGCCGGAACCGGGAAATAATCCTGGGCTGCGCCGTCCGTCTGGAACCCCATTACCTTGAGATGGTCACAGATATGGTACATCCCATGCCGGCAGGGATAACATTCGCCACAGGTAACCTGGGGCATGAAGACCACCGCATCTCCCGGCGCAAAGCCCTTCACATTCGAGCCCACCCCGGCTACCACGCCCGCCACCTCGTGCCCTTGCACTACCGGGTACCCGGTATACGGGTGCAGCCCATGGTAAACATGGATATCCGAACCGCACACCCCGATTCGGTGAACGCGGATCAGGACCTCGTCCGATTTTGGGTTTTCTGGCTCAACCTGGCGAAATTCAATCACCCCCGGGGCTGTCATCACCGCCTGTCTCATGCATCACTCCTTGATGGGAACGTTGGTTTCTTATTTCTTTTGACCATAGCGATTCATATAACGTTCGTGATTGGCTGCAACTTCTTCGGCGGGCAGCTCCTCCGGCTGACCAATCTGCAGCGCATACCACACTGTGCGCGCTACATCTTCGGTCATCACAGCAGCCTTCAATGCCTGCAGGGCTCCCTTGCCGATGGTGAAAACGCCGTGGTTCTTCATCAGAATTGCCGGCGCATCGCCAATCGAACGCACGATTTCTTTGCCAATCCCTTCATCTCCAATCCGGGCATAATCACCGCAGGGAACCGGGCAGCCGAATTCGTCCGCGATAGCCGTCAGGTACACCGGGATAGGCTTGCCTACGGCCGCAAATGCTGTAGCAAAGGTCGAATGGGTGTGCACAATGCCCCCCACATCCGGCCGCTGGCGGTAAACATAAAGATGCGTCGCCGTGTCGGTGGAAACGCCCAGGTCGCCTTCCACAATATTACCGTCCAAATCAACCACGACCATATTCTCCGGGGTTAAGTCCTCAAAAAGCACGCCGCTGGGTTTAATCACCACCAGGCCGGTCTGTGGATCGCGCCCACTGACATTACCACTGGTCCAGGTAACCAAACCCTGGGCTGGCAGCTGCTGGTTGCAGTAACATACTTGTTTGCGTAATTCTTCTAACATACAGCCTCCATAGCTTCATTTCTGATAGTTGCGAAATGATTATACATGGATTTGGTTTATAATCCTCGCTATGACACTTCCTAATCGTCCGCGCCCCAAACCGCATTATGATCCCAATGCGGCTACGCGAGTGGTTCCTCCGTATCGCCCTAAACCTTCACCCCCCTCGCCCTCCGCCGGCTATCCTTCCTATTCTTCACACTATCCGCCCTTACGCGATCAGCGCCGCGCCCAGCGTCGGCAGCAGAACCTGAAACTTGGCTGCGGACTTGGGCTGGGTCTGTTGATCATCATTGCCCTGTGCCTGGGCAGCCTGGCAGTCACCGCCTTGTTTATCGCCCCTGTCAAAGCCAATATTTTGGTGCTTGGAATCGATCGTGTCCCTGAAGGCACAGAAATCGGGCGCAGCGATACCAACGTACTGGTGCGGGTCAATTCCACACAACCACGTATAACCACCCTCGCTATACCCCGCGACCTGTGGGTGGCGATCCCTGGTTATGGTGAAAATCGCATCAACACTGCCCACTTCTATGCCGAAGCTGAAAGCCCTGGCAGCGGGCCGGCCAATGCCATGCTCGCATTCCAACAAAACTTTGAGATCCCGGTCGAATTTTACGTTCGCATTCGCCTGGAAGGTGTACCGGGATTGGTCGATGCCATGGGTGGAATCACTTTGGACCTGCCCGAGGATATGGCCGGTTACCCGGCCGGAAGCCACCATCTCAACGGCACCCAGGCGCTGGCATTCGTCCGCGACCGCAAAGGCACAGATGATTTTTTCCGCATGGCGCAGGGTCAAATTTTTATCAAGGCTGTCGCTCAGCAAATGCTCCATCCCCTGACCTGGGTGCGGGCTCCATTTATCCTGGCAGCTTATCAAAAAACGGTGGATACCAACCTGTCTTTCTGGCAGTTAGCCAATACTGCCATGACCGTCATCCGCCTTGGACCGGGGAAAATTGAAAGCCATGTTTTGCCCCGTGAAGACACAACCCCGGCAATTATCGGCGGCGCGCAGGTTCTTCTACCCATCTGGGAGCGCATAAACCCGCTCATCGACCAACTCTTCAGGTGAGATATGACCATTAATTTTTACTGCACCTTTCCTGTGACTTTTTTCTCGCGCACGGTAACCAGCCCCCCTTCCGATTGGACGGAGGTCGAAACCGGGCCTGGCCCGATCGCCCTGCCTGAAAATCAAGAATACGGTTTTCGCGTCCATAATATTGGCGACCGCGACTTAAAAAATTTAGTCGCGGAAATTGCTGAAATTTCCCCCTTGACCTATATCAACCTTTCGGAAAACCGCAAAATAACCGAGGCCGGCCTGGCCCATCTCAGCGGTTTTTCGGATCTGGTTTATTTGAATCTGAGTTCTTGCGGTATTAAAAATGACGGCATGGCCCACATTCAAGATCTACCCAACCTGGTTACCCTGGATCTGAGCTACTGCAACCGCCTGACCGGCCCGGCATTAAAATATTTGCGTAATCTGCCCAAACTGGCGGATCTCAATTTGCAAGGATGCATAAAGATCACCAATGGAGATGTGGCTCGCTTCAAGAAGCGCGGATTGGTGATCAAGAAATAAGAAAAACGTCCGGCTCAGGCCGGACGGGCTGCTTTTTTCTTGCTGGCTTTATACTCTTCCCAGCCTTTATCGTCTAATATCGTCACCACGCGAAACAACTCGGCATATTTCATTTCTTTGCCTTTGGCCGTTTCACCGGCCCATTTTTTGACCATTTCCGCCGGATCCCAATCTCTCATCTGGCTTTTGTGCGCACGCAGAGCCTCGATCTTTAAATCAATCGTATCCTCGATGTTCACAAACGCATTGTCGCCGGCCCAACTATGCACGTAAACCCGGCGCGGCTTATGGGCATACAGCCCTTCCAGTTCCATCTCCGGATATAACATCGGGTTGCCTGCAGCCGGGAAGATAGCGTCTACTGCTGCCAGGGCTGCCGCGCGGTGGTCGGGGTGGTTGATGTAGTCTTCGCTGGCCCACACAATCGTTGGATCGCCGGTCACCACAACTTCGGGCTCAAAGCGCCGGATTTCCCGGACCAGTTTCTTACGCAATTCCAGGGTGGCTTGCAATAAGCCATCTGGTTCGTGCAGGAAAATGACCTGCTCCGCCCCGGCCAGTTTGGCCGCTTGCAGCGCCTCGGCTTCACGGATCTGGGTTGCTTTTTCACGGGTCATCCCGGGCACTTCAATCCCGGCATCACCACTGGTGCATAAAATATAAATCACCCGGCTGCCATTTTTAGCCCAGCGCGCCAGGGTGCCAACACACGAAAATTCGATATCGTCCGGATGAGCGGCGATCGATAGAACAGTTTCAGGTACGTAAAAGTCTGCCATGTTTCCTCCTGTATGCGATTGGGGTTGATTGTAATCCTTCCACGCTACTTTTTCAAATTTTTGTGTTTGCTTCAAGCCATTCCCATCCGCAAATATCAGAGTTTTATTAGCGTTGCCCTCAGCGGCTTGACTTATTTCCCTGCGGCATGGTATCATCAATCATGTTCTTTTAGCACTCTATGAACAAGAGTGCTAAAGGAGAGCGAGATGAATGACCTGACCGATCGACAAAAGCTCATCCTGACCCTGGTTATCCACGAGTATATCAAGTCTGCTGCCCCAGTTGGATCGCAGGCTTTAGTGGAACGCTTTCATTTAGATATGAGTTCGGCCACCGTGCGCAACGAATTGGCCGTTTTAACCGATCAGGGCTTTTTACGCCAGCCGCACACATCCGCCGGGCGCATCCCAACCGAAGAAGGTTACCGCTATTTCGTCGGCCGCCTCCTCCAACAAAGCGAACTGCCCAACTCTACCCGACGTACGATCACCCACCAGTTTTTCCAGATGCGCAATGATGTAGATCAGTGGATGCGCCTTTCGGCGTCCGTCCTGGCCCATCAATCTCATTCTGCATCGCTGGTGACTGCTCCCCATCCAGAAATGGCACGTTTGAAGCATGTGGAATTAATTTCCACGCGCGGGCGTCAGATCTTGATGGTGCTGGTCATGGCCGGTGGAGAAATTCACCAGCGCTTACTCGGTCTTAACGAACGATTTTCACAAGAATTCCTTTCGACGATGGCCAATAAACTCACCCATCTATACGAAAGTAAAGATACCGACACCATCCGCAGCATGCGCGCACAGATGCAGGGCCTGGAACGCGAAGCAACCGATTGGATTTTGACCGAAATGGACCAGGCCAATACCCAGATTGCCGGCGAAGTCTATATGGACGGTTTAAGCAATGTCCTGGCCGAACCCGAGTTTTTGGGTTCGGAAACCGCGCACCGCGCCATCCGGGTATTAGAAGAACGTTCGCGATTGCAGGATTTACTGAGCCGCACGCTTGCCACCAGCACTTCCGGCGGCGTGCAGGTCTTGATCGGCGGCGAAGGAAATTGGGAGGAATTGAGCCAGTTCTCAATCGTCCTGGCACGCTACGGCACGCCTGGCCTGATTACAGGAACTTTAGGCGTGGTCGGTCCCATGCGCATGTCTTACGGCCGGGCTATCTCGGCCATCCGCTTTTTGGCAGGTCTGCTGAGCGACCTGGTATCTGATACACTTGTGGAATAAAAAAAAATAGGGCACACCTCGAACATTGATCACGGTGGCGAAAAGAGAACATCGCAAGAGAGGTATGCTCTTTATTTATGGAAATCAAAGAGGTCAAGGAAGGTGCTATGAAGAAATTTGATAAGCACGAAGAAGATGAAAAGCAAAACCGGCCCCCTGCCGATTCTGAGTCGGATCCGGTGGACGAGAATAATGCTTCCCAAAATGGCAGCACTCCCGCCCCCGAATCCGATTCTGCCCCGGAAACAGCCCAGGAGCCCCTGGTTGGGTTGACGATGACTGAGTACAACGAGATGCAAGACAAGATCACCCAGTCGGAGCAAAAAAGCAAGGAGCATTTTGAGGGTTGGCAGCGGGAACGGGCAGATTTTTTAAACTACCGAAAACGGGTTGAACGCGACAACACCCAGCTTTACCAGAACCTGACCGGTCAGATCATCAAGAAATACCTGGTGATTCTGGATGACCTGGAGCGTGCCCTGAAGGCGCGCCCTACCCAGGGCGAAGGCGCCGTTTGGGCAGATGGCATCGAGCTGATCTACCGCAAGTTAACCACCATTCTGGACGGCGAAGGGGTTAAAATCATTCCCGCCGATGGCGCCGAGTTTGACCCCAACCTGCATGAAGCTATTTCTAACGAAGACAGTTCTGATCACGAGAGCGGTCAGGTGATTGAAGTTGTCCAGAAAGGGTATACGATCAATGACCGCGTTCTTCGACCCGCGCTGGTTCGGGTGGCCCGCTAGTGTGTACAAAAAATTCGTTCTTATTAAACTAAAATCTGGCAGTAATTTTGCATCGTAATTTTTCAAGGAGATAAACAATATGGGAAAGATCATTGGCATCGATTTAGGCACTACCAACTCGGTGGCAGCAGTGATGCGCGGGGGTGAACCTGAGGTCATCCCAACCGCAGAAGGCGAACGGCTGTTACCGTCCGTAGTCGCAGTGAATAAAAATCACGAACGATTGGTAGGCCGGGTGGCGCGCAACCAGGCTATCGTTAATCCGGAGAATACAGTTTTCTCGATCAAGCGCTTCATGGGTCGTAAATACGATGATCCTGAAGTTCAACGGACCCTCGGCCGTATCCCGTATAAGGTGACCAAAGCGCCTAATGGAGATATTCGCGTCGTTTTGGATGGCAAAGAATACTCCCCACCGGAAATTTCGGCCATGATTCTGGCGAAATTAAAGACGGACGCCGAGGCTTATTTGAGCGAACCGGTAACCGAGGCGGTCATTACCGTGCCGGCATACTTTAATGATGCCCAGCGTAACGCCACCAAAGACGCCGGGCGCATTGCAGGTTTGGAAGTCAAGCGCATCATCAACGAACCGACTGCTTCTTCCCTGGCATATGGTCTCGATAAGAAGAAAAATGAAGTTATCGCCGTGTACGATCTGGGCGGCGGCACCTTTGATATCTCGGTACTCGATGTAGGTGAAGGGGTCTTCCAGGTGCGTTCCACCAATGGGGATACCTTCCTTGGTGGTGACGACTTCGACCAGCGCATCATGGAATATCTCATCGACACCTTCAAGAAGGATAACGGCATTGATCTGCGCAATGACCGCCAGGCATTACAGCGTCTGCGCGAAGCATCCGAAAAAGCCAAGATTGAGCTCTCCACCTTGATGCAAACCGAAATCAACCTGCCTTACATCACCGCCGATGCCACCGGTCCCAAGCACATGGTGATGAACCTCACCCGGTCCAAGGTGGAACAACTCACCGGGGATCTGGTTACGCATTCGATGGATCCGGTCCGCCAGGCGATTAAAGATGCCGGGCTGAAACCGGCGGATATTAATGAAATCGTTATGGTCGGCGGTATAACTCGTATGCCTGCCGTTCAGGAAGCCGTAAGGCGCGAATTCGGCAAGGAGCCCCACAAGGGCGTTAACCCCGACGAAGTTGTGGCGATCGGCGCAGCGATCCAGGCCGGTGTTCTGGGCGGAGATGTGAAAGACATCCTCCTGCTCGACGTCACCCCCCTCACACTTTCCGTCGAAACCATGGGTGCGGTTTCCACCGGGATCATCGAACGCAACACAACCATCCCCGCTCGCAAGAGCCAGGTTTTCTCTACCGCCTCCGATGGACAGACCCAGGTTGAAATTCATGTTCTCCAGGGCGAACGCCCCATGGCAGCCGACAACAAGAGCCTGGGAAAATTCGTTCTGGATGGGATTCCCCCGGCGCCGCGCGGTGTGCCCCAAATTGAAGTTACCTTTGATATCGATGCCAATGGGATCCTCAATGTAACCGCTCAGGATAAAGCCACCAATCGCAGCCAGCACATCACGATCACTGCCTCATCTGGCCTCACCGAAGCCGAAATTGAACGCATGCAGCGCGAAGCCGAGGCCAACAAAGAGAAAGACTTAAAGCTGAAAGAGCTGGTCGAAGCCCGCAACTATGCTGACAATACCGGCTACACCGTCGAGAAGACGCTCAAAGATTTGGGTGATAAAGTACCTGAAGACTTGAAAAAAGAGGCCGAAGAAGGCGTTGCAAAGCTCAACAGCATCAAAACCAGCGAAGACAGCGAGGCTATTCGTCGCGAAGCCGATGCGGTAGGCCAGCTGCTTCAAAAAATCGGCGCCAGCGCTTATACTGAAGGCGGTCCCACGGCAGGTCCGGGAGGAGAACCCGGCAATCCGCAAGGCCCTACTGAGGAGCCTGGTGATGATAATAAACCCGGTGGCGATGAAAACGTCGTCGATGGCGAGTTCCACAACGCGTAACTCGCACTTATTCCAATAACATTGGTAAATTGACCGGCTCGGCCGGTCAATTTACCAGTTAAATCTTAAAGGCGGTTTATGGCTTCGCGAGATTATTATGATATTTTAGGGGTATCGCGCAATGCTTCACCGGATGAGCTCAAAGCAGCCTTCCGGAAGTTGGCGCGTCAATATCACCCGGATGTGAACAAGGAATCCGGGGCAGAAGAGAAATTTAAAGAGTTCAATGAGGCATACGCGGTGCTCTCAGATCCTGAAAAACGCGCTACCTATGACCGTTACGGCAAAGAAGGCTTGAACGGAATGGGTGGAATGCCCGACTTCAGCACCGTCGATTTCTCCGACCTGTTTGGCGAGCTGTTTGGTTTTGGCGGGTTCGGGGGCGGGTCGCGCAGTCGCAATTCTCCGCGCCGCGGAGCAGATCTGCAGCAGAATGTGGTTCTCACTTTCGAAGAAGCGGTCTTTGGCGTTGAGAAAGATATCGAATTTACCCGCGATGAGGTATGCTCAACCTGCCACGGCAGCGGTGCCGAACCCGGCAGCCAGGCGGTAAAATGTGCCACCTGCGGCGGGCGTGGGGAAGTGCGCCAGGTGCGCCAGACTTTCCTGGGTTCGATGGTGCAGGTCACCACCTGCCCCAACTGTAGCGGCACCGGTGAAACCATATCTTCACCTTGCCGCACCTGCCGCGGTCGCAAATTGGAGCGTAAAACCGTCCACAAAGTTGTGAATGTTCCGGCAGGCGTGGACAGCGGTACCCAGATCCGCCTGGCGGGTGAGGGCCAACCGGGGGAGAATGGCGGCCCGAACGGCAATTTATACCTTGAAATTCGGGTTCGCCCCCACAAATACTTCCGCCGGCGCAACGATGACATCATGCTCAACATTTCGATCAATGTCGCCCAGGCCGCCCTGGGGGCTGAGATTGAAGTCGCCACCCTGGACGGTCCTGCCCAGATCAATGTTCCCGCCGGTACTCAACCCGGCAAGGTGGTCACCCTCAAAAATAAAGGTGTCCCCCATCTGCGCTCTTCCGGGCGCGGCGACCAGGTGGTGATGATCGAGGTCAATATCCCCACCAAACTCAACAGCGAACAGAAGCAGCTGTTTGAAGAACTCGCCAATACCCTGGGCAGCGAAATCAGGACCGAAGAAAAGAGTTTTCTAGACCGCTTGAAAGATGTTCTGGGTGGCTGAAGCGCGCTGGATTGAAGTAATGCTCACCGTAAATGGAGAGCTGGCTGAAGCAGTAGCCGAGGTGCTCGACCGCTACTCGTCCAATGGTGTCGTTTACGAAAGCGGCGTTGCCTTCCTGCACGATGAAGACGAGGGCACGGCAGCCGGGCCGATTAAAGTATATGCTTACCTGCCGGTCGACGAGTATCTCGAAGAAAAACGCCAGCGGCTGGAAGAAGCCCTCTGGCATCTGGGACAAATTCAGCCATTACCCGAGCCTTCCTTCCGCCCGATAGAAGATGAAGATTGGATGGCTTCCTGGAAGAAGCACTACCACCCCATCCCCATCGGGCAGCGCCTGCTGGTGCTGCCGGCCTGGATCGAGCAGAGCGACATGAGCCGCGTGGCGGTGAAAATCGATCCCAGTATGGCTTTCGGCACCGGCACCCATCCCTCAACCCAGTTGTGTCTCGAAATGATTGAAAGCCATCTCCGGCCCGGAGAGGATGTAATCGATGTCGGTTGTGGTTCCGGCATCCTCTCCATCGCCGCCCTTAAATTAGGCGCGCGGCATGCCCTGGGGGTGGATATCGACAGTGCCTCAGTGCGCTCTACCCGTGAAAACAGCAGCGCCAACGCAGTCGACCCGCACCTGGAAACCGGCCTGGGTTCGGTCGCGGAAATCCTCGCCGGGCAGTTCAGTCTCCGCCACGCGCCCTTCGTCCTGGCCAATATTCTGGCGCCGGTGATCATTCGCTTGTTTGAAGCCGGCCTGGCCGACCTGGTATCCGTGGGGGGCAAGATCGTCCTGGCCGGCATTTTAGCCGAACAGGCCGCGAACGTCCGCCAGGTTGGCGAAGCTCACGGCCTGCATTTTATTGAAACCCGCACCCAGGGAGATTGGGTCGCGCTTCTCCTGGCTAAATAAACCTCCCTACCACACTCTTTCCAGATCAGGATTGTCACACGGCTGCCGGCCGACTTTCGCCATATCCACCCACTGTCCATGCACTTTTACCCGCACCACGTCCGCCGTAAAATCGGTTACGGTCGGGCCGTGATTATCAAACTGGGCCGAACCTACCGCGTAAATGTCTACCGGCACGCGCAGTTTTTCAAACCTGCGAATCTTCTCCGGATTAAACCCGCCGGAGACGACCACTTTAACTGCCTGGCAAAACTGGCGCGCCCGTTCCCGCCAACCCGCAGGAAGGGACCAGCCTTCCCAGGTCGTATCCAGCGCCTGGCGCACATTGAACACCAGGCGCGGGTTTACCCCCAGGTCCAGGGAGGGATCACCCAACGGCGTTACAGAATGGTCGCGCAGTGAAGCGCTGGTATCCAGACGCACCCCATACAGCTTGTAGCGTTCCGCTTCTTCCGTTTGACCAGCTTCAACCAATTCTCGGTAGGTATTGAACATGGCCTGGCAGGTCGCCAGGGAATCGGCCACACTGTCGTTGTTGAAATCGACCAGCGCAATCCGCGGGATATCGACCGGCAGCACCCGCGCGAAAGCCAGCATGGCCTCGGCGGTATCTCCCAGGAAGCAGGCGATCGCCGCATGAGCCACCGTGCCGCCTCCATAACCGCCCCACCAATCGCCCTGGGCATCTGTAGAGATAAATGGTCCCACCGTACGCGCATAATCATGGTTGTAGCGCTGCACGGCAATCGAATAGGCATACCCATCTGCCGCCTGCACTTCATGTACATCAAACCGCGCCGGAAAGAACAGCACCGGTTTTCCGCGCGCCGCGACCAGCGTTTCATAAACGTTGGTCGCTACCCGGCTGGCCCGCGTCAGGATCCCCAGGGTTGGCGTTTCCAGGATGGCAAAGTCACGGTAACGCCCACGGACGCGCATCACCGGTTGCACATTTGCCGGGTCGCCGTCGCTGGTCACCGTGCACCCATCCTGCACAGCCCATACTTCGAGCAGGTTCGCAGTATCGACATAGTCCTCACCGGCAAAAACCCCGGTCGCATCGCGAAGCATCGCCAGGGCCTTATCCACCCCCACCACAATCGTCCGCCCGGGACGCCGGGTAAACCACTGCATCTCCACTTCCAGATCGCCGCAAGCAATCCCCTCGACAGACAAATTGTCTGACAGATGCGGCGAATGGCCCGCATAAACATAGTTTTGCTCAGCCAGTACTTTCAACATCTGGGAAATATTGGTAAAGTATTTGTCGGTATACCATCCCTGCCGCATGCGCTCGATATCCAGCTTGAAAGTGGTATCGGTTAACCGTTTATGGTCGAAGATGCTCATACCCGCTCCTGTTTATCCCGCATTATTCGTGTACAACTTACACCATTGTAATCCTGAAACAAACCCTGTCAATCAGGGGGATTAAAAATAGTGAGGCTGCCTGAATGATCTTTCGGCAGCCTCAGAACCCGTGGGAGGGTTTTAAAGTGCAAAACGAATATTGAGCACATCTCCATCCTGGACGATGTATTCCTTGCCTTCCAGGCGAAGTTTGCCTTTGCCGCGGGCCTCGCTCAAACCGCCCAATGCCATCAGGTCGTCATACGACACCACTTCAGCGCGAATGAAGCCCTTCTGCAGGTCGGAATGGATCTCCCCGGCGGCTTCCGGCGCGGTCGCCCCTCGCCGTACCGTCCACGCCCGGCATTCATCATCACCGGCGGTGAAAAAGCTCTGCTGCCCTAAAAGGTTGTAGGAAATCCGGATCATGCGGTTCAGAGAGGGTTCTTCGATCCCATATTCATCCAGGAACATTTTCATTTCTTCAGGAGGCAGTTGGGCGATTTCCATTTCAAGCTTGCCCTGCAGCGCCACCATCTGGCTGTGTTTGTGTGGATAATCAATTTCGGGAGCCTCTTGACCTTCAGCCAGATTAAAAACTACCAGGATGGGCTTTAAACTTAAGAAGCCAAATCCGGCGGTCATTTTGTCTTCTTCCGTAGATATATCCAGATCGCGCAGGGGAATTTCCTCGCCCAGGGCCTCATGCAGGCGGGTAAAAAAGACAATTTCGCGCTCGATGATGCCTTTGTCACGCCCGGCGCCTTTCTTGCGCTCCTCGTTCAACTTTTCCAGCTTGCGCTCGACCGCAATCAAATCATTGAGCAAAAACTCACTGTCCATGGCAAGGATGTCGCGCGCCGGGTCGATGCTGCCGCTGGGATGCGGCATATTCTCATCCTCGAAGCAGCGCACCACGTGAATAAAACCGTCCATCTGCGTCAGCTGGTTGAGCAGCGTGCCAGAAATGCCCGTCTTCGCCGCGGAGCCGTCCAACCCGGCAATATCCGCGTAAGTAACCTTGGCGTAAATCGTCTTCTTGGGCTTAAACATTTCTGAAAGTTTGTCAACCCGCTGGTCTGGAACATCCACCACCGCCGTATGCACCTCGATTTTACCGGTGGGGATGCCGGTGGGCTGCGTACCGCGGGTCAGCGCGTTATATAAAGTCGTCTTACCGGATTGCGGTAAACCAATGATTCCCAGTCTCATAGAAAATCTTGACCCTTCTCAAAAGATTAGATATACTTAGCCAATCAGCCGAAGTGGCGGAACTGGCAGACGCGCACGACTCAAAATCGTGTACCTACGGGTATGAGGGTTCAATTCCCTCCTTCGGCACACTCATTATAACAAAGATCGGCTCGCCGGACGGATCGTCCGGCGAGCCGATCTTTTAACGATCTAATATACCTGGCTCAATCCTCCGCCAGTTCGCCCCACTCCGCCAACCGTTCGTCGATCGCCCCTTGCAGGCGGTTGTACTCCTGTCCCAGCTCCTGGATCTTGCTTCCGTCCTGGGTCGGATTCTCCAACTGGCGGGTGACCGCTGCCAGTTCGTCTTCCAGGCCCGAAATCTCCGCCTCCAATGCTTCCAGGCGCATCTGGCGTTTTTTCAGCTCCATCTTGCTTAACCCGGTGGAGGGCTTTTTGGTCCCCGCGACATGCTCGCCTGCAGCCTTGGGGGAGGTATCGACCGCAGCCGCCTGTCGTTCCGCTTCCGCCTGCAGGGCCGATTTATATTGGGTATAGGTACCGTCGAACACGCGCAGCCGGTTTTCCGCCGGCAGCACTTCCCACACCTGCGTCGCCAGGGCGTCAATCAGGTAGCGGTCGTGCGATACCAGCAGAATCGTCCCCCGGTAATCTTTCAGAATCGACTGCAGCACTTCCTGCGACGGCAGATCGAGATGGTTGGTGGGCTCATCCAGCAGCAGCAGGTTGGCCCCCTGCAGGGCCAGGCAGGCCAGTGCCAGCCGCCCGCGCTCCCCGCCGGAAAGGACGGAGACTTCCTTGAAGACATCGTCGCCGGAAAACAGGAACTTTGCCAGGTAATCGCGGATTTCCGCCGGGCGCATTTGCGGGGCCGCCGCGGCGATTTCTTTCATCAAATCCCAGTCGGGGTGCAGTCCCTCATGCGCCTGGGAAAAATAACCAATCATCAGGTTGGCTCCCAGGCCGACTTTCCCGCTGTAAGGCGGGGTCTGCTCCAGCAGGGTCTTGAGAAAGGTTGTTTTTCCGGCTCCATTGGGACCGATGATCGCCGCGCATTCGCCTCGCACCAGGGTCAGGTCCGGGACGGCAAACAGCGGGCGTCCTTCATCGGCATAGCCGATCTCCAGCGCGTAGGTGCGCAGCACCAGGTCGCCGGAGCGCGCCCCCGTCTCAAAATGCATGCGCAGCGAGCGGCTTTCAGTGGGAGGCGTCAGCCTGGCTTCCTGGAGCATGCGCTCCAGCCTGCGCCGGCGGCCTTGTGCCTGGCGGGTATTTTGTCCGGCAATATTGCGCCGGATGTAATCTTCTTCTTTTTCGACGAATTCTTGCTGGGTCTGAAATTCTTCCAGGCGCCGCTGGTAGCGTTCTTCGCGCTGTTCGAGATAAGCGCTGTAATTGCCGCGGTAGATGTCCATCCCGGTGGTCATTTCCCAGATGGTGCTCGCCACCTGGTCCAGGAAATAGCGGTCGTGCGAAACAATCAGCACGGCCCCATCCCAATCCTTCAGATAAGACTCCAGCCATTCGATGGCGGAGATATCCAGGTGATTGGTCGGTTCGTCCATCAGCAGCAGGTCCGGGCTCGAAAGCAGGAGCTTCGCCAGCAGGGCGCGCGTCCGCTGCCCGCCCGAAAGCTGCTCAATGGGGCGTTTTTCTTCGCCGGGTGCGAAACCCAATCCAGACAGAACCTGGCGAATGCGCGTCTCGTAGGTATAGCCGCCCAGCACTTCAAATTCTTGCTGCAGCCGCCCGTACGCGTCCAAAATATTTTCTGCCTTTTGCGGGTCGCTCATGGCGTGTTCGAGCTGGACCAGTTCGGCCTGCCGGGCGCGTAAATCGCGAAAAACCTCCAGGCACTCCGCCCACAATGTGCCTGCCATGCTCTCGAAGGAGGCTTCCTGCGGCAGATATCCCATGCGCAGGCCCTTGGCGGTGTGCACCACGCCTGCGGATGGGTCTTCCAGCCCTAAGATGATCCGAATCAGGGTGGTTTTGCCAACCCCATTGGGGCCAACCAGGCCGATCCTGGCCCGGTTGGCAACCGAAACCGAGATCCCGCTGAATACGTCTTCAGCGCCAAAGGATTTTGCCAGGTTAAATGTAGTGATCAGGGACATCGCGCCAAAGTATACCAGAATTAGAGATCAATTAATGCTGAGGGAATACAGGTAATATTTCTAAAACATTTTTTCCTTGGCTTAATTCAAGAGTTCGTTGTTCAAAATTTTTTAAGGCAGAAAAAAGCCGCAAAAAATCCTGATCGTTCGATTGCCGGTATTCTTCAAAAAGATTAATTGTTTCTTGAGGATCTTGCTGGTAACGGTATAGATAATATTGTTGCTGGCGGTGGATTAAACGTAATTTATCGTCCATTGCTGCATCTTCCATACCAGCAAGATCACTACCGCCAGAATGCAGCGTAAAAACAATCCGGTTCTGCTCCATTTTCGGATTCAATAAAGAAATTCCATCGAACCATGAGAGAGGGTATTGAAAACCAAGTACATCTAATATGGTTGGGGTAATATCAATTGTACTTACCACTTGATCAACCCTGATACCCTCTGTCTGCCCAGGTAATTTAATTAATAATGGTACATGAGTTTCAGGGTAGGATATGAGCGGCGTACAATGCGAAGTGTAGTCGGAGTGAAAAGTCTGACCATGATCACTTGTAATAATTATCATCGCAGAATCGTAAATACCCGTTTCTTTAAGATAGTTAATAAATGAGTTTAATTCCTGATCCTGGTTTACTATACCTTCGTCATACCGTAGGCGAAGCTTGCCAACCAAATTTTGATCCTCAGGTGAAACCGCTCCATAAACCTTTTTTTGACTTTGCGCGTCGACCAAACCGTCCGCTACAGGCAAAAACTTTCCTAAAAATCCTCCCGCTCGGTATGGATATCCGTGGACACCCATATAATGGTAATAGAAAAAAAACGGTTGCTTTTCTGCATGATTAACAAAAACTTCCTTTAAATTCGATAAATCCTGACAAAGGGAAAAATCCTCTTCACTTTCGTTAAATAATTGAATTTCGGCTAACGACCAGGGAATAAATGGAAACTGAGGAATCACAACCGCACGTGGCATAAACCAGGATTGATCGAGCATTTGATATATGGTAGATGATTGATCACATATTAGATGGTCAAAGCTAGAACCCATGTGGTAAAAACCTGGTGATATATAACCTTGCCACCAGGTTTCGTAACCTGCATCCTTTAAAACACTTGCTAGATTCATCCACCCATCTTGACTATTCATCAGATCGCCAAACCACGAATACTGGTTGAAATAAGGATACCGTCCACTCATAAAAGCTGGCATGGCACCTACTGAACACGTAAATGAGGATTGCGCCTGAGTGAAAACATACCAATTTTTAGTAATCTGCTCCAGGCCAGGCGTAGTAGGCAAGGAATAGCCATATAGTGACATATCTTCGGCAGTCAAAGCATCCACGACAATCCAAATTACATTAGGTGGTGTTTTCGAAAGTGATGGTTGGAATTGTTCAAACTTGCGAACTGGCCAAACGAGTTCAACCATGAGAACACTTGTCAGACCTAAAGATATCAGGAATATCACAAGGACGAACCATTTTAATTGTTGAGTTGTCTCTTGAAACCAGCTTGAAAAATGATCGATAAAATATTTCACTGTGGTGCCAGCCAAAGAGCAAAGATGAAGACCAAAATTAAAACTAATGCCAGGATCAATGCGATGAACAATAGGACTCGAAAAAATAAGGCAAGTTTAATCCCGAAAAATTTGAGAGCAATACTTTCAATTACAACTAATAATCCAGCCAAAGCGAACGATTTAATAAAGGTGCAAAATAATATAAATCCGTAAGTCAGAAAAACACTTAATGGATTGAAAGTATAAGCAAGTATCTTATCTAATGATGCAAACCCATTGGTAAAGACTAATAGCACGGATATAAATGCAATCCAGGTAAAATACTCGCCAAACTCTTTCCAACGATTGCTTTGCATCATTTTTGGCAAAAACAAAGCGTCCGCCCTTCAGGAAAAGATGGGTATGTTTCGACCGTTTGAAATTCTTGTTTCAAGGCGTCGAGAAAATTTTCGAGGGTATACCAGGTTAAATTCCTCCGGTTTGTCAAGAGTAATTCCTGAGAACGCGGATCATCTAGCGGAACAAATTCAGTGACTAACCATTGGTCGCAATACTCGCTAAGAGTCAACACAATTCGTTCAAAGGTCTGCAAATGAGTGATTGCCAGATGGTGTACCAGCGCCAGAGCCAACGCCATTGGTGATCGAAAGCGGTTTGGCGCCGAAGGATATTCAATTCCTCGCCATCCAGATTGGGGCGAAGGATGAAGCACATCACCGATCAATGCCAGGATATCAAGGTTCTTTTCTTTCGCAAGATGGTATAAACTCGCCACGCATTCTTCGTCGGTATCAAATGCAATAACTCTAGAGCCCCGAAGGGCTGCAAGAATAGCATAACCACCTTGATTGCATCCAATATCTATAACCGAAGCTGGTTTAACTTTCTCAAGGATTTCCGAAATGTGCTTCTGTTTAGCATTAAAACTATCGGGATTAAAAAAGCTGCTGATGTCTTGATAATAACTCATCCAACGGCTTTTTCCCTGAGTTGTCGCTATAGAGTTGACGTCATTTTTTAATGCTTCAAAAAAAAGTCTTCGCTTTCCGGTCGAAAATGTGTTTGTTTGGCTTAGTGCTTGAAAATTCGCCACCTGATCACTTTTTTGAAGTAAATCAACAACTAATTGGGGAAAGTATAGTCGATGAATCAGCCATGGATGCCTGATCCAATTCATCGCTGGAAGATAGCGCTGAATTTCCTCTGAAGAAATACCTTCGCTTGAATATAGTAGAAAAGCTCGACTGGCTTTGCCAGACATAACCTCACCAAGCAGCAATGGGAACAAGAAAGATCGACAAAACTGATCATACGCTACCCACAATAAGTTGGCATCCTGGGGCATAATGGAGGTGACATCGATAAACAAAGGATTGGGACCATCAAACAGGATATTCCAGGGTGTAGCATCCTTTAAAACCCATTCCATCTGATTGAATTCCAAACAAAGGTCAAGAGTTAAGAGTGCAGCATCTTGCAGCATCTTCAGAGGCCATTCATAACAATATGATGGCGGTGCGATTTGTTTATGTTCAAAGACGAGCGGATATCCCGGGATTTCATAATCTGAAATCAGAGTACCGACGATTCTTGATCCTAAATTTTTTTTAAATACGGGATTCATCCAAACCGAGTGGTAATATTCGGCAAATTCTGGCCGGATTCCACGCAGAAGACGCTCATTTACTTGAAAAATCGTTCCTGAAGGGTCTCGATCTGATCCGAGGTTTTGTTGACGCATAGGAAATTCAAACAAGATTGTTTGAATTAATTCTCTGATGAATGAGGATTAGATTTTCGCTTAGTGAAAGATTGAAAAACTTTTTTTATCGGCTTAAATAGCAAAGTAAAACTTGTAGTAACAATAAAGAGAAAAGCTAAACCGATTTGGGAAACCGTTCCAAATAATCCAGGATCAATATAACCCATTTTCCTACCCTTTCCTATAAAAATATAACGCCTAATTTAAAAATTATGAAATCTGAGAATTTTTTAATTTTGTTCTAAAATTATAGCATAACAAAATTCCAGATGCTTTCCAAAATACATATAAAATGAAAAACTTACTTTTCTGTAAGGTTTATTTCTCATGCATGCTTAAACTATACTGATCTAATCATATTTTTTAGTTTCTCTGTATAATGAGTTTATGAAGATCAATCTGATCCATTACACCGCACCGCCGGTTGTAGGCGGAGTCGAGACCATCCTGGCGCGCCAGGCCAGCCAGTTGGCCCGGGTGGGCCATACGGTTCACATCCTTACCGGCCGCGGCCAGACATGGGATGCCCGCATCCCGGTGGAAAAGGTGAATCTGATCAACATCCGCCATCCCCAAATCCTGCGCGCTAAAGCCAGCCTCGACCAGGGGATCATCCCGCCCGATTTTACCGTCCTGGTGGAACAAATCCAAAACGAACTGCGCCGTCTTTTCCAGGGCCCGCAGGTCGTCATTGCCCACAACGTAGCCTCGCTCAATAAAAACCTGGCGCTGACCGCCGCCTTATACAACCTCTCGCAAGAAAATCAGCCTTCACAGTTGATCTTGTGGCACCACGATCTGGCCTGGAAGACCGAACGCTACCAACCTGAGCTGTACGATGGTTGGCCGTGGGACCTGCTGCGCACGGCCTGGCCCGGGGCCAAACAAGTTACGGTCTCCGAAGTTCGCCGCCAGGAATTGGCCGCCCTCATCGGTATGCCCATGCGCGATATCACCATGGTTCCGGCCGGATTGGATCTGGCAGATTTTCTGGGCCTTCCGCACCACCTGGCCCGACTGGCAGATGACCTGCACCTGACCCTGGCCGCGCCCATTTTACTCTGCCCGGTGCGCCTTAATCGCCGCAAAAACCTGGAATTGGCCCTCGAAACGCTGGCCGAGCTGCGCCAGCGCATGCCGCAGGCGGCATTGATCGTCACCGGCCCACCCACCCCGCAGGGTAAAGCCTATCTGGAAAGCTTGAAAAAACTGCGCCGTGAATTGGGGCTGAAGGGCGCCGCCTTCTTCCTGGCAGAGCGTTTTCCAGAAGGGATAAGCGAGGAGGGATTATTAGCTTTCTACCGGCTGGCAGACGCGCTGCTCATTACCAGCAAGGAAGAGGGCTTCGGAGTACCCTTATTGGAAGCCGGCCTGGCGGGCATCCCTATCTTCTGCTCCCGTCTCGAATCACTTCAGGCCCTGGCCGGAGAAAACGCGGCTTATTTTGACCTGAACGATTCTCCCAAACAGGTGGCGTCGCTGATCGCCGGACGCCTGCTCAGCGATCCGGTCTACCGCATGCGCATTCATGTGCGCCACGATTACACCTGGGAAGGGATCTACCGCAAGCAGTTCCTGCCTTTGCTGGAAATATAAAAAGTATTTACCTCAATTTGCTCCCACATTGAAAAGGGTCTCAGAAAATATTATTTTCTCTGTGTCTCTGAGCCTCTGTGGTAATGCTCTCACTTTTTTGAAAAGGAAACAACCATGGATACTCAAAAAATCGCTCTTCCCAAAACGATGCAAGCCGTGATGTGCTACGGCCCGCACGATTATCGTCCTGAAGAAGTCAAAGTTCCCCAGGTCGGTCCAGGCGAAGTCCTGGTGCGCATCCTTGCCGCCGGAATATGCGCAGGCGACTCAAAATGCTTCTCCGGCGCGCCTTTGTTTTGGGGCGATGCCTACCGCCCGGGCTACTGCCAGCCGCCGGTCATCCCCGGGCACGAGTTCGTCGGCGAAGTGGTCGCCCTGGGCCCCGGCGCCGGTGAGAAGTACGGCCTGGCCCTGGGCGACATGGCCACATCCGAGCAGATTGTGCCCTGCTGGGAGTGCCGCTTCTGCAAGCGCGGGCAGTACTGGATGTGCGACCGCAAGCATGATGTTTACGGCTTTCGCCAGCGCACGTTTGGCGCGATGGCCGACTACATGCTGTTTCCTGCGGATGCCATCAACCACAAGATTCCCCCTACGCTCAGCCCGCGCCAGGCGGTATACATCGAACCCCTGGCCTGCGCCATCCACGCCGTGCAGCGCGGCAACATCGAATTTGGCGATACGGTCGTGATCTCAGGCTGCGGGCCGCTGGGTCTGGGCATGGTCGCGGCCGCCCGGTTGAAGAGCCCCGGCCTCCTGATCGCGCTGGACCTGCAGCCCAACCGCCTGGAAATCGCGCGCAAGGCCGGGGCGGACCTGGTGCTCAACCCGCGCGAAACCGATGTCATCTCCGAAGTGAAGAAGCTTACCGGCGGATACGGCTGCGACGTCTACATTGAAGCCACCGGTCACCCGCAGTCGGTGATCCAGGGGCTGCACATGATCCGCCGCCTGGGGACCTTCGTCGAATTCAGCGTCTTTGGCGAACCGGTCCAGGTCGATTGGACAATCATCGGCGACACCAAAGAACTCAATATCCACGGCGCCCATCTTGGCCCGTACTGCTACCCCCTGGCAATCGACATGCTGGTCAAAAAGCAGGTACCGGTCGAAGATATCGTCACCCACGCCTTCCCGCTGAAACAGTTTGACGCCGCATTTCAACTGGTCACCGGGGCGAAAGATTCGATCAAGGTCATGCTCGAACCATAGCAAATAACGACCACAAGGGATTATTTTGGCGGCAAATCCGCCAAAATAATCCCAAAATCCACCTTTTACAAAACCAGAATCACCCCAAATACAACTTCCACCACCAGGCTGATCGCATTCGATTGAGTCCACGAACGATCGACGACCATCGAAACCGCGCGCACCGCGCCGATCGCCACATACATGATGCCCAACACCTGGTAAGCCGCCGCTGTCCCCAGCAGCAGGGGGGCAATCCCTAAACCAATGAACGCCCCGCCCATCACCGCCCGCAGTTCGGTGATCCCCCGGGCTGCCGGCGCGGTCAAGCCGGTAAAGCCCTGGATCGCCCGCGGGCGAACCAGGGCATACAAACCGGTTGCCAGTGTGGCGATGGCCGTGACCATTTTAAGAATTTGCAGAATATCCATGGGTTCTCTCCCAACCTTGATTGTATACACAGCAAGTATACAGCGTATAGGAGTATAGATAGCGCCGCAATTACGATATAACCTGCAGAGCGGCGGGTGGCGGGGCGGCCATTCCCCAGGCGGCATCCTGCCGGCTCCACGCTCCGGACGCGCGGCGCGGCATGGGCAGCGGCACGGCATACGGCTGTCCAATCGCCCAGGCGCGCAGCATATCCGGCGTAATGCCAAACGGGTGCAGCACAGCTTCGGCCGCGCGCAGGGCCAGTTCCGTGTAGCGCTCCAGGTCCAGGCGGGCATACGCCGGTGGGTGGGGCAGATCCCAGGCATGCACGTCTGGCCGGCCGCGCAGCCATAAAAAATATACGCGCTGGCCCGGTTCAAGGATCTTTCCCACCTCCTGAAGCTGCTGTGCGGCCCGCGCGGAAGGCGAGGGCGTGGTATAGGCCTCCAGTTTGCGGCTGAGTTTCTGGCCCACCAGCAGCTGGTCGAGCGGCACGCCCCCACTGCGCAGCCGCCACAGCCCGCGGCGCAGCGCCTGCACCGCCGCGGCTACCGGACGCCCCACATCCGCCGGGGTTTCTGCCCTCGCCAGGCAGGCAATCATCTGCTGCTGGATGGTGGATACAAATACCGGCGTATCCCGCCGGCGGGCTTCCAATCCGCGCAGTTTGAGCGAACCGTCTTGAAAAACGCCAAAATAACGGTTGGCGACCGGTACCCGCCCATCGCGCCTGGAAGGCAGAAAAGCCACCCAACGGTACACCCCATCCAGGGCGATCGAAAGCCCGGTGCGATCGGAGATCGCCTCCAGCAGGGGTTTAAAATCATCCGGGCGGCGGGCGCCCTCCCGCTTGACCCACAGGGCATCCACGTACATGTGCAGCACGGTAAAGCCCAATTCTTCGGCCACTTCTTTGGCCCGCAGCAGCGCCTCTCGCCCCCCGGCAGTCACCGCTTCGTGGGCCTCGATCCGTCCAAAACGCGCATTTTTATACCCCAGGTAGCCAAAACAGGTCACCAGCAGCCATTTGTGGGCCGAGGCTCGCGCCTTGTCCGCTTGATACGCAGGATGCCAGGAGGGCATCTTCGCCAGGCGCTGCTTGAGCGCGATGCGCTTTTCGAGCAGCGGGCCCAGGGTCTGCGGGATCAGGCCGGGTTGGTCGAGCGATTCGCCCGCCGGGTCGTGCGGGCGCGTCTCAGGCGAGATATTGCCGCGCACCATAATGCTGGGATACATCGAAATGAAGTCGATCGAGCCCACATCGAAATGCAGCCCCGGCCGGGGCTGGTAAACCAGCCCGCCCATATCGCTGTGCAGCAGATCGAGGGCGGTCTTGGGGCGTTCGACCTGCTGCTTCTTCCACGGCACAAGCGCTCCCAGGCGCAGGGCGGTGGTCAACTGCATGGCGGAAATGCCGCTGCCCGGTGAGACCCTGGCCGCCTGCTGCATGGGAAAGCCGGTCACCCTGGCCGCCTCGAACGTGCCGGCCAGACTGTAATCATCCCACAGCACGGCGTTGTGGCGGTCGATGTGCCAGCGCCCAAAAAGCGTGATCTGCTGCCCGCGGTAAATGATCTGCCCGTAGGAAAAGTACGAGCGCTGCGCGCGGCGCGCCACCCCGCGCCCCGGTTCGCGGTTGAGCGCCAGCGGGATGCCCACCTGGTGAACCAGTTCGAGCAGGCGGGGCAGCAGCCAGGTATCGCCCCAGCGGGTCAGCAGCAGGTCAGGATCGCAGCGCCGGATTAATGCCCGCAGGTTGATCACCAGCGGACGGGGCGCATCCAGCGCGAAGCGGTAGCTGTGCCGCCCAAAGCGCACGATCAGGGCACGCGGCGCGGCGTGGTCGGGATCACTGTCGGGTTCCAATTCCATGATGCGCAGGGGCGCCGGCGGCGGATCGAGGTCCCAGGGATTGTCCAGCGCCGCCAGCGACTGCACCCGCCCCTCGCGGTCCGCCGCCACCCGCAGCCGCGCCAGGGGAAAGGTGCCAAAATGGGCCGCATGGCGCAGCGCCAGGGGCACGTCGGCATCGTAATAGGATAGGTCGGGAAAAGCCTGCGCCGCCCGGCGAAATAAACCCACCTGGTCTGCCGCCCGCGGCACCTCCACTTCCAGCACCGTCACCGGCGCCGGTTGAAATAAATCGCGCTTTTCGGAGCGCGCCAGGTTAAGGCTGACCGGTTGGGCGCGCAGCCAGCGCCACAGCTCGCGCAGCCGTCCATCGGACCCGGCAGCATAAAACGTCACCGGGAACGGCTGGCGCAGGCGCACCCGTTCGCCAGAATCGGCGATCAGCCACAGCACCACCCCATCCTCAGGATCTTCAAACAGGTCAAACAGCCAGCCCGTCCATTCAGCCATCATAATACCGCAGGCGTTAACCCTGGCGCGGCTCATCCAGCGCGCGCTCCACCAGCGCACGCAGGCGCAGCACCTCCTTATGCTCTTCCAGCAGCATCGACAGCAAAAAGACCTCCATCGGCAGGGCGTGTGCCGCGTAAGCCGCGGCAGCCAGGTGCTGTTGGGCCGCAGCGAACAGGTCATCCAGCGCCACCTGGTCGCTGCGGCGCAGCGCCCGCCGGAAGCGCGCCAGCGATCCGACTTCCTCGTAGAAGGCCATCGTCGCCGAAGGTAAAGTGCGCCCCATCTTTACCCCCGACCCCGAGAGTCATCCGGCCTGCGAGCCGGTGAAGATGATCCGCCATCCCCAATCTGCGGCAGGGTGGGCGGACCGGGCGGACCGCTTTGGTCCGGCGCCGCTTCCCAAACCTGCGCGGCGCTTTCCCGCAGCATGTCCAGCAGGGGGGCGCGTTCGGCGCAGGCGGCCACCGGCGGCCGGGATGAAACCAGCACCGGGGCATGTTCGGCCAGGCGCTGCAGGTCTTGCAGGCAGCCGCGCAGCAGTTGGGTCGCCTCGGGCAGTTTGACATCCTGGTCATAAAAAGTCGACAGGAAATCCAGCACCAGGGTCGCCGTTGGCGCCGGCTGGGCCTCCACCAGCAGCGCCGCCACCTGGTAGCAGGTGAAAGCCCGCTGCACTTGAATTCGCCGCAAAGCGGCATTTACGTCAACGGTCGAGCGGCGCAGGCGCTGGGCAATCGGGTACACATTGCTCTGATTGCCAGCATCCAGAATCCGCACTGTGCCGCGCAGCGCCATTTGGGCCACCAGGTCCAGCATGCGGCTGCGCGCGGCGTGTGGGGCGATCACCACAAACAATTGGTTCGGTAAGGGGAAGGTAAGTGTGTCCATGCTTCCAGTTTAGCCGCCCACCGGGAAGCAGGTTCAAGCCCCAGGAGGGTAGGCTTTTCAGCCACCCCCGGGTGGTCTTACAGGCAACCGCGCTACACAAGGGCCCAGGCCGCGGTCAGATAGAGCAGTTCTTTGGCATGGGCATCCAGATTTGGATATTTGAGCGCCCCCAGGCAGGCCAGGCACAGCGCCATGCGGTATTCATCCGCATCAGCCGGGTTGAACAGGCACCGCCCGGCGATTCCCTCCAGGGCAGCCAGCAGGGGCAGTTCACCCGCGGAAAGCCGCGTCAGGTAATCGTCCGCGGTCAAACTGGGGGCGTAGATATGGCCAATGATCTCGGCTGCCAGGTGGGCAAAATCCATCAAGGGATGGCCTTCGCGCGTTTCTGAAAAATCGATCAGCCAGGTGAAACCGCCCGGCCCGACCAGCACATTTTCGAGGTTGAGGTCGCCGTGAATGATGGATTGGGTACCCTGGATGGTTTGCCCCAACAGCCTATCCAGACCGGGCAGCGGGTCGGGCAATCCCCGCCGGTCGACCCCGGCGGTCCACCCTTGCAGCAGCGAAGCCCGCGTGGCCGTCACCCGGGCCAGGGTATTGTTGGGCAAACGGCTCGCCAGCCAGCGCAGGCGCAGCGCAGCCCGCCCGGGATGAGCCCGGCCCAACAAAGTGTAGGTCACACCGTCTGCCCGCCTTTCACTGCGCCGGAATGCTTTTACCCGCACCAGATCACCCGGCGCGAGCAACAGCTTCTCGGGCAGCGTCTGTTCATCCAGCAGGCGCGCGCCCAGGGGCGGGTCTGAGGCGAAGGGTTCGAGAACGAAATGCGGCGGCAGCAGGTGATCATATTCGCTGGCCCAACGGAACGAATATGCGCGCCGCTGCATCCACCAGTTTGGGCCGAAGGTCTCGAAAAGGCGCCACAGCAGCCCGGGATCCTGATCCGCCAGCAGGGCCAGGCGCAGGCTGATGGGCAGGCGGCCCGGCTCGGCAATGAAGGTATAGCGCACTGCCGCCCGCGCGCTGCCGGCCAGGGTAACCGGAGCGTGCTGGATGCGCGCGGTCACCGGCGGCAGGCGGTCCTTCACATAATGCTCGTAGGCCTCCGCTTCACGCTGGATGGATGCGCGGCTGCCTATTTTGACGATGGTGTGCGCATCGGCTCGCCCGTCCGGATGGATCGGCAGGGCCAGGAAGGTGCGCGCCCCCGAGTATCCCGATAAAAACTCGCCTTCCAGCGCCAGGCGCGCGTAGCGCTCGAACAGGGCCTGCAGCAGGCCGGTTTCCTCCGCTTTCAGCTGAATCCCCGGGCGCGGTTCAAGCACCAGTCCGGCATTGGGCTGTGGCGTGCGCAGCAGTGAGCGCGTGGAGCGCGGGCGCAGGGCCAGGGCCCCCGCCCCTAATCCGGCGCCAAAAACCAGGCCCAAAAAACCGGTGGTCATCGCCTGGGAACGGCTCAAGCCAAACACCGAACTGACCTGAATGGTTAATGGACGCGAGAAGGCTTCCTGCTGCTTCGCGGGTGCCGGGTTGCCCGGGTCGGGCTTCCAGTGCAGCGTCAGGGAAATCGAAAGGCGCTGCTGGCCCGAAGATTTAGGGCTGAGCGTCCAGCGCCAGGTGACGGTCTCATCCGCCGGCAGGGGATGCTCGATCGCGCTGCCCGGTGAAAGGTCAAACCCCACCCCATCCAGACGGGCCACGCCAGACAGCGTGTAACCGGCCAGATGCACTACCGGTAGAGGCTGGTTCTCGACGATATGCTCCGGAAATTCGGCGGTGACCACGTACCCATCCCGGTAGGGCACCAGAGACAGGCGCACCAGGTCCGATTCTCCCAGGTGCAGCGCGGATGGCCATTCGAGCTCGATGACGCGCTTTTCCTGGATGGGCGTGGGCTGCAGCGGCACGGTTGGCGTGCGCAGATCGGGTTGGGCGGTGGGGGCCGGCGTACCCGATGCTTGTGAAGCGTCTGGTGATTTTGTAGGCTGAGGTTTTTGGGTGGCCGCCGGTGCAGAGGTAGCCGCCGGCGCCGAGGTTGGGATGGGCGTCTGCGTCGCGGACGGGGCGCAGCTGGCCAGCACGATCAGCACCAATCCAAGCAAACCCAGCCAGATCACACGCCGCTTCACGGCACACCCCCCGGGGGCACAAACAGCGTTGGCGCCAGGGTCGCCTGAACTCGCACTGCCTCCCCGGCCGGAGAAAGGGTGTAGACCAGCAGCGCCAGGGATACCAGCATCAAGACCAATCCCAGCACGGCGGCCAGCTTCCAACGCGCGCCTAAGGCTCCGAATACTCCTGACATCCTCATCACTCCTTATTGTATAATAGCTTAACGAAGGGCATTATGTCTACCACCTGGGTCTCTTATCCTGCCGGCTACCGTTCAACCGAAGTGCATGCGCTGTCTGCCGCGGTGCAGCATGGAGAATGCGCGGCTGTAATTGGCTTGAGCGGGGCCGGAAAAAGCAACCTGCTCGGTTTTGTGGCCAACCGTTCCGGGCTGGGAATGCCCCTGGCTCTCGTGGATTGCAACCGGCTTTCGCAGCCAGATGCCGGCGCTTTCTGGCGCTTAATCAGGCGCAGCCTGGACAAGGCACCCACTCCTCAATCCCTGGACGAATTTGATACCCTGGAAAGTTCCCTTGCGGGCCGAATCAGTACCCCCGAAAGCCGTTTTTGCCTGCTTTTCGACCGTTTTGACGCCCTACCGGCGGAGATCCAACCCCAGGTATACAGCCGGCTCAGAGCCCTGCGCGATGACCACAAATATGCCCTGACCTTTATCGTCGCTGCCCGGCAGCCGGTGGACCCTGGGAGCGAGCTGGCCGAATTGTTCTTCGCGCATACCCTCTGGCTGGGTCCGCTGGCGTTTGAGGATGCCCTGTGGAGCGCTGCCAGCTATGCCGCCCGCGCCGGCCTGGTCTGGGAAGAAACCGTCCTCTCTGCCCTGGTGCAGCTCAGCGGGGGCTACCCGGCCCTCCTCAGGGCAGCCTGCGAAGCATACGCCGCCGGATGCCCGCTCGAACCTGGCGCGCTGCGGGCTCATCCCGCCGTGCACCGCCGCCTGGATGAATTCTGGACAGCGGAGCCAACCCCGGAGGAACTTGCCCTCAGCCGGTTGGCGGACATCCCGCTCCTGGCAAAGCCTGCCCTTCCCCCCGGCAATAAGACCCTCGACACGTCGCAGCTGACGGCCAAAGAAATGCGCCTTTGGCAGGCCCTGCAGACACAGGCCGGTGCTGTGTGCGAAAAAGATGACCTGATCCGCGCCGTTTGGCCTGAAGATAAAGTTTTTATGGAAGGCATTCGCGATGATGCCCTGGCCCAACTCGTGCGCCGCCTGCGCCAGAAGATTAAACTGCAAAACGCAACCATCGGCCGGATTCAATCTGTGCCCGGCCGGGGTTACAAAATCTCCCCGAACAGGAAATAATCCGTTCTCAATCACCCGTCCTTAAAGAAAGGTGTCCCGAATAAAATCCGGGACGACCTCTCTGTTTTTCAATGCCGCCTTGCAAGGGTAAGAAAATACGGTGATAAATAGCCCTCACAAGGCCCTGTGAGAAGAACAACTACACGAACGAAGCAATAATGAAAAATGGCACTTCATTCGCCAGCCCATGTGACACCCAGCGGAGAGCGGGGGATAAAAAAAACGCCTCCCTGGGCGCTTTTGAACGGCCTGCATGGCGGTTCGTTTTCGGCAGCCCGGCAGTCCTGGTCTCAGATTTAGACGGTAGACCCGCGGCTTTGCGTCTCCGGTTTTCACCGGATTTGCCATTTCGAACAAATCTTAAAGGTAAGATACGATCCCATTAAGGATAGACAAGAAAAGCGTCAATTTCAATACCTACGGGAATTTGCAAAGCCCCTGTAAGGTAGCTCAGCACATACATATCGAGAATCTCCAATTTTTTCACCGGGACAGATGGATCCATGCATTCAGAAGCAAACTGAAAATTATGAAAGAATTTACAATTAATTTCGCAAAATTTTGTAGCCTTGATCGGCGCTCTCATGATATAATTTTTACGCTCTGGTGCGCAGCACTCCCGCAGGGGGCCGAGCGCGCGGATTAAAAAATTAGACAACAACAAGTCGCTCTTGGGCCCGTAGCCCAGTGGTCGCGTAGCATCCTCGAAGAGGGTCGCGCAGCACCCCCGCAGGGGGCCGAGCGCGCGGATTAATAAATTAGATAACAACAAGTCGCTCTTGGGCCCGTAGCCCAGTCGGTCGCGCAGCATCCCCGTAGGGGATCGCGAAGCACCCCCGCAGGGGGCTGAGCGCGCGGATTAAAAAATTAGATAACAACAAGTCGCTCTTGGGCCCGTAGCCCAGTCGGTCGCGCAGCATCCCCGTAGGGGATCGCGAAGCACCCCCGCAGGGGGCTGAGCGCGCGGATTAATAAATTAGATAACAACAAGTCGCTCTTGGGCCCGTAGCTCAGTGGCAGAGCGCGCGGCTCATAACCGCTTGGTCGAAGGTTCGATCCCTTCCGGGCCCACAAATACAATAAAGTTCAAATTGGTCTCAGGTCCCATCGCCCGCCAGGGGTGCTTCGCAAAGGGATGCTATTCGTTCCTTCCGGGCCCACAAAAAAGCCTCTTTGGAGAGGCTTTTTGATTCCAAAACGACTTTGGACTCTTCACCATTCAGCCAATGCTATAATCCTTTTATCACCTTATATTTGCCTGTAGTTAATCCTCCCATTGGCTTCATTCGTTTGAAGAAGGAATAAGCACATGCGTATTGGTCTCATTTACCCACATTTTGAATTTGGCACCGATCCGGGTGCAATCCGGGAGTTCGCGCTGACCGCGGAAAACCTGGGGTATACCCACATTGGTGCCGATGATCATGTGATTGGCCCAAACCCCAACCGCCCTGGCGGCTGGACCGGCTGGGTCACCTATCAGACGACGATCATGGAGCCATTGGTCCTGTTTGCTTTCATGGCAGCCGTCGCCCCGCGGATCGAGTTTGCCACCTGCGTGCTGCTCCTGCCGCAGCGCCAGACCGTTTTGGTCGCCAAGCAAACAGCCACGCTCGATCGGTTGTGCGCCGGCCGGCTCCGGTTAGGAATCGGCATCGGCTGGAATGAGATCGAATATATTTCGTTGGCAGAGAACTTTCACAATCGCGGGCGTCGCGTTGCAGAACAAATCCACCTGCTTCGCCAGTTATGGACACAGCCTCTCGTTGACTTTCAATCACCAGAGCACAGCATCCCTGATGCCGGGATCAACCCGCTGCCGCTCCAAAAACCTATTCCGATCTGGATTGGCGGTCAATCAGAGCCGGCACTGAAGCGCGCAGCCCGCCTGGGGGATGGCTGGATGCCGCTCTATCGTTCGCCAGAAGAAGCCAAACCGGCGATGGACACCCTGGCTGAACTGTTGCACAAACGTGGCAGGTCCCTGGACGGGTTCGGCATTGAAGCGCGCATCCCTTACAGTCAGGGTGTGGGGCATGATCCGGATCCGGCTGATTGGCGGCGGCTGCTGACCGGCTGGCAGGCGTTGGGCGCTACGCACGCTTCGTTGGTGACCACGAACTGCGGCCTGAAAGGAGCACAGGCACACCTGCGGGCAGTCCAGTTGTTCGCCAAAGAAGTGGGACTGGTTCCTTCATAGCAACCATGTGAAAAACCTAAACAGCGGTCTGAACGTGCTCGGGAAAAGCTAAGCAGTTTAAACACACGGTTCCTATAACTATTTTTTCTCTTTCTTGTGAAGATGTAATTTTGATTAAAAGAGGTTTTATAACGATCAATGTTATGAAAATTTTCTCGTATGGAAGTTTGTGAGTTAAATCTTCATAAAATACCGAATAGTCTTGTAATTTAGAATAATTCACATATCATTCTTTAGGCGGGCGGCTAATAAATATGAAAAAATGTATTCTTGCTTGTGACGAACGAGGAACTACAACACTTACAAGTAAAAGACGAACTTACACAATAGGTGGTTTTGCTGCAGATGAAAAACTCCGATATAAACTTGTAACTGTATGGAATGAAATCAAAATCGCTTTGTGTGGTAATAGCAATGTTGAGTTAAAGTGGAGCCACTTTTTCCCAGGTCACCATCAGGCAAGCAGTAAAAACCCCTTACTAGCGAAGAATTCAGACGAGTGGCGCAAACAAGCATTATGGGCTTTAAGTGAACTTTTTGACAAGGCGCAAATTTTCCCTATAACAACTATTGTGCAAAAAGATAAAATAAAAGGTGATTTCTTTCTCGATAAAAAGCAAAGAATTGACGTATATCAAATTTTTGCAGCCACTGTCGGACAATTTTCCCTTTATCTAAAAGAAAATAACAGCGAGCAAGGAGAAATTTGGTTTGATCAATTAGGTAGCAAAAAAGAGGAAGAAAGATGGCAAGACAATTTTACAGACTTTCGTAATTCACTACTTGGGTCACCACTTCCAAAAGAACATGTCGAGTTAGTCTTGCGAATTAAACCTAAAATTAAGTATCTTGAATCATCTAGTGAACCGTTTATCCAGCTAGCCGATTTTGTATCGGGCGCTATTTGGGCAGCTTCTGAGGGAGATTATTGGTTCCTTAATCAATTACTTGAGAAGTATGCACCTGGAAAGCGAAGAACTTATGGGATTTTGCTTTTTGGTGAATAATCATAAACCCCATCTAACAAATCGTACACTGGACAAGTAAAATCCGTCGTCATTTTCGAGAATTTTTCTGGATTTGAGTTTTTACGGTCCAAAGTATAGTCCACGTCCAACCATCTGACAGTAACGCAATTTTTAGAATATTTTGGGATTTATTTTAAATGCTATTATTTCATAGCCGACAGGAATTGAGCCGTATACTGCCTGGTCGAAGGTCCCATAAAGGGATTTTATCGATCCCTTCCAAACCCACTTTTTTAGCAGCAACATTAATCCATTTCTTCAAGCCGCTGCAACCACTCCCCCGTCTCTTTCCTGCTCCGCAGGTGGATCACCTGCAGGTGCGCATATTCCGGGAGGGCGAAGAACCGCGGATACCTCTGGCGCTGGCGTGTAAACGATTTTATAGACCACAACAAAATAGAATCCTTGCTCATGAACGTCCCGCGCAGCGTCTCGCGGTTGCCGTTCCACAGCGCCTCGCGCGTGATGATGCGCTTCAGGGTGCGCCCGGTAAGCTGCCACAAAATCACGGGCAAAGCATAATCCAACCAGACGACTGTGGTCGCACTGCCCCAGATCACGTCGATCGCCTTGCTGTAATTGGCGCCGGTCACCCACCTTGGGCCGGATAATGCCTGGGCCACGCCCTGGCGAAAGGGCTCCAATTCTGCCGAAACCCAATTTGGCTGCCAGTACAGCGCATCCAATTCCACGTGGGGTAAGCCAAGGATGCGCGCCAGCTGGCGCGCGGTGGTCGTCTTGCCGCAGCCGGCCGCGCCCACAATCACGATTCGCGAACCGGGCATAGGGAAAGCAGTTTCCAGATCAGGCATAGTTTGGGTCATTTTAACGTGAATATTGTCCCTGAGAATGCCATCGAGATATGGTGTACGATCCATTTCAATAAATAATCCAATATTATTCACCCTCCGAATGATCCTTTTGGTGGAAGACACACTTTTTCCCCAGGTTTATCATTGTTGCAGTAAACCGAAATAAGACTTCAAGAGGAGCAATCACATGTCCGTTTCGAATCAAGTAGCCAATGACATACAAACCCAACAGCAGGCACCCTGGTGGGAAATATTACTCGTAATGTTTCTTTCCCTGGGGATTTCATTAATTTCGCCCAGCCTTAAGCTCATCGGTATCCTCATACCTGTCGCTTATTTGATCATCGAACGCCGCATGCGCCATCGTACTTGGACAGAAATCGGTTTCAATCTGCATGGTATACCCACCGGTCTGCGCCAAAACCTGGGTTGGATTCTCCTGGTAGGGGTTGGCATTCAAGCCCTGGCTGCATTTTGCTCATACTATTTCCTTCCTGCCTATTTTCAGCATATCCTGGCTCGTCTGCCTTTGGACCTGACTTCGCTCAATGTAGGCCTGATCGTCGCGCTGGGGATCAGTACCTTGGGCGAGGAGATTCTCTACCGCGGCCTATTTCAGGCCCGGATCGGCACTTTCATGCCTGCCACCGGCGCCATTGTGCTCACTTCACTGGTCTTCGCATGGATGCATTATTCATCTGGGGCAGCGTTAATCGTCATGATCGATTTGACCTCTGTATTGATCGACAGCGTAATCTTCGGCATCATCTTCCAGCGCTCCCAAAACATATTCGTCGCCTGGATCGCCCATTTTCTGGGTGATATTGTCGGCGTTATCTTTTTATTGATGATGATGAAATAGCCTGGATCCAAGACCGGACCGAGTTTGGACTTTAGCCCTTATAGAAAGCGTCCAGTGACGTTGAATACATAATAATTCAGAGTGGTGCTTCCCGCGTTGCCCTGCACCCATGAAACATTGCCGTCGGGCCGGGTGCGCAGGGAATCATCCCGATCGCCCCATCGGATCCCGGCCGAAGAAACATTTTCCAGCGGCATCATCACCGTTCCATTTCCTGTAATCAATTCCAGGTGGTAGACCCCGTCGTCGGTCGTCTTCCACCCCACCAGGAAGCGGTTGCTGGAAAGATTCGTGCCCAGGCGGGCGATGACCGGCTCGCGTTCGGTCGCGCCATTGGTGTTGGTCAGCCAGATATAGCTGCTGGTAAAGTCAGCGTTGATCGTCGCCAACCCGATCCCTTTTCCGGTGACGTTGGCCGTTCCCAAGGCGCTGAAAACCACCTTCCAACCCGAGGGGGTTTGGGCAGCCTGGCCCAACTGGGCCGATACTTCTCCATGGCAGTTGCCGTCACAGGCATACACAACCTTGCTGTCGCTGATCAGCAGGGCCTTGCTGGCATAACAATCGCTCGTACACAGCGGCATGAATTTCGCCAACCCCGGGTGGTAGTTGATCAGTTCCGCCATCGAATGCGAACAGCCCCATTCCCAACCCCCACTCTGGATGGCTCCACTGTCATTAACGTAGGTCAGCTGGTCACCATTGTGCCCCTGGACACCGCCGGACACGCCGTAAACGGCAAAATACGCCGCGTACAACCCGCTGCCGTAAGCCAGGCGGCTGTCGCCAATGCCGCCATCGAAGCGGGTCAGCGGGCCTTTGATGTTCGTCGACCAGGCCTGGCTGCCGTTGGCATTGTACCTGGTCAGCCACATGATCGTGCTGGCCGGGTCGTACAGCATCACGGCAAACTTGCCGTCGCTGTGCGCCACCAACCCGCGCAGCGAGCGCCCGGTGTAGTTAAAGGTCTGCCCCAGGCTGCCTGCCGGCGAGATCACGCTGACATGCCCGTTTCCGCTGCTGTCGGTCCAGCCCAAAAGCGCGCCGCCGCCTGCCGTAGGCTCGTGGTACAGGCGCGGGGTGATGCTGCACCAACTCATGGTGCACCAGCTGCTCACCATCCCCTGCAGGGGTTTGGGCAAGGTCAGGCTGGTTTTGGTCACCTGCCCGGCCAGGGAAACCACCGGACGCGAGATCAGCGGAAGAAAAATATTCAATCCGGGCATGGGGGTCGCGACCGGTGCCAGCCGCTGCCCGGCAGCCTGCCGGGGTTGAGCCATGGCAGCCGCCATCACCCCCAGCAGGATCACCGCTAAAAGAAACGAAACCAGTCTCCGCGTGCCATGCCCAGGCAAGATGTTTGGGTCCATTCTTGTGCCTCCAGAGGGAAAATCCATGCGCGTCCGTCCTCAGCCCCATTGTATGCACAAAGAACCGCCTTTGGGGGTACTTTTCCAAATTGTTAACCGGTCGTAGGCAAACAAAGAGAGCGTTTGGCCCACTGCATAGGCCAAACGCTCTCGACCAAATATTAGTTGTCTACAGTTCGCTGGAACGCGTCTGAATGCGTTCCTCGATCATCGCGATGAACTCATTCGTCGCCAGACCCTCGCGCCGCTCTCCGGAGCGCATGCGCAGGGAAACGCTTTCGCTGTTCATTTCCTGGTCGCCTACCACCAGCATATAGGGCACCTTCATCAACTGCGCATGGCGAATCTTGGCATTCATGCGGTCCGGTCCCAGGTCGGCGGATGCGCGGATATTCAAATCGCGCATGCGCTTTGCCAATCCGGTGGCATATTCCTGGTGCGCATCCGTGATCGGGATGATACGCACCTGTTCGGGCGACAGCCAGACCGGGAAAGCCCCACCATAGTGTTCGATCAAGAATCCGACCATGCGTTCATGCGTGCTCAACGGAGCGCGGTGGATGCACAGCGGGGTCTCTTCGGCCCCGTCGCTGTTGATAAATTTCAAATCAAACCGCCCAGGCTGGGCAAAATCCACCTGGTTGGTTGCCAGGGTAAATTCTTTGCCGATAATGCTCCAGATTTGCACGTCGATCTTTGGCCCGTAAAAGGCGGCTTCATCCGGCACCTCGACATAGGGCACCTTGCCGTTATCCATCGCACTGCGCACCATTTCTTCCGTTTTCAGCCACAGGCGCTCGTTATCGATATATTTCTTGCCCAGGCCGTTTTTGTGATGCGTGCTCAGGCGCATGACGTACTTATCGATATCGAAAAGCTTAAAATACTGGTGATACAGGTCGATCACGCCCATGAATTCCTGTTCGAACTGGGCCTCCGAGCAGTAGATATGGGCATCATTCATCTGCATCGAACGCACGCGCATCAGCCCAAACAGCTCGCCGGATTTCTCGTAGCGGTAGCAAGTACCGTATTCCGCCAGGCGGATGGGCATCTCACGGTAGCTGTGCGGGTGGCTGGCAAATATCTTATGGTGAAAAGGGCAGTTCATCGGTTTGACGTAGTACTTCACCCCTTCCATCTCCATCGGCGGGTACATGCTTTCGGCATAATACGGCAGGTGCCCGCTTTTCAGGAAGAGATCTTCCTTGGTCAGAACCGGCGTGCGCACCCGCTGGTACCCGGCTTTCCACTCCACCTCTTTGGCCAGTTTTTCCAGCTCTTCGATCATCACACCGCCGTTGGGCAGCCACAGCGGCAGCCCCGGCCCGACTTCTTCATCAAAAATGAAGATTTCCAGATCCTTGCCCAATTTGCGGTGATCGCGCTTCTTGGCTTCTTCCAGGCGCTTGAGGTAATCATCCAGTTCCTTGCGGTTATGCCAGGCCGTGCCGTAGATGCGCTGCAGCATCGGGTTGTGTTCATCTCCGCGCCAGTAGGCTCCGGCTACACTCATCAGCTTGATCGCCGAAGGGTTGATCTCGCGGGTCGTATTGACGTGCGGTCCGCGGCACAGGTCGATGAAGGTATCGTGCTGGTAAATCGAAATCTCCGGTTTCACCGAGATCGGATTACCGTGCTCGTCAAATTCACCTTTCTCTAGGTTATCGATCAGTTCCAGCTTGTAAGGCTGGTCTTTAAAAATCTGGCGAGCTTCATCGGCCGAGACCACTTTGCGCACGAATGGGTGATTCCCAGCCACGATCTGGCGCATGCGTTTTTCGATTTTTGCCAGATCTTCGGGGGTCAGCGTGCGCGGCAGATCGAAATCATAATAGAAGCCATTTTCGATGGCCGGACCGATGGTGTATTTGGCCTCTGGCATGATCTCCAGGACGGCTTGAGCCATCACATGTGCAGCCGAGTGACGAATACGAAACAGGTCACTCTCTTCATATCGTTCTGAATGCGGCTGGTCAGACATTAAAACACCTCCTGTACACAAAACAATCCTGATAAACGAGCACGGCCAGAGGACTTTTACACTCACAGGCGCTGCTCATGGTCCTTGGGCGATTAAAAACAAAAACCCTCGCCCATCCAGGGGCGAGAGGTTCAACTCCGCGGTTCCACCCAGGTTGGCGGTCCATCTAACCATAGATCAACCACCATCTCTTTAGACCTGTAACGGGGTCAGCCGTTGACCATACTGGAGCGGCAAAAAGCCGCTCGTTCAGGCACAAGCTCACGGGGGGTTTTCACTGGTCTGCCTCCGGAGGAGACTTTCAGTCGCTGGTCTCCTTTCCCTGGCGGTGCTTTCCAATTACTCGTCCCGCTCAACGCTGTTCTTTATGAATATTGTAAAGAATTGTACCACAAAAAAAACATGGGTGCAAATGTTTTGCCAGGTGCTTGACGCACCTGCCTGATACGGTTATCCTAAGAAGAATCTGAACGCGCCCCTGAATTTCGCCGGCGCTTCCGTTCCTCCAGGTGGTGCAGTATCAACCCTTCTCAATCCATTCGACGGTGGGGCAAAGAGCTATTTTTTGTTGGTTTTGGCCAGATGCTGGCGGCTGTCGGCAGCGTGGCAGGGGTGCGCCTGCTGACCGGTGTCCTCTCCCCTGACCTCTACGGCCAGTTAGCCCTGGCGATGACCTTCTTCACCCTTTTCCAGCAAATCCTGATCGCCCCCTTCAGCGGGGCTTTCAGCCGCTTCTACACCCTCGCGCAAGAGAAAAACCAGCTCATTGCCTATTTTGAATCGGTTTTTTGGCTCGGTGCTCGCTTCAGCCTGCTTCTCCTGGGGTTAGGCATCCTGGTCGTCATCATTATGGGCGCCGCCGGTCAGGTCGATCTGGCGGTCATGGCCATCGCCACCATGCTTTACACCCTCATCTCGGGCATTAATATTTTCTCTAACAGCATCCAGAATGCCGCCCGCTATCGTATCGTGGTCGCCTGGCATCAGGGCATCGCCCAATGGCTGCGCTTCCTCGGGGCAGTCTTACTGATCGTGATCTTATCCCCCTCCAGCCAGATCGCCATGTTCGGCTACAGCCTTTCCGCGGCGATGGTATTGGCCTCCCAGATTTTCTTTCTGCGCCGGTCGGTTCTGAAGGACCTTCCTTCCTGGCGCAACCTGCTGAGAACCGCACCAGATGATTGGGGAAAGAAAATTCTTACCTATGCCTATCCTTCCATGTTCTGGGGCTTATTTACATGGGCCCAATTAACCTCGGACCGTTGGGCACTGCAGATTTTCACCACCACCCAGGATGTCGGTTTTTATTCGGCCCTCTACCAGCTTGGTTATTACCCTATCCTCTTATTAAATACGGTCATTTCCCAATTTATCGCCCCGATTTTATTTCGCCAGGCAGGCGATGCCACTGATCCCTCACGTTGGGAGAAGACCAGCCGCATGACGCATTTCTTAATCGCCGCTTCGCTGGCTGCGACGGTGGTCCTTTTCATCGTGACATATTTATTTCACACGCAAATTTTCAATGTTCTGGTCGCCGCTGAATATCGCGGCGTCTCCTCCTATCTACCCTGGCTGGTGCTTTCTTCCGGGCTGTTTAATACCGGCCTGATGGCCTCGCTGTTAATTATGAGCGCCATGGATACCCGGAAATTAATCGTGCCCAAAATCACCACGGCCATCACCGGCATCGGATTAAATTTCCTCGGCGCGATGTGGTTTGGCCTCCCGGGTGTCGTCGCCGGTAGTATAATCTTTGCTGTCTTTCATCTGATCTGGATCGGCATCTTAAACATTCAGCATTCGAACCGCTGATTGGTCGTTTAGGTTCTTTGTGATGGATTATTTTATAAGGTTTCCTTGAACCAACCTCCTCTATTTTCAGTCATCATCCCCACCTACAACCGCATGGATAAATGTTTACGCGCGGTGGAGAGTGTACTCCAGCAAACTTGCCAGGATTTTGAACTGTGGGTAATTGATGACGGATCGTCGGAAGACATACACGCTGCATTAGCACCCTATGCAGACCGTTTGAATTACCGCTACCAGGCCAACCAGGGCACCTGTGTCGCGCGCAATACCGGCATACAGCTTTCAAATGGAAGCTACATCGCTTTTCTCGATTCTGACGACCGGTGGCTCCCTGGTAAGCTGGCAGCCATGCAAGAAGCCATTCAATCGCACCCTGAAGTGGGTTTGTTTTATTCAAGTGTGACCAATGTAACTGAAGATGGACGCGTTTTATGGCAGGTAAACGCCCGTAAGGTACAAGGCTCAGCATACCTCGAACTTTTAAACGCTGATTTTATTGTTCTTTCTTCCGTTGTGATCAAACGGGAATGCCTGGAGAAAAGCGGTTTATTTGATACCACGCTTAAAATGGCCGAAGATTGGGATCTTCTGATCCGGCTGGCACGCTACTACCCGATTTATCCGCTCCCTGAATCATTGGTCATATTTGAATATGGGTCGCCCGATAAAAAAACCAGGAATTTCCAGCGCTGGATCGACGCGCATGACCCCATTTTGGAAAAAGCTTTTCGAGCCGACCCTGCGCTCACGCCCGGTCAGAAGCGAAAAATTCTGGCCACAAATGCCTATGTCAAGGGCCGCATTTGCATGGAAGCGCGCGCCGATGGCGACGCCAGGCACTGGTTTCGCCAATCGCTGCGCTTCAATATCCTGCAGTGGAAGTCTGCAGTTTACCTGCTGCTGCTCCATCTGCCCGCCATCCGCAGCAGACTGCCGGCGCGGATAAAATCTATTTTACGCCTGCCTGAAATATCAACCTGACCCTGAACGGCGAAATATGCGATAATTGAAGCGGGGTGTCTTCCACCCGCATAATTCTACTGAATGTCGATTCGGGAGGTAACATGAGCCGCATTAAACAATCCTTTGCCTGGTGGTGTGTCAGCCAGAAAACGAATAATCCTGCCCAATTCATGAAGCAGGCCCGTGAAATTGGTTATGAAGGCGTGGAACTACTTCCGCGCGAATTGTGGGATACCGCCCGGGCTGCCGGGTTGACTATTGCCACGTTCGGCGTGGGATCGCTTACCGAAGGGTTAACCGGCTTGAACACCATGCCGAAATTGAAGCAGAGTTTCACGAAAAGCTGGATCTGGCGGTCCAATACGGCATTCCCAATCTGATCGTCTTTTCAGGCAATCGGGCCGGCCTGAGCGATGAAGCCGGCGCCTTGAACACTGCTGCCGGGCTCCAACGCCTGGCGCCGGCTGCCGCCGCGAAAGGTGTGACCCTGGTTATGGAACTGCTGAATTCTAAAATCGATCACAATGATTACCAGTGCGATCACACCGCCTGGGGTGTGCTGGTGATGAACCTGGTCAATTCCCCGGCAGTAAAGCTTTTGTACGATATTTACCACATGCAAATCATGGAAGGCGACCCGATCCGCACCATCCGCGCCAACAGCGCCTATATTGGACACATCCACACTGCGGGCAACCCCGGACGGCAGGATCTGGATGATACCCAGGAACTCAATTACCCGCCCATCATACGAGCCATCAAGGACAGCGGGTATACAGGCTTTGTGGGACAGGAGTTTGTCCCGAAAGGTGACCCGATCGAGGCACTGCGCGCGGCCTATCACCTGTGTGATGTCTGATTTGCATGCCAGCCTGATCAAATTTTTTGAATATTCATCACCAAAAACGCCGGTTGTATAACCATCCTGGCGTTTTTTTCTGGCTCGATTTTCAGGTAAAATATGCGCAATCATTTAAAGGTTGGAGTGGAACCATGAACGAATCAATATTACCCGAGCTGTTATTTCCGTGCGAATACCCGGTTAAAGTGATCGGCAAAGATGAAGACGATTTTTATGAATTTGTGCTTGAGCTGGTCACGCGCCATGCGCCCGAGCTTTCCCCGGCCGATTTCAGTTCGCGCCGCAGCGGCGGTGGCAAATATCTATCCGTTTCCGTCAGCTTCATCGCCCAGAGCCGGGATCAGGTGAACGGCCTCTATAAAGAATTAGGGCAGCACAAGCGGGTGATTATCGCCTTATAGCCTTTAGTTTTTTTGAAAACAGACAGCGCACCTATTTGCGTCCGGGGCTCTTATCCCCTTCCAGCACATTTTCCTCGGTTGGATTAAACGAGAGATTAAGCGCAATCGAAACCTTAATCTTATTATCCTCAAACCGGCAGGTGATGGATTGGTAGAAAGGCGTTTCGATGAGGCGCACCGTAATTTGGAAAGTATCCGCGGCGGTCCACACGCCGCTGGACAAAACGGACTGCATGCCGCCGGTCAATGTTGATCGAACGCCGCCCCCCAGATTGGGAGCCGTGCCCGGCAGCCAGGCACCATATCCGCACGTCAAAGACACCTCACCTGCGGCAGTGCTTACCTTAAACTGACATCGCTCAGGTTCAAAATCAAGGCGGATATTTTGGATCCCCAGCCCGTTTTTCTTTATCTGGTAAGTTTCTCCGGAGACACTGCCTGCCACTGGAGAAGTATGCTCGCCCTGCGGTGGTTCCAGGGCAAGGCCATCCAACCGCTTGCCCAGCTTTTTTTGGTATTCGGGGTCCGCGGGTAAAGTTTCCACACCCATCGCCGGCAGCAGTTCTTCCCAAACCAGATTTAACACGGCTTGCATATCGCTCACCCCGCTGGTAATGGCCAGCACGGCATCCTGTTCGGGCATCACAATGCAGTATTGGCCAAAAGCGCCGTCCCCACGATAGATGTTATGCCGGCAGCGCCAGAACTGGTATCCATATCCCTGGGACCAGTCGCTGTCTGGTTGATCCCCATTGGAAACCTGACGTGCTGAAGCCTGGGCCACCCACTCTGGTGATAGAATCTGCCGGCCGCGCCACGCGCCCTTCTGCAGGTACATTTGTCCAAAACAGGCGATATCCTCGGTCTTGAGCTTCAATCCCCATCCGCCAATATTGATGCCTCTTGGGCACGAATCCCAGGCTGAAACATCGATACCCAGGGGCTCAAACAGGCGCGGGGTCAGGTAATCCAACATCGTCATCCCTGTCAATTTCTGGACGATCGCCGAAAGCATGTACGTGGCAGCGCTGTTATATACGAAATGAGTCCCTGGCCGGTAGCGCACCGGGATCGACAGGAAACCTTTGACCCAATTTCCTTCTTTTTGGGCAACCGTTCGCTGCGTTGCATCTTTGGAGTGCCCGGTAGTCATGGTCAGCAAATCTCGCACGCGCATCGCCGCCAGATTTTTGCTTACTTTAGCCGGGGTCTCCTCTGGAAAGAAGTCCACCACCCTGTCATCCACACTCAGGCGGCCTTCCTCCACAACCAGGCCAACCGCCGAGGAGGCAAAACTTTTACTTAATGAAAATAATATATGCGGTTTCTGCGGGCCATAAGGCGCCCACCAACCTTCCGCCACCACCTCGCCGTGCCGCACCAGCATAAAGCTGTGCATTTCGTTTATTTCTCGGTCCGCCCGTTCGACAAACTTCAAAATCGCCGCAGAGGCAATCCCCTGTTGCTCAGGTGAACTGCGGGATAAGCGTATATTGGTCATTGTTTTCTTCCTCCCCAACAAAGTCTATCACAGCCCGACAGAATGCGGCATAAGTTAATGGACCTGCATTAATCCATACTCCACAGAATCCACCAATGCCTGCCAGCTGGCTTCGATGATATTGGTGCTGGCGCCGACGGTATTCCACCGTTTCTTGCCGTTGCGCGTCTCGATTAAAACCCGCGTGGTTGCGCTGGTGCCCTTATCAGTATCCAGAATGCGAACTTTGTAGTCTGAAAGGAAGAATTTTGAGATTTGGGGAAAATCGCCGATCAGCGCTTTTCGCAGGGCGCCATCCAGGGCATTCACCGGCCCATTACCCTCCGCAGCGGTATGCTGGATCTCACCATTGACCAGAACCTTAACTGTCGCCTCAGAAAATAACCCGCGCCCCTGGCGGTGCTCAACCATCACGTTGAAATCCAGCAGTTCAAAGGGGCGCGTGTATCCTTCCTGGGCGCGTTCAAGCATCAGCAGCACAGAGGCGTCCGCGGCGTCAAACGAGAACCCCTGATTTTCAAGCTGTTTGACCTCACGCAGAATGCTGCGGATATCGACTTTTTCATCCAGTTTAAGACCATACTCCTCGATTTTATGCTCGAGGTTGCTTTTACCGGAAAGTTCGGATACCACCACCTGCAGCTTATTGCCAACCACCGCCGGATCGATATGCTGGTAAGAATTTACATTGCGGTGAATGGCCGAAACGTGCACCCCGCCCTTATGCGCAAACGCGTCTCGTCCCACATAAGCCATGTGTTCATCCTGGGAAAGGTTAGCCAGTTCAGAAACATAATGGGAAATCGCAAAGAGCTTGGGCAGGCTGCCTTCCGGCAGGCATTTCAAGCCCAGCTTGAGCTCCATATCCGGGATGGCAGTGCACAGGTTGGCGTTGCCGCAGCGTTCGCCATAGCCGTTAATCGTACCTTGCACCTGGATGCAGCCTTCCCGCACCGCAGCCAGGGTATTGGCAACGGCAACTTCGCTGTCATTGTGGGTATGAATCCCCAGAGGAAACTTCAATGTGTCGCGCACGTGGCGCGTGATGTCGGTAACTTCCCAGGGCATGGTGCCGCCGTTCGTGTCGCACAAAACCAGGATCTCTGCTCCGCCGCGTACCGCAGCCTGTAAGGTTTTCAGGGCATATTCTGCGTTCAGCTTATAACCGTCAAAAAAATGTTCTCCGTCATAAAAAACGCGCCGTCCCTGCGAGCGCAGGTAAGCCACGCTTTCTTCGATCATCCGCAGGTTGTTTTCCTTTGTGGTTCGCAGAATCTCGGTCACGTGTAAAACAGAAGTTTTGCCAAAGATCGTACAGATGCTCGTTCCAGACTCGACCAGAGCCTGAATATTGGCGTCGTCTGCCGGCGCTTTTTTGGCCCCGCAGGTCGCGCCAAAAGAAGCTATTTTCGCCGTATGCCAGGTATCGTTGGCTGCTCGTTGAAAGAATTCCACGTCCTTTGGATTGCTGCCGGGCCAACCGCCTTCGATATAAGCTACTCCGATATCATCCAACTGGTGCGCAATCGCTATTTTATCTCCGATGGATAGGGAAACATCGGTGCGCTGGGTTCCATCTCGCAATGTAGTGTCATAGATTTCGATCATGTGACTTTCTCCTAAAAATAAATCCGCCCGGTTGTGTCCGGGCGGTGGTTTGATTTCTGCATTCGTTCTGCTTCTTGCTTTATCTGGAAATCTTTTCGGAGTGTGCTTCTCCCATCGCCCAAACAAAATTGCGGCTCTCAATAATAATGAGACCCGAAATAGCGATGCTAATAATAATAGAAGAGAGGACCATTTTTTTCCTTGTGCTTAGACTAATTCTACTAATTCTCTCCAAAAATCGGTTTTTGTCAAGGGCATTTTGAAAACTCGTCCAAATTCGATCACAGATCGGCCGAAGCAACCAAAATAGGGCCGATTCGCGCTATAATTTTAATATTCTTTACAAGGAGCCTGACGATGACCCATACCGTATTAGCCGCACAACTTTACACAGTACGCCAGTTTTGCCAGACCGCGGATGATCTGGCTGCCAGTTTGAAAAAAATCAGCGCGATCGGCTACAAGGCCGTCCAGGTATCGGGCATCGGCCTGATCCCGGATACAGACGTGAAAAAGATGGTGGATGATTTAGGTCTGACGATTTGCAACACCCATGTGCGCCCGTCAGAAGCATTGTGGGACAACCTGGATGCTGTCATTGCCCAGCACAAGTTATGGGAATGCAGGCATGTCGCCATTGGTTCCATGCCTGCCTCCTTCCGAAGCGAAGGCGAGGCGGGTTTCAAGCGTTTCGCCAAAGAAGGATCTGAAATCGGCGAGAAACTGGCTGCCGCAAACCTCACATTCAGCTACCACAACCATAGTTTTGAATTCGCCCGTTTTGGAAAACGCACCGGTCTGGATATTATTTACGAAGAATCGGATCCACGCTATTTACAGGCTGAAATTGATACGTATTGGATTCAGCACGGCGGCAGTGACCCGGCCGCCTGGATTGAAAAAGTCAGCCAACGCATGCCGGTGGTGCATTTAAAAGATATGGTCATGCTCGATAACGTCCAAACCATGGCCGAAATAGGCGAAGGCAATTTGAATTGGAGCAGAATTTTACCCGCTTGCAAAAAAGCCGGCGTCGAGTGGTATGCGGTCGAACAGGATGTTTGCCAGCGCGATCCATTCGAAAGCCTGAAGATAAGCTACGATAACTTGCGGTCAATGGGACTGGAATAAGGCATGAAAAAAGTTCGCCTCGGGCTGATCGGTTTTGGCAATGTGGGTCAGGGCTTTGCCCAAATTTTATTGCGACGGCGGGCTCCAACCTGGCACAAAAATACGGGATCGATTTCATTATTACCGGGATTGTTGATGCCCGGCTGGGCGCTGTCTTCCAGCCGGATGGGATCAATCTTCCCATTTTACTGGAGCACATCCGCCACAGCGGGACGTTGAGCGGCTTGCCAGGGGAACAATCCGGCTGGGATGCACTTTCACTGGCCCGCCACAGCGGTGTTGACACTGTGGTTGAACTGAGCTTTACCAATCTGCAGACCGGCGAACCGGCTTATGCCCACATTTCTGCGGCCTTGAGCAGTGGAAAAAACGTGGTCACCACCAACAAGGGCCCAATTGCGTTGAACTATGCCCCGTTAGCCGCGCTGGCGCGTCAGAACGGCGTGCAGTTGGGTATAGAAGGAACGGTAATGAGCGGTACCCCCAGCCTGCGCCTCGGACGAGAACTGCTGGCTGCTGCTGAAATTACCGGCATCGAAGGCATCCTGAACGGCACCACCAACTTTATTTTGACCCGCATGGAAGCCGGGGCCACTTACCCTGAGGCCCTCACTGAAGCCCAGCTCCTGGGTTATGCCGAAGCGGACCCCACCGGAGACGTGGAAGGCATCGATGCTGCTGGCAAAGTGGTGATCCTGGCGCGGCTGCTGCTGGAGGCGGAAATCAGCATGGCAGATGTGGCTCGTCAGGGCATTACCCAGCTGACCCCCGCCGATATCGCCACCGCCCAGGTGGCCGGCGAACGCTGGAAGCTGATCGGCTCGCTCAAAGTCAACCCTGAAGGTGTCACTGCCAGCGTACGCCCAACCCGACTGCCGCTCGAGCAACCCGCTGGCAGGGGTTTCCGGGGCGACCAACGCCATCCTGTATCCATACAAAATTACTGGGGGATGTGACCTTAATCGGTCCCGGCGCAGGCCGCAAGGAGACTGGCTACGCGGTTCTGGAAGATCTGCTGGCCATTTACAAATAACGACAAAAAGCTGCCGCGAGAAAAACTTGCGGCAGCTTTTTGATTCACTTTAGAGCAATCTATCTACTCCGTTCCGGGCATTGGCCCGGCATCATGGGCCGCATCCCGCCGGATGATGACAACCAGATCGTCCTGGAAAGCCGGCAGTTCTAGTGGATTGAGCGTCCCCAGTGAAGCAGATAAGAACGGCTGTGTTTTCAACGGATGCAGGTCTGAAGGGGTGATGAATTCCACCCGGTATTCCCCGGCCGGAAGACGCATTTCGGCCCAGGTTGGCTCAATGAATTGACCGCTGGTCCGTGAGCAGAGATAAACCAGAACAGTCTCACGTTCAGGTTCTGCCAATACAGCCGTCACCAGGTCTGGATGGGAAACGGCCAAAACTGTAAAATTGGGCACCATGCGCCAGAAAGGCAAGGTGCGAAAAAACACCGCCATCGGCGCCAGATACTGCTCGCCAGGAGCAGTGTAATCGATCTCGTCAATCCCTTCACAGCCGTCCCAGGAATGCCAGGTCCAGAAACCACCCGCTGCACACCACAGCCAGCCCTGTTTGCGCCGCTGGATTCCATCATCATTCTTGTGGCGAGTCTCCCGGCCTGATTCGTTGCAAAATGCCGGCTTTCCGTGCGAGCGCGTATTTCTGGCGACCGCCAGGTACCAATCTCCCAAATCATGCCGGGCAGTCGAGGAGGTGCAGGTGTGGTTGATCGCCAGATCCATCCAGGGTTTATCCGGCCACAGCGCATCATCCGTGGTCCCGTCAGAAGAACACACCGGGCGGCGTGCTGGATCTCGCCGCGCAAAAAATAATCCAGCCTGGTCTTGAAAGGCGGCGTTGGCGCTGTATTCGTTCGCAATCTCCCAGATGAACACATTGGCATAATGACCAAGGCGGTTGAGGGCTGTCTCCCAATAGGATTGGTGCTGTGCGACCTGGTCCTCGGAAGGATGCAGATTGAAATATAAAACGATGTCCAGTCCAATTCCATAGGCGCCTGCCAGGCGGATGCGCTCTTCTACCTGATCCCAGTACGGCTGGTTAAATCCAGACCAATCCGGCTGAGTGCGGCTGCCGCCCCACGGCCACAAGTCCAGGCCTGCCTCTTTGTAATATGGCCGTCCCTCCAACGCGACCCGCAGCACATTTACCCCCTGTTTTTTGGCCCGTTTTAGCACTTCTTCCGGATACTGGCAGGCAAAATAAAGCCAGGCGGTTTTGTTAAGGATAAAGAGATGCTGCCCTTCGCCATTGACCAGGTGAAAAGGATAATCGGAGTCGACCCGAAAATTGGAAGTCCAGGGAGGATCGAATGAAATCATAAATGGTTATACTCCTCTATCTTGTTGGGTTTGGGTGCCTTTCATACCCCATGCTCAGCAAAAGGCAGCACCATGTGCACCAGCAGTTCTACCAGTTCGATCCGCACGTTTTCCAGATGTTCGCTGATTAATTTCTCAGCAGCCTGCCCGTCGCCCGCCAACACTGCATTGACCAACAATTCATGCTCGACCACCGAGCGCTGCATGCGCTCTTTGCGCACCGAAAAGCCGATTCGCAAGCGGTGCCACTGTTCGTTGAGATTTTTTACGAATGCGGCGGCGCGTTCATTGCCTGCCATACGGTACAGGATCGTATGCAGGCGGGTATCCGCCTCGATCCAGGCATCGGCATCCTGGTTGTGAGCTGCTAAACGCATCTCATCATAGGTCTCGCTTAACGCCATTCGCAAAGTCGGGTCGGGATTCCCCGCTGCCTTACGACACAGCAGCGCTTCGATATGGATCTTCAGCTCAAAAATTTCGTTGATGTCCTCCAAACGAAGTACATATACCCGCCAGCCTCGCCGCGGTTCGTAAGTCAGCAAACCTTCGTTTTCCAGGCGTTGAAAGGCCTCTCTCACCGGAGTCCGGCTGATATTCAAGGCGCGCGCCACCTCGCTGTCAGTAATATACTGACCGGGTCTGACGTGCGAATTGAGAATATTGGCCTTCACATATTCGTAGGCCTGCTGGTTAAATGTGGGGACCTGGCTGCTCATAATTTGCTCCTATCTCATTCAAAGTTTAGCATAATTTCCCCGGTAAATCATTACCAAGTATACAAATATGCTAATTTTTGTATACAAAACTATTGATAATTGCATAACAGTTTGATAAGATAGTTGTATCTCACAGCATGGAGTGATTTTTCACGATGAAAATCTCACCCGAAACAAAGCTTGAACTTGAGGAGATGGCTTACCAGATCCGCCGGTTGAGCCTGGAAATGATCGCTTACGGCATGTGGGGCCATATTGGCGGTTCTTTTTCCATGGCCGAGATTCTTTCCGTTTTATATTTCCATACCTTGTGCCTTGATCCCGCCAACCCCCGGTGGGAAGAACGGGACCGGCTCATATTGTCCAAAGCCCATGGTTCTCCGGCCCTGTATTCTGCCCTGGCGCTGCGCGGTTTTTTTCCGGAAGACGACCTGTATACCTACTGCGACCTGGGTGGTCTCGAGGGACATACGGACATGAAACGCACCCCGGGGTTGGAATCTTCCGGCGGTCCCCTGGGAATGGGGTTATCGGTAGCAGCAGGCATGGCGCTGGGGCTGCGCATGATGGAAAAACCTCAGCCGCGCGTTTTCTGCATCCTGGGTGATGGCGAGAGCAACGAAGGCAATATCTGGGAAGCAGCCATGAGCGCCGCTCATTATCATTTGGATAATCTGATTGTGGTGGTTGATTACAATAAAGTGATGGCCAAAGGCTTTGTATGGGAAGAAATGTCGATCGAGCCTTTTTCAGCCAAATGGGCCGCCTTCGGTTGGAATCTCCTGGAGGTGGACGGGCATGATCTTGAGGCCCTGGCAGATGCCTTTCATCAGGCGCGTTACGTGCTGCCCAATGGCAAACCGGTGGCAATCATCGCTCACACGGTAAAAGGGCGCGGTGTGGAGCGGGCCGAGTTCAATTACCAGTGGCATACCCACGCTCCCGACCCGCAAACTGCGGACCAGATGCTGCGCGAACTCGCCCGAAATTATCACCGGCCCGAGCAGGGTTTCAGCCGGCTGCAGGAAGCATTGCATAAAGAGGTTTTCTATGGCGGCGAATGAAGAAACAATCGAACTGCGCGACGCCTTTGGCCAAGCGCTGGTCGCTTTGGGCAGCCAGTACCCAAAACTGATTGTACTGGATGCCGATTTGCACACCTCTTCAAAAGCGGTCTTATTCAAAAAAGCCTATCCCGATCGTTTTGTGCAGGTGGGGATTGCCGAGCAAAACCTGTTCGGCATTGCCGCCGGGTTGGCTTTGACCGGATTCATCCCTTTTCCTTCAACATTCGCGGCCTTCGCTGCGCGCCGGGCGCTCGACCAGATTGCAATTTCGATCTGCTTCCCAGGCTTGAATGTGAAAATTCCTGGGTCCTACGTCGGTCTGCCGACCAGCCGGGCTGGGGCCTCGCATAACAGCATCGAAGACATTCCGATCATGCGCTCGCTGCCCAACATGAAGGTTGCCGACCCAGGGGACGCCGCGGATATGGCTGCCGTGATGCGCACCGCCATCGAGACAGAAGGGCCAGTTTATTTTCGCGTCGCCCGCTATGCCGCGCCAATCCTATTCAACGTCGGCCCACACTTTCATTTGGGGAAAAGGTGAAGTCGTCCGCGAAGGCGCAGATGTGACCTTGTTTGGCACCGGAATTATGACCCACTTTTGCGTGCAGGCTGCCGATTTGCTGAGAGAAGATGGCGTTCAAGCCGAGGTCATTCACCTGGCATCCATCAAACCCATCGACGAACAGTTGATTGCCAGTTCCGCCGCACGCACAGGCTGCGCTGTGACCGCCGAAAATGGCACCATCCTGGGTGGGCTTGGGTCCGCCGTGGGTGAAGTATTGGGGGAATTATGCCCTGTCCCCCTGATGAGAATAGGCGTGCGCGACCGTTGGGTCGCAAGCGGCGCTGCCAGCGATTTATTTGCCCACCACCACATGCAGCCCCAGGATATCGCCACTGCCGCCCGGCATGTCATCGCCCAGAAGAAAAACCGGAAAGGGCCTGATGGAAGTTTACCCGGACTTCCAGAATAATCACCAGAAAGGGATCACAGCGATGGAAACCAATCAAAGCATCCAGCTTTTCAACCAATATCTCAAAATAACCGGGGTCGCGCATACCGGACCAGAACCAGACGGAGATGCGCGGTTGCTTGGGACTCGCGTCGGATTGTTGAACGGTTCTTCCTGGATCAGCTTATGGTCGAATTTCTTCGGGCGTATGTACCTTCCCGGGGCCCACCTGATCAATGCCGGCAACGAAGCCGTGCAAATCAACTTTATGGAAGCCCACGAACGCGGGCTGCCGACCCCACCTGCAACCAACATTGAAGCTTTTGCGCAGTATGCCAGAGATTTAATCCTTCTGGGGAAAGTCGATGTCATCTTAATCACCTGCTCCACAATGAACCGCGCTTTCCCCGAAGTGCAAAAAGCAGTTCAGCCTATGGGTGTACCGGTGATCCAGATAGACCGGCCCATGATGGAACGCGCTGTGGCTATCGGAGGGCGCACCCTGGTTGTTGCCACGCATGGCCCTACCGTGCACTCAACTCAAGCACTCCTGCAGGAAACAGCGCATGCAGCCGGTCGCGAATTAACCTTCAGCGGTGTGACCGAAGAAGCCGCCTGGCATCATCTGGCTAATGGAGAGGTGGAACGGCACAATGCGTGTCTGGCAGCGGCCATCCGCAGCGCCCAGGCCAATGAAAAATTCGACAGCGTGGTTCTGGCGCAGCTCTCCATGTCGGTTTTCCAGCTTACATTCCCGGATCCAATCCAGGAGTTCGGCGTGCCCATTCTAACCAGTGGGCAGTGCGGGTTTGAAGCAGTGCGGGATCTACTCATACATAAGAATCGAAAAACTGGCAGTTAATTTCCCCTGCTGATATCCTGCCGGACCTGAATAACGGTTTATTTCACAACCAGAACCGGGCAGCCCGCCATGCTGATCACACGTTGGGCTTTGCTGCCTAAAAGGAGCCCGCGCAGCGGCCCCAATCCACGCGTCCCCATGACGATAAGATCGCATTGCCGTGTGTTGGCGACATTGATAATCCCTTCCACCGGGTCGCCAAACAGCAGCTGCCGGTCAATCTCTACCCCATCACCCACAATCTTGGCCGCTTGTTCAATCAGCGCCTGTCCAGCGACCGTACGTTCTGAAATCATCTGGCTGCTGTACGGTTCTTGAATCAAATCAGGCACATCTTCCTCTACCACCACCAACCATAAAAATGGTTTTTCCAACTCCCGCGCCAGTTGACCGGCAATCCTGGCGGCGCTTTGTGCGTGCTGAGAGCCATCATAGGACAAAAGAATGTTTGTGAACATTACCCCTCCTGATCCGTTGAACTATAGGCCTACCTGTTTACTATAAAAGCAGCCAGAGATACTGGTAAGGCTCTAAGAACAGAATACTCCCATCCACGCCCTTCTCAATTTGAATCTCATGGCCCAATAAATCCGTCTTAACGGCATGTCCAGCATCCTCAAACTGCATGACCACGGTTTGCGAACGGGGCGACAAATTGTTGAGCACCAAAATTCGTTCGTCGTCATGGCGGAGATATCCGGCTACGGCGCTCGTACCACAATCTACCCAGGTCAATTTTCCTTGCGCAAAAGCAGGATGCTTCTTGCGCACCGCGATCATGTTGCGGATTGTGTGTAACAGCGATTGGTCATTCTCCTGCTGGGATAATACGTTAACATGCGCCGGATCGAAAGGTGGGGTCTGGATGACCGGTGCAAAGAAACGTTCCGGATCGGTCATCGAAAAGCCTGTTCCCGATATCGAGGTCCATTGCATTGGTGTACGCACGCCATTCCGGTCGGGCAGATAAATATTATCGCCCATACCAATTTCATCACCATAATATAAAATGGGGGAGCCAGGCAGGGTAAACAAAAGCGAATTTGCCAGTTCAATCCTGCGCCGGTCATTATCCAGCAGAGGCGCCAGCCGGCGGCGTATCCCCAGGTTAAGGCGCATCCGCGGATCTGGCGCATACTCGCTCCACATCCACTGGCGCTCTTCTTCGGTCACCATCTCCAGGGTCAATTCATCATGGTTGCGCAAAAAGGTACACCATTGGCAATCCTCAGGAATTTCTGGTGTGCGGTCGAGGATATTACGAATCTCGTCCACTTCACCTTTTCGAATTGCCATAAATATCCGCGGCATGAGCGGAAAATGAAATCCCATCTGGAATTCATCGCTATCGCCGAAATATTGGCGTACATCCTCGGGCCACTGGTTCGCCTCGCACAGCAGCAGCGCCCCAGGATAATGTTCGTCGACGTGCTTGCGCATCTCTTTCAGGTACGCATGTGTTTCGGGTAAATTCTCACAATTGGTCCCCTCTCGTTGAAATAGATAGGGCACCGCATCCACCCGAAAACCATCAATCCCTCTGGATAGCCAGAAATCCATTATCCGTAAAATTTCTGCCCGGACCATCGGATTGTCATAGTTCAAATCCGGTTGGCTGCTGTAAAAGCGATGCCAGTAATATTTTCCGGCTGTGCTATCCCAGGTCCAATTTGAAGTTTCCGTATCCTTAAAGATGATGCGCGCTTCCTGATAGAGTTGGTCCGTATCACTCCAGACATAATAATCGCGATAAGGTGAGGCAGGATTGCTGCGCGCCGATTGAAACCAGGGATGCTGATCGGAGGTGTGATTGATCACCAGGTCCATCACGATGCGCATTTTTCGCCTGTGTAGTGCGCGAACCAGATTTTGAAAATCGGTTAAGGTGCCAAAATCAGGATGGACTTCAATGTAATTGGAAATATCATACCCGTCGTCCTTCATCGGCGAAGGATAAATAGGGGTCAGCCAGATGCAGTCGATTCCCAACCACTGCAGATAATCCAGCTTTTGGGTTAATCCCCTTAAATCGCCTATTCCATCCCGGTTGCTGTCATAATAAGCACGCGGGTATACTTCGTAAAAAACTGCATTTTGGTACCATCTTTTCATTGATTTTTCCATATTGGCTCCTTTTAGCTTTACATTGAAGCTGCAATTTCATTATAGACCAAAACGTTTTGGGTTTCATTAACTTTGGTCTCAAGTTCTTTAATTTTGGATTTTTTTAGCGAAATCAACTATAATAAACCGCATATCCAAAACGTTTTGGAGGATTGTTTGGCTGTTACAATTCGTGATCTTGCTGAAAAATTAAATCTTTCCATTACCACGGTCTCCCGGGCGTTAGACGGGTATGCCGATGTCGCTGATGAAACGCGAAAGCGTGTCGTTCTGGCTGCCCGAGAAATGGGTTATGAACCCAGCTTTGCTGCGCGCCAGCTGCGGCGTAAACGTTCAGATGCCATCGGTTACATATTACCTACCAGCTCACCCCAATTTACGGACCCATTTTTTGTTAATTTCTTGACCGGGTTATGCGATGCTTCAGCGGCTATCCAGATGGATCTAATGGTCACATCTTGCCCCCCGGAAAGTGATGCGGAGCGCAGCCAATACCGGCAGTGGGTGCAAAGCAGGCGCATCGACGGCATCGTCTTAAACCGTATCCGCAGCCACGATTGGCGAATTGATTTTTTGTTGGAACAAGAACTTCCCTTTGTATGCCTGGGTAAAACGGAAAAAAGTGGGCTTTATCCTTCCATTTTTGTGGATGAACGCCATGGATTTGCCAGATTGGTATCGCACCTGACTCAAAATGGATATCGCCAGATCGCTTATATCGGGACAGCACCCGACCTGATGATCCAACAAGAGCGGTTTGCCGGATATTGCCTGGGGTTGGAACAAGCCGGTATTCTACTTAATCCGGATTGGATCAAAGAAGGGAACCTTACCGAAACCAGTGGTTACGTCACCGCAAACCAATTGTTATCTCAGCCCTCTGCCCCCACCGCCATCATGGCCTGTAATGACCTGATGGCCCTGGGTGCGCTACAAGCCGCCCAGGAAAAAGGGTTACGGGTCGGCAGCGAGTTGGCCATCACCGGATTCGATGGAATCAAAGAAACCGAATACACCAGCCCACCTATCACGACCCTTTTCCAACCAACCTATGAAATCGCGCGCAGTTTGACCGACATCCTTGGAAAAATTATCAACGGCACCCCCTTAGAATCCATGAGCCAGACGGTTGAACCCGACCTGCTCCTGCGCGCCTCAAGCCAACCCAGGTCAGGATAACCAGGGGAAGAGAATCACATACAGGACGCTGACAACCGAACAGGCCAGAATCATCACTGGCAGACCGCGCTTATTCCACATCGCAGAGGTAATCGGCGTGCGCGTCTTTTCAGATAGAAGCGCCACGACAATATTCGCGGACGACCCAATGATCGTCCCATTCCCACCAAACCCTGCCCCAAACGCCAACGCCCACCAAATCGGGGTGATATTCATTCCGTCAACCCCTAACCCCTGAATCACCGGGATTAATGCAATTGTGATGGGAATATTATCTACGAACGAGGAGAGGATAGCTACTGCCCAGATAATCAAAACCCCAAACAGGGCCGGTGTAATCCAGGTCACATGCTCCAGCAGGGAAACCAGCACTTCAAGTGCACCCGCTTTTTCTAACCCGCCCACCATCACAAACAGAGCCCCAAAAAAAGACAGCACACTCCACTCAACCCGTTTAAGAACTTCCTCAACCCCGGGGCGCACCCATACCAGGGCCACCGCTGCCGCGGACATAGCCACAAAAGATGGCGTAAGTCGAAGCGCTCCCTGTAAGAAAAAGAAGATAATCGCCCCAAGCACCACAATTAAAACCCTTACCGCGGTTTTACGATCATGCAGTGCCTGGTTCGGATCCAGACTGTATATCGCATCCTGGTCGAGCGGCATTTGGGCAAGCTCTTCTCGAAATAAGAAACGCAGCAAAAATAAAGCTGCAATCCAGACCACCGCTACAATCGGCAGCGAATGGATGATAAAGTCAAGAAACGTAAAATTAGCCGCCGAAGCAATTAACACATTGGGCGGGTCACCTACCAGGGTCGACACCCCCCCCGTATTCGAGAGCAGCGCCTCGGCCATTAGAAATGGCGCAGGTTTTAAACCCAGAATTTCACAGATCAGCACGGTAACCGGGGCAATTAAAACAACCGTCGTAACATTATCCAAGAACATGGAAAGTACGGTGGTGGCGATCCCGAGTAATACCAACAGGCGCATGGGGCGACCTTTGGATAACCTTCCCACCCAAACCGCCAGGAATTGGAAAAAACCGGTCGGCTCAAGCAGAGAAACCAGGATCATCATCCCGGCCAATAAGCCCATCGTGTTCCAATCAATCGATGAAATAGCTTCTTCTTCAGAGTAGAAGCCCAATATCTTACCTGCGGCAACCATTAAAAACGCCCCACCGAAACCTGTAATCGTCCGGTTCAGCTTTTCAGAAAAAATTAGCCACAAGCTTATTACAAAAATCAAGCTGGAAATGATGATCGGAGTCATAACCCCTACTTTATATTAATTAAGGTGCCAGTTCTCAAGAATCGCGGTACCCAAATCCACGCGAGATACGATCCCTGTTAATTTTCCTTCATTATCAACCACGGGCAAGTCATGCAGATCATGCTGCAGCATGAATGCATACGCTCTCAACAATCCAGAAGTTTCTTCGAGGACGGTCCCGGGATGCATCAAAGTGGTGACAGACTGGTCGAGATTGGCTTTCGTAGGAAGCGAGTCTTCCACGGCGCCAAAATCACTGACAAAATCTACATCAGTAAATAGATGGATGAAAGAGGGTAGGGTCAAGTTTATCAAATCCTTTAACGCCATCACGCCAATCGGCCGGTTACTTTTATCCAAAACTGGCAATATACCAATCCGCTTTTCCACCAGAATTTTTGCGGCGTCTCGGATGGTAGCGGTCGATGGAATTGCAAACACGTTTTTTTTCATACAATCCCGGATGATAACCATACCTTCCTCCGTTTTCTTGAAAACAAGGCCTATATTAGATATAATGATTTACACCAAAACGTTTTGGGCATTACTGCAACGAAACGTGACAGGCTTGAAATCGAGTCATGTTGACAAATTTTACCAGAAAAAAAGTAAGCCGGGTATTACGCCCCAAACCCAATGCCAGGAAAGCTTACGACCGGCTGAGTCGCTGGTATGATCTGCTCGCTGGCAGCGAGGACTGGTTTACTTTTCATGGGCTGGAGATGGTTTCCGTCCAACCCGGTGAACAAGTATTAGAAATTGGGTTTGGTACCGGAAAGGCGCTGCTTAAAATGGCAAAAATTTCTGGTGAGAAGGGCCTGGTCGTGGGACTTGATCTTTCCTGGGGAATGGCGCAGGTTTCCAATGAGAAATTGATCCACGCCGGCCTGCAGGACCGGGTATCGCTCAACCTCGGGGATGGGGCGGCTCTGCCCTTTGCGTCGCGTTGTTACGATGTTATTTTCATGGGATTTACCCTGGAATTGTTTGATACGCCGGAGATTCCCCAGGTTTTAAACGAATGCATGCGGGTGCTGCGTCCCTCAGGACGCCTCGGCGTGGTTTCGCTGGCCCGGCCCGAGCAATTTTATCCGATGGTTAACGCTTATGAATGGTTCCACCGGAATTTTCCCGATGTGGCCGACTGCCGCCCAATTCCGGCGGGTGAATTTCTTCAACAAGCTGGTTTTGCTCTCCAGGGCAGCCAGCGCAAACTGATGTGGGGCATGCCGGTGGATATGGTGGTTGGTTGTAAGACCGCGCCGCAAGCGACGGTACTACATCAAATACCTGCCCCTCAAGCATTTTTGAATTAACTTTGATAGAATCGTAACGGAAAGGGGCCATATGGAAAACAAAAATACCGTACCACCTGTCGCATTCTTAGCAGTCGTTCAGGCTGAAGATGCCGAAGGCGCGATGTCGGCACTGGAGAATGCAGGCATCTTTTCGACAGATCTTCCCAGTGTGGGCGGCTTTTTAGGACGCAGAAATGCGACCCTATTCATCGCTGCCCCGCAGGACCGCACACAAGATGTCATCGATACCTTACAACACACCTGTAAACAACGTTTGGAATATATTGCCACCCATATCGAATCGGTTTCTGTGCCCATGCCGATGCCCATCCCGGTTACAGTTGGCGGGGCAACCATTTTTTCAATCAAGATGGATCATTTCGAAGAATTTTAGGGTTCGTATTGCGAACAAAAAGATCTGCGCAGCTTATATAAAAAGTGATTGGTTGAATGCCTTATAAAGAAAAACAATTATCCCAACCCAGCGGTTTGTCGCGGTTGGCATTCCGCCTGCCGATCTGGCTTTACAAGATCCATCTTGGCTGGCTGTTAGGCAATCGATTTTTACTGCTCACCCATATCGGGCGCAAGTCCGGCCTTTCCCGGCAGACGGTGATCGAGGTCGTACGCTTCGATCGGCAGAATCGTATATTTTATGCCGCTTCGGGGTGGGGCGAAAAATCAGATTGGTATAAGAATGTGATGAAAAACCCGCACGTCACCATCCAATCTGGGCGGGTGAACCAGCCAGCCGTGGCTGAACGCCTTTCGGTGGAAGCAGCCGGTGAAGAATTGGTCCAATACGCGCATAAGCATCCCATGGCCTGGCGGGAGTTAGCCAATTTTATGGGATACCGTCTGGACGGCAGCGATGCAGAGATTCGCGCTGTGGGCCAAACGCTGCCCATCATCGCATTTCGGCTGCAGCCCGAAAAATAATCCCGTATTTCAAATTTCAGTGCACCCTCACCGTTAACCCTGGCGAGATAAAACCAGGTCGACATACAGCGTTGCGGTCCACCCATAATCATGGATAACCTGGTGGTAAGGGCTGGATTCAGGCGCGCAGCTTCCCTTTCGCAGCAGGGCCGGGGGATCGATCTCGCGGCGGTCATCAAAATACTCAAACAAAGTGCCAAAACGGTCGCAGGTATTCTCAATTTCCTTCATCGTCTCCGCGCGCAAGGCGCCGGCGACTTCTGGCATACCGGCTTTTTCAAAACCGTAAGCAATCAACCAGTTGATATTTATCCACACCGGACCTCGCCACATATCTTTCTGGTAATTTGAGCCGTCCTTGACGGCAATTGAGGCAACCCGGAAAGGTGTGCCAAACATGCTTGGGTTGGCAAGGTGGTCGGCCAGGCTGCGCGCCTGATCGGGCGAGGTTGCGCCACAGATGAGGGGCAAAAAGCCCACGCTGGCCAGAACCGGCGAAGGCTGGCTGCGGTCCAGGTCGTAATCCAGGTAAAATTTTTCTTTTTCTGACCATAGCCGGTCATTGATTAACCGGTTCAGTTTGTTGTGTTTTTCCTGCCATTCCTGCGCTTCTGCCAGGCGGCCCAGATCCCGGGCAAAGCCGGATAAAATCTGGCACTCGAGCGACAGGAATGCGTTGAAATCAACCGCATCCAACCGGTTCGCGCGGTCGAAGCGGGACGAATTATCCATGCCGCTCTCACCACTGCGGCAGTTTGGATCGGCCTCGATGGCCCATTCGACCAGGCCGAGTCCATCGCTGTCGCGGTGGGCAAAATCCCATTCAATATACGCGCATAATTTCGGGTAAACCTGCTCGATCCAGGCAGGCTGGGGGTCAACTTCATTGACCAGCTGCACGCCCAATGCCAGGACGGGCGGTTGGGTAACATCCGAGGATTGATGCGGATTGTTGGCATGGGGGATGAATCCATCTTCGCCCTGGACATCCATAACGGCCTCAATCATCTCGCGCGCCAGGGCCGGGTGGATGTGCCGCCACCCGATCGCGTGAAAGACTGAATCCCATAACCACATGGCACGATGCGGCCAACGATCCGGGGTGGTAAATCGACGGCGCATGCGCCCTTCGGGGGTGTAGACCTGGGTCTTCATCTGTGATAAGGCTTTGGCCAATGTGCTTGCGGTTTGCGCCGCCAGCCCGTTGGGCACCGGCAGTGCCTGCAACCACTGCTTGCGTGCTTCCATGGCGGCTGCCAGGTCCGCCTGGAGCAGACTCGCTTCGAATTTCGCCGCACTGCCCAACAAACAGCGGTTTCCATCCATAAGGAAGCGTATTTGCGGACCGCATTCACTGATTTCGCAGGGTCCTTCCAGCAGCAAATGATAGGCATCCAAAAAGGCCCCACTGACTGTCCCCACTGCCGTTTGAAGCTCGAAAAAATCGCCGCCCAGGAGTACTTTTTCCATGGACGCCAGCTTGATCCGGCAGGGCCCGGGCAGCTTGATGTCGATCGCCGGGGAATCTACAGCCGTGCGGGCGGTAATCCCCTCGAAAAAATCGGTTGGACCATCCAACCCGGAAAATGCTAATAATTGTCCGCCGTGCCATTGATCCCGAATAAGATGTTCGAGTTTCATTCAATCCTCCACAGGCTGCGATAATCACATTTTACCATCTTGATATAATACCTCTACTGGATTATTGGAACTCGATTTCTTTCCGGGGTAATTCCTGAGACACGCGCGATTATAGGAGCAAACTATGGAGCCAGTTCGTTGGGGAATCATCGGCTGTGGGGACGTGACCGAAGTAAAAAGCGGTCCTGGGTTTCAAAAAGCGGAAGGGTCCCGCCTGGTGGCGGTGATGCGCCGCAGCGGAGAACTGGCTGAAGATTATGCCCGCCGGCACCAGGTGCCGCGCTGGTATGCCGACGCAGCCCAGTTGATTGCCGATCCCGAAGTGAATGCGGTTTATATCGCCACCCCACCCTCTTCTCACAAAGAATATGCTTTACAGGCCGCCAACGCCGGCAAAGCGGTGTATGTTGAAAAGCCAATGGCCCTTTCCAGCACTGATTGCCAGGAAATGATTGCCGCCTGCAAATCGGCTCGAGTGCCGCTTTTTGTAGCTTATTACCGGCGCGCCTTGCCCCGGTTTCTCAAGGTGAAAGAACTGGTCGAATCTGGCGCGGTGGGTGAAATCCGCTATGTGACGATTGAACTTACCCAGCGACCACCCGAGCAGCCTCTCCCTGCGGACCAGCTGCCCTGGCGCCTGCGCCCGGACATTTCCGGCGGTGGGCATTTTATGGACCTGGCCTGCCACACGCTGGACTTTCTTGATTATCTATTGGGCCCGATCGCTGAGGCGCGGGGAGCCGCCAGCAATCAGGGAGGCTTTTATCCGGCTGAGGACATCGTAAGCAGCTCATTTCGCTTTCAGACCGGCATTCACGGCACCGGGTTGTGGTGCTTTACCAGTTTTGCCCCGGTCGACCGTGTTGAACTAAACGGCAGCCAGGGCCAGATCCGGTTTGCATCCTTTGCCAACGATCCCATTGTACTGACCACCGATGCTGGCAGCCAGGAGTTTTTGATTGAACATCCGGCCCACGTTCAGCAGCCGCTTATCCAGCAGATCGTCAACGAACTGCACGGCGCCGGCTCGTGTGTCAGCACCGGGGAAAGCGCTGCCAGAACTACATGGGTCATGGAGCAGATTCTGGGATAAGATATCCATCAGAGCTTGCCTATGCAGCGCAAGTTATATGAAAACGAATGAAACCAGGTTTGGTTTATAAATCCTGCCCACCCCTGTTAAATCTACCAAGGAGTTACGATGAAACTGGTCACGTTTGATACCGGGAAAAATCCTCGGATTGGCATCTGGCTCGAAGCGCAAAAGGTCATCCTCGATTTATCCCTGGTCCAGCCGGACCTGCCGCGCACAATGATCGCTTTTCTTGAAGCGGGTGAACCCGCTTTGCAGCGGGCGCGAGAAGCGCTGGCTGCCCCCCTGCCCGCCGCACTGATCCCATTTGACCAGGTTGTTTTGCTGGCGCCGATTCCCAGGCCGGGAAAACTCCTGTGTATGGGACACAATTACTTGGATCACACCGCCACTTCCCCCGGTGAACTCCCCGAATTTCCCAACCTGTTCTTGAAAGCTTCCAGCTGTGTCGTCGGCCCAGGCAGTCCGGTCCTGCTGACGGGGGCCAGCCAGGCAGTCGATTATGAAGGCGAGTTTTGTTTCGTGATCGGCAAGCGCGCCAGCCGGGTTAATCAGGCCCAGGCCATGGAACATGTTGCGGGATATACCCTGCTGAATGACGTCTCCGCCCGAGACTATGCGAATAGAGTTTCGCAGTGGATGCTGGGCAAGAGCTTTGACACATTTGCCCCACTTGGACCGGCCCTGGTTACGAAAGATGAGGTTCCCGACCCGCACCAGCTCGAATTGGTCATGAAAATCAACGGCGAGGAACGGCAGCACTCGAACACCCGCAACCTGATCTTCTCGATCCCGTTCTTAATCGCGCACATCAGCCAGGTGCTCACCCTGGAACCCGGTGATGTAGTCTCCACAGGCACCCCATCGGGCAGCGGCGCGGGGCGTAAACCGCCTGTCTTCCTGCAGCCCGGGGATGAGATGCGCCTGACTGTCGAAAAAATAGGCGAACTGTTCAATCGGGTTGCCGCCGCCGCGTGAATCATGCAGGGGCATTCTTTGCGCCCGATTTGTATAGGGTTCAATCCAGCCCTCGTTTTTTAACCAAAATTATGTTAGAATAACAGCGTTGGTTGGGGAGTAGCTGATTGCGCACTGCGCAAGCTGGGCAACCGTCAATACGGAGGGAGACCTTCCGGATGCCCATCACGGAAACGTGACACGCGAGACCACCATGACTGAGTCATGGTGGTCTTTTTTCTTAATTTGAGCTGTAAGGACATCAAGTATGAGCGATTGGCATTTGATTTCTGTTTCTGATGCGCTTGACAAACTGCAGGTTTCTTTAGAAACAGGTCTGAGTCCGGCCGAGGCTTCGCACAGGTTGGCGGAAGTTGGGCCCAACGAGTTAATCGACCGGGGTGGAAAAAGTCCCTGGAAGATCGTCTTTGAGCAGTTAACCGGGGTCATGACCATTGTCTTGATTGTTTCCGCGTTAATTTCATTCTTCCTGGCAGATTTTGAAGATGCTGTCGCCATCCTGGCAATTGTAATTCTTAATACCATTTTGGGCTTCAGCCAGGAATACCGCGCCGAAAAAGCGATGGCTGCCTTAAAAAAGATGGCTGTTCCTCACGTAAAAGTTCGCCGGGGCGGGCACGTTGTCGAGATTTCTGCCCGTGAACTGGTGCCAGGCGACCTGGTTTTACTCGAGGCTGGCAACTTGATCCCCGCAGACGGCCGGCTGATCGAATCGGCAAATTTGCGTGTTCAGGAAGCCGTGCTGACTGGCGAATCAGAGGCCGTGGAAAAAATGACCGCGCCCCTTTCACAGCCCAACCCGACCCTGGGCGATCAGCGCAACCGCGCCTTTATGGGCACGGTCATCGCCTACGGCCGGGGGACATTAGCCGTCACCGAGACCGGGATGAAGACCGAGTTAGGTCGGATTGCCGATATGCTGCAGAATGTGACCCAGGAAGCCACCCCCATGCAGCGTCGCCTCGAACATCTCGGTAAGGTTCTGGCTGCCGCCGCCCTGGCCATCGTCGCGGTGGTATTTGGCCTGGGGGTCATTCGCGGGGAAGATTTGCGCCTGATGTTTATGACCGCGATCAGCATGGCCGTTGCCGCCATCCCCGAAGGACTGCCCACTGTGGTCACCATCGGCCTGGCACTCGGCGCGCAGGGGATGTTGAAACGCAACGCTTTGATCCGCAAACTGCCTGCCGTGGAAACGCTTGGTTCGGTAACTGTGATTTGTTCGGATAAGACCGGCACCCTCACCGAAAACCGGATGACGGTCACATTATTGGATGTCGCCAACCACCAGCTCGATATCAAAGAGGAAGTCCAGGGATTCTCGCCGCGTGTCAGCAAGCGGCAGACCGAAAGCCAGGGATCTGTAGAACCTGCCATTTCGTTCCTGCTGATTTCCGGCGCCTTATGCAATGATGCCCTGCTGGAAGCGGATGCCGAACATGCCGGCGAGTTTTCTACTATAGGCGATCCAACCGAGGGCGCACTGGTGATTGCGGCCGCCCGGACTGGACTGTGGAAACAAGAATTAGAAAAAGAATGGCCCAGGGTGGCAGAACTGCCCTTCGATTCGGACCGCAAACGGATGACGACCATCCACCGTCTCCCGCAGACTACTCTGGCGGAAGCCGAAAACACCCCGCTTGCCCACCCAAATGTCGACGAACCCCCATTGATCGCCATTACCAAGGGCTCGGTTGACGGGATGCTGGAAATCAGCAGCCAGGTCTGGGTAGACGGCCAACTGCACGCGCTGGATGCCCATTGGCGGGAACGTATTCAGACTGCAAACAACCGCCTGGCCCAGAACGGCATGCGTGTCCTGGGGATGGCTTACCAGCTTCGCCGCCATGAATCGGTGGACCACCCGCAAGAACCGGTCGAAAAAGACCTGGTCTTCATCGGCATGACTGGTATGATCGATCCGGCGCGTCCTGAAGTTTTCGATGCCGTGCACAAGGCCCAGTTAGCCGGAATTCGCCCGATGATGATCACCGGCGATCATCCGCTGACCGCCTTATCCATCGCCCGCGACCTGGGCATTACCACCACCGATCATGTAATCACCGGCCGCGAATTAGCCACCATGCCCATGGACAAACTTGTCCGGCAGGTCAAAGAAACCTCGGTCTTCGCCCGCGTCTCACCCGAGCACAAGTTAAAAATTGTGGAGGCGCTGCAGTCCAACGGGCAAATTGTGGCCATGACGGGTGACGGCGTAAACGATGCCCCGGCCCTGAAAAAGGCCGATATCGGTGTCGCCATGGGCATCACCGGCACGGATGTCACAAAAGAATCGGCCGATATGGTCCTCATGGACGACAATTTCGCCACAATTGTGGCCGCAGTTGAAGAAGGCCGGCGCATTTATGACAATATCCGCAAATTTATTAAATACGCGCTGGGCTCAAATATCGGCGAGATTCTGGTCATGCTGGCCGCACCTTTCCTGGGAATGCCGCTGCCGCTGCTGCCGCTGCAAATATTGTGGATCAACCTGGTGACGGATGGTTTGCCCGGGTTGGCCTTGACCATGGAGTCTGCAGAGAGCAACACCATGAAGCGCCCACCTTTTCATCCCAAGGAAAATATCTTCAGCCGCGGATTGGGCCGAAGCATCATCTGGATGGGCCTCATGCTGGGATTGCTGACAATGGGTATTGGCTACTGGGGCTGGGCGACCGGACAGGAGGCCTGGCAAACCATGGCCTTCACCACCCTGACCCTGGCTCAAATGGGGAATGTTCTGGCAATTCACACATCGAGCAAACCACTCTTCAAGGGCGGGTTGTTCAGCAACCCGTTATTGATCGCATCGATCCTCATCACCGTGGTGATGCAGCTGGGTGTGGTCTATATTCCTTTCTTACAGCCCATCTTTGAAACCGAGCCTCTAACCGCCAGCCAGTTTGGCGTCACCATCCTGGCCAGCATCGCCATGTACATTTTTGTCCGATTGGAAAGGCACCTCAATCGGGCTGTATAGTACAAAACTTAATCGATGGCATCGACGTCGATGAACTATAGATTCGATTATCCTTGTTAAAATTTATTTTATTCCGGGATATACGGCGCCTCGCTGATCTTACCGACAAACTGCGGCAGGTCGGTATGCCCCAGAACCTGGCGCACGGCGTGCGCTTCGCCGATGTGAAACCAATAGTGGTAGATATTGCGCAGCAGCAGCGTGCCAATGCTTTCCGGAAAGGGCTGACCGTTCGCGCGCACATAAAACTGCTGCAGGGTCTTTGGGGTCAGTTTGTCCAGCTTTGCATCGGCGGCCTGGGTGACGGCACGCCAGACAGCCCACATTTCGTGCATGGGGGGTGTCGATGCCGGTTTGCCGGTCCCGACCAGGTCATTAAGCGCTTTTGCCACAGGCTGGCCCCCGGGAAAGATCAGCCAGTAGCCCTGTTCCTGGTTGGCCAGGTGCCCAATCATCCAGGAGATGGAATTCATCGGCTGGACGCGGCGCACCCCATCCTCTTCAGAAACACCTTCCAGACAGCGCACAAATTCGCTGCGCGCAAACCTTAATTGAGCGACCAGTAAATGGACTGCCATGGTTTTCTCCTCATCCTTTCAGAATTTCACGAAACAATTTCTTCACGACTTCATAGGCCATCTTGGGACGGCGGTATTCATCCAGAACACCTTTATTATTAAACCCCCTGGCGCGGGTCAGCATCCGCGGCAGTCCCCCGCCGGTGCGGATATCGCAAAACTGCCAGATGCCCAGCCCGGCGAAGCGATCGCGGTCGATAAACAGATGGCGAATTACCTTCTCCAATAGCCTGGCCTGGTACTGCTCGCTCCAGCGTTCTTCGTTCCAATCGCGCCAGCCAGGAACGGCGGCTGCGCCGATTTCGGAGATAATCAACGGCTTGTTACCACTGCCGATGACATCCAGGTGCTGGACAACCTGGTCCAGATAACTCGGGATATCTTCGATTTCACTTTGATACCAGCCAGGGTAGCAGTTCACCGAGATAATATCCGCCATATCCAGGCATAAATCCTCAAAAATGTGATTCGTGGCGAAAGTGACCGGGCGCGTCGGGTCCGCTTCACGCAGGTGTCCTAATAAACGGGCATACGTGCGGCGCGAGGCGGGATCCTGGCTTTCGCTTTCATTTAAAATCCCATACAAAATCACCGATGGGATGAAGCTGCGCCATGACGACCATTTCTTCGAGGTTAGCTATTTGGGCAGAAATAAAGCGATCGTTGGTCAAATGCTGCGCAGTCTGCTGCCAGCCAGTCACTTCATCCCAAACGCAAATACCTGCCTCATCACACAGTTCCAAAAAGCGTTCGTCTTGAGGATAATGGCTTCCCCGCACAAAATTACAACCCATATCGCGCAGCTGCTGCACGTCGGAGACGATGATCTGGTCGGGCAGGGCATGCCCAAACTCAGGGTGTGCCTCGTGACGGTTGAATCCCAGCAAACGAATGGGGGTTTCATTGATCAGGATCTGGCGTCCAGAGACTTTCACCTGGCGCAGGCCAACCCGCGTTCGAAAATCATCCTCTCCCAGGCGTACTTCCAATAGGTGAAGATTTGGATTCTTCGGAGACCATAAGGACGCTTTTGGCAGTTCAAGCAAGCGTTCGATTTTACCAATCCCAACCTCGATTTCAATAATTTCATGAACCTTGACTTGCCCATCCACAGACACTCGCAAATCGGTAGATCCCGCCTGCAGGGCCTGATACTGCACGGTTACCCGCAGCGCAGGGGGATCGATCCACTCTGTCACCGCCCGCAGCGATTCAATCCACATTTCTCCTAACCGGTGCAGTTCCACCGGGCGAGAAATTCCGCCGAACTGGTACCAGTCGAAATGCGGCATGTGCAGCGGACAACGCTCCGCATCAAAGCGGTTATCTACCAGCACGATCATCTCGATTTCGCCAATGCCTTCAACAGGGAGATCGACCGCGAAACGGGTAAACCCACCCGCATGGTCAAAAAGCGCACTGCCGTTGGCATACACCCGGCACCAATGGTGAACCGAATTAAAAATCACCCGGTAGGGTCCAAGATCGCGCAGCTTGAAATATGTTCGGTAAGCGGCTAATCCGCGTTGTCCCGCGTATTTCGGGGTGGCATCAAAACACCCTGGCACAGCCATCTGATCGGCAAAATCAATTTGGGTCAGGTCGCACTCATCTGGGTGTACATCCCCCAAAAATACAAAGTCCCAGACGCCATCCAGTGAAGTGACCTGGCGCTGGACATGGGTTTCAAAGTATCTCATAGTTCGTCCTTATCAGGATGATTGGTAGGTATATCTTCTATATTATGATACCTGAAAATGGTCCATAAGTATTAATAATGCTGGCCGAATATGAAATTTTTATTATCGAAACAGGATCAATTCAAACCCAACCGGCGTGTGGGTGGTCGGGTTTTTCACAAGATGGAATATTGTGTCGTTGTAGAATTTCGAGATAATGCCCAGATCGATATTTCAGATAACGGATTTCACGGATGGCCCTATTCCAATCACATCCTCTCTATTATACTTAAGTATCTATCCGGAAAATACCTCAAGGTTTTTTGCCCCACGAAGTGGGGCAAAAAAGTCACCCTGGAATTAATTTTCGGACGGGTTTTTATTCTGTTCGGAGGGATATTGGATTCAGCCCCGCTTTCTGTCGATCTGGTCATACCAGTTTTTAACGAAGAAGAAGTGATTCTCGCCTTTCACCAGCAGCTAACCGAGGCGGTCGCCGCGCTGCCCCATCGTTTTAGCCTTATTTATGTCGACGATGGGTCGCAAGATGGCACGCCTGAACTGCTGGCAGGAATTGCCGCCAGCGATGAACGGGTTTCGATCATAGAACTCAGCCGAAATTTCGGCCACCAGGCAGCCTTGACTGCCGGTCTGGATATCGCCGACGGCGATTATGTCATCTCGCTGGATGGCGATGGGCAGCATCCGCCAAAGTTGATCGGGGAAATGATCCGTCTGGCTCAAAGCAGCGGGTATGATATCGTCCTGATGCAGCGCATCGAAGAAAGCGGCCTGCCCCCCTTTAAGCGGCGTACCTCCGACCTTTTTTACCGCTTGATCAACCGCATCGGAGAAACTCAAATTGTCCCCGGAGCAGCTGATTTTCGCTTAATGACTCATCCGGTCGTGCAGGCCTTGCGTTCGATGCACGAATACTCACGCTTTTTACGGGGCATGGTCAATTGGATGGGGTTCCGCTCGATCATCCTGCCGTACACCCAACCCCCGCGCCTGGCCGGAACCAGCAAATATACCTTCCGTAAAATGTTAAATCTGGCAGCTCAAGCCATTTTTTCCTTTTCCCTGGTGCCGCTTTATATCGCAATTTCGATCGGCGTGCTTTTTCTGGTCCTGGCTGTGGTTGAGGCAATCTATGTGCTCAGCTTCTGGGTCAGCGGCAGCCAGGCCGGACTTGCCCCCGGGTGGAGTTCATTGATGTTCATGCTGTTGATCGTGGGCGGAACGTTGATGATCGCCCTGGGCCTGATCGGCATTTATATCGGCTACATCTTCCAGGAAGTCAAGCACCGTCCCATTTACCTCGTCCGCCGCAGCCAGATCAAACGATCAGAGGATAAATCGGACACGAACCCGCAGGCCGAATAGACCACCTTCAGAATCAAAGCAGGAGGATTCACTTCCCTCACCCGGAATAATCAGATGCATTTTCAAAAAACCATAAAAAACACTTTACTGCCCATGTTTCAATCTTTACGCGCCAAAGATTTATGGTCATCGCCCATATTTTGCGCTGCACTGCTGCTTGTGACGGCGGTGGTGTGTTACGGTTTGATGGTCACCAGGCTGGGGTTCTATTGGGACTCGTGGCCCATGAACTGGATCGCCCAGACCCGCGGTGGTCAGGGATTGGCGCAGTATTTTTCAACCAACCGCCCGGTTTGGGGTCTGTTGTACCAGATCACCACCCCAATTTTAGGATCTGCGCCTCTTCCCTGGCAAATCTTCGCCCTGGTCTGGCGCTGGTTGGCGGCGCTGGCCTTCTGGGGGATGCTGCGCCTGTTATGGCCGCGCCAGCCGGAACCTGCTTTATGGGCCAGCCTGTTTTTCATTGTCTATCCCGGATTTCAGCAGTCATCCATCGGCCTGCTTTACAGCCATTTCTATATCGTTATGACGGCTTTTATCCTCTCGATGGTCTGTTCGCTGTGGGTTATCCGCCATCCGCAGCGCCGCTGGGCCTGGCTCGCGCTGGGATTGGCCCTCTCTGCCGCTAACCTGCTGATGATGGAATACTTCTTTCTGCTGGAATTGATCCGCCCGGTAGTCCTCTGGATCGCACTCGGCGAACAAAAGCCCAGTAAGAAAATGCGCTTGCGCAGCGTTCTGAGGGCCTGGGCGCCTTACCTGGCGCTGTTTATTGCCGCGGTGGTCTGGCGGGTGTTTCTTTTCCCCTACACAACCAACAATTACCAGATGAAGACCCTCGACCAGCTCTCGGCCCAGCCCATTCAGACCCTGTTGGCCCTGATGTTACGGGCGCTCGATGAAATATGGATTTCCACCGGAGGAGCCTGGATCCATGCGCTTAACCCGGCCCAGTTCATAGCGCTGGGAAAAGCAGCCCTGATCAAGTACGGGGCAGTGGTGGCAGCCCTGGCCGGAGGACTGTTTTTACTGGGCTTGTGGTTGAAGCCGGTTATGCGAGCGTCTCGGAAAGAGCGAATTTCCTCGTTTTCCCAGATGCTCCTGCTCAGTGCGGCCGGATTGGGCCTTGCGGGCTGGCCTTTCTGGCTGACCAACGTGCCGTTCCGCCTGGAATTCGCCTACGATCGTTTTACCCTGCCGTTTATCTTCGGGGCATGCCTGTTGGCTGCGGCGTTGATCCTGCTCCTACCCTGGCGGCCGCTGCGCTGGCTGGCAATCGCCGGGCTGGTGGCGCTGGGCTCCGGCTACCAGATTCAGGCCAATCTGGCATTCCGCCAGGATTGGGCTTACCAGCAGCGCTTCTTCTGGCAGCTCCACTGGCGCGTGCCGGATTTGGCGCCTGGCACGGTGATTATCGCCAACGAAAATCGGGTAACCGCGTTTTCAACCGACAATTCCTTGACGGCGCCCATCAACTGGATTTATGACCCGGGCAACCATTCCCAAACTATTCACTATTTGATGGTCTACCCCACCATCCGCGTCTATGAAGGGTCAGCGCTCAAACTGGTTCCGGATTGGCCCGTGGCGGAGGATCTGCTGATCGGCACCTTCCAGGGAAATACCTCACAATCCATCACCATTTTTTATGACGGATCAACCTGCCTGCGCGTGGTGGATCCGGTCCTCGACCGGTATAACCCGATCATTCCCGATATCCTCCGCCAGACGGCCCTTTTCAGTGATGATTCGCTCATTCAACTGCCCGCAAACGGCCAGGTAAATTCCCCTCCCCTGCCCGCTATCCTGGGGCAGCCCCCCGCTGAAAGCTGGTGCCAGACGTTTGAAAGCGCTGAAATCCTGCGCCAATCCGCCCGGTGGTACGATATAATCAAGCTTTGGGAAGATCATCAGGACCTGTACCATCAGTCCACGTTTGCCGGGGAGCTCGGTCCATTTATCGAAGCCTACGCGCAGACCGGCCAGTGGGAGCAAGCCGCACAAATGACCGTGAACCAATCAAAATCAAGGGCCGTATTCTGCTCACTCTGGCAGGTGTTAGATCAGTCCGCGCCAGCCTCTGCCGTTAAAACACAGATGGTCCGCTCCACGATGGACAGGCTCAAATGCAGCGAGTATGGGATTCAACCCGCTCAACCTTAATTTTTTTACATTACTTTGGTCTGCAAATCTGATCGAAATGACTCAAAATGTACTTTTCTTATGAAGGAGATACCCATGAAATTCCTGATCACCGGCGGCGCCGGGTATATCGGCAGCACGATCGCATCCGCACTGCTCAATTCCGGGCATACGCCCATCATTATGGACAACCTGGTTACCGGACAGGCACAGTTCACTCGCGACCGCATCTTTTACCAAGCGGATATCGGCGACCGGGCTGCCCTGGAGCAAATCTTCCGCGACCATCCGGATATCGAGGCTGCCGTACACTGTGCCGCCTTGATCATCGTGCCGGAATCGACCGAAAAGCCCTACGAATATTACCGTGAGAATGTGGCTAAATCGATCGAATTCTTCCACAACCTGCATGAGTTAGGCTGCGACAAAGTCTTATTCAGCTCTTCAGCATCGGTTTACGACACCGTTCCCGGCTTCATGGTTACCGAGGATTCTCCGCTGCGCCCCGCCAGCCCCTATGCCCGCACCAAGTACATGATGGAAATGGTCCTCAAGGATTTCTGCGCTTCCTACGGTATGCGCGGCATCGCCCTGCGCTACTTTTAACCCTATCGGCGCCGATCCCAAACTGCGCAGCGGCCTGCACATCCGCCGCCCCTCCCTGGTGCTGGGTAAAATGGTGGATGTGGCCCTGGGCAGCCTGCCGGAATTCATGATCACCGGCGTGGATTGGCCCACCCGCGACGGCACAGGCGTGCGCGATTACATCCATGTCTGGGATCTGGCCATGGCGCATGTCAAGGCAGTGACGGATTTTGACGGCGTCTTCGAACGCGCCGGCAGCCAGACCGGCAACTACCTGGTGATTAACCTCGGCAATGGACGCGGTGTGACCGTGCGCGAAATGCTGGCGGCTTTTGAAAAGGTGTGGGGAAAACCGATTAACAAGGGTGAGTACCCGCCCCGCCCCGGTGACGTGGCCGGCGCTTACGCCAGCGGCGAAACCGCCCACCGCCTGCTGGGTTGGCAGCCTGAGCTTTCCATCGAACAGGCCATTTCCGATGCTCTCAAGTGGGGTGAAAAGCGTGAAAGCGTGTTGGGCTATAAATAACAGCTTTTAGAGGACGAAACCTTTTCGTTCAACAAACAAACACCCCGCGGGCAACCGCGGGGTGTTTGTTTGTTGACTAAACGATTTTAAGGGTTGTTACCGATGAACGGGAGGTAATAAACAGGTGCGTCTGAAACCGTCAGACCCACAAAGTAAGCCTGTCCGAAGCCCGGTTTGCCGTTGTAATCAAATATCATCAATCCCAGCGGCTTGGAAATCATGACGCCGTTCATACTGTTCACCGATGCGCTCAGTATGGTGGACGCATTTAGTGGGGTTTCTGAGGTGAAACCGTAAGTATACGGAGTCTTCATGAAGTCAAACGATCCACCCGGCGTGACCTGCTCGGTCCCATTTTCGTCATAAGCGACGAACTGGTAATCGAAGGCACTGGTTGAGGTGAGGCCCATTGATGGCGCAGGAATATACCACTCCTGTACACCGGCATTGAAATCGGTGTAAATTGGGTAATCACTGCCCAGGGCTACCGAGCCAGTTCCCAGGTTGACTCTCAATATGATCCATACATTGTTACTATTACTCGCACCTGAGTAAGATGTATAGTCGTAATTGAAGAAGGCATAATCCGCAACGCCATCCTGGTCTGCATCAATGTACAGATCGTTTTCATTGAAAAAGACCTGTGGATCATGCAGAGAACCCCAGTTGGCGATCGCAAAGCCTACGTAGTCAACGCCTGTATCCTGGAAACCATAATCCATACCAGCCATGCGCAGTTCGCCCATGTCGTCTACAGCCGGGTCATTGGGCATAGAGACCATTACCGGCCAGGCCCACAGGCTGGAAGCTTGCGGCCCAGTCTGGTTGTACGTAATGGAAGCGCCCGGTGTGCCGGTGTAGCTCATATCTGTCACCGCTCCAGCCTGTTTGGCCAAAGTAGTGTAAGGGCGAGGTACGAAGTAGAACGGCACACGCAACGTCTGACCTAAGAAAATTCCATTTATAGCAGGATTAAGATCAGGTGGGGGCGGGACTGGCGTGAACGTAATAAAGCCATAATACTCTTCATGGTTTGCGTCAAAATCCAGCGGCAGTAAAGTTGGATCCAGTGTCAGGCTTACTGGCACAGCGACTGTGCTGCCAGCAGGAACTGCAACCGTTGAGGCGATGCCAATTGTGGCGCCAAGCATACCAGCATCACTGAATTCAACCGCCACATCGTAATTCTTTGCATCCATACTCTTATTTTCCAGACGAATCTGTTTCGCTTCTGGAACAACGTATGAAGTAGTATTGGCGCCAACTTCGATAACACCGTAGCTCAGACTGACCAGATCAGGATCGCCAATTGCAATACTATCGGTAAAGACGGAATTGTAGGCATCCACCCGGCCAGCGCCGGTGCGCGGAACAATCTTGTATCCATCCGTGTCGGAGGGATCCAGATCGACGGCAGTGCTCATGATCGCCGCTTTGACCTCCTCTACAGTCCAATCGGGATGGGCCTGGCGCACTAATGCCGCCGTGCCTGCCACATGCGGAGATGCCATCGAGGTGCCGTCCAAGCTGGTGCCGTAACTGGTGCTCCCCATCAAGGCGGCGTAAATCGCTACACCTGGCGCAGTGATTTCGGGTTTCAGCTTGCTATCATATCCGCGCGGACCGCGACTGGAGAAAGATGCGACGGTATCCGGGCTGCCGAACACGGTAGAAGTTACATCCGTATCGGGTCCTACAGTCACTTCTGTGTTATTGAAGCCACGCAAAGTGATTCCATCGCTGTTGGTCATGAAACCGGCTGGAAGCGTGGTAGCACCGGTCGCCATGCTAACATACGTATCGCCACCATCAGCATGGTTGAAAATGAGCACACCAACCGCGCCCAGTGTATCTGCATTATCGATCTTGGTTGAGAAAGAACACGTGCCGCGGATCACCAGGGCAATCTTTCCCGCCAGGGCATCCACCGGGGTAACATCGGCGGTGCTGCATAATTCGCCAATTCCGCTGCCATCGACTGTATCAACATCAACCAGTGTCGCAGTAGTTGCGGTCTCGAACGGATTACCAGGGTTATAAGGCAAACTGTCAGCACCGCTGTTGTAGCTGACGGATGGGAAGGTGATAAACCCGGTGGTGCTGGCTGCGACCGAAATCGCGCTGGAAGATGCACCCGGCGTACCAGTCACATACGAATCATTTCCAGAGTTACCGGAGGAGCATACGACAATCACGCCCAAAGAAGAAAGGTTATCCACCGCGACCACTTCTGGGTCAGCATCAGACGCAGGGCCAAAAGTCGAACCCAACGACATATTGATTACATCCACATGGTCGGATACATCGCCATCCTGGTTGGGATCTACCGCCCATTCCAGCGCGTTAATCACCAGGTTGGTTGTACCCTCTGCGCCGAAGACCTTCAATGCATATAACGAAGCGTCGGGGGCTACGCCACTGCCAACCAGCACGGTTGGCCCATCTGTAACTTCCATGCCCGCAGCCGTCGATGCGACATGCGTGCCATGATCGACTTCATCCAGTGGATCAGCGTCCGGCACGGGAACTGGATTCGTATCCGCATCGTAATTGGTCCCGGCGAAGTCATATCCGCCAATGACCTTGGCTGTTGGGAACGAACCCGGTTCAATGATATCCGGATCATTCGTTGCGTACCCACCCGTTCCGCCAAACGCCTCATGGGTGTAATCGATGCCAGTATCAATGATCGCTATAGTGACGCCATCACCCGTGTAACCGGTCGGTGAGGCAGTCCAAACCTGATCTGCTCGGATTAAAGGTACGCTGTTTTGCAGTTCGATCGTATTCTTGGGGGCACGGTGAATGGCTTTCACCCCAGCCATACTGCGCAAAGCTTTTAATTGCGTGCCAGGAATCAAGGCTAACACGCCATTATACGCCTTGGTATACTGTCCCAGTATGGTGCCTTGATGGGCCTTGATTTGAGCCACCAAAGGTGCCTGGGCTTGCATCAGGCTGTTCACATATGCTTTCTGGACAGAACTGCTCATCGGTGCCAGTGCATTTCCAGAAGTCATGCTCGCAATCAGGGACGGGCTTTCCATTTCGATAATCACCGCTACCGATTTGGTTGTGTACGGCAGCAAGGCTTCTGGGATCGGTCCTTTGGTCTGGGCCAAAAATTGATCGACCGTCATTCCCTGGTCGAAAATTGCCTTCACTTCATCTGGTAATTTATTTAAATCTCGAGAGGGGGTTTTATTTTGCGCTATTACAGATGCTGTGGATGCCATTGGGCTTAAAAGCATCGCCACAATCATTATGACAGCAATAAGTGTCATAGATTTCTTAGCCATTTCTTGTCACTCCTTTGGAGAATCCGATCATGGGTGGAAATGTGGCAGTAGATTTGACTCGATATCTAAAATCTTGGCAGTTAAATATCAAATTCTTCCTCTTGGTTTTTATCAAAAATGTAATCTGCTGTATTCGAAATAAAACAGAAAATTGATCAATCACCTCCCTTTCGCGCTGCGGCATTCTAACAAGTGAATGCACTCGCGTTTCATTATGAATTTAAATTATTGACTAACAAAATTATATTTTTCCAGACGAGAAATGTCAAGCGCTATTTATATCCATAACAATTTTGCTAGATAATTGCTTTTTACCAATATACTCATTGGACCCCAAAAAAACACCCCGAGATCAACCTCGGGGTGTTTTTTTATGCGGATTTACAAACTATTACCTGCCTACGATCGGCATCAGGTAAAAGAACCTAGTATATTAAACGTTGTCAATGGGTTGAGCTCGCGGTACATTTGAGGAAGGGCCAGACAACGACCACATCTCAGGACCATTGTCCCGTGGTAAGAGTTGGAGCCAGGGTAGACTCGAGATAGCACCTGTGGGTCAGCCACGTTGTTAAGACTGAAGCCTCGCGCTGTCCGGTTGGACCCGGATAAAGGACGCTGCATGCGCATCGTATCTGCTACTAGGCTGCGTCACCGGCAGAAGCGAGGGTGACTACTCCCTGGTTCCCGGCCCTCCAACTTTTTGAGAGGAGGTAAAACATGTACCGCGAACTACAACCCTTGCGTCAGGCTCTCAGCTCTGAACTGAAAGCCAGCTTGCCCGCGCCTGGAGCGGGGATCGATCAGGAGCCCTTGCTCCAGAGCTATCTGGACCGCTTGACCCTGTATATTGGCTGTGACGTGGCTGACCAGACCTTCACATTATATGCTCAAACGGCAGGTGGTGATGAAATCTCTCACCAGATTAATATTCCAAACCGCACCCAGGGGTTCCAACAGGCTTGGGGTTGGCTGGAAAGCCTGCGGGAACAACAGCACCTGCGCATCCTTTTGCTAGCGATGGAAACCACCGGGGTCTATTATTGGGCTTGGTGGGATTTCCTGAGCGGTCGGCCCAATCTGGCCCGGGTTTTATACAATGCCCGCACCACAGAGCATATGACCGAAGTGCTTTCCAAGAAAGTGCGCAATGACCTGGTAGATGCCTATGCCCTGGCAGAACAGGTTCGTTTGGGCGGCACCCCCGAAACGTTACTCACTGAGGACGCAGATTTACAAACGGCGCGCTATTGTTCGCGCTTTGCGCGTGACCTGGCACAACAAGCCAATCGCAAGAAAACCCAACTACGATCCATCCTCCGTGCCTATAATCCAGTCCTGGAACAGGTCTTTCCAAAGAACCAGCTGCATCATCCGGCCGTGTATGCCTTACTCGAACGCTATGTTTTTCCACCAGAGTTCGTCCAGGCCGGAGCAGAGGCCGTTACCCAGATCTTAGTTAATCAATGCCGCTACGCGTTTGGAGAAAAGCAGGCCAAACAATTGGTCGAACTGTGTGGTCAGCAACTGGTCCGTCCGATCGGACAGGAAGTTATCCATCAACGTGTTCGCCAACTGTGCGAAGACATCCTAACCATCAAACGCCGTCAAAAAGTCTTCCTCAAAACTGGGTATGACCTGATCCGGGATCGCCCTGAAACTAAGCTCTTATCTGGCTCCGTTGGCGCAGGCCTGAGCAATACCCTGGCGCTAGTTAGTGAGGTGGGCGATGTATCCCGTTTCCCGGATGGAGAGCACTTGGCCAGTTTTCTGGGCATTACTACCAGTAAGCATATCTCAGGCACCTCAATTTTCCACGCCAAGCATATTACCAAACAGGGCTCACCCAATGGGCGCTATGCGATTGTCAACCTGGCTCAACATTTGTGCCGAAAAGTGCCCAAATATCAGGCAATGTATCAACGCATCAAAACCCGGAAACCGGCCCGGATCGGCTATCTGATCGCTGTGGTGGCCGTGGCGAGAGATTTCGCCACGAATATTCTCTACGATATGTGGCGTAACCAACGCCCATTTTTCTTGGAGGTAGGAGATTATCGCAAATATCGACAAGAACACCCTAATTCGCCAGCATAATCTTTACCCGCACTATTCCACTCTTCGCCTTCCTTTTCCTAGTATTTGGGGTTGAGCGCGTTGACTGCGTTGGTAAAAATTGAATAAGGTCATCCAATGAGCTTCTTGCTTCGGATTGAAGCTCCAAGTGTTTTTGTTGTTAATGTACGGGAGTTCCTCAACTTTTGCCCTTATTTGGGGCTTGACAAAATATAGGACGTCTTAACAAAAAGTGGAATTGCTGGTAAAAGCATTGTCGACAAAACCATGCTGATCCAACAATTCCGAAAAGCAGTATACCAAAGTTTTTGTAAGCGCGCCGATGCGATGATGGATTTGGTCGATGCGCTGACGGTTGCTGGTCATGTCAATTCTCCGGTGGCACTCAGTGAAGAAACTCCGTTTCGGCGGAAATTCAGCTCCATTTTCGACACACTGCTGCACGGTGAAATCGAATTTGACCACTTTCTCCAGGCGTTATATGAATATCAGCCAGGAACAGCGAACAGATTGAAGGATATGAAGTGTACGCCCTGGATTGCACGCCCAATGAACGCCCAGAGGCTGAGACACTGGAAGACCGGGGCTCACTAAAAACGCAGAAGGATGAGCCGGTTCGCTATGGTCACAAGTATTCGTGGTTAGTGCGTCTGGTCGAATGGGGAATGTCCTGGGTAGCGCCTGTGGATGTTCGGCGGGTGGAGACCAGCCTCACCGACAGTCAGGTAGGCAGTGTGCAGGTGCAAGAACTGGCTCAGCGCAATCCAAAGCCAAAAGTGGTAGTAGCAGACAGCCTGTATGGCAATCATGTGTTCCTGGCGGTCTTTCTGGTAGTCAAAAACGTGTTTGCCCTGGTGCGGTTACGCAGCAACCTGGTGTTTTATGAGCGTCCCAAGCCGCATCCGAAAGGGAAGAAGGGCGCGCCAGCCAAACATGGGGCGAAGTTCAAGCTATCCGAGCCATCCAGACCGGCCGACCGGACTGAAACCTTCTTGCTGGGCGAACAAACCGTGTAACTCCAAGCCTGGCAAGGGTTACACTTCAAGAAGCTGCCTGCTTTGGTCGGCATGGTGCTGCGGGTTGAGTTCTTGCGACCGGATGGAACACCGCGTTATAAACGCCCAATGTGGTTGTTCTGGACCGGTCCGGAAACGGCTGCACTGAGCGAGCTATGCCGGATGTATCTTTGGCGATTTGCCATCGAGCATCTGTTTCGGTTTTTGAAACAGCACATGGGTCTGAATGCCAATCAGTCTACCGATCTGGTGAGTACCGGCCAATGGATGTGGCTGGGTGCCCTGGCTTACTGGCAGCTGCTCCTGATGCGAGATGAGGTCAAAGCGTCTCGGCCTGCCTGGTATCCGGCTGGAACGCAGCCAGAAACGAAAGGTTTGACCCCGGGGCAGGTTCAGCGCAGTGCTTTGGGATATTTAGTGCAGTTGGGTACACCAGCCCGGGATACCAGAAGCGCTGGAAAAGGAAAAGGTCGCTCAAAAGGCTACCAACCTGCTCCCAGACAACGCTTTCCAGTGGTGAAAAAGGGCAAATTGGCACCGGATCAACCTGCGAGAACGATCTAAACGCCATTTTTGGTCTACTGCTTAGGTTTTTAAGGTTCACGCGCTTTTCGGCGCTATTTTCGCATTTCTAAAGTCAAGATTTTAAAGTCAAGTAAAAAATATCTGAAAAAAGATCGGGAACCGACCTTCATTTTTCCTTATCCCATTAAATCCATTCAATGGTAAACGTCCCTCAAGACCTTGAAGATCTTGAGGGACGTTCAGTGAAAGATGCAGGTCGCTTACTGCACTGACTTCACCGCAGGTAAATACTGCCAGCTGCCCGGCACGACAGACAGCGCGTAGCGCGCATCAGTACCCCACAGTCGGGCATCATACGCCTGTACCCGGATGCGGTATTCACCGTTCGCCGGGGCGACGAATTTCAGGACCGTAGGCAGGCCCATATTTCCGGCAGCTGCCTGGGCATAGATCGTCTGCCCGCTGGCATCCATCACGGCGATGCTGGCCGCCGCTCCCCCGGATAGCGATGTCGCTTTGACGGCATAGGCCACGCCGGCCTGTGCTGTGAACCGCGTCCAATCCTGGTCCCCTGATGGGCAGAAGCTGTGCTCCTGGACACTGCCAACCGTCAGGACGACGGCATTGGCTGCAGTGTTATCCCCAGGTTGGGTGATGTCGAAGACATCTGCCGTGCAGGTGCTGGCGACAGTCGTGGCGGCATCGTCGCCTGCTGGAAAAGCCTCAACATTGCCCGCAGTATCCGTTCCCCGCATCCGAAAACCGTAGGTGTGCCCGGCGGCTCCCAGGTAATAGAGCTTTGTCTGTTGAGCCGGGATCGCATTATTGATACTGACCCAGGCTCCACCGTTATCCCGCACCTGGAGTTCATAACTGCGCAAACTGGTTTCGGCATCGCTGCCCGACCAGTTGAGCAGGATGGCCGTCGATTGGTTGCCTGCCGCTAATGCCTGCATGGTGGTTACGGGCGGGTAGGTATCGATCTGCAAATTCCAGATGACGTAAGCCGTTTCCAACCCGGCAACATCATAGGCCCGCACGGTAATCGCCGACCCCGCGATGGATCGCCCGGCGGGATTAAACTGCAGTTTAAAGCCATCTGCAGGGGTCGTGTCGCTTCCCAGCAGATCCCAGGTACCAAACTGCCAATCCGGGTTGTGCCAGTAAAAATCGACGCGAGCGATGCCCTGCTGGTCAGTAGCAGAGGCCTGGAGATCGAAGGCCGTCCCCGGAATCCAGGAGCTGCCTGGAGAAGAGACATTCAGCACCGGCGGTTGGTCGTCGCCGTTCAGCACAATTCGATAAGTGTAATTCGTGCCCCCGACGCCCGGGTTGTTGTAGGCTTTTACCTTGAGATAGTAATCGCCGCTGCGTTGAATGGTGTACTGCAAATGCGAATCCTGAAGTACACCGTACTCGATATCATCATTTTCCGCCAGGGGGCTCTTTCCATCCCCGTCTATCAGGTAAAGATAGGGATCCAGGCTCGACCCGTCTGCTTTGGCGACCACATCCACCGAGATCGTTGTTCCGGCGTTCACGCTAAAGCGGTAGTAATCCACATCTCCGGCCGGGCAGATCACACCATCGATCGTCTGAATTAACGAGATGGGTGTCGCCCCGGCCGGGGTGTCGTTCGAGACAGGCTCTGCGCAGGAGGTATCTCCCCCGGTGGCGGCGATCGTAATATCATCGATCCACCAACCGGCCGTACCATTGTAAAACTTATCCACAATCTGGAAGAAGAAGCGCACCCGCACCGTCTTCCCGGCGTACGGCGTCAGATCGATCACCGGGCTGCTCTGCCATTCATTCAACGGATCATCCGTCAGCTGCAGCACATCCTGAAAGGCGGCCCCGTTCTCGGCAACCTGCACCCGGCGCTGGTCCCAATAAGGACCCGTGGTTTCAGTTTTCGAGGCATAGCGGAACTTGAGCTGCGCGCCGCCAGCCGGAATGGCAATCGGCGGCGAGGTCAAACTTCCTCCCGCGACCGTGCCGCTGGCATAGTCGATCCCGGTAGTGAAACCCCAGGCGACCGTGGTGTTGTTATTGGTCATCGTTGGAGGCACGGAAAGATGCCACAAACCATCGGCGGTCCAACCATTGGCGCCGTTCTGCGCGTTATCGCTATACGGCACCTGGCGCAGGGTTCCACCCAGTGGCGCGGCAGCAGTGACCGTAAAACTTGCCGGCGCAGCCGTGGTTTGGCCCATCAGGTTGCGTGCGGTGACCGTCCATTGGTAGCTGCCCGCTGCCAGACTGCCCACCGACCAGGTATTGGCAGTTTGCCAGGCGGACACTCGTTTCGCCCCACCCGGAGCAGTCAGCTCCGCCCGGTATTCGGTCCCGCCTTCATCTATGGAAGTCGTGGCGTAATCACTCTTCCAGATCAGCAGCACTGACTCGTTGCTGTCCGGCGGGATGGCTGCCCCGTTGGCATCCACCCGATTGAGAATGGGGCGTAAAATAGGGGCTGCCGGTTTGGCGCGTGCCCGAACCTCAAGCGAAGAGGCCATGAGCGCCCCAATGCGATTGTCAGCCAGCCCGGGGTCGCTCGATAAAAATGCCTCAGAGCGACCTTTAAACCCGGCGGCATCATAGGTGCCGTCATAGAGCACGCCCATGACATTCGCCCCAACCTGGATGGATGCCACCTGGTTGTCCACCAGCGGGCTGAACTGGCTGTTATTATATTTTCCCGACCCAAACACCTGGCAGGTGCCCTGGTAATCGGGCAGTGAATATAGAGCGATTTGATTAGGGGTCGGCGAGCATTTTGGCGCCGGCGCGGGGCAGATCGTATTTTTTAAGATCGGTCGCGGGCTTTGCGGTAAAGGTGTACGGCTGCCATCCACATCCCAGGCCCACAGTCCCAGGGTCACCGGTCCGTTCGGTATTCCAGCGGCGCATAAATCTACCGTCGTCGAGAAGGGGTTGCTGGTGATCGCCGGTCCAACTTCGACCCAATTGTTATCGTAGTTGGCGATCACCTGAATGCGGCTCACACCGGTATTATCCTTGGCCGAACCGCTGACCGTCACACCGGGACTGGTGACCTCTGTATAGGCTGCCGGGCCGGTCATGGTTGCCGTGGGCGGGGTTGTGCCGCGGTTTCCTGAGATAAACCAGTTATCATACGGCTGGCCAACCGCGTTGTTCGCGGGTTGGCATTGGTTGCCGTACTGGGGGGTGTAGTAAGCCTCGCTGCACAGGCGCGGGCGCCCACCGTTGATCGATACGTCATCAAAAGTGATGTCGACCGAGTCACCCCACCAGAATGTACCCCCATAGCCTGAGGCCAACCAGCGGTTGGCCACCACCATAAAATGCAGGTGACTGCCGGTGCTCAAGCCAGTATTATCTGCCAGGGCGATGAAATCGCCCTGATTAACATAGGTGCCGTTTACCCGTAAAGCAGCCGGGATCGAATTTTGAGAAAGGTGCAGGTAGAGTGCCGTGGTCACCGGGTTTGTACTGCGGTCCTCCAGGGCAAGGTAGTTCAAACAGTTGTGATCATTGTTGGCGCACGTCCAGCGCGCGCCAATGACAGAACCCCCGCGGGCCGCCAGCAGGCGAAAATTGGTCCCATCCGAAAAATCAAAGGCGTAGCGGCAGGTGCTGTGATAATCGCCATTTACATTAACCCATGAGCAGGAGTTATAGGTCGTAAAATGCGCCACACTCCCCGTCAGCCACACCCGTTTCCCCCCTTCCCAGGGCAGCAGGTAACCGGAAAAAACCTGGTCGACCGCTGTCGCATCTTTGGAATTGATCTGGTCCGGCAGAATTAAGGTTTTTTGTTCTTTACTCAACAACTGGTCTGGCAAATTTTGGACCTGTGTCACCCAGTCCTCGCCAGTGGGCAGGGTAATCTGCCAGGGCGAATTTACATCGGGGCGCTGGCCAATCGCCATCCCCGGTTCTGTGGCCACAGGCTGGTTGGTTTGCGGATCCAGAAGAGCCATCCACACCAGGGCTGTATTTCCATCCGACCCCATTTCGATATGGTCCACAACCACCTTGTACAACATAAACGCCGGTATGGTCTTCTGATTATTCAGAGCCGCCGCATCCAGTGCAGCCTGCAGCGCGGTCTTATCTGCGCTGGTGATAGGGGTAGGAGTCGGAACAGGCGGAGCGGCCCGAATCCCCTTGGATTGGACGATAACAAAAATCGTTATTAAAATTGCGATCCCACCTAGTAATAAATTCCATTTACGCATCCTGCACTCCTTTGGGTTGGCTGTGCCCAATCATACTCCATAACTGGATGTCTTTAGTCAGAATTAGTCTTCCCAGAAAAAAAAGGCTGCAATCAACGTTGCAACCTTTGTGCCGCCCTGCTCTGATCTAACCATCCATGCCGCTGCGACCCGGCGGCTGAATCAATTTTCGCCTTCTGACTTCAATTCAGCCACAAAAAGCTCTAATGCCAGCTCTGCCGGCCACATTCCGGTCTTGGTGCCTTCATCCAGTTCCAATAGGCGATGATACACCGCGGACAAACGCTCTTGTGAAAACCGGCTGGCCTGTTTGCTGATTTTTCTGACGACAAAAGGTGGAACGCGCAGCTCTCTGCTCAATGACTCCGCGGATTCGCCTTCATCCAGAGCTTCACGGGCCTGGATTAACAGCCGGAATTGGCGCACGACCATGCCGAACAGGCTGAAGGGGTCGGTCTCATCCAATAAGCCCTTCAACAAACGCATCGCCCGGCTCACATTCCCATCAGCCAACCCATCTACCATTTCAAACACGTTCACCCGTCCGCCGGGCGCGGTCAGCAGTTCGACGTCCTCCACCTCAACCGGGCGTTGAAAATCGACATACGTCAATAATTTGGTGATTTCTTGCGTGGTGTATTGGGTATCCGTACCGGTGTGGTCCGCTAAGGCAATCGCTGCCCCACCGCTGAATTTGCCCTGCATGGCTTCTGCTTTTTGGCGGATCCAGCCGGCCATTTCACCGGCGCCCGGTTGGCGGCAGGCGCGATAAAATACGCGCGCGCCCGCTTCTTCGATCCACTGCCAGATCCAATGCTTCTTTTGCAGTGTCTGCCAGCCTTTGTTCTTGCCGCTACTCACAAATTCATCCCAGGCGATCAACACCAGAGCAGTTGTTTCCGGCAGGCTGTCCAGGAACGGCTTCCACTGGTCCGCGCTGTTTTTGCTGATGACAGCCTGCGCCTGGTCAAGAATCACCAGGCGCCGGTCGGAGAGGAACGGCAGTGAAAGCGCCGCGGTCTTCAAATCGGTCTCGTTGTAGGCGCGGCCATCGATTCGGGTCAGGTTGAGATCCCCCATACCGGTTTCTGCGACTTTGGCGGTTAAGACGTCGACAAATTTCCCGATCTCAATCGGGTCATCGCCGTGTAAGATGTACACAATGGGTTTTTCTTCGGTCATTAAACCAGGCTTTCTGAATCGAACCTGCGCCAGGCAGTGCTGGTTAATTAATCGTCTTAACCCGGTGAAGCGGTGTGCCCTCACGCTCAAAGCGGGTGATCTCGGTGACCTGCAGCTCGCCAATATCGGCATCCGTGGTGAACTCCGCCTGCAGCAGCGGGCCGAGAGGTTGGGCTACGATCATCCCAATCGTCACCAGCATCACCACTACCGGCCAGCGTTCCAACCTTTTTCGAAAATTGCCGTGCGCCCCAACCATCGCCAGCCAGGCCAGCGTGCCGGTCACCACCCCCGTGGCGGCAAAATTGGTCCCGCAGTTGGGATGTATGGCCAGGTCATCTTCACCGGCCTGTAAGCGGCGCAGCGCTTCACTCACCGCCTCCCGCAAATGATCGGTCGAGACGCTGCCCACGATCAAAAAACCGCGCGTGTCAGAATATCCCGCCACGGAGATTTTGGGATGTTTTTTGGCCAGAATCTGAAGCGTGGCATGTTCCAGGGCATGGTTGCGCCGAATGCGCGAAATCAGGGGAAAATTGAGGGCTCGATTGATATATTCCATTAGGTTCCTTTCAGCTCCATGCAGAAATAGCGAAACGGCGAAACCGGGAAGTTTATTTCACTTCCACCAGTGCCAGAGAGAGCGCTTCGCGCAGCGAACGGGCCTCTTGCACCGTGATACCTTTCGGCCAGGGCTCACCACCCTGGCGTACGCGGTGCGGCACAATCGCAGTTTTAAAACCCAGCTTCTGGGCTTCACGCAGCCGGGCGGGCATCTGACCGACCCAGCGCAGTTCTCCAGACAGGCCCACTTCGCCGATTAAAACCGTATCTGCCCGAACCGGCGCATCGCGGTAGGATGAGGCTACTGCTACCGCCACCGCCAGATCGGCCGCCGGTTCATCGATGCGCATACCGCCGATCACGTTCACAAAAACATCCTGTTCACCCAGGCGCAGACCCACGCGCCGCGTCAAAACAGCTGTGGTCAACAGCAGACGGTTGCTGTCAATGCCATTGGGCGTGCGGCGCGGGTTGCCCAGGTTCGAAGGGCTGGTCAAACCCTGTATTTCCACCAGCAGCGGGCGCGTGCCCTCCATGGTAACGGTGATTGCAGAACCCGGCGTATTGACCATGCGCTCGGCCAGAAAGGCCTCCGACGGGTTGGTGACTTCAATCATCCCGCGCTCACGCATTTCAAAAACACCTACCTCGGAAGTTGCCCCAAAACGGTTCTTGACCGAACGCAGCAGCCGAAACGTCTGAAAGCGGTCGCCTTCAAGATACAGCACGGTATCCACCACGTGTTCCAGCACGCGCGGCCCGGCGATCACCCCCTCCTTGGTGACGTGCCCAATCAGAAAAATCGCGATCCCGCTGGTTTTTGCCAGCTCGCGCAGCCGGTTGGCGCACTCGCGCACCTGGCTAACCGATCCCGCCGATGATTCCATCGCCTGCAGATATACAGTCTGGATCGAATCGACGACCACGACATCGGGATGCACCTGGTGAATATGATCGAAGATGATTTCCAGGTTGGTCTCGGTAACGAGCAGCAAATTCTCTGGAAAATCAATCTGCCCGCTGTCATCATTCTCCTTTAAAAGGCGAACGGCGCGCATTTTTATTTGCCGCTCGGATTCCTCGCCCGAAACATACAGCACGGTGCCGGAGCGCGCCATTTCGACCGCTACCTGGAGCATGAGGGTTGATTTACCGATTCCAGGATCCCCGCCAACCAGCACAATCGATCCGGGAACCACGCCCCCACCCAGCACCCGCGCAAACTCGCCTATCGGTAGGGCCATGCGCATTTCCGCATCGCCCTCAATCTCAGCCATACGGCGCGGTTCTGAACGTCCGCCCAACCCACGCGGGCCGATTTTGCTGTCAGTCCTTTGAGCGGTGGCGACAACTTCTTCTACCATGGTGCCCCAATTGCCGCAGGAAGGGCAGCGGCCCATGGCTCGCGGCGAGGTTCGCCCACAATTCTGACAGACAAAATGTGTTTGGGTTTTTGGCATAGGCTTATTATATCAGGGCAGAACCAATGCCGAAAGATTGTAGAACAAATATTTTACGATCATAAGGATCGCCCACCGGGTTATTTCAAGGTCGGAAATTCTGTCACCCGCAAATTGCTGCACCCGTACGGAATCAAGGTCAAATCCTCCAGTGGTTGGTCGGATTCCACCGGGCTGGCAGGCGTATCTCCCGCCGAACCGTTGATCAGCGACCAGCCGGGCAGGCGCCGCCCTTGCACGCGGGCGATGACCGGCGCACCCTCTGGCGAGAATGGAAATTCGCCTAAATTGCGATTTTCAAACACCACATCCTCGCTCAGCGTTTTTCCATTCACATTCAATCCATAATTCCAGGGGGTGGTTGGGTACACCTCCCAATCTCCATGCGGCAGTTCATGCCCCGGCATTTCGGCATTTACCTGCTGCCAGTCTTCCCCAATTTTTAGGGCATAAACCAGGGGCCCGCGCAGCAGTGCCACCGATTTGCGATGACCGCGGGATAATTCAGCTTTCATGGGCAGGGTCAGCAGCAGGCGCGTCACACCGCTCCATTCCCGGTCAAGTTTGAAAACCGATCCGGGCAGCAAGACCGGATAGCGCTGTCCACCCACAACCAGGGTAGCCCCTTCAGCCCAGGCCGGAATTCTCAGGTAAAGCGGGAAGTTAACCGCTTTCGAAACAGAAATGCTGAAATCTAACTCTGAGCGGAACGGATAACCCGTCTCCAGGCGCACGGTAACCGCAGCCCCCTTCTGCTCGAATTGGACCTGGCTGGGAGCGTAAGCCAGGGCTGCCAGCCCGCCGTCTGGCGCGCGCATCCAAAGGTGGGCGGCAAACTTCGGCCATCCCTGACTGAGGTTTGCCGTGCAGCAGCCGTAATTGGGTTCCAGGCCAAACAGGTTCGAGTCGGGCCCGTTGGTATTCCAGGTGCGCCCTTCCTGGATGCTGCATTCCACCTGGTTGAGCTGCTGGTCGTACTGGTGCGCCCACATATCCGCTGAAAATGTTGCCGGCAGGGCATTGAAGATCACTTTTTCCAGGCGGTCGCTAAAAGCCGGATCGCCCATGATCGAAAGCAGCGTCTCCAACGAATAGGCATACTCGACCACCGCGCACAGTTCGCTGCCCTGGGTCGGGCTGCGTCCCGCCAGGCATTCATCTCCGGTGAACATCCCCGTGGCCATACCGTGGTAGCGCTCCAGTTTTTCGATCATGTCGTAAACTGCGTTGCGGTCGGTCTCGGCCCCGCTCAAGCGCCACCATAAAGCATGGGCTTTCACCGCCATGGCATTGTTTACCACGTGGCCCATATAATTCCAGCGTCCTTTCGGCGTGGGGCCGGTCATCGGCCAACGCTGGAAGAACTCACCCCAATCGAAGCCCTGCGCCTGCAGTTTGACCGCCAGATTCCAAAGCCACTGCCTGGGGTGCAGTTCGTACAACCGGTAGAGCGCCACCAACCCCTCGAACCAGCGGAACTGCGCCCAATTGAACAGCGGTTTACGTTCGATCAAACGCTCGATACAGCGCAAATTACGCTCGATCGCCGCCAGTACGCGCTGGTTCCCGGTCGCATCGTGGTATTCGGCCAGCACTTTGAGCGCCAGCAGTTGGCCCCACAGGTCGTAGTTATCATTCTCCGGCTTGCCGCTGGCTTCGACCATGGTCCGAGGACCAAGCCAGCCGTCTGCTTCCTGATGTGCCAGGATGTATTCGATGTACCCGGCGGCACGCTCTTTGAGGGCCGAATCATCCAGCTCAAAAGCCAGCGCAATAAACCCATCCAGCCAGTAAGGTGCCCGTTCCCAGCCTTCAGCATTTCCCCCAAACCAGCGTGAATCTTTCACATCCGGCCAAACTTCATCCAGGTGACCGCTCAGGCCGTCGGCCTGGATGCGCAGCTGCCGTTCGAGCCACCCCAAGGGGCGCACAGTGCCTAACGGAAAGGGGATAAACGCAAGGGGATTTAATAATTTCATCATTCCTGACCTTTATTTAACATCCGGCCTGCTCAAGGAACCAGATGAACTTTCAAGGTGCGGCCGGCTTCGAAATCAGCCAGCCCCTTAGGAAATTCATCCAGCGGCAGGCTGTGGCTGACCAATGGATTCACATCCACCACCCCACCCATCAACCAGGCAATGGCCGGTTGAAAAGTATAGCAAAGGGCAAAACTGCCCAGGATGGTCCAATCATTCTTAAAGATATCATAAGGGCGGATCTTTATCTCAGCCTCTTTCGGCGCGACACCAAACTGCAGGTACTGCCCGCGCGGCTTCAAATATTGAAAGGCGCTCTCAATCACCCGCGGGCTGCCGGTGGCATCGATCACGATCGAAAACCCATAAGGGGCCGCCGCACGTAGGGCTTCATTCTGTCGAGGCCCAACCGGTACGGCCAGCGTGGCCCCCAGCCGGGCCGCCAGTTCGAGCCGCGCCGGCTGCTTTTCAACCACGACTACCTGCCCTGCGCCGCTGTGCCGCAGCACCTGGCTCAAAATCAGGCCCATCGGGCCGGCACCCAGGATCAGCACCTCATCCCCCGGCCAGACGCGCAGGCGCTTCATGGCATGCGCCACACACGATACCGGTTCGATAAAAGCGCCCTGCAGGTCGGTCAGGCCGTCTGGGAGGCGGTAGCAGGCCCTGGCCGGGACCGCAACAAACTCGGCAAATGCCCCCGCTCGGGTGACCCCTACCCCTTCCCAATTCAGGCAGTGGTTGGCCTTCTCGTCCCGACAGAAATCGCAGTGCCCGCAGTACAGGTTTGGGTCGGCAGCCACGCGTTGTCCAGGTTGAAAATCAACCACCGCCGCTCCAACTTCGACAATCGTTCCACAAAATTCGTGGCCGCCGATCACCGGAAAGTGCGACATATACTCATTATGGTAAATATGCAAATCGGTCCCGCACAGTCCCACCCTGGCGACCTTGATCACCACCTCATCTGGTTGGCAAACTGGCTCCTCAACCTGGGTAACCTCAACCTGTTCCGGACCTGAAAAAATTACTGCTTTCATCTTTCCTCCTCAAATCCTACACAACCGTTTCAGCGGACCGCTAAAAAGACAAGCGCTTGATTTTTAGCAATTTCCAGAGGAATCCTGCCGGTTGAACCAGCCGGCGCCTCTCCATAATATACCGCAGAAATTTTCCAGCCGGAAGCCAGTTCAATGACGGTTTCTTGCGCCGTTGGGCTGTAATTAATCACCACCACCACGCGCTGGTCCGGCTGGAGTGGGTGCTCTGTGATACCCACCTGTACGTTATCCTTCGTAACGATCCGGTCCGAAGCCAATCCGGCAGCAATTTCCTGGTAAAACCACCAGAAGGGCTGCGCCTGGTCCCCGGTAAAAGCTCCCGGTGTCTCGCTCAGATAACGTTCCACCGGCACGCTTGAGAAGTAAATTTTTCCCTTGCCATGAGAGGCACAGGTAAAGACCGGATTGCCATCTGGTTCGCTGCCTAAAACATCTGCACCGGTCACCCTCAGGTTAAGTTTAAAGGGCGAGGTACAGGTGAAGTGCAGCCCACCCGCCGGCGTAGTGAGGATGAAATCAGCCGGGGCAGTGCGTTTCTCACGTGTCTGCACTTCCAGACCGAAGGGCAGGTTGAAGGGCGATAGCAGGCAGTCGTCATGAGAAAGATATAAAACGGCGCCATCTTCCTCCACCCTTCGCAAAAGCTCAAACCAGGTGCGTCTTGACATCGCCCCACCCTTGCCAACCGAAGGCAGCAAATACAGCCGGGCGGGTTGTAACGGTTGATCGGCGTACTGAAATTTCAAATCAAACCCAACCTGTTTCGCCAGCACAAAGCTGGCATAAGCCGCACCCCAGGCATCTTGCTCTTCGGTCAAAATACACACCGCATCCAGCACTCGTTCGGGCAGGCTCTCAAACGGCAGCGTTTTCAACCAGCTGCCAAATTCGCCAATTTCACCCAACACCGGTTTTTCACTGCGGTCGCTGCGCACCAGGCCAAGTTCGCGCTCAAAGGAAGCCCAATCATATGGGGCTTGTTCTAATTGGATCTGGTCGTATGCGCACCACCACATCAAACCATGGCAGTCGTGCGCCCAAAGTGAAAACAGTGCACTGCGCGCAAAATCTGCCGCCACGGCATCACTGGCAATCATCGGCCCTAACGTGCCGATTTCTTCGACGATACAGGGCTTTCCCCCGATATCGGCATAAAACCGGCTTTCGGCCGTCGAATGCAAAATGGTACGGATCGTATTAACCGGATCTTGATCGCAGTGCGGCGTAAAATAAGGATAAGGATGCGTGGTCAGCAGGTCGGTCAGCTCACCCTGATCCTGCACCGTCCAATCTGCGGCACGGGCCGGTTTCAAGCTGTGCATGCCGGAAACGACCGGGCGCGCCGCATCTTCAACGCGGATGGCATTGGTGATGGCAGAGGTCCAGGCCCAGGCAGCTTCTCGCGAGGGCATATCGGCCATGCAGTTGCATTCATTGCCCAGGTCCCAGGCCGCGATGGCCTGGTGATGCTTAAAACGCTTCACAAAGTAGCGCACCAGCCGGGTTTCCCACTGGATTGCCAGGGGGTCGGTCAGCACATTAAGCCCTTCCAGTGCCGGCGGAACAAACAAACGCCCGCTCATCCAACCGGTAATCAGGCCCACCACCAGCTTCAGACCATTTTCTTCAGCCCGGTCAGCGAAATATTGGAAGCGCTCGATCATTTCGCTCGATACCCCGGCTTTTCCAGCCTCTGTATCCGGTAGAACCTGCTCGCCGAAGCGGATCTCAACCGGCCGGCCCGCGCCGCCCTTGAGCAGGGTAATGGGCTGAAAATCTGGCCAGAGTGGAAAAACGCGCAGCACCTGCAGCCCGGCTACAGAAAGCTGCTGCATATCTTTTTCGACGATATCCGGGCGCCATTCGCGCCACATATCTGTTCCCGCGTGGGATGCCCAATAATTGCAGCCGACAATAAAGCTGCCAGAGGCTGTTAAAGGTGATGAATTCGCGTCAAACATTGCCAACCTTATGAAATTGGATACACTAATTGTATCCGTAAACCCACCGAAAAGGATTAAGATGAAAATCAGCGATGTGCAGTTGTTCGAATTATCCGGTAAATGGAGCGGGCCGCAGTTCCCCCCCGGCGACCGCCAGGCGCGCCCGCTGGACGTTTACCCCGAATTTAACGTCCATGAAAATTATCATCTGAATGCCGGCGACTTGAAAACCGACATTTTCCTTGAAATCCATACCGACGAGGGCCTGATCGGATTGTTTGGCCCGATCGAATCCTACCAGGCCTATCTGATTGCCTCCATTTTGCGGCCCTTTCTGCTGGGACGGGACCCGCTGGCAGTTGAACGGCTCAGTGATCAGATGCTGCGCATGCACCGTCACGGGCGCTCCGGTATGTTTGTCACCGCCGTCAGCGCCGTCGACTGCGCATTATGGGATTTAAAAGGGAAATGGGCCAACCAGCCGGTATACCAGTTGTTAGGCGGACCTACCCGGGCAGAGATCCCGGCCTATGCCAGCATGCTGGGTTCATCCGTCGACCCGGAACTGGCGGCGCAGTCTGCGTTGGAAGTGAAAAACCAGGGGTTCACCGCTCAAAAATGGTTCTTCCGCTACGGTCCGGCGGATGGTGAGGCCGGCAAATCCAAAAATGTGGCCATGGCCCGCGCCGTGCGCACCGCCGTGGGTGACGGGTATCTTCTGGCTTTCGATGCCTTTATGGGCTGGGACGAATCATTCGCGACGGCTATGTTCCAGGCCATGGAGACCATTCATCCCTGGTGGATCGAAGAACCGCTCTTTCCGGAACGCGTGGGCAGTCTGGCAAAAATCCGCGCTCAGAGCAATATCCCTCTCGCCACCGGCGAACACGTGTACACCCGCTGGCAGGTCAAGGAGCTGTTAGCGGGCCAGGCCGTGGATGTCATCCAAACCGACCCGGATTGGACCGGCGGGATCAGCGAACAGGTCAAGATCTGCATCCTGGCTTCTGCCTTTGGTGCACCGGTGATTGCCCACGGGCATTCGCTCTTGCCGGCCCTGCACATCGCCGCCGCCCAACCACCGGCCGTGGTGCCCATGGTCGAATTCTTGCTGCGCCACCAGGCCAACAAACAATTTTTCTTCTACCCGCAGTACATTCCGGTAAATGGCAAGATCCCCCTTCCCAGTTTGCCCGGCCTGGGCATCGAGCTGGACGAATCAAAGATCCAGATCAAACACCGGCTTAGTTTCTGAGCACATCGCCCTTCTGATAGCGCAGAAGCACCACCCCGTTTTCAAATCTACGCGTCTCAATCAGTCTCAAGGTGAGTGAGACATCCCCTGCCGGAAAAAACGGCGTGCCTGCGCCCAATATGATGGGCTGCACCAGAAGCTGGTATTCATCGATTAAAATGAAACGTTCATCGAATAGATTAAATTTCTCATGTCAACCTCGCTTTATTAATCTACTCTAATCCAACACCCTTGAAACTGCAAGTTTAAACGATTAAACTTAAGAAACATTATTGGCCGTTCAGGTCATCCATCAGGAGGATATCAATGGAATACCGCCGTTTAGGCAAATCGGGGTTGCAAGTCAGCCTGCTCTCAATTGGATCGTGGGTCACCTTCAAAACACAAGTGGATGTGGATGCGGCATCGAAAATTCTGGCAACCGCATATGATGGCGGCATGAATTTCTTCGATAACGCCGAAGCCTATGCCGCCGGGCAGTCGGAAGTAATCATGGGAAAAGTGCTCAAGAAAATGGGTTGGCGGCGCGACACCTACATCGTTTCCAGCAAGGTCTATTGGAGCGGCGTGCAAAATCCCAAACCTACCCAGGTGGGCCTCAGCCGCAAGCATGTCACTGAAGCCTGCAACCAGGCTTTGGAGCGCCTGCAGGTCGATTATCTCGATCTTTATTTCTGCCACCGCGCCGATCCCAATGTGCCGGTCGAAGAAACCGTGCGCGCGATGAGCGACCTGATCGCCCAGGGTAAAGTGCTGTATTGGGGCACCTCCGAATGGACGGGTTCGCAAATCATGGAGGCTTATTCCGTGGCGCGCCAGTACAACCTGGTGCCGCCTACCATGGACCAACCCCAGTACAACATGTTTGAACGCTCCAAGGTAGAAGTAGATTATGCCCGTCTGTACCGCGAAATTGGCCTGGGCACGACCATCTGGTCGCCGCTGGCATCCGGCATCTTGACCGGCAAATACAACAACGGCATTCCGGATGATTCACGGATGGCATTGCCGGGCTATGAGTGGCTGCGCGACCGCCTGACCGGACCAGAAGGACAGGCTACTCTGGAGAAGGTGCGTAAGCTGACCAAATTTGCAGAGGACCTGGGCACGAACATCACTTTGTTGTCCCTGGCCTGGTGCGCGCGCAATCCCAATGTCAGCACCGTGATTACTGGCGCGTCGCGGGTCGAGCAGGTTCAAGAAAACCTGAAAGCGCTCGACGTACTGCCCCTGCTGACCGATGAAGTCATGGATAAAATTGACGAAATTTTGGGCAATAAACCCCAAATGCCGCAGTTTTATGTGTAAGTTATCCAGTTTAAATCTGTAATACGGAAATAAAAAGAGGGCCTGTGATATTTTCGGGTGATTGTCACCCCAGAATATCCAGGCCCTCAAACTTTGTTAATCAGGCTTTCAGACGATCCCTTCGGGTTCTTTGAGATCCTTTTTCAACACGATCTGGTGATCGTCATCGAGATCGATCAGGATCGTATCGCCATCTTCAAACTCTTTGGCCAGCAGGGCATCGGACAAAGTGTCTTCTACCTTGTGCTGCATCACCCGGCGCAGCGGGCGCGCACCCATATCGGGATCGTACCCTTCGGCCGCAAACTGATCCAGGGCGGCATCGCTGGCATGCAAAGTGATGCTGTGTTCCTTCAAGCGGTCAGAAACCTTGGCCAGTTCGATATTGACGATGGTTCGGATATTCTCTTTGGTCAACGCCCGGAATACAACCACGCCATCTAACCGGTTGATAAACTCCGGCCGGAAGACCCGCTTCAGCGAGTCGAGCAGCTTTTTGCGCATATCGCTGTAGGCATCCGCTTCCACCTGGTCTTCATCGGTTTGAAGGTTGAAGCCCAATCCGGATTGGCGCTTGATCATGTCTGCGCCAATATTGGAGGTCATCACAATGATTGTATTGCGGAAATCCACCTTATGCCCTTTGGCATCCGACAATTGGCCTTCTTCCATGATCTGCAAGAGCATATTGTGTGCTTCAGGATGGGCTTTCTCGATTTCGTCAAAAACCACAATCGAGTAAGGCCGGCGACGAATCGCCTCTGTTAGCTGACCGGCTTCTTCATAACCAACATATCCAGGCGGGGCGCCTACCAGGCGGCTAACGGAATGTCGTTCCATAAACTCTGACATATCCAGTTGCACCAGGGCTTCTTCGCTGCCAAACAGGAAGCGTGCCAGCGACTTGGTTAGTTCTGTCTTGCCAACACCGGTCGGTCCGAGGAAGATAAAAGAACCAATCGGACGGCGCGGATCCTTGAGACCCGAGCGCGCGCGGCGGACTGCTTTCGAAATTGTCTCGATCGCCTCATCCTGGCCGACAATCCATTTTTTAAGTTCGTCTTCCATGTGCAGCAGGCGGATCAATTCTTCTTGCGCCATCTGCATCACGGGAACGCCCGTCCACATCGAAACTACCTCGGCAATATCATCTGCCACTACAGTCGGACTCGTTGAGCGGTCCCAACCGGTGCGTATACGGTCAAGCTGCGCCTCCAGATCCTGCTGGTTCTCCAACAGTTCCTGCGCATCATCGAACCGGCCGTCTTCAACTGCCAGGTTATGATTTTGGCGTGCCTCACGCAGATCTTTGACCAGACCCTTCATCGTTTTGGCCGCACTGCTTTTGTACATGCGCACCCGCGATGAAGATTCATCGATCAGGTCGATCGCTTTATCCGGCAGGAAGCGCTCGGTGACGTACCGTGAAGAAAGCTTGGCAGCCGCCTCTAGCGCTTCGTCAGATATCGTCAGACGATGGTGCTCTTCATATGCCGTGCGAATGCCTTTCAAAATCTCAATGGTTTCATCCACCGTAGGCTCATTGACCACAATCGGCTGGAAGCGCCGTTCGAGGGCCGCATCGCTTTCAATATGCTTGCGGTATTCCTCAATTGTCGTCGCGCCAATCACTTGAAGTTCACCACGCGATAAAGCTGGCTTGAGGATATTGGCCGCATCCACGGAAGACCCGGCCGCACCTGCACCTACCAGCATATGTACTTCATCAATAAACAGGATAGCCCCGGAGGCTTTAAGTTCATCAATCACCCGTTTGAGGCGTTCCTCGAACTGGCCGCGGTACATTGTACCCGCCACCAGCGAACCAACATCCAGTTGCAGTACGCGCTTATCCAGCAGCGGAGCAGGCACATCCCCTTCTATGATGCGCTGCGCCAGACCCTCGACAATGGCGGTTTTCCCGACGCCTGGTTCACCAATCAAAGCCGGGTTGTTCTTATTGCGGCGTGCAAGAATTTGAATCACCCGCTCGATTTCCATTTGCCGGCCCACTACCGGGTCGAGTTTGCTTTCTTCTGCCAGAGAGGTCAGGTCGGTCGCCAGTTGATCAACCAGAGGCGTCTTGGCCCGATCCTTACCACCTTTGTCTTTATCAGAGCTCGCACGACCGCTGCCGCCGGCGCTCTGTGAAGTTGCGCCAGCAGTGGAAGCACTCGTGCTGCTTTCTTGCAGTACGCGGCGAGTTTGCCGGCGGATTTGCTCGGGGGTAACGCCTAATTTGCGGAAGACATCAATTGCTCCGCCCTCGTTCAGACGCACCAATCCCAAAAGCAAATGCTCGGTACCTATATAGTGATGGCCCAATTTGCGGGCCTCATCGATAGCGTATTCCAGGACCTGTTGGACACCCGGAGAAAGATCGATCTTTCCACCGCGATAACTGCCAAAACCACTCATCCGTTCTACCAGTTCACGTATTCGATCCGGTTCCAATCCAAGATCCCGTAAGACCCGGCTAGCCACCCCACCCTCTTCCTGAATCAAACCGAGAAGCAAGTGTTCAGTGCCAATCGTGCTTTGGCGAAGACGTTCCGCTTCCTGGTGTGCCAGGCTGAGGACCCGCCGCGCCCTTTGGGTAAATCGTTCCATTCCAGACAAGGCAACTCCTCCTTTATCTACCAACCCATCCGCGGTAGGAGAATCCGATCAGGGGATGGGTATTACAATCAAACCGAAGAAGCAGCGCAGACCATACGAGTTTCATACTTCTTCCCAAAAATGCTAATCAGTCTAATTAGATTCTACCAAATAAAACGAGAAAGTCGAGTCACCCTTTCGAAGGATTATACAATAATCACCCTTCCTGGGTTAGAGTTTCCTTAACTATACCAATTTCACCCCTGTTTCTTCTTAGGTTTTGCCTTCCGACCTGTGTTACAATCAAATCCTGCATGGGTATGCCGACAATTATCCTCGCTTCAAATTCTCCCCGCCGTCGTCAGCTGCTCACCTGGACAGGCTGGTCCTTTCAGGTTTCACCGGTCGATATCGACGAGACTCCCTACCCGGGTGAAGATCCTGGGGGCTATGTTTCGCGTTTAGCGCAGGCCAAAGCCGAAGCAGGAGTCAGGCAGGCCTCGCCGGGCAGCTTGATTCTGGCTGCAGATACGATCGTGGCCGACGGCCAGGTATTGCTTGGCAAACCGACCGGACCGGATGAGGCATTTGCGATGCTGCGTAGATTGAAAGGCCGCTCCCACCAGGTTTATACCGCAATCCACCTCATCTCAACCTCTGACGGCCGCTCTACATCCGATCGCTGCCGCGCCAATGTACCTATGCGGGCGTACAGTGATGATGAAATAGCCGCCTATGTTGAAACCGGTGACCCGTTGGATAAAGCCGGGGCCTATGCCATCCAGCATGCGGGTTTTCATCCCGTAGAGAATTTTAGCGGCTGTTATGCCTGCGTGGTGGGGCTGCCGTTGTGTCATTTGGTGCGTTCTATGGCCCGCCTGGGATTTTCCCCGGTGAATGATGTTCCAAGCATATGCCAGGCGAACCTGAACTATGCCTGCCCGGTCTACGCAGCCGTTCTGCGCGGTGAGGATATCGAATAGGCAATCACCACCTTAAATAGTCAAAAACGGATCGTTAAATAATGAGAGTTTCGATCACCCCATTTACAACATTAAAATTTTCAAAAACATTTCTGCGGCGCGGGCTGTTCGTGCTGCTGCTTTTCCTGACTGCCTGCACATCCGCTACGCCAACCCAGACTGAGGTTCCCAGCAGCACCCCCACCGTCCACGTCCTGCCTCCCCCAGTGGACAATACAACCCCCGCGCCTGACGTGCAGCCCACTGCCCGGGCCTGGTTGGATGACTGGGCCAAAGACGATTACAACGCGATGTATGACCTGCTGACCGGGGTCAGCCAGGATGCCCTGACGCGCGAAAAGTTTACCGCGCGTTACACCGATGTAGCCAACAACTTAACCTTGCAGAAGGTAGAAAGCCAGATCCTGCAGGGTTTGGTGCTCAGCCCGCGCTCTGCTCAAGTCGCCTACCGGGTGACCTTGAAAACTGCCATGATTGGCGACCTGACCCGTGAAATCACCATGAATCTAAGCCTGGAAAACGGGAGCTGGAAAGTCCAATGGGATGACGCCCTGATCATGCCCGAGTTAAAGGGCGGCAACCGGCTGGCGATGGATATCACCGTACCGGCCCGGGGAGATATCCTCGACCGCAACGGCGATCCCATCGCCGCTCGCACCCAGGCGGTTGCCCTTGGGATTCTTCCCGCCAACATTCCAGAAGGGCGTGAAAAGAGCCTGCTTGAGCAGGTCTCTGCCCTGACCGGAAAACCCTCCGCCTGGATCAAAGCGCTGATCGACAATACTGGCGCAGATTGGTATATTCCGGTGGGTGAAGTCCCCTTGCAGGCCGTTCAGGAACGCCTGAGCGTGCTCCAATCCTTTGGCGACGCCTTGCAAATGACAGACTTTACCAGCCGGTTCTACTACGATGGCGGCATTGCCCCGCAGTCGGTGGGTTTCGTGCAGTCCATTCCAAAGGATGAACTGAACGACTACCTGCGCAAGGGCTATCGTGGGGATGAAAAAGTGGGTATGGCCGGCCTGGAAAAGTGGGGACAGGATTATCTTTCCGGGCAGCGGGGTGCCAGCCTTTATCTGACGGATTCAAATGGGGTCAACCTCAACAAACTGGCTCAAATTGACGCCAAACCGGCTCAATCGATTTACACCACCCTCGATAAAAACCTGCAGATTACTGCTCAAAAATCCATTAACGGTTTTCGCGGGGCGATTGTGGTGCTTGAGCGCGATACCGGACGGGTGCTGGCTATGGCCTCCTCACCCACCTTCGACCCGAACGCCTTTGAAACGACCAACTACAACTGGTCTTATGAAGTCGATCAATATCTAAATAATCCCAATAAACCTGGCTTGAACCGCGCTACCCAGGGCGTTTATCCCATGGGCTCGATTTTTAAAACGATTACCATGTCGGCGGCCCTCGAAAGTGGTGTGTTTACGCCCAAATCCACCTACGACTGCCAGTATACCTTCACCAAAACCGGAATCACGCTTTACGATTGGACCTATGAACACAATGTGCCCCCCAGCGGGCTGCTGACTTTGCCGGAAGGCCTGATGCGCTCGTGCAATACTTTTTTTTACGAAATCGGCTATGAATTGTATGCGAAGACCGGTGAAAAAACGGTCGTCGACATGGCGCGGGGGTTTGGTCTGGGCAGTGCTACTGGAATTGGACAGGTTGCCGAAGACGGGGGCAATATGCCTTATCCAACCAGTCAGGATGAAGCCGTACAGATGGCCATCGGGCAGGGTCCTGTGCTTGCCACGCCGCTCCAGGTGGCAGATTTCATGTCTGCTATTGGAAACAACGGCACGCTCTACCGCCCTCAGCTGGTCGAAAAGATCGTCAGTCCTGACGGAACCGCATCCATGACCTTCAAGCCTGAAGTCCGCGGGAAGCTGCCCCTCAGCACGACAAACCTAGGGGTGCTGCAGGACGCCATGCGCTCGGTAGTCGAAAACAAACGCGGTACGGGTTACTACTTCATGACCGGGTTGAATATTCCCGTTTCGGCCAAAACCGGCACCGCCACCAACCCATTTGGCAACTCTCACGCCTGGTTCGCCGGCTATACCAGTGCGAACAACCCTGAAAAACCGGATCTGGCGATTGCTGTCATTTGCGAAAACGCCGGCGAGGGTTCCGAAATTGCCCTGCCCATCTTCCGCCGCATGGTAGAAACCTATTTTACCGGGCGCCCCCAGGCTTTGTATTGGTGGGAGTCGACCTATTATGTCACGCGTACACCTGTCCCCACAGCTACGCCCAAACCATGATCATGGAAACATTCCCCGGAACCGTCATTCGCATCCAATCGGGATTCCACACTGTTCAGACTGAGCAAGGACAGGTTGTCTGTCATTTACGCGGTCGATTGAAGCGCACTTCATTTAGGGGAGACGTATTGGCCGTTGGTGATCGGGTAAAAATTTCACTTTTGCCCGATCATACCGGGATGATAGAAGAAATTATGCCTCGCGAGCGCGCCCTTATCCGCATGGACCCGACGCCGAAGGGGGAATATCAGCAGGTACTGCTTGCCAACCCCAGCCAGATCTTATTGGTGTTTGCCTGCACCGATCCTGAACCCCACCTGCGCATGCTCGACCGCTTTCTGGTGATCTGTGAGAAACAACGCATCCCAACCCGCATTATTGCCAACAAAGTTGACCTGGTTGGCGAAGAACAGGCGCGAAAAATCTTTCATGTGTACCCGGCGATTGGTTACAGCGTCATTTTTACATCGGTGAAGTGGAACCTGGGCATCGATTCCATGCATGAAATCCTGGTGGGGCACTCCACTGGTCTGGCGGGACCTTCCGGCGTGGGTAAATCCAGCCTGCTCAACGCCATTCAACCCAAACTTGGATTGGCAGTGCGCGAGATTAGCGAAGCCACTTCTAAGGGTCGCCACACCACAGTCGTCCGTGAGATGTTTCCATTGAACGAAGGTGGCTTTGTAGTGGACCTGCCGGGGTTAAAATCCCTGGCCTTATGGGATACAGAACCTGAAGAGCTGGATGGATACTTTCCGGAATTACGCGATCTGGTTTCCAGTTGTTATTATAATGATTGTACCCACCAACATGAGCCAGATTGCGCGGTAAAAGCTGCGGTCGAAGAAGGCCGGGTTTTCAGAGAACGGTATGAATCTTACCTCAGGTTGAGGTTTGGAGATTAATTTCTTGTAGGTCTTCAGGTAGTTTCAATGAAAATGCTTAATTATGAACTGATCACACTAATCCTGCGCAATCCATTCCGTCTTTCCTATGGTGTGAGTGATACCCGAGAGGCTTTTTGGATTCGCCTGAAAGATGATGAAGGCTGGGGAGAAGGGACCATCCCCCCCTACTACCGGGTTGATTCAAAAGAATTAACCCGATTTTGGGATGACGCAGCCAAAAATAAACAACCATTGCCGGAGGACCCCGCTGAAATCCCTGGGTGGATAGGCAAGGGAGGCCCTGCCCCCGCGCGCTGTGCCCTGGAATTGGCTTTATACGACCGTATTGGCAAGATTAGGGGAGTTCCGCTCTACCAATTGCTGGGCATTCCTAAGCCCGTTCCGCAGCCCACTTCGTTCACGATCGCATTGGATACCCCCGAAGCCATGGCCCAGATGGCCCTTCAAATCCAGGATTATCCAATAATCAAGGTGAAATTAGGCAGTGAAGATGATCACGCCCGCCTGGCAGCAATCCGCGAGGCACGACCCGATGCCCGCCTGCGCATCGATGCCAATGCCGGGTGGACGCGTGACGAAGCCTTGCATCATGTCTACCAAATGCAAAAATATCATTTAGAGATGATCGAGCAGCCTCTCGTCAAGAATGACATCGAAGGTCTGGGCCTGGTTCAGAAAACGACAGACATCCCCATTGTGGCCGATGAATCCGTTCAGAGTATTGAGGATGTAGAACGGTTGGCAGATGCCGGGGTCAAAGGTATCAACCTGAAATTGATGAAGGTCGGCGGGATTACCCAGGCAATCCAAATTTTACGTCTGGCAAAAGAACGTGGGTTGAGAGTGATGCTGGGATGTATGATCGAAACATCGATTGGAACGACTGCTATGGCTCATTTTGCGTCATTGGCAGAATGGTTTGACCTGGATGCGCCCATTTTAGTTAAAAACGACCCTTTCGATGGCATCCAGTACGACCAGCACCTTCATTTCACCATCCCGGACCGTCCGGGTATCGGTATAATTCGAAAAACATCTGTCTGAGCAAATCGAAGGGTTCGTATTTATTTTGTCCATGATTGGTGAAAATATGATTAAAAAGATTGATTCCCTGCTGAATGATATTTCTGCCCGCTTTTCAGATCACCGAACGCAGCTTTTTGATGTGAAACCAGCGTCGTTCGACGGCCATCAATTGTTTTTAGAAGGGCGGGTTCTGGATGAAACCAGCCTGCAGATCTTAAACCACGACCTTCTAGAGCAATTTCCAGAACTGCAGCTTGAAACCTCTGGTGTAAGCATCTTACGAAAACCATCTCCGTGTATGGCCTACGTTAACACCAACCTGACCAGCATCCACGACAAACCTTCATGGTTAGCCGAAATGCTCAGCCAGAATACTTTTGGCGCATCCCTTGAAATCCTCGAAGAACAAGGGCGCTGGGTTTTCGTTCGCCAATCCGACGGTTACCTGGGATGGATGTACCGGCCCTACCTTTCTGAAATTCCTTCCCCCGCGCCCACACATATTGTGTCCGCTCCGGTGACTCAGATCTATGCCGAACCCAACCTTCAGAGTGCTCTTCACAGCCGGTTGGTCGGCGGGACATTCGTTCAAATTGTGTCTACCCGTGGGGCCTGGGCAGAAATTGATGCCAACAACTGGGGTTGGGTCCTGCTTTCTGATCTGCGCGACCTCGATCATCTCCCGCAAAGTTCAAAAGCCAGACGCAAGCAAATCATCGAAGACACCGTGCGTTTAATCGGAGTCCCATACCTTTGGGGTGGAACATCAATCAATGGAATTGACTGCTCAGGGCTTGCCCAATTGGCCCACAGTTGGGTAGGTTTGACCATTCCCCGCGATGCTGACCAGCAATATCTCGCCGGTAAAATGATCGAACCACCCTTCCAGCCAGGAGATTTGCTGTTTTTTGGCGAAAAAGGGGACGCCCGTTCCATCACGCACGTCGCCATCAGCCTGGGAGAATGGCACATTATTCATTCCTCTCGTTCTAGAAACGGCGTCTATCTGGATGATGTGCAGGAAGTAGCGCATCTGCGTGAGAGCTTTTTTGGCGCTGCCACCTTTTTAACACCATGAGTTTTGGGCTGACCTCGCCGGTCGGTCCGCGGGTGATCATCGAGGGCCGGGAATGCGATTATTTTTCAGGAACTGGTTACCTGGGTTTGCAGAACCATCCTGAAGTACTTCAAGCCGCCGTTGACTGCATCCTGCGCTATGGATTGAGCACGGCTACATCCCGGGGCGGCTATGGCGAGCATTCTGTTTACAGCCAATTGGAGGCGGAACTATGCGCCTTCTTTGGCGCTGAAAAAGCCGTTACCTTCCCGTCAGGTTATCTGGGGGCCGTGATTCTTGCCCAGAGTTTGCAGGATGACTACCAGCGCGTTTTCTACGACGAATGGTCCCATTTCAGCATTCTGGATGCCGCAAAGGCTGCTGGAAAACCCGCCTACCCATACCCGCATTTGGATATTCACGGATTACAATCCATATTATTGAAAGAGCTTCGCCCCGGCGAACGTCCTTTGATTTTGAGCGATGGTGTATTTCCGATTTCCGGTGAGATCGTTCCTTTGCCTGGCCTGCTGCAAATCGCACAGGAATTGAGCGGATGGGTGATTGTGGATGATGCCCATGCCGCCGGCGTTTTAGGGCCGCATGGACGGGGAACCGCTGACTTTTATGGTATCGCGCACAACGAGCACCTCTTGACCAGCGCAACCCTCAGCAAAGCATTGGGCGGTTTTGGCGGGTTCATTACTGGCTCAGCCGCAGTGATCGACCGCCTGGACCGCCATTCACGGGTTATCACCGCTTCCAGTCCGCCGCCATTACCCGCTGCCGCAGCTTCTACCCGGGCGCTTTCGATTGCCCGCCAGCATCCTGAACTGCGGACCAGCCTGGCAGAGAATGTCAGGCTGGTCCGCGATGGCCTGCGCAGTCTGGGTTGGAATCTTGCCGACAGTCCGGTTCCCATTGTATGCCTGGGCGTCCGCCCAGGTTTTGATTTAAAGCAGATCAAGGATGTTTTATATCAACGCGATATCTGCGTGGCCCACGTGCTGTCCTACAGCAGCACGCCAATCGGCGGTGCGCTGCGCATTGCCGTCTTTGCCAATCACGCCCAGGAACAAATCGAGCGTTTGATACACGAGATGGCACAAATCATAAAAAAAGGTCCGGCTGCTTGAAGCAGCCGGACCTTTTTTTCAATCTGTAGAAATTTTTCTCATCCAGATCACACGACCATGCGGTTATCGAAGCTGGTCAGGATCTTCATATAATTGGCCCGTTCGAAGGCTGCCGGATCTGCCACGGCGCGCTGGCTCATGCTGCCCTGCATCTGTTTGATCGAATCGTATTCGAAATTCGTCATCCACTCAGTCAGGCCGCTCAAAATATCGGGGACCGTCTTGACGCCATTTTCCAGGAGTTCAGAGGCCATCATCGCCACATTGGCGCCAGCCATCATGGCTTTGAGCACATCGGCAGATGTATGCACACCGCTGGTAAGAGCAAAGTCAGCGTCCACCTTGCCGTACAGCATCGCGATCCAGCGCAATGGCAGGCGTAAATCGGTTGAGTTGCTCAAATTAATCGAGGGCACAACTTCCAACGTCTCGATGTCCAAATCCGGCTGCATGAAGCGGTTGAACAGCACCAATCCATTTGCGCCTGCTTTTACCAGGCGAGATGCGAGATTTGGCAGCGAGGTGAAAAATGGGCTCAGCTTTACTGCCAGAGGGATGCTGACCTGTTTGCGAACGTCGCTTACCAGATCCACATGCTCTTGTTCAAGATCCACAGCCGAGATATCCGCATCGGTTGGGATAAAATAAATATTAAGCTCCAGCGCATCGGCGCCGGCTTCTTCTATTTTTTTGGCGTATTCTACCCACCCACCGGTAGAGACGCCATTCAGGCTGCCAATTACCGGGATGCTGACTGCTTTTTTGATCTTGGCAATCAGTGTCAGATACTCTTCCGGTCCCAGGTTGTAGGATTCCATCTTGGGAAAGTAAGATAATGCCTCAGCAAATGATTCGCTGCCGTGGCTCAGAAAAAAATCCAGAGCCTTGCTTTCATGAACAATTTGCTCTTCAAACAGCGAATACATTACTACCGCTGAGATTCCGGCATCTTCCAGCTTCTTCACCCTATCAAGTTTCTTCGATAATGGTGATGCAGAAGCCACCAGCGGATTCTTCAAATTCATACCCAGGTAGGTTGTGGTTAAGTCAGGCATATTTGGCTCCTTCGCTTGTCAGCAAACCGGTCGTTCTTCTTCGGCTCGTCAGCCGGTCAGCCATCCGCATGATGAAGCGGCAGTGTTTTCGGATAGCTGACCAGCTGAGTCGCCGAACTGGTGGCCGGTTGAAATGCTAACCAGCTACTCTTTTTTGTCCTCGGAATTATAATGCATCGCTGCCATTTGCTTGTAATAACTCCAGCGCTTGCGAACATCTTCATTGGCGTTCTTCATTAATAACTCGGCGCGGGTTTCATCACTCTGCAACAGCATGCGGTAGCGAGTTTCGTTATACGCATATTCTTCCACTGGCACGCTTGGATCCTTCGAATCGATCAGGAGCGGGTTCTTACCTTCATCTGCCAGGGCCGGATTGTAGCGGAATAAGGGCCAGATTCCGGAGGCAACCGCTAAACGCTGCTGCTCCAGGCCCTTGCGCATATCAATACCATGTGCAATACAGTGGCTGTAAGCGATCACCAAGGATGGGCCGTCGTAAGCATCTGCCTCGTGCAGGGCCCGCAAAGTTTGCTGGTCGTTGTAACCCATGGCAATCTTGGCCACATACACGTATCCATAAGCCATCGCAATCAGCCCCAGGTCTTTCTTGGGCATATTCTTACCCCGCGCCGCGAACTTGGCAACTGCGCCACGTGGGGTCGATTTTGATGCCTGGCCGCCGGTATTCGAATAAACTTCGGTATCCACCACCAGTACATTGACATTGCGTCCGGAAGCTAAAACGTGATCCAAACCGCCGTACCCAATATCGTACGCCCAACCGTCACCGCCCATGATCCATACGCTCTTGCGCACCAGGCTATCTGCCACACCTTCTAACAGGCGAGCTTTGTTATCCTTGATACCGGCCAGCTTTTGCTTGAGCACTGCGACCCGTTCGCGCTGATCGCTGATCCCGGTTTCCGTGGTTTGGTCGGCGCCCATCAATTCATCTACCAGGGTTTGGCCAAGCTCGCCAGCCAGATCTTTGACCAATTCTTCGGCGAATTCTATTTGCTTATCCAGGGTCAGGCGCATACCCAGACCAAATTCAGCATTGTCTTCAAACAAGCTGTTTGACCAGGATGGACCGCGGCCTTCTTTATTCACCGCCCAGGGAGTGGTCGGTAAATTGCCGCCATAGATTGAGGTGCAGCCGGTTGCATTCGCGATGATCGACCGGTCGCCAAACAATTGAGAAACCAGCTTGACATAGGGCGTTTCGCCGCATCCCGAGCAAGCCCCCGAAAACTCGAACAGGGCCGGCAAAAGTTGGCTGTTTTTGACCGTCGTCGAATTGAATTTATTTTTGTCCGGGTCGGGAAGATCCATAAAGAAGGCCCAGTTCGCCGCCTCAGGCTCGCGCAGGTTCACCTGTTCGGCCATATTGAGCGCTTTACGCCCAACCTGAGATTTATCCTTAGCCGGGCAGGCTTCCACGCACAAGCCGCAGCCCGTGCAGTCTTCCGGGGCAACCTGGATGGTGTATTTCATCCCGGGCAGCTCGCGGAATTTGGCATCCAGACTCTTAAAGGTTGCCGGCGCGTCATCCAGATACTTGGGATCATACACCTTCTGGCGAATAGAAGCATGCGGGCAAACAAACGAGCATTTGCCGCATTGGATACAAAGATCTTCTTCCCATACAGGAATTTCCAGGGCGATGTTGCGCTTCTCCCATTGCGAAGTAGCCGTGGGGAATGTGCCGTCCGCTGGCATCTTGCTGACTGGGAGATCATCACCTTTGAAGGTCGAAATCGGCCCAATGACATCCTGGGCAAAAGCAGGGGCGTTGGCTGGCACAGACGGGCGCCGTTCGAAGGTGCTGGTAACATTGGTTGGAACTTTGACCTCGTGCAGGTTTTCGATCGAGCCGTCTACCGCGGCAAAGTTCATGTTCACAACCGCATCGCCGCGCTTGCCATACGTCTTCTTGATCGACTTCTTGATTTGCTCAATCGCTTCGTCACGCGGCAGGATACCGGAAATTGCGAAGAAGCAGGTCTGCATGATGGTATTGACCCGGCTGCCCATTCCGGTCTTTTCGGCGACTTTATAGCCATCAATCACATAAAATTTCAGTTTTTTCTCAATAATGTCGCGCTGAACTTCGATCGGCAGGTGTTCCCAAACTTCATCCGCAGCATAAATGCTGTTCAACAAGAAAACCGCACCCGGTTTGGCATAGCGCAGCATATCGAATTTTTCCAGGAAGGAGAACTGGTGGCAGGCCACGAAGTTCGCATCCCCTTCGCCAATCAGATAAGGCGCGCGCATCGGCTTCGGGCCAAAGCGCAAATGGGAAATGGTCACCGATCCGGATTTCTTCGAGTCATACACAAAGTATCCTTGCGCGCCGTTATCCGTTTCCTCACCGATGATTTTGATCGAGTTCTTGTTTGCGCCTACAGTGCCATCTGATCCCAGGCCGAAGAACACGCTGCATACCGTTTCGGCGTCGGTGATGGAGAATGACGGATCAAAATCGAGGCTGCTTTGGGTAACATCGTCATGAATACCCACAGTGAAGTGATTCTTGGGCTTATCCAGCTTGAGATTGTCAAAAACTGACTTGACCATCGCCGGGGTGAATTCCTTTGAACCCAGGCCATACCGTCCGCCAACCACCACGGGTTGGATCTTGAACGCAGTCAGGCCTTCATTAAAGCCCTCGTTGACCGCTGTTTGCACATCCGTGTACATGGGTTCGCCGGAAGCACCCGGCTCTTTGGTGCGGTCGAGTACGGCAATATTCTTAACCGAAACGGGTAAAGCCTTCAAGAAATGCTTGACCGAGAATGGGCGGTACAGGTGAACCGTCAGGCAGCCCACTTTCTCCCCGCGTTCAGCCAGGTATTTCGCCGTCTCTTCAGCCGTCTCAGCACCGGAACCCATAATAACGATCACGTATTCGGCATCTGCGGCACCGGTGTAATCAAACAGGTGGTATTGGCGTCCAACGATACCTGCGAACTTGTCCATCACTTTCTGTACGATATCCGGTGCGGCATCGTAATAGGGGTTAACCGTTTCACGACCCTGGAAGAATACATCCGGGTTCTGAGCCGTACCGCGCAGTTTGGGACGGTCGGGGCTCAGGGCGCGCTCGCGGTGCGCCTGGACAAATTTGTCATCAATCATTGCCCGCAGATCATCATTGCTCAGCGGTTCAATCTTGTTGACTTCATGCGATGTGCGGAACCCATCAAAGAAATGCAGGAAGGGTATACGCGATTCGAGCGTGGCTGCGGTCGCGATCAGGGCATTATCATTGGCTTCCTGCACCGAACTGGACGCCAGTAAGGCATAACCGGTTTGGCGAGTAGCCATGACATCGGTGTGATCCCCAAAAATGGAAAGAGCCTGCGCGGCAACTGAGCGCGCAGAAACGTGGAAAACGGTGGGAGTCAGTTCTCCAGCGATCTTATACATGTTAGGGATCATCAACAGCAAGCCCTGAGAGGCGGTGAAGGTCGTCGTCAGAGAACCGGCTTGCAGTGCGCCATGTACGGCACCGGCAGCGCCTCCTTCAGATTGAAGTTCGGCAACCAGCGGGATCGTACCCCACAGGTTCGGCCTGCCATTTGCAGCCCATTGGTCGGATAGTTCGCCCATACCGGATGATGGCGTGATCGGATAAATCGCGACCACCTCGCTCAGCCGGTAAGCGACATTGGCAACAGCTTCATTGCCATCAATTGTGACTTTTTCACGGGTCATAGGTCTACCTCTCGTAAAAAATGAACAGAACGGATCTGTTGAAACGTTTTGAATACCTGATTGACAAAAAACACATCAATCAACCTTATAAGTCTACCTTTACCCACTCGATATTATTAGTTATATCCGTCACGAAATTTTCTGTGTCCTGTCACATTCCATTTCTTCAGTTTTTGCTCTCCCTTCATCTACTATATAAAATCATAAACACAACCCCGACACCCGGTATAATTCAATTTATGGTGGATGAATCCCAATTTGAAAGAGAACGAATCCGTAATCTTCAGATCTACATCCGAATTATGGAAAAAATCAGGAATACGCTGTGGGGTTTCCGGTTTAATCCCACTGAGCGAGCTGCGTTGGAGGCCATCGATAAACGCATCAGCTGGTGGCGGCAAATTATGGCGATTGCAGCCGGTTTGGCCCTTTTTGGAATTCTGCTGATTATGGTGCGCCTGCTCGCACGCAACCCGTATCTGCTATTGGGAGGGATCCTTGGCGCTGGATTGTTCGGCATCGCCACCGTGATCTTCCTGTTTCACCAGGCGCGGCGGGAAATTGCAGATCAAGAAATCCGGATCGCCCAGCTCGAAATTTTTCGGCTTGAAGATCTTATAAATGACCGTTAAATAAAACAGCGTTCTCAGGCTGAAAAACAGCCTGAGAACGCTGTGGTCGTTGAATAATGACGAGAACGCCCTATTCTATTGCTGGCATTACTTCGTTTTTCTTCTGGCGATAAACAATCCGACCGCGTGTTAAATCGTATGGAGACATCTCGACCCGAACATGATCCCCTAACAGGATACGAATGTAGTATTTCCGCATCCGACCTGAAAGATAAGCCAATACCTCGTGGCCATTCTCCAAACGCACTTTAAATTGAGTTGCAGGCAGCGCTTCTACGATCGTTCCTTCGACCTGGATTTTATCTTCTTCTTTCGCCATATTACCACCTCCGCATTACCCCAGGACAGAACAAGGAAGCCCCAGAGCGCACAAATTTACCAAACTTAATCCATGAGTTTACCAAGCTGACGTCGCTTGATCCGCCGAATTGCTTTCTTCTTTTCCACTCGGCGCAGCTCGCTCTTGGAGACAAACCAACGCTTTCGGCGGACAGTGCTAAGCACACCGCTCTTCACGACTTTCTTGCGAAAGCGCTTGAGCAAACCATCCTGCAACTCATTGGGACGCAAATTTACTGTTGTCATGCTTATTTCACCTCCATTTCTGCCCGAGGGTAAATGAATGATGTGGGCTTACATCAGACAATAACAAAAAAAATCGGCTGCACAGGTTAGGCAACCGAGGAGACGTTTGTAATAATACAATCAACATTCTCAATGCGGCCAGCCTGACCTCCATTAGTTAAAGGTTGTTATCCTGTGCAAGAATACACAATGATATCCGCTTACTATTATAAACAAAATGTTAAAATATGTCAAATAGGAGAAAATATATATTTTTCAGCAGTCCAATAGTCAAGAAAAGACCTTGAAGATCAGCTATTAAACAGAAAAAGTCTCTTGGCAATGACCTACTCTCCCAGGAAGTCGCCCTCCAAGTACCATCGGCGCTGACGTCCTTAACGACCGGGTTCGGGATGTGACCGGGTGTACCAACGTCGCACAAATCACCAAGAGACTGTTTTCACAAGTCCATTTCGAAAATAGCATGTAGACCGCTCTATAAAGAGTATCCAATTCTCCGCACCACGCAAGAAACCCTCGGTCATTAGTACAGCTTAGCTACGCACATTACTGTGCTTCCACACGCTGCCTATCAAGCAGGTAGTCTACCTGCGACCTTACTCCTTACGGATGAGGGACCTAATCTTGAGGCGAGTTTCCCACTTAGATGCTTTCAGCGGTTATCTCTGCCAGACGTTAGCTACCCAGCTATGCCGTTGGCACGACAGCTGGCACACCAGAGGTCTGTCCACCCCGGTCCTCTCGTACTAGGGGCAGATCCTCTCAAGTCCCTTGCGCCCACAGCGGATAGAGACCGACCTGTCTCACGACGGTCTGAACCCAGCTCGCGTACCGCTTTAACGGGCGAACAGCCCGACCCTTGGGACCTTATACAGCCCCAGGATGCGATGAGCCGACATCGAGGTGCCGAGCGAAGTCGTCGATGTGAACTCTTGGACTTCACCAGCCTGTTATCCCCGGGGTAGCTTTTGTCCGGTAAGCCACGACCATTCCACACTGTGTCGTGGGATCACTAAGCCCGACTTTCGTCTCTGCTCGACGCGTTGGTCTTGCAGTCAAGCTCCCTTGTGCCTTTACACTCTACGGCTGGTTTCCATTCAGCCTGAGGGAACCTTTGGGCGCCTCCGTTACCTTTTGGGAGGCGACCGCCCCAGTCAAACTGCCCATCTGGCACGGTCCTCGTCCCCGATTAGGGTGACAAGTTAGGGTCTAAACATAATCAGGGTGGTATTTCACCGTCGGCTCCACCGAAGCTTGCGCTCCAGCTTCTAAGCCTCCCACCTATCCTACACAGATTGTGCCCAAACTCAATGCCAAATTGCAGTAAAGCTCCACGGGGTCTTTTTGTCCTGCTGCGGGTAGGCCGCATCTTCACAGCCATTTCAATTTCGCCGGGTCCCTCGTCGAGACAGTGTTCTAGTTGTTACTCCGTTCGTGCGGGTCGGAACTTACCCGACAAGGAATTTCGCTACCTTAGGACCGTTATAGTTACGGCCGCCGTTCACCGGGGCTTCAGTTCAAAGCTTCGCTTGCGCTTACCTCTCCCTTTAACCTTCCGGCACTGGGCAGGAGTCAGCCCCTATACTTCGCCTTTCGGCTTAGCAGAGACCTGTGGTTTTGTTAACCAGTCACTAGAACCATTTCACTGCGGCCCCCCAGCGCTCTTTTCATCACGCTAGAAGGCACCCCTTATCCCGAAGTTACGGGGCTATGTTGCCTAATTCCTTGACGAGGGTTTTCCCGTTCGCCTTGGTATTCTCTACCCGTCTACCAGTGTCGGTTTGCGGTACGGGCACCTGTGTCTCATCGTTTAGGGACTTTTCTGGGCAGCAAGGCTCAACTCACTTATGCCTGTACGGCTCGCCACGGAACCTCAACTCAACTGGCGGTTTTTCCTACCAGTCTCATCGTCTGACGCTCCATGCACCCGCACTACCAATCGCGGGCTGGCCTACCTCGCTGCGTCCTCCCATCACTCCTCACAGGTGGTGCCGGAATGTTGACCGGCTGTCCATCACCTACGCCTTTCGGCCTCGGCTAAGGGCCCGACTAACCCGACGCGGATTGACCTGGCGTCGGAAACCTTAGACATACGGCGAATACGGTTCTCACGTATTTTACGCTACTCATGCCTGCATTCTCACTTCAGTCCGCTCCAGCCGTCCTTACGGTCGACCTTCCTCGCTGACTGAACGCTCCCCTACCACTCCCATCCTAAGATGGAAATCCATAGCTTCGGTACCAGACTTAGCCCCGTTAAGTTTTCCGCGCAGGATCACTCGACCAGTGAGCTATTACGCACTCTTTAAAGGATGGCTGCTTCTAAGCAAACCTCCTGGTTGTTCAAGTAACCCCACATCGTTTCCCACTTAGTCTGGATTTTGGGACCTTAGCTGATGGTCTGGGCTGTTTCCCTCTCGGCCACGAAACTCATCTCCCGTAGCCCGACTGTTATGCTCTGGAGTACTGGCATTCGGAGTTTGATTGGGATCGGTAAGCTCTAAGCCCCCTAGCCCATTCAGTGCTCTACCTCCAGTACTGAACACATAACGCTAGTCCTAAAACTATTTCGGGGAGAACCAGCTATATCCGAGTTCGTTTGGCATATCACCTCTACCCACAGTTCATCCCCTAATTTTGCAACATTAGTAGGTTCGGGCCTCCACGAGCTTTTAAACTCGCTTCACCCTGACCATGGGTAGCTCACCCGGTTTCGGGTCTAATCCTTGCGACTGCTGCCCTTTTCAAACTCGCTTTCGCTACGGCTTCGGCTGTTACTGCCTTAACCTTGCCACAAAGATTAACTCGCAGGCTCATTCTCCAAGAGGCACGCTGTCAGGCCTAGCGGCGCGCACCCGGATCTCTCCGGAGCACCGTCCCGCCATTAGCCCTCCAACTGCTTGTAAGCTTACGGTTTCAGGTTCTTTTTCACTCCCCTAACAGGGGTACTTTTCACCTTTCCCTCACGGTACTTGTTCACTATCGGTCGCCAAGTGTATTTAGCCTTGGAGAGTGGACTCCCCAGATTCCTACCGGATTAGCGTGCCCGGTAGTACTCAGGTACTCAGCGGGAGTCAATCAGCTTTCGCTTACAGGACTGTAACCCTCTTTGGTTGGCTTTCCCATACCATTCTGCTAGCTGATTGTCTTCTGTCTCCCATCTGCCGAGCCCTACAACCCCGCATCAGCAAGCTGATACGGTTTGGGCTGTTCCCCTTTCGCTCGCCACTACTCAGGGAATAATCTCTTTTCCTCAGGATACTTAGATGTTTCAGTTCTCCTGGTTCCCTTCCGCTAGCCTATGTGTTCAGCTAGGGATACTGGAGGTTCGCTCCAGTGGGTTTCCCCATTCGGAGATCCCCGGATCAACGCCTGTTCACGGCTCCCCGAGGCTTTTCGCAGTGACCCACGTCCTTCTTCGGCACTTGGCGCCTAGGCATCCACCGTAAGCCCTTACTAGCTTCTCTACGTGATGCAGAGAATTCGATACTCTTTATTCTTTATCTTCGCTGTTTCTTCAAAGATGTTGCCTACATGCTATTCTCTTTTTAAGGTGCTACCGCTTGTTTTACCAAGCCAGGGCCAGTTCGTAAGCCCGGAGTGCCTCTCACATACGTGCGGAGCACACCGTGTTCTCCAACCAGCTCAATTGTTAACTTTTTACCTTTACAGACAAAACGACCCGGCTTTACCACCGGGTCGTCTGTTTCCAGTTCCCAATCGGTTTCAGCCTGCTATAACTTTCGTTGATCTGTCGCTGTTACCAAATATCTTCTCCATAAATGAGGATAAACCAGTGGAGATGAGGGGATTCGAACCCCTGGCCTCCGCCTTGCAAAGGCGGCGCTCTCCCAGCTAAGCTACATCCCCAGATTATTCAGGTCCAGGTGGGCCTTTCAGGGATCGAACCTGAGACCTCGCCCTTATCAGAGGCGCGCTCTAACCAGCTGAGCTAAAGGCCCGGCTCCCTTAACAACTGAAGAGTGATAGGAAGCTTCGCTTCGTATTCATTAGGGCCTCGCCACCGAGCGAGGCTTCGTCTTACTGCTTGGAACTCGCGTTTACTTCCTTAGAAATAAACGCATGTTTCCTAGAAAGGAGGTGATCCAGGCGCACCTTCCGGTACACCTACCTTGTTACGACTTCGTCCCAGTCACCAACCCCACCCTCGACGGCTCCCTCCTTACGGTTAGGATACCGGCTTCAGGTGTTGCCAGCTCCCATGACGTGACGGGCGGTGTGTACAAGGCCCGGGAACGTATTCACCGCAGTATAGCTGACCTGCGGTTACTAGCAACTCCGTCTTCACGCAGGCGAGTTGCAGCCTACGATCTGAACTGAGGGTAACTTTGAGGATTGGCTCCACCTCGCGGTTTCGCTACCTATTGTGTTACCCATTGTAGCGTGTGTGTAGCCCAAGGCATAAAGGCCATGCTGACTTGACGTCATCCCCACCTTCCTCCGGCTTAAGACCGGCAGTCCCGTGTGACACTTGTAACACACAGCGAGGGTTGCGCTCGTTAGCGGACTTAACCGAACATCTCACGACACGAGCTGACGACAGCCATGCAGCACCTGTTCAGGCTCCCCGAAGGGTCGGTCCAGTTTCCTTTCCCTACCACCTGTATGTCAAACCTTGGTAAGGTTCTTCGTGTAACATCGAATTAAACCACACGCTCCGCTGCTTGTGCGGGCCCCCGTCAATTCCTTTGAGTTTTAACCTTGCGGCCGTAGTCCCCAGGCGGTGAACTTATCGCGTTTGCTTCGACACCGACGGATTTAAACCCGCCGACGCCAAGTTCACATCGTTTACAGCTAGGACTACCGGGGTCTCTAATCCCGTTTGCTACCCTAGCTTTCGCGTCTGAGCGTCAGTCTTGGACCAGGAGGCCGCTTTCGCCACTGGTGTTCCTCCGGATATCTACGCATTTCACCACTACACCCGGAATTCCGCCTCCCTCTCCCACACTCTAGTTAGGTAGTTTTGAACGACCTCTCCCAGTTAAGCCAGGAGCTTTCACATCCAACTTTCCTTACCGCCTGCACGCGCTTTACGCCCAGTAAATCCGGATAACGCTCGCCTCCTACGTTTTACCGCGGCTGCTGGCACGTAGTTAGCCGAGGCTTATTCAGAGAGTACTGTCCTTCCTCATCCTCTCTAAAAGTGCTTTACGACCCGAAGGCCTTCATCGCACACGCGGCGTTGCTGCATCAGGCTTTCGCCCATTATGCAATATTCCCTACTGCTGCCACCCGTAGGTGTATGGACCGTGTTTCAGTTCCATTGTGGGGGGTCACCCTCTCAGGTCCCCTACCCGTCATAGCCTTGGTAAGCCGTTACCTTACCAACTAGCTGATGGGACGCAGGCCCCTCTCGAAGTGAATTTCTCCTTTAGTTGTAAAGCGTCTAATCTCTACAACCACATGCGGTATTAGCAATCCTTTCGAACTGTTATCCCACGCTTCGAGGCAGGTCACCAACGCGTTACTCACCCGTTCGCCGCTAAGAAAATATTGCTACTTTCTTCGCTCGACTTGCATGTATTAGGCACGCCGCCAGCGTTCATCCTGAGCCAGGATCAAACTCTCCGCAATATTTTTTTCACCTTTTCAGGTGTATTTTCTTACGGGGGGTTCCTAACTCTTACTTTGCTGTCTTCCTATCACTCTTCAATTGTTAAGGTTCTTTTTGCACCAGGGCCGTTATTCTAACCCTTCGCTCCCGCGCTGTCAAGACTCAGGCACAATTTTGCCGACGTTCTTTCGAGCTTTTCGCTCGCAGTACCATCGGCTTCAGTGACTTTACCTATCCCTCGCCTTTGCTCAGGTCGGCCTTTTTCAGTTGTTATCGGACTGCTTTCGCGAGTCCTCGTTGACGTTCGAGACTTTCATTCTACACGTTTTTTCAAGGCTTGTCAAGACCGTCTTGTCTGACAATTGCCGGGTGATTTCCGGGCATCAATCCCCGAAACCCCATCTCGTTTATCAACAAACTTTCGCTCTCTTTGAAACGAGCGAATTGGATTCTACCGCAATCCTCATCTATGTCAAGGCTTTTTCCAAACTCCAGATAAAATTGCTTCGTTTCCTGCCGTTCCCTTATTTTTCTGCCCGTAGCGGAGGCCATCCGGGGAACCTCAACCCCATGTCTGGCGTCTTTATTGCATCTTCAATTTGAAATTAGACCAAAGGAGTATAATTACTTCATATGGAAACGACAACTACTCCTGTCCACGTTCGAAAAATACCCCTGGCCGACCAGTTGATCCTGGCCTTGATCGCCGGAATCCTCCTGTTCTTCCTGGTGGCCGGTGGTGGCGTGATTGGTTTTGAGATTGCCCACTCGGGAAAAATTTTTCCGGGGATTTCAGTTGGCGCTGTAGATCTCAGTGGGCTGACCCCCGCTGAAGCCACTGCACGCGTGACGGCTGCCTTTACCTATCCTCAAACCGGGCAAATATTTCTTCAGGATGGTAAAGATGCCTGGCAGGTCAGCCCGGCTGATTTAGGCCTATACCTGGATCCAGAATCGTCGGTGACCCAGGCCTATGAAATCGGCCGTAAGGGTAATATTTTTTTCAACGTTGAAACTCAATTCCGCACCTGGAAATCCCCGGTCAATCTTTCCCCGGTATATGTCTTCGACCAACGCCGCGCACACAAATATCTTACCGGCCTGGCAGCCAAAATCAACAAACCGGTTGTGGAAGCCAGCGTTGGTCTCAACGGGATTGACGTACAGGTTCGCTCCGGACAAACCGGGCGCGAACTGGATGTCCCGGCTACCCTCGAGCGAATTTCTGCCAAAATTCAAGGCCTCCAGGATGGGGTTATCCAGTTGGTGGTGATCGAAACGAAGCCGGTCATTCTGGATGCTTCGGCCCAGGCCGAGTTGGCGCGTCAGATTCTCAGTGCCCCGCTCGAACTCTATATGCCGGAAACTCAGCCGGATAAAGTCGGTCCCTGGACCTTCGATGTCAAGACCCTGGCGGGAATGTTAAATGTGGAACGCGTCAAGCAAGAGGATAACACTGAAAAATATGAGGTCTCTGTAGACAGCAGTAAGCTGAGTACCTTCTTGACCAACCTTGCACCCTCTCTGGCGAAGGATGCTCAAAACGCGCGTTTCATTTTTAATGATGATACCCACCAATTGGAGGTCATCCAGCATGCTGTGATCGGCCGCACGCTGGATATTGAGGGCACATTGAATGCTGTACAGGGCAACCTTTCACGCAATGACCACACCGTGCCCCTTGTGTTTAAATTGAATAAGCCGCCGGCCAGCGATGATGCCACTGCCGAACAGCTGGGCATTCGAGAACTGGTGCAGCAGCAAGTATCTTATTTCTATGGTTCCAGTGCAGCCCGCATCCAGAATATTACCGCCGCCGCCAGCAAATTTCACGGCGTATTAGTACCCCCAGGCGCAGTCTTCTCCATGGCCGATACCATTGGCGATATCAGTCTGGATAATGGTTTCGCCGAAGCGCTCATTATTTATAACGGTATGACCGTAACCGGTGTCGGCGGGGGTGTCTGCCAGGTCAGCACCACCCTTTTCCGCACCGTGTTTTTCGGCGGCTATCCGATCGTGCAGCGTTATGCCCATGCCTACCGGGTCAGCTACTATGAAAAGGTAGCCGGCAATCGCATTGATCCGCGCCTGGCAGGCCTGGATGCTACAGTTTATGTACCGCTGGTCGATTTCAAATTCAAAAACGATTCGGACAGCTGGTTGTTGATGGAAACATATATCAATAGAAATAACGCTACCCTGACCTGGAAATTCTATTCCACTTCAGATGGACGTAAAGTTTCCTGGGATACCACCGGCCTGAAAAATATCGTCCCGGCCCCAGATCCGGTCTATCGCGAAAACCCGGATCTACCCAAAGGCAAGATTAACCATATCGACTACGCGGTCGATGGCGCGGATGTATCTGTCACCCGTACCATCACCCGCAACGGGCAGGTCGTTGGCCAGGATGTGATCAGCACCCATTACGTCCCCTGGCCCGACCAGTATGAATACGGTCCTGGCACTGAAATCCCCACGCCTGAGCCAAAAAATTAACTGTGGGTTTGTTTATAGTCACCGGGGGCGCGGGCGCCCCTAAAACCTTTCTGGTGGACGTGGTAAAATAACCTATCTTTTTGCCTGGAGTTACAATGGTCAATCAAGATTTGCTCGACATATTACGTTGCCCGGCCTGCGTTCGTGAAAAAGATGGACTGCTGGACCTGGTACATGAAACCTGGTTGGTGTGTCGTGACTGCGGCAGGAAATATCCCATCGTTGAAGACATCCCTGTGATGTTGATCGATGAAGGGGATAAATGGGCACAGAAAGCCGTTGATGCCCTCCCTGTTCCCCCACCGCGACCCAGCTAAACCTGAGGAGATCACCTGGCACAGAGCGTTTACCACTCTGTCTGGCAGCGGGTGTGACCGAAGATGGAACAAACCTTGCACAGTTTTACAGTAACCACACCCTACTATCAGGAATGATTTATGGCTCGATCACAATTTCAGACCATGGCCAAACCGCGTCGCAAAAAAATTGATAAGCTGACGTTGATTCTGGTTGCACTATTTTTAATTGTTGGCGTCATCACCGCTATCGTTGCTTTCTCAATGGTAAAAAACTTCGTCCAATCCTGGACGATGACCAGCGTGGATGGGATCAACCTGCCAGTGCCCCAACCCACACAGCTGGATCCCCAGGGTACACCCATCCCGGCAGACGTTCCCCTTCAATCTTCCTCGGGCCCCGCTGCCCAGCCCTGGGATGGCACCAGCCGGGTTACCATTCTGATTATCGGCCTCGATTATCGTGATTGGGAAGCCGGTGGTCCCCCACGCAGCGACACCATGATGCTGCTCACCCTTGACCCGCTCAGTAAAACTGCCGGGATGCTGTCGATTCCCCGCGACATGTGGGTCAATATTCCCCAGGTCAACACCTACGCGAAAATTAATGAGGCCTACCGTTACGGCGAGCTGTACAACTTGCCAGGTGGCGGACCGGGTCTGGCAACCGAGACCGTGCACAGTTTTCTGGGCATCCCGATTAACTACTACGCCCAGATCGATTTCTACGCCTTTGAAAAATTTATCGACGAAATTGGCGGAATCGATGTAACCGTCGACGAAGAGCTAAAAGTCGATCCCCTGGGGCGCAACCCGGATGGTTCGAGTAACACTGTTTACTTACAGCCCGGCGTCAACCACCTCGATGGCGGTGCTGCACTCGGTTTTGCCCGCATGCGATATACCGCGGGCGGCGATTTCGATAGAGCCAGCCGCCAGCAGCAGGTTATCCTGGCAGTTCGTGACCGCGTGCTCAATCTAAATATGCTCCCCACCCTGATCGCCAAAGCCGGTGACATCTATAGGGACCTCGCCGGCGGGATTAAGACCAATCTCACCCTCGATCAGTCGCTCAAGTTAGCCTTGTTTGCCCAACAAATTTCCCCCGACAAGATTCGCAAGGGAGTGATTGGACCTCCGGATCAGGTCGAATTTGCCAAGTCTCCTACCGGGCTGGACATTCTGATCCCGATCCCGGATAAAATTCGCCTGCTGCGTGACGAAATCTTTACGACCGGGGGACCGGCCGGTCCGGCGGCAGTGGATAAAGACGCTGCCGTGCTGATGAAGGCTGAAAACGCCCGGGTTTCCATTAATAATGGCAGTACAACCGTTGGCCTGGCGACACAAACCACCGATTACTTCAAAAATTTAGGGGTTAATGTGACCGAAACCGGCAATGCGGACCGCGCCTATACCAATACCCAGATTTATATTTACAGCGGAAAACCCTACACAGCATCATACCTGGCGAACATCATGAAGGTGCCTTCCAGCCAAATCATCAGCCAGTACCAACCAGACTCAAATGTCGACATCATGGTCGTAATTGGACAGGATTGGGCACGTTCGAACCCCATAAATAATTAGACCCGAAAAAAAAGATAAAAAAAGATCCGCAGCAAAAAACTGCGGATCTTTTTTTCTTAAGGTTGGGTGAAGATAACTTTCACGCCGCCCAGGAAGCTCCCACCACCCTCGGGTAGGCTGCAATCTTGAACCGCGAGCCCGCTAACCACTTCACCGTTATCCCCGGCACGGACCGCATACACAATATCAGGCGTCATTTGAAAATCGGCGTAACCAGGATTGATTTCAAGCGCCAGGCCAGTGTAAAAGGTATCCAGACCATTAGGCGGCCAGGTCACTCGAATTTGTACTCCTGGAACCGGCTCGCCGGCCTTGTTGTATACCTCTACCTCTAACATTCCCGGCGCATCAGGATCGCAGACCGCCTGTTTTTCAGAATAGGCAAAGGGTGCGCCCAGGGTAGGTGTTGGGGGCAGGGTGGGTCTGGGGGTGCTCGTGGCTGCAGGCGTGGTCGTTTCTGTGGGCGTGATAGTCGGGGTCATCGTCGGTGGTAAAGTCGCCGTGCGCACCGCCAGGCCAGGATCGATTGTCGCCGTTGGACTGAGTTGGATTGTTGGCGTATTCGTGGGAACAGGTGTCAACGCAACCCTGGTAGGGGTAATTTGCGTCGTTGGTTTGGGATTATAGGCCTCAGCCAGCAGCGCCAGTGCCTCTCCTTCAGTTCCGCTCTGGTTGGCGGTGCGTTGAGCCTGGGCAGATAGCGCCTGAGCAGGGCTGCTGTCATTCAACAGCGCCAGGCGCTGGCGGGCCCTGCCCAGATTGCCGTCCGCCTCATACGCCATGGCAATCATCACCCGGTAAGTATCCCTGGCATCCGCATTTAAAAGATTGGGAGAAACCTCAACATACTGCACAGGTTCAACCAGCCGGGAATACACCAATCCGATGATCAGCCCAATCAAAAGTCCGGTGAGCAGATACCATGGCCCGCGGTTCTCTCTCATGGAATCGCCCCCCCCGTGGGAGTTGGCCCTTCCGCTCCCGCCAGCATGGCCTGGGCTAAACGCGCCAGCAGCTCCAGATCGCGCCGGTCATATCCCAATTCTCCGGCTTTAATCACCGCAATCTGTGACAGGCGCGCCGGTGTTTCTCCCTGCAAGAATTCTAACCGCTGGTTGGCCTTACTCAAATCCTTTTCCGCATCGTAAATTTGGGCCACCATCAGCACATAATCCGTCCGATAATCGCTGCGCAGTGCGCCCGGAGAAACATCGCCCATAGGCGCGGGACTCAGGTACCAACCAATCACCAGGCCGGCGGTTGCGCCCAATAATATACTGAAAAGGAACCAGAAAAATCGACTGACGCGCACCCGGCCCTAGCCTTTTTGCATGGGAATTCTCACCCCGGATTTCCGGGCAAAGGCAGCAGCTTCGGGATATCCGGCATCCACATGCCGCGCCACACCCAACCCCGGGTCTGAGGTCAAGACACGCTGCAGCCGCCGGGCTGCTTCTGGCGTGCCGTCGGCTACGATCACCTGTCCGGCATGCTGGCTGAAGCCAATCCCCACCCCACCCCCGTGATGAAATGAAACCCAGGTCGCCCCATTCACCGCATTGATCAGGGCATTTAAAATCGGCCAATCGCTGATCGCATCCGAACCGTCGCGCATGCTTTCTGTCTCGCGGTTAGGCGAAGCCACCGATCCGGAATCCAGATGGTCACGACCAATCACAATCGGGGCACTCAGTTCACCGCTGGCAACCATCTCATTAAATTTCAAGCCGGCCCTGGCCCGTTCACCGTATCCCAGCCAGCAAATGCGCGCCGGCAAACCCTGAAACGGCACCTTTTCGCGGGCTAAGACCAGCCAGCGGTGCAGATGCTCATCCTCAGGAAAGAGTTCCATCACCGCCTGGTCGGTCTTGTAAATATCTGCCACATCGCCGGAAAGCGCCACCCAACGGAAAGGGCCCTTGCCTTCACAGAACAAGGGGCGGATATAGGCCGGGACAAACCCGGGGAAATTAAAGGCATCCTTCACGCCGCCGTCGAAAGCACGCTGGCGCAGGTTGTTGCCATAATCAAACACCTCGGCGCCCCGTTTTTGTAAAGCGAGCATGGCCTGCACGTGAGCCGCCATGGATTGCATCGAGCGGCGTTCGTAGTCATGCGGCGCTTCCAGGCGCAGCCGCCCGGCCTCTGCCACACTTAACCCGGCTGGTACGTACATCATCACATCATGAGCCGGCGTCTGGTCAGTGACCACATCCGGCGTGATTTCGCGCACCACAAGTTCCGGGAAGATTTCAGCCGCATTTCCAATCAGACCAACAGATCGTGGAATCTGCTGATCGCGTGCCTCCTCAACCAGGGTCATCGCTTCTTCCAGCGTATCTACCACTACATCCACATAACCGATCTCCTGGCGGCGCATGGCGCGGGCCGGGTCAACTTCTACCACCAGCCCCACCCCGCCGTTCATCGTGATCGCCAGCGGTTGAGCGCCGCCCATTCCCCCCAGTCCGGCAGTGAGTACAAACTTACCGCGCAGCGATCCCCAACCGCGCTGCGCCGCCAGCGAAGCCAGCGTCTCATAAGTGCCCTGCACAATGCCCTGGGTGCCGATATAAATCCAGGAGCCCGCCGTCATCTGGCCGAACATGATCAGCCCTTTAGCGGCCAACTCGTCAAAATAAGATTGGGTAGCCCAATGCGGCACCAGATTGGAATTGGCGATTAACACACGCGGCGCATCGGGATGACTGTTGAAGACCGCTACCGGTTTGCCAGATTGGACCAAAAGCGTTTCGTCATCTTCCAGGGTTTTCAAGGTATCCAGAATAGCGTCGAAAGCTTCCCAGCTGCGGGCCGCCTGTCCCCGTCCGCCGTACACCACCAGATCATCGGGGCGTTCCGCCACCTCCGGATCCAGATTGTTTTGGATCATACGGTAGACGGCTTCCGTCAGCCAGGATTTACAGGTGAGTTGGGTGCCGCGCGGGGCGCGCACCGGTCGGGGACCAGACATAAGAAAACCTCCTTCGCAGTGAACCGCTGGTTTTGATTATACGTTTAAAACCCATTTTTTTGTGGGCAGAGTGCGCTATACTATACGCTAACCGATTTCGTAGGAGCTCATCTCAAGGGAAACTCACTTCAATAGGAAGGTTAAATGAATGCCATCTCGCTTGTTCTTCGGTTGCCAGGTGATTACTCCAATGGGGCTGCTGTCTCCATTAGCATGGCTGCGGGTTGAAGGATCTCGCATTAAAGACCTGGGCCCGGGCTACGCTCCCACTCCTGTGCCTGGCGAACAGATGATCGACTGCCAGGGCGGATATTTGATGCCGGGGTTCATCGACCTGCATGTCCACGGCGCATTGGGACATGAAGTCATGGATGCCGACCCGGATGGGCTGCGGGAGATGGCCCGTTTTTATGCCGCCCATGGGGTCACAGGCTTTCTGGCAACCACCTGGACTGCCAGCCAGGCTGCCATCCGCAAGGTGTTGGATGCCCTGGGACCGCTCACCGGCCCCATTCCTGGCGGGGCCAGCCTGCTGGGAATCCATCTCGAAGGCCCGTACCTGAACCCTGCGCGCTGCGGCGCCCAGGACAAGGCTCTCATTCGCCGCGCCAACCCCACGGAAGCGGTGGAGTACCTGGAAACCGGCCTGGTGCGCCTGGTGGCGCTGGCCCCGGAGTTTCCCGAAAATCTGTGGCTGGTGGATGAATGCATGCGGCGCGGTGTGACCGTCTCGGCCGGGCACAGCGACGCCACCTACGAACAGATGGCAGTCGCCATCCAGCACGGCTTGCGACAGGTGACCCACTGCTATAATGCCATGAGCCCACTGCATCACCGCGCTCCCGGCGTGGTGGGGGCCGCCCTGACTTTTCCGGAAATCCGCTGCGAGTTGATCGCCGATAATATCCACGTCCATCCCGCCGCCATGCAGCTTGCGCTTCAGGCCAAGGGACCGGACGGGATCATTTTGATCACCGACGCTATCCGCGGCACCGGCTTGCCGGAAGGCGAATACCCGATCGACGATCACCGCCGCATGACAATCAAAGACCATGCCGCCCGCCTGCCGGACGGCACCCTGGCCGGTTCGGTGCTCACCCTGGAGCGCGGCCTGCGCAACCTGGCTGCGGCAGCCAGGCGGCCCCTGCCCGAGCTATGGGCCGCTTCCAGCCGTAATGCCGCCCAGGCTATCGGCCTGGGCCAGCGTAAGGGCAGCCTGCAGCCCGGATACGATGCCGACCTGGTATTGCTGGATGGGGAGGGTAATGTAAAAATGACCGTTGTGGCGGGCGAGTTGGTCTACAAATCACAAAATACCCTCGGCTAATCTCTTGACCTCGGGGAGAATATGATGCAGCCAACCTGGCAGCCCACAGTTTTTACCACACGGCAGGTATCTGGTCGATTTACTTCCTGGCACGAATATGAATAATTTTTCTTCTTCTCTGTGTCCTCCATGGCTAAGTCTTAATGAAAAACTATTAATTCAAAACCAGTAAATTTATTCAGTAGCGATTTCGTCAAACCGGAAAATATGCGGGCTGCCATCGCGCCAGAAGGCCGGTACCCGATCCAACGGGGCACTTATCTCGGTCCATGCCCCTCCTTCGTACACAACCCCGTTCCAGGCATCCACCCAGTTGGTCCCGGAGGGCAGGTAAACCGATCGTCCGCGCGCGCCCTCATCCAGCACAGGCGCAGCCATTAAATCCGGCCCAAACATAAACTGGTCGCTCACACTCCAGGCCGCCGCATCCCCCGGGAAATCGACAAACAGCGGGCGCATCGGCGGCATACCTCTGGTATGGGCTGCTTTCATCTGCACCAGAATATAGGGTTTGAGCTTCTCGCGCAGGAAAAGCAGGTGCCGGATGATCTTGTAGGCATCATCCCCAAAAGACCAGATTTCGTTAGGCCCGCCCGAACCACCCGCATTGGTGTCCCCTGGCATTCGCACCCCATGCAGGCGAAACAGCGGGCAGAACACCCCATATTGGAACCAGCGAATAATTAATTCTCGAAAATAGGGAGAGTTCACATCCCCGCCGTGGAAACCGCCGATATCCGTAGTCCACCAGGGGATGCCGCTCATGGCGATATTCAACCCCGCAGCCACCTGGGCGCGCAGCACTTCGAAACGCGATGCGATATCCCCCGACCAGACCGCCGCCCCGAAACGCTGGCTGCCGGCCCAGGCCGATCGGGAAAGGGTGATAATCTCCTCTTCGCCTTCCAGGCGCATCCCCTCATGAAAACCCTGCTGGTGCATCAATGGGTAGATACAGCCCACTTCCTGGGCTGGTCCCAGATGATAATGCACCAGGCTGTGATCGTAGGGGATTAATTCTGGCTCGTCCGCGTCCAGCCACCAGACTTTGATGCCGTATTTGTAATAATTTTCGCGCACCTGTTCCCAAATGTAGCGGCGCGCACCGGGATGGGTGGCATCATAAAAAGATAGTGGTGCATTTCGCCCGGGGAAGGTATCGTAAAGGAACATATGCACCTGCGAACCCTGCTCGGAGCGGGCCAGGTAGCCTTGTGCGCGCATCATTTCGTAATTTTCACTGTAAATGTTGACCGCCGGCCAAACCGATACCATCACCTTGACCCCCATCTCGTCCAACTCTTTGACCATCGCCGCCGGATCTGGCCAGCAAGCCGGATCAAATTTCCACTCGCCCATCATCGTCCAGTGAAAATAATCGATCACAATCACCGCGAGCGGCAGGCCGCGCCGCTTATATTCACGCGCCACCGCCAGCAGCTCTTCCTGGGTGCGGTAGCGCAGCTTGCACTGCCAGAATCCTGCCGCCCATTCGGGAAGCATAGGCGCATGGCCGGTCACCTCAGCGTAGCGTTCCAACAGATCCGCCGGGGAATCGCCTACCACAATGAAATAATCCATCTGGCGCGTCGCTTCTGCCACCCAACGCGTTTGGTTAAACCCTAATTCTGCCTGTCCGATGGCGGGATTGTTCCACAAAAAACCATATCCACGATTGGAAACCAGAAATGGAATGCTGACTTCGGTATTGCGCTGTTCCAACCCGATGACGCAGCCTTTATTATCCAGCAGGCCGTGTTGGTGCTGGCCCATGCCGTAAAATCGCTCGTTTTCAAATGAAATAAAGGATGCTTCCAGCCGGTAGGCCCCACCGCCAACCGGGCGCCAGCGCCGGGCCGGATGCTGGGTGAATTTCGCCTCCGGTTCGGCGGCCAATAATTCTCCCGTACGGGCATGGAAAAAGCACAGGCGTCCACCCGTTTCCATTTCAACAAATATCTTGCCATTTTGGAGCGTGGCCCCGCTTTCGGTCAATTCAATCTTGGTGGCATACGCCGGGATCGCTTCTATCGTCAATGCATGTGGGATTTCTATAAATTCATTCGCCAGAGTTGCCTGTACGCGCACCCCATCCAACCCCCAGGGTTGGACGATCACCGTTTCCTGCTCACAGCGCCAGACCAGATTTTGAGCTTCAATTTGAAAGGACCCTTCCATGAAAACCTCCGCAAAAAAAGATCAACGATTCACTACCAGGAACCTTACCGGTACAAAATCCGTGCCTGATATGTAATTGTCGTAAAATAACTGCCGGTAAATATTCTACGAGAAAATCCAGTTTGCACCGCAGTTTGTGCTGCTCAAATTGTAAGTCCGCGTAGGAATGTCTGCCATTTGAAACTCATTCGCCATGGCAGCGCCAACCGGGGTTGGATCTCCTGCCGTAAACGCGATGACACTCGGCCCGGCACCCGAAATCGCGATCGCCACGGCTCCGGCTTTACGTGCGGCAGCCATCGCCTCGGCTGCCCGTGGAATTAATGGCACCCGGTAGGGCTGGTGCAGCCTGTCTTTCATCGCCTCCCCTAATAAATCCAAATCACCCGTGCGCAGCGCCTCTACCACCAGCAGAGCACGCCCCATATTGAATACTGCATCCTCAAACGGCACCTGTTTTGGCAGCGCAGCCCGGGCAGAATGGGTGGGGAAATCAAAATTTGGCAGCACCAGCGCGGCAGACAGCGCCGGTAGATCAAACCGCCGCACCAACCACCCATGATCGTTTTCTGCGGAGATCACCACCAACCCCCCATTAATCGCCGCAGCTGCATTATCCGGATGGCCCTCTACCTCAATGGCCATCTCCAGGATCTGATCGCGGTTAAACGGCGTGCCCAAAATCGCGTTTGCCCCCAGCAAACCCAGCAGGGTTGCCGCAGCGCTGGAGCCCAACCCCGACCCCAAAGGGATCTGGTTGGTACATCGAACAGCCAACCCTGGCACTGGTTGGTTGGTTCGTAAACAGAATTCTTCCACCGCTTTTAAGACCAGGTTCGTCCGGTCAAGTGGAAGGATCCCCATCCCTTCACCCTCTACTGTTATCGTCAGGCCAGATTCAACCGGTTGGAAAACCGCTTCATTCCATAAATCCAATGCCAGGGCCAGGGTATCAAAACCCGGCCCAAGATTCGCCGTGGTTGCCGGCACGCGCACGGTGACCGCAGAGACCATTCTTCCTCCAATAAAATTCTGCACTACCCGGAAATTAACCCGGCCTCACAGACCAGGAAAACACTAAGGAATTAAAACCGCCTCTAAAACACGTAGATCCGCCGCCAGAACCTGCGGCTTGGCCATCGAGCTGGCAATAATATCCGGGTCTTTCAATCCATGGCCCGTGCAAACTGCCACCACCTTTTGCCCATGCACATTCATCTGCCCGCTGCGCAGTTCATTCGCCAGACCGGCCAATCCTGCTGCCGAAGCCGGTTCTACCCATACACCGCTGGACGCCAACATACGCTGCATAGCCAGGATCTCATCATCGCTGACCGCCATGATCTTTCCCTGCGATTCTTCCGATGCCTGAAGAGCCTGTTCGCCGCGGGCCGGCTTCCCGATTCGGATGGCTGTGGCAATGGTATCGGGATGCTCCACCGGATGCCCCAGCACCAGCGGCGCTGAACCGGCAGCTTGCACGCCCAAAATATGGGGCAAACCGGTCTGGATCAGGCGGTTGTACTGCTGAAAACCCATCCAGTAAGCCGTGATATTCCCGGCATTCCCCACGGGCAGGCACAGCCAATCCGGGGCCGCGCCCAGAACATCACATATTTCAAAGGCCGCGGTTTTCTGACCTTCCAGGCGGTAAGGGTTCAACGAGTTTACCAGGGCAATCGGATGGTTCTGGCTGATCTGCACCACCAGGGTCAGCGCATCATCGAAAGAGCCCTGGATCTGAATTACCTGGGCGCCATAAGCCACCGCCCCAGCCAGCTTTCCAGCCGCGACCTTTCCTTCGGGGATGATCACAATCGAATGCATGCCTGCCCGGCTGGCATAGGCAGCAGCAGAAGCCGCAGTATTGCCGGTGGAAGCGCAGATCACGGTTTTTACATCCCTTCCGGCCGCTTCGCTGATGGCTGCGGTCATCCCGCGATCTTTGAAGGATCCGGTGGGGTTCAATCCTTCGAATTTTACCCATAGCTCGAACCCACCGCCTAATGCTTCGGCCAGGCGCGGCATGGGAATTAATGGGGTGTTGCCCTCTAAAAGGGTGATGGGTGTGGAATAATTGGGAAGATCCAGGTATTGACCATACCTGGCCAGCACGCCGGCATAACTCACAATAATCTCCTCCGGCTGGGAAAATAACCAGGATAATTGGTTTCACAGCCTCGATGATGAATAACAAAAAAATAAGCCAGAGGTTGACCTCTGGCTTGATTATACTCGGGGGTGTTTGATTTAAACAATAACGCCTGTTCTAATGGCAATCCGAGGAACTTAATCCTCGGGTAAAATCTCAAATTCGGTTGTAATTTCTGCCACACCGCGCACTGTCGCGGCTACCGAACAATATTTTTCTTCCGAGAGCGAAATCGCCTGTTCGACAGATTTTTCGGTCAATCCCTTACCTTTGACAATATATTTCATGTGAAATTTTCGGAAGGTCCAGGGCGCGTCTTCATCCTGAGTCGCGGTAGTTTGAATTTCCAGGCTGCTGAGCGGTGTGCGCTTTTTGGCCAATATTTCCACGACATCCACCGCGGTGCATCCCGCCAATCCAACCAGGAGCATATCCGAAGGCTTCATACCCACACCCTCATCCGGGGTAGAAAGCACCACGGAGTGCTTGGTCGAATCCGTTCCCACAAATTGTTTACCGCTTACCCAGCGGACGTTCGCAGATGCCATCTTCTTCTCCTCATTCTGGCTTTCATGGGCGGTATATCGATTGCAGTTAATCGACCTTGCCCAGCAAAACAATCAAATCTTTTAACAAATCCTCGCGGCGCGCTCGATCGCCAATTTCATCGTTCAGCAAACACCGACTGGCGTACTCTTCGATAAACGCCAGACTGGCCCCCTGTACCGCGGAGCGGATGGAAGCAAGCTGCTGCAAAATCTCACGACAGTCCCGTTCTTCTGTCACCATGCCCTGCACACCGCGCACCTGACCTTCTATGCGACGCAACCGGCGCAAGAGTTGGTCTTTGGCTTCAACATCCGTTAATTTCATGGTCTTTTTGGGTAGAGCTGTCACGCAGCTCGATGGTTTATCCTCACGAAAACCTTCCGGTCGACGAGCAAGAACTGCTCGCAGTACTCACAGAAGATGTGGATGAAACCCCACGCGTGGCAAATGTAGAAATTTGCTTGCGAGTATCAGGGCTTCCGCACGAAGGGCAGACCGGGGCCTGGTCCTGTTCAGACATGCGTACCATTTTTTCAAATGGCTGACCGCAGTCACGGCAAAGATATTCATATAACGGCATAGAATTAACCTCAGTTTCAGTATACTATAGTGGAGTATAGCATAATAAGAAAATGACGTCAATCAAATAGTGATATTTATGATGCGCCGCTTATGATTAACTTGCCAGTAAAGCCCGAATTTCGGATAGTGCCTGGGAGGTATCCAAAAACTGGACTGCCTTCATTCCTAATTGGCGGGCAGCCTCCACATTTGCCGAAAGATCATCCAGAAAAACTGCTTCCTCTGGTTCCACCCCCATTTTATCCAGCGCGATTTGATAGATCCGCTCATCCGGCTTGGCGATCCCCTCTTCAGCCGATATGATGATCTCATCGACCAGGCGATCGAAGCCAAAAATAGAAGTAAACATGTCGCGCGACTCGCTTCCCGCGTTGCTTAAGATACCCGTCCGATATTTTGGCCGCAGACTGGCCAGAAATGCGGCTACTTCCCGATTTAACCGGTGCCGGCTCATCGAACTGCGTTTTAGCCAGCGTACCAGAATGGGGCTCAAACGCCAGCGGCGCGCCATTCGTTCCCAAATCTCATTTTCGGGCATCCGTCCTTCCATAATTGCCTGAACGTAAGGCGATTCATCCTGTGAAGCAATGATCGAGGAAATTACCTCGTCATTCCCAAGGCGCAATAAGCCCTGCCATTTCCTCATCCACCGTCGATCCGGGGTTCTGTACAGCACACCGCCGAAATCAAATAATACTGCTCGAATGGTCATAGTTTTGTCCTTAATAATTCAGCTATTTTACCAAATCCATTAATTTTTCTCAGCCGCTTGACAATGAACATATGTTCTGATATTATATAGTACAAATGATCCAATTATCGGATTGAAGGAGAAAGATATCATGGCCAGACGAAGTACAGGTTTAAGCGAAAGACATCGTAAGATCATGGATTTTTTAGGCCGATTTCATGACCAAAGTGGTTATTCACCATCGATCCGCCAGATTGGAGATAGCATCGGTGTTAAATCAACTTCCTTAATCGATTACTATCTAAACCAGCTCCAGCAAATGGGTTTCATTGACCGCGACGAGCATGTTTCACGCAGTATTCGCGTTCTCAAAACCCCTTCTGTTTCCCAGCGGGTCACCGAAGTCGTGCGCACTACGTCGAATGCCCTGGCGGATATGATGCTGCGCGTGCCTGTGGTTGGACGCATTGTTGCCAGCGCCCCAATCCCGGTACCAGCCTCCGATCTGAATTACTTTGACTCCGAATCGGGGGTCGATATTGCCCGCAGCCTGCTGCCTGCCAAAGAAAAAGTTAGCGACCTCTTCGCCCTTGAAGTCTCCGGTGACTCGATGATCGACGCCATGATCAACGATGGCGATCTGGTCATTATGAAAAAGGCGCAGGAAGCGCGCAATGGCGAAATGGTTGCCGTCTGGCTGGATGACAATGACGAAACCACGCTGAAATATTTCTATCGCGAAAACAATCGTGTTCGTTTGCAGCCCGCCAACCCCACCATGGGGCCGATCTATATCGATAACCCCAAAAGCCTGCGAATTATGGGTAAGGTGGTGATGGTCATCCGCCAGGTGAAATCCGTCGCAGTCTAAAATATCCCATTTAAAAGCGGCCGTAAATCAGAGCGGTCGCATTTAAATTTAAACTGATTTAAAAAAACAGCCGGCCAAAGATTACTTTTGGCCGGCTGTTTATAATCCGCCTGAAATCAGGCAATATCAACAACGCCACCAGCGGTTTCGAGCTTGCTCTTGGCATCGGCAGCGGCCTGCTTGGACACACCGGTCATTACCTTGGCGCCAGCGGTCTCGGCCATGGTCTTGGCTTCTACCAATCCCAGGCTGGTGAGTTGGCGAATTACCTTGATGACTTCGATCTTCTTAGGACCGGGCTCTTTGAGAACGACATCGAATTCAGTCTGTTCTTCGACGGGTTCAGCAGCAGCGGCGGGAGCGCCAGCAGCAGCAACGGCAACAGGGGCAGCAGCAGAAACGCCCCATTTTTCCTCGAGTTTCTTGACGAGGTCGGCAGCTTCCAAAACGGTAAGCGTGCTCAATTCTTCAACTAATTTTTCCAGGTCAGCCATTTCGAAAATCTCCTTACTTTCTTTTGAACGTTTTTTGTTGGTAATATTTCAGTGCATGTTTGGACCAAAGAACCCGGCCGCGTCATCACTGTATGCGATATTTTCCTAGCCAGCGGCTGGGGCACCCTCTGCGGGTTGCGAATAAGCTTTAAACACATAAGCCAGTGAGCGGGCTGGTTCGTTGATCGTGCGGACGAGCTTGCCAGCAGGAGCCTGTAACAGGCCCAATAGCGTGGCGCGCAATACGGGCAAAGGCGGTAGTTCGGCCAGAATTTTGATGTTATCAATCGAGACCTCGCTCCCATCCATGTACCCGCCCTTAAGCTTGTACACTTCACTGTTCTTGGTCACATCGAGGAACACTTTGGCAACCGCGGGAACATCATTGATAGCAAAACCCATCAAACTCGTACCTTCAAGGGTCGCGTGCTCGATTTTGGCCTGGTCCAGTACGATGCTCATTAACGTATTCTTCACCACGTGAAGCTGGCCGCCGGCATCGCGCACCTTCCCACGCAGAGAGTCAACTTCTTTCATCGACATTTTCGTATATTCGAGAACGAAAACTGCCTGGCTCTGGTTCAACCACTCTTTATAACTTTTAATCATGACATTTTTCTGCTGTTTTGAAAAGGCCACTAGAATTTCACCTCCTTCCTTGTTCAGGATATAAAAAAAGTCTTTACCTTACTACTGCAAGGCAAAGACTTCCACCTGCCGCGAATACGGCATTTAATCTTGATGGTTGTCTCCACCTCGGCAGGATATTGAGCCTAAAAAGGCACCGGCAATCTATGGTAGAGAATGCTGGACTTGGGCCAGTTATTATACCAGTTTTTTTGCTCGCAGCCGGACCATAAATCAGGCTGCGATGGATCCTAAAATCTAATCAACGACATCCATGCTCTGGGCCTGGAGCGCATCCAGTTTGATCCCAGGGCCCATGGTGGAACTGAGCGTGATCCGGCGGACATATGCGCCCTTGGCGCCAGCCGGTTTGGCCTTCCTGATGGCTGCCATCAACGCCCCCAGGTTTTCATACAGTTTCTCCGCTGAGAAAGATGTCTTTCCAATCGGAACGTGAATATTCGCGGTCTTATCCAGGCGGAATTCTACGCGTCCGGCTTTGGCTTCTTGAATGACGCGGGGCAGATCCTCGGCGGGCACCACGGTGCCGGCTTTCGGATTAGGCATCAAACCACGCGGGCCGAGCACCCGTCCCAGACGACCGGCTTTGCTCATCATATCCGGGGTGGCAATGGCGACATCGAAATCCGTCCAACCACCTTGAATGCGGGCAATCCATTCATCCGTATCCGCCACCACATCCGCGCCACCTTCCTGGGCCAGGGTTGCGCCTTCACCCTGGGCAAAGACCAAAACGCGCACGGTCTTACCCAGGCCATTGGGAAGCACGACCACATCACGCACCATTTGATCCGCCTGGCGTGGGTCGAGCCCCATGCGCATATGAACTTCAACGGTAGCATCAAATTTGGCATAGCTGGTTTCTTTGACCAGTTCTACTGCCTTTTTGGGCTCATAATAGGTGCCCTCTTCTACCTTCGCCTTTACGGCGTTATACTTTTTTCCGTGCTTTGCCATCATTACTCCTTCGTGGTGCTGGCGGATTCCAATATGGAACCCTCCCACAATCGGTTAGCCTGAAACCTGCAGACCCAGGCTGCGGGCGGTGCCTTCCACCTGCCGCATAGCGTCCTCAATATCAACTGCGTTCGTGTCTTTCATCTTGATCTCAGCGATCTCACGAACCTGGGCGCGAGAGACTTTGCCCACCTTGATCCGGTTCGATTCCGCAGAACCTTTTTCAACACCGGCGGCCTTCTTCAACAGCACCGCCGTTGGCGGCGATTTCAGAATGAAGGTAAATGAACCATCCGTAAAGATGGTGATTTCTGCAGGTAAGACATCACCCACGCGACCTGAGGTGCGCGCGTTGTATTCCTTGCAGAATGCCATAATGTTGATACCGTGCTGCGCCAGAGCGGGGCCAACCGGGGGCGCCGGATTTGCTTTGCCGGCATTCAACTGCAAACGTACAATTGCCTTAAGTTTCTTTGCCACTGTTTATCTCCTCCGTGGTTATAGCGGGTGATTTGGGGAGCACCCTCCCACAAAATCAGGCTGGTATTCAGCCTGGTTCGTTTATGGATGCAGGCTTACGCCTTTTCGACTTGCAAAAAGTCCAGTTCAACCGGGGTTTCACGGCCGAAGAAATTGACCATGACCCGCACTTTGGTCCGTTCCATATCGAGTTCAGCCACCGTACCGCGGAAATCGTTGAATGGGCCATCGACGATGCGTACCCGCTCGCCAACTTTAAACGAGACTTTAATGTGCGGCGCCTCGGCTTCCATGCGCTTCAAGATCTGGGATACTTCTTCAGGACGTAAGGCCGTAGGTTGGTTGCCCATCCCTACAAATCCAGTTACACCCGGGGTATTGCGCACAACATACCACGATTCTTCGCTGAGAATCATATTCACCAGGACGTATCCTGGGAAAACATGGCGCTCAACAACCCGGCGCTTACCGTCTTTGACCTCGATCTCTTCCTGAGTTGGGATCACCACATCAAAAATGTGATCTTTCATCTGCATGGTTTCAATGCGCTGCTCGAGGTTGTAACGCACCTTGTTTTCATAACCCGAATAGCAATGAATCACATACCAGGAACGTTCATCGCTGGCACCTTCCAGAATTTGCTCCAGTCCTTCTTCCGCAGGAGCAGAATCAGCAGATGCGCTCGACCGCCCGCTGGTGGATTTTCCCACCGCTGGCTGTTCCTTAGCCTTTTTAGTCCTCTTTTTCGGCGTTTCTAGCGCGTCTTCCATCCTGACTCCTCATCCTGCTTGCGGCAACCGTTCAGGCAACCAGCGCAGCAACTATTCTAGAAAATACCCAATCCAATAGGCCAAGTGCAAAGCTGGTGGCGACCATCGTGATGATCACGATGACAGTCAACCGCCAGGCTTCCTGCGGGGTTGGCCAGGCCACCTTGCGCAGCTCTCCAATGGTCTCCTTGTAAAATTTCTGGATCGCATTGGGCTTTTTTGCTTTTTCTATTACTTTATCGGCCACGCAAAACTCCTTTTTCTTACGGCTAAAACGCCGCCCTTCCCGCAAGGTCTACCAGAGGGATCCCCCTGACAGAGGGGAGGACGGCGTTGCTTACTTCAGGCAGGCCAGGCAGGAATTGAACCCACAACCTCCTGTTTTGGAGACAGGCGCTCTGCCAGTTGAGCTACTGGCCTAAAATCCAACTGTGGTTACTTCAAGTACCAACCTGTGAGAACCACAGTCGGAAAAACTACTTCGTCTCTCTGTGTTCTGTATGCTTGCGACAACGAGGGCAGTATTTACTTAATGCCATCCGCCCAGGATCGTTACGACGATTTTTCTGGCTCGTATAATTTCGTTCCTTGCAGTCATTGCAAGCAAACGTGATAACTGGTCGAACATCCTTCCTTTTTGAAGCCATACTGTTGATCCGCGGCCAAACCTGCTTGGCCGGCTCTCCTTTAGTCCAGAATCTTTGTGATCACGCCGGCGCCAACCGTCAGACCACCTTCGCGAATTGCAAATTTGGAGCCCTGCTCCAACGCCACCGGGATAATCAATTCCACTTCCAGGTTCACGTTGTCTCCGGGCATCACCATTTCCACATCTTTCGGCAAGGTGATTGCGCCCGTCACGTCCATCGTCCGGATGTAGAACTGCGGCCGGTATCCATTGAAGAAGGCCTTGTGCCGCCCACCCTCTTCTTTCTTCAGCACGTACACTTCACTCATGAACTTCTTGTGCGGCGTGATCGAGCCCGGTTTGGCGATTACTTGCCCGCGCTCCACGTCCGTGCGCTCTATCCCGCGCAGCAGCAGCCCCAGGTTGTCGCCCGCCAGCCCTTCGTCCAACAGTTTGTGGAACATCTCCACACCTGTCACTACCGAGTTGCGGCTCTTTTCCTGCAGCCCTACGATCTCTACCGGCTCGCCCACTTTGATCTTGCCCCGGTCGACACGCCCCGTCACTACCGTCCCGCGGCCTTTGATCGAGAACACGTCTTCCACCGGCATCATGAACGGCCGATCCACTTCCCGCTCCGGCTGGGGGATATATTCATCCACCACCCGCAGCAGCTCTTTGATCGAGGCGTACTCCGGCGCATTCGGGTCCGTCGAGGTGCACTCGTTGGCTTCCAACGCTGACCCGCGCACGATCGGAATCGTATCCCCGGGATACCCATACTCCGTCAGCATCTCGCGCAGCTCTAACTCCACCAGCTCCAACAGCTCCGGATCGTTCATCTGGTCGATCTTGTTCAAATACACCACGATGCTCGGTACTTCCACCTGCCGCGCTAACAGCACGTGCTCTTTCGTCTGCGGCATCGGCCCGTCCGGCGCTGCTACTACCAGGATCGCTCCATCTACCTGCGCTGCCCCGGTGATCATGTTCTTGATGTAGTCCCGGTGCCCTGGCATGTCTACGTGCGCATAGTGCCGATTTTCGGTCTCGTACTCTACATGCGCTATGTTGATCGTGATCCCGCGCGCTTTCTCTTCCGGCGCGTTGTCGATCTGATCATACGCCTTGTACGACCCGTGCCCCAGCAGCGCGCAATACTTCGTGATCGCTGCCGTCAACGTGGTCTTCCCGTGGTCGATGTGTCCCATCGTCCCTACGTTCAAATGTGGTTTGCTTCGGTCAAATTTCTGCTTTGCCATGCATTCATCTCCTGATATAACAAAGACAATCACATAATTTCGGCAAACTGAGCCCACAATGGGAATTGAACCCATGACCCCGCCCTTACCAAGGGCGTGCTCTACCATCTGAGCTATGTGGGCTTGCCGTCCTATTACTTCACCCTTGTGCGAAATAATAGTAGGTGGGCAGTGAAGGATTCGAACCTACGAAGGAGTGCTCCAGCTGATTTACAGTCAGCCCCCTTTGGCCACTTGGGTAACTGCCCTAGTTATGAGCCGTTGCCAGCTCGCAAGTGAGGTTGTTCACAAGGAACGATCTCACTCACTAGCCTGCAACTGAGCCGACGACGGGAATCGAACCCGTAACCTACCACTTACAAGGCGGTTGCTCTTCCGATTGAGCTACGTCGGCGGATAATATTTTAAGGTACTCAGCGCGCAGTATTATACCAAAGGGCAATTAGAATCGCAAGGTGTAGCATTTTATTGATCCTATCTTGCCCTACGGCAACGAAGCCGGAGTGTATCAAAAACCCTGTATTCCGTCAAGATGAAAAAGACAAAGAATCAGCGCCGGGCTTTTAAAACCAGGCGGATGGGTGTCCCGCTGAATGGATATTCCTTACGCACCGAGTTTTCAAGATAGCGCATATAAGAAAAATGAGCCAGCTTGGGATCGTTGCAGTACAGCATAAACGTCGGCGGATCTGAACGCACCTGGGTACCGTAATATATCTTCAGCATTCGCCCGGATGCATCGGATGGGGAATGTCTGTCCTGGGCTTCATGGACAATTTTGTTGAGTTGAGAAGTGCTCATGCGCGCAAGGCGCTCTTCCTGGATGCGCAGCGCCTCCGGCAGCACCTGTTCTATGCGCTGGCCTGTCTTGGCGGAAATAAACAATACCGGCACATAGGCCATAAAATTTAGCTGCTCGCGGACATGGCGGGTAAATACAGCCATCGAATCGCTGTCTTTTTCGACTGCGTCCCATTTATTGACCACCACCACCGTGCTCTTCCAGGCCTCCAGGATATATCCCGCGATGTGTGTATCCTGCGCGGTAATGCCTGAAGTGGCATCGATCACCAACAGCGCCACCTCACAGCGGTCGATGGCGCGCATCGAGCGGATGACGCTGTACTTTTCCACTCCCGGCTCCACTTTTCCACGCTTGCGGATGCCCGCCGTGTCGATCAGGGTTACCGGAAGGTCATTGAACACAATTTTTGTATCCACGGCATCGCGGGTCGTGCCGGCAATGGGACTGACGATCGCCCGTTCTTCCCCAACCAGGCGGTTGAGCAGGCTGGATTTCCCCACATTCGGTTTACCCACAATGGCGATTTTTGCCGAATCGTCTTCCACTTCTTCTTCGGCCTGCGGAAAACTTGCCACCAGATCGTCTAACATGTCTCCCGTACCGGTACCATGAATTGCTGAAATCGGGTAAGGGTCACCCATGCCCAATTCATAAAACTCGGTCGCATCCAGGCGTAGTGCTGCGCTGTCAGCCTTGTTAACCACCAGCAAGACCGGCGGCACCTCTTTTCCATCCTGGATGGTCCGGTTGCGGCGTAGAATCTGCGCCACTTCCAGGTCGGCTGGCGTCACCCCACTGAGCGCATCCACCAGAAATAAAACCACATCCGCTTCCTGGATTGCTAATTCTGCCTGTCCGCGGATTTGCTGGATATATTCAGCCGAATCAATCGAAAGTGGGATTTTTCCACCTGTACTTGGATCAATCCCACCGGTATCCACGATGGTAAATTCGATCCCGTTCCACTCCGCTTCTGAAAACAAACGATCGCGCGTTGTTCCAGGTTTATTATCCACAATCGCCAGCGGCTCACCTGCCAGGCGGTTAAACAGGGTTGATTTACCGACATTTGGCCGGCCAACCATCACAACAATCGGTTTGGGCATGCTAACTCCTCGGTGTTGGGCTCGGGGTAGGACTCGGAGTAGGACTCGGCGCCTGGCTGATCGTGATTTCAACCGTGCCGGGTAATATCGAATTGACCCGTACCTCACCGACTGCTAATTCTACCTTAGGAGTGCGCTGATAGGTACCCACTTTTGCATCTGTCATATCTACCGTTACGCGTAAATTATCGGCTCGCAGTGTATCCAGGACAGGAAGCGGTCCGGAAAGGATCACATCTACGGTCGCTGGTGACACTTTTCCTTCCAAACCTTCAGAGAGGCCGGTAACTTCTACTTTATTGAGAGAAATCGTTATACTCCCTTCAATCGTAGCCACACCTACCTGCACCAGAACAGTGTCGTCACCCACCACAGAAATTCCACTTGGCAAACTCAACGCCAGGCGGGTATCGAAATCATCTTTTACCCCTTCCAAATTAAGCGGAGCAGTCTCAATATAGCCCGGCAGATCGTTCACCAATTTGGGATCCGCCGAAAAGACGGTCACCGCTGGCGGCGAAACCACAATATTGGTCAGGCGGTAGCCGTTGGCAATCTTTCCAATCGGCTGAACTTTAACCACTACATTACGATAACCGCCGCGCTGCGTGATGACCTGGGAGACATTCACGCGGTCCGGGGTCAAGGTCACCCCGCTGACCGGCTGGTCGTTAATATCAACCGCCTGCAGGTTTAAAACGCGCGTAATGGTCTCCTGAGCCTGGCTGATATCCAACACAGCGCGACCTGCCACCACCTGGTTGACCAACGATTCCGGACCCGTGACAGTCACCTCAGTTAGCGAAGATTGAGGTGGGTCAGACTGAAAACCGATCGATAATTCACCGCGAGAGATAATCCGCACTGGAACCGTCCGGCTGGCCAATTTCTCCAGCGTGACCGTGATTGTCCGCGGGGATTGGGCAATTTTTTGCACTGGACGAATACCCACATTTACCTGGATATCCACGGTGTGGGTGCCAGCGGTCAGGCCCGAAAGATCCGCAGTGGCATTCACCAGGCCCTGCTCGTTCGTCAGCCGGTCCCAGATCGAGCGCGGCGCAGAAAGCGTCAGAGTAACAGGAGAGATTTCGCTCTTGGTGATCACCAGACTTGAATCCTGCCCGATCAGCTCCACTTTCAGTTGGCGCGGATAAATTTTTTCCTCGTTCGGATCCGCTGCGGTCACAGCCGAAATCCAAACCGCCACCGCCAGTGCAAATGCCAGGATAAACGAGGGTAAATATTTAAGAAACACGCGCACCAGATTTAACATTATTTCTCCTGATTTTTCTTTCCCCGGTTGAAAAAGCGGGACAGGATGGCAAATGGGGAACCGCCGCCCGGCGGCGGTTGATAAAATGCGTTCAAAATGTTTTCCAGCCGTTCGCTATCCAGGCGGCGGATCATGCGCCCATTATGCGCAATCGAAATCGAACCCGTTTCTTCCGAAACCACCACCGAAATCGCATCACTGGCTTCAGAAATTCCCAATGCGGCCCGGTGGCGCAGGCCCATCTGTCGTTCGGGCGAACGGTTTAAAATGCCGCTGGCTGAAAGCGGCATCACACAGGCGGCCGACATAAGACGGTTATCAGAAATAATTACGGCACCATCGTGCAGCGGCGTATTGGGATAAAACACCTGCAGCAGCAGTTCTGGGGTAACGACCGCATTCATCCGCACACCGGTCTGGATATATTCCTGCAGGCCTTCTTTACGCTGCATCACAATCAGCGCCCCATGCTGGCGCGCCGAAAGGCGCGCTGCCGCGGTGACGATTGCCTTGATGGTCTGCTGCATCGCCAGCGCATTTTCCGGCCGGGCGGGCAGAATAATCGTCCCGGCACCAGCTCGCCCCAACCGTTCCAGACCGCGTCTGATTTCCTGGGCAAAGATCACCGGTATGGCTAACAGCAAGGTGGGAAGTGTGGTTCGAACCAACCAGGAAAAAGCGGGCAGGTTAACCAGGCTGGTTAGCAGGGTCAGCAAGATCGCCAGCAGGATCATCCCGCGCAGCAGGACCATCGCCTGAGTGTCTCGAACCAGGTACAGGATTCCAAAGAATACCAGCGTCACTAACAGCAGGTCGAGAGCGCTCAAAATATTGAGGCGCTGAAAAAGAAAAGAGAGTTCGCTTAGTAAGTTGGGCACAGATAAGTTCTAAATCGGGCGTAAAATCCGATCCACACGCAGTTGTTTAAAATATAGGGTTGTTTTTGGCAGCGCCGATTCCAGCGCGGCTTCCATCCAGGCCAGGACGCCCAAGGATTGTGCCGTCCGTCGATCATACCCGAGACTGCGCCACAAGCCGTCTTGCTTGGCCAAATCCGGTGGGACAAACACCAGGGATGCCTCGCACTGCAAATCTCTGGATGCCTTCTCCATTTCTGTAATCAAGGCTGGCAGCGCCCGGTTAATCGGAACGGCGGGGTCGATGACAATATCGGTCGTTCTGGCGACCAGGTTTTCTACCTGCCAACCGATCACACCCATGTTCGTCTGACCAACCTGGAGCAAAAGAAATGCTTTTTCACCAAACGCAGCCATCACATCATCTTTTTTAAGTGGAATATCCGGTTTTCTCAGACGGTTGATCAAATCGGCAATTTCATTGGAATGGCTCGGACGACCACGCACCACGCTAATTTCTCCTTGAAGCGCCGTCGCTCGCACGACAGGCCGGGCGGGCCCCGCACTTTCAATTGGGACTGGGATCTTTTTCTGCCAGGCAGAAACCACCTGCTTCCAGGTGTCTTCAAACGTGGAGGTGTTCTTTACCACCACGTTGGCTCTTTTGATTTTATCCTCCTGTGCAGGTTGAGCGCCGATGCGCTGGCGGGCTTCAACCTCATTCATTTTACGCAGTTGAACCAACCGCGCAAGCTGGATATCTGCGGGCGCATAGGTCACCCAAATGCTGTCGCAAGAACGGTGTAAATTAGCTTCTAGCAGTTTGATCGCTTCAACCACAATGACCGGTTGAGAGGCGCGCCGGACCATCAAATCGACCGCCTGTTCAACATATGGATGGATGATTTTCTCCAGCATCGTCATCGCATCCGGGTCATTGAAAACAATTTTGCCTAAGCGGACCCGGTTAATTTCACCCTCCGGAGACAAGACATACCGGCCAAAGGTCGATAGCACAGGTTGGTAGCCTGGAGCGCCTTTGGCAATCACCCGGTGACCAAGCGCGTCGGCATCAATACCATAAGCGCCGAGATGCTCAAGCATCCGGCGCACAACGCTCTTACCTGTCCCGATATTACCGGTCAGGCCGATTACATATTTACCTGGCCATTTGCTCACGATCGCTCCTTGGAAGCCGCTTGCCGCGGAGGGATGTTCCCAGATTATTGCCTGGCTTAAATTGATTGTAGCCTCAGGCTGGCAGAATGTCAAACGCGGCACTGCCCAATTTTCTTTCAGTCGTCGTCAAAATCAGTGTCGGTTTTTTCCTGGCGCGCGCTCACCGCTTTCTTGATTTGATTATTCAGGCTGTCCCACAAATCCGGGCGAGTTTGCTGACACAGGGTAATTACCTGCTGGACGGGTTGGATCGATTGAGTCAGAGCAAGTTGGCGGGTCGCTTCTGGCAGAACATGAACCGTACGCGTGAAGATTTTCAGCGTTCGTTCCTCGCGCGTTTCTACCAGGCCGCGCGCCGCCAAACCATTCTTAATCCGCGTCAGCACTTCTTCAAACGGGGAACTGAAATCTTGACCGAGCCAGGCATAAATCATGGCATATACTTCATTCTTACCCTTGTCTGAAGCGAGCTGGTAGGCCAGGCCCGGCAATGCCGCCTCGATCGATTGGCCCGGCCAGGCTGCACTTGGTCCAACCGAATCGGCATACAGGGCTTTGGTTGAGGCCAGGCCAAATAACACTTTCTTTGGCCGAATCTCCAGGCGCAGTGTGCCTTGTTGTTCAAGGGTTAGAAAGGCCGCGGCAAAAATCGCCTGGACAAGTGTGGTGGCGTTTGCGTCAAAATCCATATGCATCAGCCGCGTTTTACCAAAAATGCCCGCTTTGGGTGCGAATTTTTCGCCGTTCAAATATACATGTTCACTGGGGGTTAAAAAGGCAGGTATGGCATCCATGGCTTAATTCTACATGAGTTTTTTCCAACCAATCTGAAAATTCCGCTAATTGACCTTTCATTATGGTTAAGTTATACTTGTGATCATAAGCTCGCCCGGGATCAAGTAGCCTTGCAGCCTTTCAGAGAGCCGGCGGTTGTGCAAGCCGGCAGGTACAGAGGTGAATTCCACCCCGGCGCTCATCATGAGCAGGCTGTCCGTGCAGGGATGAAAAAACTGGAAACCGGGTTTTTTCTATCGTAAGCGGACCGGAGGAACCGATATCCCACGAATGAGGCTGCTTAATCCGGCAGCAAAAGCAGGTGGTACCACGAGCGCCCCCTCGTCCTGCAACTCGGAGGGGGCGTTTTCTATTCTTGTATCCTGGTCTCTGCTCATCTTTGATTGCAGGATGGGATGCCAGAACCATCTATATCGTGGAGGTTGACCATGTTAGACATTAATTTGATCCGAGAACATCCGGAACAGGTACGTGATGCCCTGCAAAGGCGCCAAATGGATGCGGCGGTCGTCGATGAAATGCTGGCGGTGGACGGCGAACGCCGCACCTTAATCGGTCAGGTTGAGGGCTTAAAAGCGCAGCGCAATGCTGCATCCAAAGAAATCGGCCGGATGAAAAACCAGGCAGAGCGCCAGACCAGGATCGAAGCTATGCGCCAGCTCGGTGAAGAAATCGCCGAACTGGATGAAAAAGTGCGCCAGGTCGAAGCCCGCCAGCAGCAGTTGATTTCGACGATTCCCAACATCCCTCAGCAAGATGTGCCCCTGGGGCGCGATGAGCATGAAAATGTGGTGGTGAAAATCAGCGGGGAAATTCCCACCCGTTCTTTTACGCCAATGCCCCATTGGGATCTCGGGCCCAAGCTTGGCATCATCGATTTCGAACGCGGCGTGAAAATCACCGGATCGCGTTTTTATGTGTTGAGCGGCGCCGGTGCCCGCCTGCAGCGCGCCTTAATCGCCTGGATGCTCGATCTGCATATTCGCCAGGGATATCTTGAAAAATACACCCCCTTCATGGTAAAAGCAGATACATTGTATGCTGCCGGACAGCTTCCTAAATTTAAGGACAACTTATACCATGATGCCGAAGAAGATTTTTGGATGGTTCCTACAGCCGAGGTGCCCCTGACCGGTCTGCACATGGATGAAGTGCTGGCAGAAAGCGAACTGCCCCTGCGCTACACGGCATATACGCCCTGCTTCAGGCGTGAGAAAATGAGCGCCGGGCGCGATGTGCGCGGGATCAAACGCGGCCACCAATTTGACAAAGTCGAAATGTATATCTATGCGAATCCAGCAGAATCGGATAAGGAACTGCAGAAAATGTTGGCTGATGCCGAAGAGACCTGCCGCCTGTTAGGCCTGACTTACCGGGTATTGCAGTTGTGTACGGGCGACCTGGGCTTCAACGCCAGGGTGACCTATGACCTGGAAGTCTGGGCGCCTGGCTGTGAAGAATGGTTGGAAGTCTCGTCGGTTAGCAATGTAGGCGATTTTCAAGCGCGGCGGGCCAATATCAAATACCGCACAGAAGACGGGAAGACTCGCCTGCTCCACACATTAAACGGCTCCGGACTTGGCATGCCCCGCACCCTGATCGCCATCCTGGAAAACTACCAGCAGCCCGATGGATCGATCATCGTTCCTGAAGTGCTGCGGCCCTGGATGGGCGGGGTAGAGGTGATTGAATAGTGGAAATTCTAACTCAGGTTGGCATTCCTTTGATCATTCTCACCATCATGATCTTTGGATTGTTTAGTTTGGTCTTCATCCCTATCTTGCCAGGGCTGGTCATCATCTGGGCCGGCGCTGTTATTTTTGGACTGGTCAATGGGATTCAAACCACCGCAGCCTGGATTTTTTTCGCAGCGATCACCCTCTTGATGATCGCCGGCAGTCTGGTAGATAACGTAATCATGGGAACCAGTGCACGCCGCACGGGGGCGAGCTGGACCTCGATCACGATAGCCCTGGTGGCAGGTATGATCGGGAGCATTTTTCTGCCGTTTTTCGGGGGTATCTTGCTCTCACTGGCGGCATTGTTCACAATCGAATACTTCCGCCAGCGAAATTGGCGCTACGCCTTTAAATCGACAAAGAGCATGGCCTTGGGATGCGGTTGGGCTGTCGTGCTGCGGTTAACCATGGGCCTGATTATGATTGGCCTCTACCTGGGCTGGTTGTTTTTCGCCCGCTGATAATTAACTCACTCGGGCTGTCTACCTTATGGCAGACAGCCCGAGTTTGCATATCCGTGAGATTAAATAAGTGAACCACCGCAAGCAGTGGTTCACTTATTTATTAGATCGCTTGAATTAACCTGAGTGTGAGAAATACGCTTCCAGCATGATCAAGTTCTTGGGACCAGACTGGCGCACAATCTTGAGCAGGTTATCCATGGTGGAAACTTCTTCCACTTGCTCGGTCACAAACCAGCGCAGGAAATCCTGGGCGGCGTAATCTTTCTGCTCGATCGCCATCGCCATCAGGGCATTGATCCGCCGGGTGACTTCCCACTCCCAATCCAACGAAAGCTGTACCGCTTCTTCTACGGAAGCGAACGCCGCTTTGGTTGCCACAACAGCCGGCACAGCTACCGTTCCGCCGGTTTCCATGATGTAATCGACAAATTTCATGGCGTGGGCATGTTCTTCTTCGGACTGTTTGATGAACATTTTTCCCAATTTCTTCAAGCCCAATCCATCAAAATAGCAGGCGATGTTAGCATATTGGTGGGCAGCTTGAAATTCGTGCCCGATTTGTTCGTTGATGGCTGCGTTCAGTTCTTTACTGATGAGCATAGGGTAATCCTCCAGATGAAAATTGATTATGTTGATTTTATTTGGTTATGACTTTCTCGAAAACTCGAGAATGGCGCGCGTTGAGCGTACGCACTGCTGCAAAAGCACACCAATCATCCAATATTTTGATCGATTAAGGATATTATAGCATGCTTAAGCATGCCAGATTATAACTGCTTCATCCTGGCTTGCCGGGCCAAATACAGGGCAATTGAGCCGGCGACGGCAGCATTGAGCAATTCAACCCGCCCGACACTATCCAGGCGCACCAGCATATCGCATGATTTACGCACCAGCAGGCGCATTCCCCCACCCTCACTGCCCACCACCAGCGCCAGGGGGCCGTCCAGGCGAGCCTTTTCGATCGGCTCGGCCTCATCCGATCCTTCTAATCCAATCACCCAGGCGCCCGCTTCCTTCAAGGTATCGATCGCCTGGGCAAGGTTCATTTGGGCCACCAGCAGATGCTCGCTGGCTCCCGAGCTGGCATTCACCACTGCCGGCGTGACCCCGGCGGCTCGCCGGAACGGCAGCAGCACGCCATGCACGCCCAGCGTTTCGGCGGTGCGCAGCAGTGTGCCTAAATTCTGCGGATTTTGGATCACATCCAGAATTAAAATAAATACCGGCTCCTGGCGGCTGTGCGCCAGGTCGAGGATATCGACCAGGTTGCTGTACGAGAAAGCGCTGGTTTCCAACCCTACCCCCTGGTGGGATTCATCCAGACCATCCAGCTGTCCGCGCGCCACCCATTCTACCGGGCACTTTTGCGCCCGCGCCAGTTGGATAACCTCAGCCAGCCGGCCTTTTTCTTCCGCTCCTTTGGCGACCCACATCCGAAAAATATGCCGGCGTCCGGCTCTCAGCACTTCGTAAACCGGGTTGCGCCCGGTAATCCACTCTTTCATTTTCTTTTCCAATTCATTCAAACAGGCGTCCCGGGCTTCACCAGGCCAGCCTCAGAACGAAAGGAGCACGCAGCCATCAGGCGCTTTTAGCCCAGCGCCAGGTAGTGCCTTCTTTGCTGTCCTCGAGCAGCACGCCCAGGGCCATTAAATTTTGGCGGATCTGATCTGCCAGGGCATAATTCTTTTGGTTGCGAAGTTCGCGCCGCAGATCGATGAGCAGGCCAATAAACGGGTCGGCAGCCTGCAATTCTTGTGCTGCTTCCTCCAGCGTCAATCCTAATACAGCGGCAAGCTTGATCAGGCTGTCCTGGGCAGGCTTCAACTGGGCGTCTGTAGCGCCGTCTGCCCGGGTCTGATTGGTCACTCGCACCAGTTCAAATAGTTGAGCCAGCGCCCCAGATGTATTGAAATCGTCATCCATCAATTCGACAAAACCCGTACGGGTCGTTTCAATTTGTTTGGCTAACGTTTCCAGAGATGATTGCGGTGCCCCTTTGGCTCCAGGCAAGGCAGGACGCAAAGCCGACCGCAGGCGGTCCAGGCCCCGCTCAGATTGACCCACCACTTCATCGGTATAGGTCAGCGGTCCCCGATAACCCGAGTTGAGCAAAGTCATCCGAAAGGCATCTGCCGCATGATGTGCCAGAAGTTCTTCAATCAGCACCAGATTCCCCACCGATTTCGACATTTTTTCTCCGCCCAACTGCAGCATCCCATTATGGATCCAGTAATGAGCAAAAGGTTTACCCGTCAGGCTTTCGGTTTGGGCGATCTCATTTTCATGATGTGGAAAAATCAGGTCGTTGCCTCCGCCGTGGATATCGATCTGTTCACCCAGGTGATGCAGGTTCATGGCAGAGCATTCAATGTGCCATCCGGGGCGGCCCTTCCCCCAGGGGCTATCCCAGGCCGGCTCTCCTTGCTTTGCGCCCTTCCATAAGGCAAAATCCATGGAAGATTCTTTGCGGTCATCCACATTGATCCGGTATCCAGCCTGCTCTTCACCAAATTTCCGCCCGGAAAGCTTGCCGTAATCCTCATCATGGCTGATCCGAAAATAGACGTCTCCATCCATCGGATAGGCTGTATTCTTATCAATCAGGGCCTGCACCATTTGAATAATCTGGTCAATTTCCTGAGTCGCTCGCGGCTGGATCGTCGCCGGCAGGATATTCAAGTCAGACAAATTCTGGCGGAAGTCTTCGATATATCCCTCGGCCAGTTGAAAGGGATCCACATTCATCTGGTTGGCGCGGTTGATAATCTTATCGTCAACATCGGTGAAATTCATGACATGAATCACTTCATAGCCGCTGAATTCCAGATAGCGGCGAATGATATCAAAGACCATCGCCGACATGGCGTGGCCGATATGCGCTTTGTTATAAACCGTTGGTCCGCATACATACATGCGGACCTTTCCGGGTTCTAATGTGACGAAATTTTCCTTCTTATGCGTCAGCGTATTATAAATTTTTAATGCCATACCCTCTCCATACGTCTATTTGTCGTCTTTCTCTTCGGGGCGGCCAAAAATCATCCTGCCAGCGGCGGTCTGAAGGACCTTGGTAACCGTGACATCGGTCTCATGACCAACATATTCTCGTCCGTTTTCGACCACCACCATCGTGCCGTCGTCCATATAACCCACGCCCTGGTTAACCTCTTTGCCTTCCTGGATGACCCGGATTCTCAAAATCTCACCGGGCAGCATCACCGATTTGACGGCATTTGCCAGTTCATTTACATTTAGAACCGTGACCCCCTGGAATTCAGCAATCTTATTCAGATTATAGTCATTGGTCAGGATGGGACAGCGCATCTGTCGCGCAAGGATCACCAACTTATCATCCACTTCCCGTGTTCCTTCGACATCGATATCGCTGATCCGTACAACGACGTTGGTATCTTTCTGCAGTTGCGACAATACCTCCATCCCCCTTCGTCCGCGTTGGCGGCGCAGGCTGTCGGAGGAGTCGGCGATATACTGCAGTTCAGCTAAAACAAAACGAGGAATTAACAATGACCCGGGCACAAAACCCGTGCGGGCGATATCCGCAATCCTTCCATCGATGATTACGCTGGTATCTAACAGGATCGTACGGCTATCGGTTGACGGCGTCAGTTCTGCGCTGCCTGATCCAATCGAGCGTGTGGTCAATGAAGAAAACACTCCCGCCAGGTCATTCTGGCGCATCACAAACACAGCGGCGCCTGTGTAACCAAAAAAAATGACTCCAATGAAAGGCAAAAAAGAACCTAAAGGTGCAGGTAAAAGTGACAGGGGATATGCCAGCAAAGCGGCGATAATCAGACCAACCACCAAACCGATGAGTGCAAAAATTAACACATGAGCAGAAATGCGAGCAAAAACTTTGCGAATGCTGCGAATCGGTCGGGTAGTTAGAAAAGGCGTAAGCACCAGACCCGCGAGTGCTCCTACCAGACCAATCGTGATTGCATACCATTCCACCGAAAAAGTAGACGCCCCCGGGTTCAGGTTGGCTAATTTTCCAAGTGAAATACCCCAGACAACTCCAATGATGGCGAAAACAACCATTCCAATCAATCGGACAATGAAATCAGTACTCATGAAAGAGAAACTCCTTCCTATCCAGTTGTTAAAGTGCAAAATAATACGAAAAAAAAGGTATATGGATGATAGCATACGGTATTAATAAAGTCAATTAAAGTGATATGAGAGACGCCTAAGGTAAGGTTAAATGGTTAATGAGGGCCATCATTGACACAGCGTACCTGGCATGATAAAATCTCGCACGCAAGTCGGGTCCCCATTGTCTAGTGGCCCAGGACGTGGCCCTCTCAAGGCCAAAACACGAGTTCGAATCTCGTTGGGGACACCTCTTTAAGGAAAGCTTTCTCTAACCGAGGAGCTTTTTTTATTTTGTCCCTCTCATACCATTGAGGTATGCTGCGCAAAGGCCAAAACACGAGTTCGAACGCGAAGCGCACCCTCGGGTGCTCGTTGGGGACACTTCTTTAAGGAAAGCTTTCTCAAACCGAGGAGCTTTTTTTTGTCCCTCTCACTCCATCGAGGTATGCTGCGCAAGGGAAACGCGTTCAAACGCTCAGTGCATCTGGATGGGTGTTCGTCGGGGACACTACTTTAGGAAAGCTTTCTCACATCGTAATTTTGATACAGCCTGCGACTTTTTTTCATAGATCTCGCCATCCATAAAGCTCTTTTTTGGATCCTACTGTATCTTTTCAACCACCAGTACAAAATTGACCCCATGGATCCAGAAGAAACGCATGGTCACGTTGGGAATGATCGCAACCACTTCTCCTTCCAGGCTGTTCAAGAACTGCTCCAGCTCCCGTTGGTTCTCAGACATATTGAGATTGAATCGGTGGATTTTGTAATTCATGGGTTCCTCTCCGGTACATACTCGATCACTTCATATTTGTCGAGCAGTTGCACCAGGTCGGCGATTTCAGCCGCCTGGTTTTCGTCCACCCCGGCTTTTTGCATGATATCGGAAATGGTAAGCGGGGCCGCTTTGGGAAAAGGCAGGTGATAGAGGAATTTACCTTGGGTGGTAGTCAGTTTTACCTTACGCTCCTCTCTCTCCCGCCCATTCCCTGTCCAAATTGTGACGCTGGTAATATAGTCGTCACTCCGTGCGGCTGTAAAGCGCGCCCCAGCATTCTCCCTTTCTCGAATGCATAATGATAGGCTGTTCCGGGTTGGTTCCTGCTTCACCTGCATCAGGTCGATGTCAATCAGGATCCGTTCCTGCTGCAATACATACCGGTAGTATGGGCGCTTCTTCTCGAGAATTTCCTCCTTGGACAGCACCCCCAGTTGGGCCAGGGATTCAAGGAAATCTTGAGCGGTCTTGATGTGCAAATTGAGCCGGGTGGCAACTTCAGAAGCAGAGATAGCCTGGTAGTTCACCAACAATTTAAAAATATCTTCTGCATAATCTTTAGAAAGTAGTGAGCCAAATTTTGCTGCCGTATGGAAGTCCATTGTTGCCTGCCTCATGAGAAGATCCCGAGTTTGAGATCGTCCATCCGGTCAACCACTCTGACGCCTTCGCCCTTGATATACAGCTCAAAGAAATCGATGAAGACCTGCCCCAGGGATTCGCACAGTTGGTCAAAAACCAACGGTTCGCGGTAATCCAGGTAATCCTTCTGGGCAATATGCACCGAAACTTCGCCATCCATATCGAAATTGACCCAGGTAGCATCCCGGAAATCGCCGCTTAATCCCAGGATACGGCCAAACTCTTCGCCCATCTTAATCGGGACCAAAGTTATATTTGTTGAAGTCTTATAGGGCAAAGCGATCATGTGTCGACCACAAAAACGAGCGAAGCTGCGGATTTGCTGCGGGCTGTATTCCACTTTCCCGACCGGGCGCGGTCGAGAAGTATATCCATTTCCGGTCTCCTCTACAGACTCGCCAGCCAACTCAAAAATCTCACGCCCACGCCACTTTAACTTCCGGTTATATGCCAGGTAAATGAGCACGACGCCAAAGAAGACCAGGCCAGAAAAATATGCCGCCCTGAATTCCATAGATCCGGCTCTATTCATGCCATAGTTTGGCTCTAGCACCATGATCAAGAATCCAAAAAATAGGCCGTCCCCAACCACAACCAGTAGAGCTGCGTTCCAGGTTCGCACAAATACATACAGGTAGAACAGGGAAAAAATCCACATCAGAACTGCCAGTATGTCCAACCCGGTAGGTATACCGAAGATCAACAATGAAATTCCAAAAATCGGGAGAATTGACAGCGGAACGATTGCGCCGGTGATACTGCGATCAGGTTTAAGTTTACGTACGAGAGACATGGCGACCTCCTAAGTCACATGCTTTACGTCATATATACTTCATTTTTTTTATAGTATATAATATTTACATCAAATTGTCAAGAAGCAATTGCTCAAGAAGGCTCTCGAAATACCTTAAAGGTAAATCCAATGCGTCATTTAATTAAACAAAGGCTTTTGGTTCGCATTGATGACGATGTGGGATATAATTTTAGGAAATTGGGGAGCGGAATTGGTGAGCTCAATCTTTTTGCAGAATGGTGAAACCCTAAAATTGTGGACATAAAACCTATGGATCGTTCAAAACTGACCCGTTTTGCCTGGCTCTCGATTGCTGTCGCAATTTTAACGATCAGCCTTAAGACATTCGCTTACCTGATCACTGACTCAGTGGGTTTATTGTCTGATGCCCTTGAATCAATTGTAAATCTGGTGGGTGCTCTGATGGCTTTGGGTATGCTGACAATTGCAGCCCGCCCGGCTGACGAAAATCATGCCTATGGGCACAGTAAAGCCGAATATTTTTCGAGCGGGGTCGAAGGTACATTAATTTTGATCGCCGCCATCAGTATTGCATACACCGCAATCCAACGCCTGATCACTCCCAAACCCCTGGAACAGGTGGGGATTGGATTGATTGTTTCTGTCGTTGCCTCGTTAGCCAATCTTGGTGTCGCTCTAATCCTGAGACGTGCCGGAAAACAGTACAATTCCATTTCATTGACCTCAAATTCAAATCATCTGATGACCGATGTTTGGACATCCGGAGGAGTTCTGATCGGTGTCGGTGCAGTCGTGATCACCGGCTGGCAAGTTTTAGATCCCCTCATTGCCATCCTGGTAGCCTTGAATATTGTATGGACGGGGTTCGGAATTATCCGGAATTCAATTTCCGGCTTGATGGACAGCACATTATCAAAAGAGTATTTAGAGGTTATCCAAAGTGTTCTGGATCGTCATCAAGAGACCGAGGTGAAATTTCATGCCTTACGTACCCGCCAATCCGGGTCATTGAATATCATATCTTTGCATGTCCTTGTTCCAGGAAATTGGACTGTAGATCGCGGTCATCAATTCGTGACCCAAATTGAGAACGAGTTAAGCAGCGCTGTTGCAGACAGCGTGATATTCACCCATCTAGAGTCATTATCAGATCCAGCTTCATTTGATGATATAACATTTGGAAGCGCGGTAAAAAAGCCTGTTAATCCATTAAAATAAATGTTATCAATAAGCGGGCTGCCGTGCCCAATGGCGGACACATGATCACGCCGCCTTTTTTTGGGCAATAATCAGGATATGTTCTTCCGGAAACCCTACCCCGTGTGACTCAATCTGCACCTGGCGGCTCCATTTTTCTTCATCCACCGTCAGCGTGCGCTTTTCCACGATCGTCAGCCCCAGATCATCAATTGCGGTTATAAATTCGTCCTGGTTGAAATACTGGTAGCTTTCCAGGCGTTCCGTCCGCCACAGCCCTTTCCCCAAAAAGATTGATTTGGTGATATAGCGCGTAAAATCGCGCTGGGATAGTTCAATCCGGTTTGAGCCCCCCAAATTGCGATAAGATATCTGAAATGGATGGTATTCACGCACAAAAGTCATGAAATGTTCCCGGGCCTGCGGGTTGCGAAACTTTACCCGCACTTTACGGTGAATATCGCCCATCATTTCCAATCCATCAAACAGCAGCAAATAGCCCCCCACCGCCAGTTTTGCCACCGCACCAGATAGGGCTTGCAGCACATTTTGTTTCGCCGCCGGCACATCCACTTCCTTCAAGTCCTGGGAATAGCTGTCCGAGAAAACTTCGTGCAGGGCATTGACCATCATCACAATCTCAAACTGACCCAGGTCATCCATGGTTTCCGCCAGGGTGAAATCGCCATCCACAAAGCGCATCATCGGGAACCGCCGCCGGCAGGTTTCGATTGAGCGCGGATTGTAGTCGATGCCCACCGATTCCTGGATCGATTTCACCTGGGCATGCCCTTCGACCAGCGTACCGATAATCTGTCCTTCACCGCAGCCCAACTCTAAGAGGCGCACCGGACGGTCAGAATCGGCTGCCAGCTTGCGAATCAGCCTGGAAGCAGCCAGAACTGCTTCTTTTTTTCCAAGATTTTGAAGTTCCTGCAGGCGAACTTCCCAGTAAAAATTCCAAAAACTTTCAGTTTCAGGCATTCAAAGCCACTTTCAGGGTCTAAGATCGGAGACAGGCGCCACCCGCTACTGGATGGTGATATCCAGCAGAAATTGGCTGGAGTTTCCGGAAGAAACGACAATGATCATAAAATACTGGCTGCGCGATAATATCCCGTTCCATTCGGTCGCACCGGCAGCAGCCCGAGCCAGCGGTTGGCCATCATCGATGCCGTATAGCGTCAGCAGCACATCATTGTCAATCGAGTGGATTTTCACCGACATCGTTTGCCCCGCCAGGGCATACAGTATGTAATGTACATTTTGATGCGCGGCAACGCTGCCCTGAATAGCAGCTGAGATGGCCCCTGGTGCAAATTTGATGATTTCCGGTATGGTGATACCCAGGTTATAGTTGCTGTCTTCCCCACCAGCGCTCAGGGTTATTTCGTAATCCTGCGTGGCCGGCACGAGCCCCTGCCAGGTAGTTAACTGGGATGATTCAGGGACCAAAACCGTGTGATCAAAGACCCCCTTTATCCCCAGATGCACATCGAGATTGCGTGAGCCCACATCCACCATCAACCATTGATCTTCCTGTGCAGAAACCAGAAAGCTGATCGACTCGCCCTTACGAATGTTTCCTGTAGTTTCAGAAAACGTCTCCCCAGCGGTAAAATCAATGCGCCTGGGAGCGCCGTCAACCGGTTGGATTGTAGCCGCCTGGGGCGGGGTGGGGGTGACTGTTTTCCCAGGCGTCGGCAACCCAGATACCACCGGTGGAGTATATTGGATCGGCCCGGGTGATAACGTGGGTGGAAAAACCAGGGACTGGTTGGATCGATTTAACGTACAGCCGTACACCAGGCTTATAAGACCGATTACAAAGACAGCCCGCGCAAAGATTCTCATTCTTTACTCGCTTCATCCAACATACCCTCTATTGTAAAGCTTTCTGGGCACTTGAGAAAAGGGTTTATTCTTATGGAATAAAAAAATGCAGGCACTCGAGTGAGGGGGGCACCCGGGCACCTGCAGCAATATTGTAGCATATTTATTAATTTAAAATGTTAATGAAATTTAAATTAAAATTATTTTTTAAACAGAGATTGAATAACTTCAGCCAGGGCCTTTCCCAGTTTTGCGTGTTCAGATTTTTCCCAATGAATACCATCGATTGGGCTGGATGCGATCACATTGCCGGATTCGAAAAATTCACACCCCAGCGTGCTGGCTATTTCACGGTAATGGCGGCTCAATTGGAAAGACTTTTCGGTCCCTTGCTGAAACATCTCCGCGAACCCGGTCAGGCTGGCAAAAGGAGGCGGCGAAATTAAAAGAACTCTGGGAGCTTTCCCACCCGGTCCTGACGTACTGCTCTGTACCATTTGTACCAATTGCCCCGCCCCGCGAGCGATATCCTGTGCCGGCACATTAAACCGCATTTTCAGATCATTGGTGCCCAGCAAGATCACTACCAGATCGACCGGCTGGTGGCTCTCCAGGCTGACAACCAGATGGGCCTTCCCGTTTTTATGATTGCCTTCTATCGGGTCTGGAAATACCGTTGTCCTGCCACCCAACCCTTCTTCAACCACCCAAAAATCCGTCCCCAGTTCATCACGCAAAACCCCGGGCCAGCGCTCATGCAGCCCATACCTTCCACCGGCCGGATTGGATCCGTGTGTATTCGAATCTCCGTAACAGAGAATAGTGATCATTGCGCCTCCAATGCGTATTTTTAACTTCGTTCTGGCATGCTCACCAGTTCTTGTCTGAGATCGGTGAGTTCTATAAAAGCCTGGTTATATTCCGTATGAATCACGCCCACCTGTTCCACAAACAATTCGTAAACATTTGGAATCAAATCTGACTGTAGTGCGCCGCTGGCAGAACGCTCCAGGGTCTCCAACAAAGAGGATAACCTGATCGCGCCCATCGTTGCGCTGCTGGATTTCATCGTATGGGCAAATTCCCGCAGAGAGGACCAATCCTTTTGATCGAGAGCCTTATCGATCCCTTCCAGCAAGTGGGGGCTGTCGGTGAGGTATACCTCCATCACATTGGCTACACTCGGGCCGTCGCCGATCAATTCGATCCATTCGTTGACCACTGAACGCTGAATGGCAGCCTTGGTCTTCTCTGGCGCTTTGGCTTCTTCTTGCGAAACAGGCTGCAAGGCCTGGGCAGGTTTACTATTCACCAGAGCCTGGATTAGTTCTTGAATTTTTACCGGTTTGGAGATATAGCCATCCATCCCCACCGCAAAATAGCGCTCCCGGCTGGATTGGATCACATCTGCGGTCATGGCGATAATATAGGGCTGGTGTTCAGGGGATATTTCCGCCCGAATATGACGGGTGGCTTCGACCCCATCCATTTCGGGCATGTGTGCATCCATTAAAACCACGTCATACGCCCGTCCCAATGCCGAAAGTTCGCGCACCTGGCGAACCGCTTCCTCGCCATTTGGGACCACCTCGGCTTTGTATCCCAATTTACCCAGCATCATCAGGGCAACGCGCTGATTTACCGGGTTATCTTCCGCCATTAAGATGCGCAGCGGAAGCCGGCGGCCCATCTCCGCATCCACCTGCGGCGGCCCCAATTCGGCCGGATTGATCACCTGAGAAACGCGCCTGGTTAAAACATTCCAAATCGCTTCCAGCAGTAAATCCTGTTTAATCGGCTTGTTGATCGATGCTGCGTAAAGATTGGTGTCGACCAATCCCTTTCGTTGGCCTAACGGTACCAGGCTGATCAGCGGCAGCATTTTCCCATTAGGCAGCAGCCTGAGATTGGAAGCGAATTGTTCGCCCCCCGCCTCAACCAGTTGAGTATCTACTAAAGCCAGATCGAACGAGTATTCACGCAATGTCACCAGCGCCTTACTTGCCGATTCGACGCAGACTGCCTTAATATTCCAACGTTTTGCATAGCGATCCAAAATCTCACGGCTGGCAGAATTGTCATCCACCACCAGCATTTTTTTGCCAGCGAGAACCGGCAATGCGGTTTTGAGCAATTCATTAGCTGGCCCGGATACTTCTTCCGTCTGGATCGTGAAATGGAACACGGACCCTTCGCCTGGAATGCCTGAACTTTCCGCCCACATCTCTCCGCCCATAAATTCAGTAAGCTGCTTGGATATCGTTAATCCCAGACCGCTGCCGCCGTACTTGCGCGCAGTAGACGCATCTAATTGGCTGAATGAACGGAATAAATGCCCAATCTTCCCCTCCGGGATGCCAATTCCTGTATCGCTCACTGAAAAGTGCAGTTTTTTATTGATATTTCCCGCACCGTTATCTTCCCCTTGGGGTTCTACGTTAGCAGCTTCGACCCGAACGATGACTTCTCCCTGGTCAGTAAATTTGACCGCGTTGTTCAGCAAGTTTATTAATATCTGACGCAGCCGGTTCTCATCACCCATGATCGTTTCAGGAACACTGCTCTCAACAAAATACAGAATTTCGATTTGTTTTTCCATCGCGCGGTGTGAAACCATATCGATCGCGGTTTCAACACAGGCCCTTGGATGGTATACAGTGTGCTCTAACTCGAGCTTTCCGGCTTCGATCTTCGAGAAATCCAAAATATCATCGATAATGCTCAACAACGCTTCGCCGCTTTTGCGAATGATATCGATATAGGATCGCTGTTCCTGAGAGAGAGGAGTATCCAAAATCAAGGTAGTCATACCGATCACCCCATTCATCGGGGTGCGGATTTCATGGCTCATTGTCGCCAGGAAGCTGGATTTTGCATCCGTAGCACTTTCAGCTTCGTCTCGGGCCTGTCTGGCTTCTTGAATCAAGCGCGCCGTTTCCATTGCAGCGCCTGCCCGGCGCGCATATTCCCCGATGTGTTCGATATGCTCATCGGTATAAGCATACGGCTCGCTTTTATCCAGTGCGATAAAGCCGATTAATTCCCCCAACACAAAAAGCGGCGCACACAGAGAAGATCGAAATTGGGAGCTGCCCTGTCCCTTGACCCAGGTAGGTTCATCCCATGTATCAAGCACGCGCACCGGGCGCCGGGATTCAACCATCTGAGCAAACCGGACATTGTTGCGAACTTCGAACTGCACATTCCGTATTTTTTCGACTTCTTGCGGGTCGACACCCTCATAGCCAAAAATCCGGGTCGGCCTGGCGATACCGTTCTCAATTAACAAAATGTTTGTACCATCACAGGGGGCAAATTGACGCACGTGAATCAGAACCTGATCCAAAACCTGGTTAAAGTCTAGCTGTTCGCGCAGGGCATTTTCTGCAGTGCTTAATCCTTCAGCATAAGAACGTGCATTTTCTTCGGCGGCTTCAATTTGTTTTCGCTGGGTAAGATCTACAATCGAAACAATGACGCGCTCAAGATTTTCTTCATGAGCCGGTAAAACTGTCCACCGCAGGAGGATTTCAATTAATTCACCCTGCATATTCAAATTTTGGCCTTCTATTTCCAGCTCTGTTTTTCCATCCCAAATCGCCAGCATTTCCTGGCGGAAACCGGATCGAATACCAACTGGAGAGAAAACCGTCCCTAGATTTGCCAGCAATTCTTCCTTGCTATCCACTTTATATAATTTCAACGTTGCCTGGTTTACATCCAGAACTTTGACCATGCTTATGTACTCGTCGATTAATTCTGGGTGATCATCCAGGAAAGCGTTAAGGTCAGACACTCCCTCCTGGCGCAGTTTATCAAGTGAATGCTTTATCGTTGAGAAATCCTCTTCCCAAATCGAGATCGGAGAATTATCGAATAATGCCCGGTAGCGTTTTGCGTTTTGTTCGCGTTCCTGCGCAACCACCAGCATTTCGGTGATGTCGCGCAGGAAATAGACTTTTCCGCTTGGGGTGCCTTCCAAATCTGCGACTGGCGAACAGCGCACTTCAAAAACCAGATGTTTTCCATCTGCTGATATAGGCAAGTTAAAGACTTCGGCTTGAAAATCGAATTTTCCAGCAGCACTGATCACCTGCTCGAGCTTCTTGCCTATGATTTTTTCTCGCGGCTGGCCGATGATCTCAATTGAGGATCGATTGGCATCAATGATCCGGCCCAACAGATCCACCACAATCATGCCATCCATCATGCGTTCAACCAGGGCACTGCGGGATAACGGCCTTAGATCGATCAGACCAAAGCGGAATAAAGTCCACACGAACGCTGCGCTCGAAATCGTCAGCGTAAAAACATTGGGGTCATACGCGAATCGAATGATTTGCAGCACATGCAAAAAATTGATCAGCCAGGGCAGCAGTAAACCCCCAACCAGTACCAGTGTCCGGCTCGCAATCTGGCGGGGAGAACGCAGTAAGTGGCGAATCATTAGAACGGTACCCGCCAGCATCATCAGGTAGGTGTATAGTACGTGAACATACCAGGCAGGTCCGCGAGTGAATGTAATAATATCGAAGCTGCCTGCGGCCTGTAAAACCGGATTAATCCGGAAAAGGGAAAGACTGGGATCGCTTACCAGGGCAATGAGCACGAACAGTGGTTCGACGAAAAATAACCAGCGCTTCCACCCGGTAAATGGATTCCCGATCGTGGTATATGCCAGGGTAAACGCCAAAAACGCTGGCGCCATAACCGCCAGTAGTATGAACTGCACGTCGGACCAGAAAAGCTTACCGGAAATTTCTGCCGAAAGCCTTTCTAATCCGTAGGCAAATTCCCAGACAGCAACACTTGAAATAAAAACGACCAGTGGAAAAACGGCTGGAGAGGTTGATACTCGCCGGAATGCATAAATCGCGAGCGCAGTACATAATGCGAACGATGCAAAAATTGGAAGTATCGGTGATATCCACAGCCAATTCATATAAACATGACCCCATGCAATTATAGCAAAGACCCGGATTATCATCAGCCAGGGAAGGACAGTAAAATATGTTGGGAAAACATAAACTAACCTCATGACCCAGGCCATCGATTTGTCGCAAGGTTTATGCCAGAGTATTCGGTTCTTCTGGCTCTGCCAGCTACAAATTAAAATATTCTAACCTGATTCCAATAAACTTTATACATTAAACGCTATACAAAACAACCTTTTTCTGCTATCCTATTTTCATACCTGAACCAAATGAGGATTGGATATTGACCAACCTCTGTCTACTGAAAGAAGGGTAGGATGTCAACGATTATTGATTTTTCAGATGAACCAAAATATACGATTAAATCAGTCTGTGCAAAAACCGGCATCCGGGCGGTAACCTTGCGCGCCTGGGAGCGCAGGCATGAGGTGCTCAATCCACACCGTTCGGAGAATCGCTACCGGTTGTATTCAGAACGAGATATCGCCGTGTTGCGCTGGATAAAAAACCGTGTGGATGGCGGCATATCGATCAGCAGTGCGGTCAGTGAATTAAAAACGATGAACCGCAACGGCCTCTGGCCTGAAGCGATCCCCAGTGTACCCTCATTACAACCCACCAAATCCACCACCCCCCCTGACCAATACGCAAGCAAATTGTTCCAGGCCTTGCTGCGCCACGATGAATCCATGGCGGGTGATTTGCTGCGAGAGGCGAATTCATTATTCAACCTATCGACTATTTGCACGGAAATCATCACCCCGGCCCTGGCAGATATCGGAGAGGCCTGGTACCGCGGCGAAGTTCGGGTAACCACCGAACATTTTGCTTCATCTTTTATCCGCGGCAAACTGCTCTCCATGCTCCAGGCTTATCCAACCCGCCGCAACTCACCTTATATCATGCTGGGCGCAGGTCCAACCGAACAGCATGAAATTGGCAGCTTGATGATGGCCGTCTTGCTGCGCTCACATGGTTTTCGGGTCGAATACCTGGGTCCTGATATTCCATTGGAAGATCTGGCAGATTACGCCAGCTATGAACACCCCCACATGATCATTCTCACCGCTTCGCTGGAACCCGCCGCCATGGAATTGGTCCATTTCAAAGAAACGTTGAGCAAACTGCGTCCTGTTCCGGTCTTTGCATATGCTGGCCGCGCGTTTGACCAGAAACCCGACCTGCGCAAGAAAATTCCAGGGTTATATTTGGGTAAACACATGGATGAAGCCGTATCTACCATCCAATCGATGCTGGCCAAAGGAAAAACTGCCTCGAACTGACCGTCTTTTCACTCAACCACCAGGAAAAACATGACACACCCCGAAATTAATATTTCAGGATTGTCATGGGGACACTTCACCACCCACCCCCTAACCCCCGCCCAGCGAGGGCGGGGGAATTGAGTGAAGAGGTGATTTTCGGCGCTTTGCGTCGAAAATCACCTCTTCATATTCTTCTCCCCTTCCCCGATTCGGGGAAGGGGCTGGGGGATGGGGAAAAAAGAAACAGAATCACCCTCAAAATTAAATTTGGGGTGATTTATGTTTATTTAATCACAGCATGTATAACCATGGTTGTACAAACTATAGACGCGGCCGGATTGGCATGTTAAACTCATTCCAGATAATAAATGTACGTATTGGAAAGCAGAATTTATGGAAAACGGAATTAAAAACCAATATAGGCCTGTTTACAACATAAAAGCCGTAGCCAATCTTGTTGGCTTGCTGCCCGTAACCTTACGCGCCTGGGAGAGAAGGTATGGGCTGCCTCTCCCTCATCGGGGTGATCAAGGATACCGCATGTATTCCGAATATGATCTGCGTATTCTTAACTGGCTCAAAACCCAGGTAGATGGAGGCCTGAGTATCAGTCGGGCCGTCGAGTATCTCAACGAACTGCGTGCGGCGGGCAAAGACCCGGCCCTCGAACAACCAATCGTTCACGCTCAACCATCGGTATCCACTCAGAATCTCGCTGGCCAATTCCAACAAGCCCTGGAACATTTTGACGACCAGAATGCGGCGGAAATCTTGCGGCAGGCTTTTAGCATCTATTCGGTGGATACCGTTTTATTGGATATCATCCAACCCACCCTGGTGACCTTAGGCGAAGCCTGGCACCGCGGAGACCTGCCCATCACCGTCGAGCATTTTGCCACACAATTCTGCTTGCAGCATCTCAACAGCCTGATTTCTTCCTCGGCTCAGCCCAATCGTCCCGGGGTAATCGTTGCGGCCTGTGCCCCCGGAGAAACACATGAGATTGGCTTGCTTTCACTGGTTGTGATGTTACGCTGGCGCGGATGGGACGTGAAATATCTGGGACCCAATCTCAAACTCGACCGGATGGCTGAAGCGTTAACCCCGCTCCGCCCCAAAATTCTATTATTTACCGCGACCCTGCCAGAAAACGCCAAAAATCTCCGCGAACTGGGACCGCTGCTCAAACACTTCCCCCATCCTCATCCCCTGGTAATTTTAGGTGGGCAGGCCTTTGAGCATACCCGTTTACCAGACAGCATACCGGTAGTTTATTTAAATAGTTCACCCACGGCTATCGTTGAATTTATTGAGAACTACATGCAACAAGTACATGCATAAGCACCGCCACCCTCTTCACAAAGCTGATTAATATCTGGAGATTATATGAAAAATCGTCCCTTAGCTTCTATTTTTTTGGTAGTTTTTATTGATTTGTTGGGGTTCAGTTTTATTCTGCCCCTGCTCCCCTATTACGCCGAGACATTTGGTGCTTCGCCCTTTGTCGTGGGCATCCTTACCGCATCCTATGCCGCCGCCCAATTTTTCGGCGCCCCCATTTTAGGGCGTTTATCCGATCGTTTTGGACGGAAACCGATTTTATTAATCTCGATCTTCGGCACCTTCCTCGGATTCATGCTGTTGGGCGTGGCAAACACTTTACTGGTGCTCTTTATATCCCGCATTTTGGACGGCCTGACCGGCGGAAACATCAGCGTTGCCCAGGCCTACATCAGTGATGTGACCGATGCCAGCAGCCGGGCTAAAGGGTTAGGAATGATCGGCGCAGCATTCGGCCTGGGTTTCATTTTCGGCCCGGCATTAGGCGGTTTTCTGAGCCAATGGGGGTATACAGTGCCTGCATTTGTGGCCGCAGGGTTATCCCTGATTAATCTTGCTCTGGTGGCCTTTTGGTTGCCCGAATCACTCACCGCGAAAAAACGTGCCGAATTGGCCGCCGGTCCATCCCGCCCGCCGTTTACGGTTCAGGCCATGCTTAAATCGCTGCGCCGGCCGGTGGTCGGTCCGCTGCTGCACACCCGTTTCTTCTTCGGGCTGGCATTTTCTATGTTTCAGACGATTTTCGCGCTGTATGCCCAATATCGCTTCAATTTAAGAGTTGAGGAAACCGCTTACATACTGACCTACGTTGGCGTGCTGTCGGTACTGACCCAGGGCGTATTTATCGGGCGCCTGACGAAGCGCTTCCAGGAGAATACCCTCATCCTCATATCGACCGCAGTGATGGCTGTTTCGCTGCTCGGATGGGCCTTTTCTCCCAGTGTGCTTACCCTGCTCATCATTCTTTTACCGATTGCCGTTTCCGGCGGCGTGCTCAACACCGTGATCAACAGCGCTGCCACCAAGGCTGTTGCGCCGAATGAAATCGGTGGGATTTTAGGCATCTCCTCTTCCCTGGAAAGCATTACCCGGGTCGTCGCGCCGTCTTTAGGCGGCCTGATGTTGGGACGGCTGGGCACCTCCGCCCCGGGAATATTCAGTTTTGCAATCCTGGCTTTGCTCGTATCTTACATCTGGCGCACCGTATACACCAATGGACAGAATGTGACCAACGAGCCAACCATGTCCCCCATGCCCGGGATGCCTGAGGTCGAAAAATAAAAAGTCAATCGAATGCCTATTTTTGAAACATCCTTTACAGTCCCTGCCTTCTTGCCAGCCGTTGCGGCCTTCCATCGTGGAACCGAAGCCCTTAGACAGCTGACACCCCCACCGATTTTTGTTCAGCTCCTGCAGGTCGAACCGCTGGCAGAAGGTTCCCGGTCGGAGTTCATCTTATGGTTTGGTCCCTTCCCGGTGCGCTGGGTCGCCGTCCATTCCAAAGTGGACTCTCTCCACGGCTTTACCGACACTCAGGTCAGCGGCCCGCTGGCAGCCTGGCAGCACACGCACCGTTTTGAAGCGCTAAACCGGGGGGGAACCCGCATTCATGAACATATCGAGTACGAGTATCCGCCCGGTTGGCGCGGATTATGGGCAAGATTATTATTTAACCCATTGGGCTTGCGCCTCATGTTTGCATACCGGGCCTGGGCTACCCGCCGACTGGTTCCTGTCGAGTTATAAATTGCAGCCGTTATGAAGCTCCCGATCCCTGAGAAGACTGGGTCTACCCGCCAGGTGGTGGTAATCGGCGCCGGAATAGGCGGATTAACTACCGCGGCATTGCTGCTCAAAGCTGGCATGCAGGTGACCGTCCTGGAAGCGCACGTTTATCCCGGCGGATCGGCGGGAACTTTTTTCCATAAAGGCTACCTGTTCGACGCCGGGGCCACCCTGGCCGGAGGTTTTTCCCCGGGTGGACCACATGCCCGTCTGGCAGAACTGCTCGGGTTGAAATGGCCGGTACAACCACTGAACCCGGCCTGGGTGGTGCACCTCCCCAACCAAGTCATCACCCAGTGGGCCGATGCGCGGCGCTGGCAGGCTGAACGCAGCCGGGCTTTTCCTGGATCGGAACCTTTTTGGAAGCTGCAAGAACGGCTTGCCGCAGAAGCCTGGCAAATTACCAATCGCTATTTTCCCTGGCCCCCATCTGGCATAAACGACCTTTTCCATCTGGCGCATGCCATGCGCCCGTCTACCTTGCTGGCATCACCATACGTCTGGCGTACAATAGGCAGTCTGCTGCCCCGCAGCACCAGGCAGGACCTGCGAACTTTTCTTGACGCCCAACTTCTCATTTCGGCTCAAACGACTACCGACTATGCCAATGCACTGTATGGTTGTGCGGCGTTGGATCTCCCGCGGCGCGGGGTAAATTATGTGTGCGGCGGAACCGGCAGCCTGGCAAAAACATTAGCCGCCTGGATCATGTCTCACGGTGGAAAACTGCTTTACCGCCAGAAAATTGAACAAATCGTGGTGCGCGCGGGCCGCGCTGTGGCGGTACGCACACAAAAGGGGGCCGAGTTTGCCGGTGACTTATTCATCGCCAACCTGACTCCTGCCGGGCTGGAGGCTTTACTGGAATCCGGGCCGCCTGCCAGGATTGAAAAACCAGCGGAACAACCGCCATCCTGGGGAGCTTTTACCCTATACCTCGGTCTTAATGCACGATCCCTGCCCGAAAACCTTCCCGACCATCACCAGGTGGTTGTCGACCCTTCGCGTCCTTTAGGCGAGGGGAATTCCATCTTCATTTCCCTCTCCGATCCTCAGGATGCATCACGAGCACCCTCCGGCCAGCGCGCTGCCACCCTTTCCACCCACACCAACGTGCAGGCCTGGTGGGACCTTGCCCGGCAGGACCCTGGGGCTTACGCCCACCGCAAGGAAATGTACATTGAACGCTGCCTGGATGCGGCGGAACTGGCTATTCCTGGGCTGCGCAAGGCTGTCCGCCTGTGTCTGCCCGGTACCCCGCTGACCTTTCAATTTTTTACCCGCCGCCCGTTGGGCCTGGTAGGGGGATACCCGCAAACCTCGCTGTTTCAGGTAAATTCCCCCAAAACGCAACTGCCCAATCTGTGGCAGGTCGGCGATTCAATTTTCCCAGGCCAATCGACCGCCGGGGTTACCCTGGGTGCGATGCGCACCGCCCAGGACATTTTACATCGGACGCCCTTATAAACCTTGTACATCCAATTGCCAATGTTATACAAATTTGATACAAATAAATGTAGCAGATAATCCCCTTCAGCGGAGGAAGCACGATATGAAGAAGAAAGTAATCATCATTGGCAGCGGATTTGGTGGGCTGGCCAGCGCGGTACGCCTGGCAAACCGCGGCCTGGACGTAGAAATTTTTGAGAAGCGAGATAAACTCGGGGGACGAGGCTATCTTTACGAAATTAATGGCTTCAAGTTTGACGGCGGGCCGACTGTGCTGACTGCGCCTTTCATGTTTGACGAAATCTTTCAAGAAGCCGGGCGCAACCGCGAAGATTACTTTAAGATGGTCCCAGTCGATCCCTTCTACCGCATTTTTAACCATGAAGGCCGCAAGTTCGATTACAACAATAATACCAGCGGCATACTCCAGGAGATCGACAAGTGGGAACCCGCTGACAAAGCTGGCTACCAGAAATTTATTACCTCAACCAAAGCCATTTTTGAGAAAGGTTTCGTGGAATTGGCCGACAAGCCTTTCCTGCACCTGACCGATATGCTCAAGATTGCCCCCGATTTAATCCGCCTGCAGTCCTATAAATCGGTTTACCAGTACGTATCGCAGTTCGTAAAAAATGATTTCCTGCGCCAGGTATTTACTTTCCACCCGCTGCTGGTGGGAGGCAATCCCTTCGATACCACCAGCATTTATGCCCTGATCCATTATCTGGAGCGTGAATGGGGCGTTCATTATGCCCTGGGTGGCACCGGGGCGATTGTAGAAAGCCTGGGAAAGCTTTTTACGGAGTTGGGCGGAAAAATCAACCTGAACGCCGAAGTATCGGAAATATTGGTGGAAGGTCGCAAAGTGAGCGGCATCCGCCTTTCAGATGGAAGCATCCACCGCGCAGACATGATCGTTTCCAACGCCGATGTGGCCTGGACGTATCGCTATTTGATCCCATCCCAATACCGGCGGGTCATGACCAATGGCCGCATCGACCGCACGAAATACAGTATGTCGTTGTTCGTGATCTACTTTGGCACACAGCGCCGCTACGTTGATTCCGGGTTGGCTCATCATAATATTATCCTCGGCCCGCGCTATCACGACCTGCTGAAAGATATCTTCGACCGAAAACACCTGGCAGAAGACTTTTCGCTTTACCTGCATATGCCCACCCTTACCGATCCCAGCATGGCGCCTGAAGGCTGCGAAACCTTCTATGTGCTTTCACCCGTCCCCCATCTGGATTCCGGTACCGACTGGACGAAAATGGCCCGTCCCTACCGGGACCGGATCATGCAGTTTCTCGAGGATCACTACCTGCCCGATCTGCAGGCCAACATCATCGCCGAACATTATATCGACCCGCTGCATTTCCAAAATACGCTTAATAGCTATAAGGGGGCAGCCTTTTCCGTGGCGCCGATTCTCACCCAATCGGCCTGGTTTCGCCCGCACAACCGTTCGGAAGAATTCGACAACCTGTATTTTGCCGGCGCAGGAACTCATCCCGGCGCAGGGTTGCCCGGAGTGCTTTCTTCAGCCAAAATCGTGGAAAAACTTGTTGTAGAACGAGCTTCTTAACCACCCGTTCTGGTAAAAACCCTTAATTAAAAAGGTTTCACAATCGCTTCTTCCTGAGCGTTTTCTTTTGTAGAATAATAATGGAGATCCGCATTATGTCCTCGTATGCAGAAACTGGTTATGCGCAGCAGATATTATCCCCTTCGCTTGCCCAGCAGCATGTTGAACAGGTTATTCGAGCCCACTCGAAGACCTTCTATTTTGCCACAAGCCTGCTGCCGCGAGCCCCGCGCCAGGGGATTCGCGCTCTTTACGGTTTCTGCCGGTCGACCGACGACCTCGTGGATACGGCTGAACAAGGCAGCGCCGGACTGAAAGAAGTGGAAAAATGGCGCGCGCAGACTGCTTTACCGGCGGAAGAACAGACCAGCCCTATTCTCTACACGTGGGCCCGGGTGCGCGAGGCCTATAGCGTAGATCGTTTATATGAACGCGAATTAATCGACGGCGTGGCTCGCGATGTTCAATTTACCCCATACCGGACCTGGAGCGATTTGGAATACTACTGCTATGCCGTGGCATCCACGGTCGGACTGCTTTCCATGCCAATCATCGGTCTGGCACCAGGGGCCACCTTTGAACAGGCTGCACCTTACGCCATTCAGTTAGGAATTGCCCTGCAGTTAACCAACATCTTGCGCGATATCGGCGAAGATGCCCGTCTCGGACGCGTGTATTTTCCCCAGGAAGACCTGGCGCGCTTCGATCTGACCCTCCAGGATATCTACGATCAGGTATATGACGAGCGTTTCATTCGCCTGATGCGCTTTGAAATCGAACGCGCCCGGCAGATTTACCAGCAGGCCCTGCCAGGGATCATGCTGCTCAGCCCCTCAGCCCGACCGGCGGTAGGTGCGGCGGCCCTGCTCTACCGCGCAATCCTGGACGAAATCGAAAACATCGATTATCAGGTCTATCAGAAACGGGCTCACACCTCCAATTGGAAGAAGATATCCCTGCTGCCCAAAATTTTCACCACCATCTGGGGGTTGAAGCAGCCGCAAGTGTAAAGATCTGATCGTCTTTCATTGTTGAACAAAAATCCTTCCGATTAGTGTTTTTTCGTATTAAAAACCAGGCTCGCTTCGCGGGCCTGGCACTTTTATCTTTCTCAGTGCCTCCGGGCCCCTGCGGTGAAATCATGTGGGGTTAGTTTCTAACGGCAAATTCCAAGATGCGAGTCTCAATCCATCAAAAAGTGGCTACAATTAATCTATGAACCTGATTATGACCCACGAACAGGCAGATTTTGACGCCATGGCAGCCCTTCTGGCGGCCTGGCTGCTGGATGAGAAAGCCGTTCCCGTCCTGCCGCGCCGCACTAACCGCAACGTGCGCGCCTTTCTCAATCTGTACGGCGCCGAACTGCCATTCGTCGACCCGCGCGACCTTTCGGGTGAATTTGTGGAGCAGGTGACATTGGTCGATACCCAGTCGCTGGTCACACTGAAGGGAATCACGCCGCAAACCAGGGTGCACGTGGTTGACCATCACCAGCTGCGTCCTGATCTGCCACCGGATTGGACGGTGAGTGGCGAGCGCATGGGGGCCTGCACCACGCTGCTCGTTGAGGTGCTGCACGAACACGACGGCGCTTTAGAAATTATCCCTGCCACCCTGCTCCTGCTGGGAATTTATGAAGACACAGGTTCCTTAACCTACGTCTCAACCATGCCGCGTGATGTGCGCGCTGCCGCTCACCTGCTCGAACTTGGGGCAAGCCTGCGAATCGCCGGTGAATTTCTTAACCCACCCCTATCCGAAGAACAGCGCGAGGTTTATGAGCGCCTGATCCGCACGGGGGAGACCCATTTAATCCACGGGCAGCACATCCTGGTGGCCTGCACGGACGCGCGCGAGCTGAACGAAGAGATCTCCAGCGTGGCGCACAAACTGCGCGAATTGATCGACCCGGATGCGCTCTTCCTCTTCATCCGTACCGTCGAAGGGCTGCGCATGGTCGCGCGCTCCTCGACCGACCAGATCAACGTGGCTGAAGTCGCCGCCTTTTTTGGCGGGGGAGGACACGACCGGGCAGCCGCAGCCCTGGTAAAAGAACCCTACCCCTTCACAGTAAAAGAAGATGAGACACCAATAAACGCCGCCTGCCGCGAGCTGCTGCGCGTCTTGCCAGAGTTCGTCCGGCCTTCGATCAGCGTCGGCCAGATCATGTCGAGTGACCCATTGCTGTTGGAACCTAGAACCCCGGTGCAGAAGGCGCTGGCCTTGATGCAGCGCTACGGCTACGAGGGATTCCCGGTGGTTGACCGCGGTCAGGTCATCGGGCTGTTGACCCGGCGTGCCGTCGACCGCGCCATCGCCCACAAGCTGAACCTGACGGCGGCCAAATTAATGGAAGCGGGCCAGGTGAGCATTGGCCCCTTTGACTCGCTCGACCACCTGCAGCACCTGATGACCACTACCGGCTGGGGGCAGGTGCCGGTGGTTGACCCATCAAGCAAGCAGATCATCGGGATTGTGACCCGCACCGACCTGCTGAAAACGCTGGCCGGCGGCGAAGAAAAGATGCCAGGGCGCCTCAACCTGGCCAACCGCCTGGATTCCGCCCTACCGCCGGAAAAGCTGGCCCTGTTGAAGATCGTGGCCGCGCAGGCCAATGAGCTGCACCAGGCGATTTATATCGTCGGCGGGGTCGTGCGCGACTTGATCCTGGAACGTCCCAGCCAGGATTTCGATATGGTGGTGGAAGGAGACGCGATCACCCTCGGAAAGGCCCTGGCTGCGCAGTTTGGTGGGCGTATTGTGGCCCATGCCCGTTTTGGTACGGCGAAATGGTTCATCACCGGGCAGCAAGGTCAACTGGCAGAAGCCTTGAAAACGGATGGGCACTTGAACCCTGAAGAACTGCCAGGCAGCCTGGATCTGATCAGCGCGCGCACAGAGTTTTATGAATACCCCACTGCCCTGCCAACCGTCGAACGCTCGAGCATCAAGCTGGACCTGCACCGGCGAGATTTCACCATCAACACCATGGCCATCCGCCTGGACGGGCGCCATTATGGCGATCTGTACGATTACTGGGGCGGGCTGGCTGACTTGCGGCGTGGGTTGGTGCGCGTGCTGCATTCGTTGTCTTTCGTGGACGATCCCACGCGGATGCTGCGCGCGGTCCGTTTCGAACAGCGCTTCAATTTCCAGATCGAGGAACGCACCCTGGAACTGCTCGGGGACGCCAATGCCCTGGTACCGCAGGTCTCAGGTGAAAGGCTGCGCCACGAGCTGAATTTGATTTTGGCCGAGCCCAAAGCCCTGGATATGCTCGCCCGCCTTTCCGGGCTGGGCCTGCTGGAGGCCATCCACCCCGGGCTGCGCTGGGACGCGGAAATCGCTGCTCAGGTGGAAACCTGCCTGCACAGCCGCTCTGCGCCGGCATGGGATCTGCCTGAAGAAATCAACCACACCCCGCAGGTTCAGGCGCTGGCGATCATCGCCTGGTTCTCGGCACTGGCTCCGGAGGATTCTCAGGAAGCAGCCAATTTGCTGAATTTCTCGGCAGTGATGAAGAAGGCGATCGAAGCCGTGCAGCGCTTGAAACCGGAACTCGCCCGGCTGGTTGGGGCCAGGCCAAGTGCGATCACGGCTCGCCTGGAAGCCATGCCGCGCCTGGCATTGTATGTGCTCTATCTGACCAGGCAAGATGATGGTGAGCGGCGTATGTTGGAGCGTTTCATCGACACCTGGTGCAAGATGATGCCTTCAATCAACGGCGACGACCTGCGCGCCATGGGGGTGACACCCGGCCCATCCTACCGCGAGATCCTGGAATCTCTGCGCCAGGGCTGGCTCGACGGCGAAATCACCAATCCGGAACAGGAGCAGGCCCGGCTGAAGATCCTGTTAGCGGAACTGGGAGCAAATAAGAATCCATAAAGACCCTCGTTTTCTTGAATCAGGAGCAGAACGCATCATGTTTCACACCATCCGCCTGCCTGTTTTAAAACGTATGCAGTATTTGGAGCAGATCGATGCCAGAGATCGTGAGGATGGCACGCCCCGGCTGCAGCGTTTACGCCAGATTCCGCCCGATACGGGCAAATTTTTGGCTTTACTGGCTGCCGGTGCCCCTGCCGGGGAAATTCTGGAGATTGGCACCAGCGCCGGCTACTCGACCCTGTGGATCGCTTTAGCCTGTGAAATGTCGGGACGAACCATGACGACTTTTGAAATACTGCCAGAAAAAGTTAAGCTCGCTCGCGAGACCTTCCAGGCTGCACAAATTGGCCAGATCGTAAATTTAGTGGAAGGGGATGCCCTGCACCATCTGGCCCTACACGAGAAAATCGCCTTCTGCTTCCTGGATGCGGAGAAGGAAGTTTACGGTGCGTGTTATGAAGCCGTCATTCCCAGGCTGGTAAAAGGCGGCTTGCTGGTGGCGGATAACGCCATCAACCACTATGAAACTTTGAAGCCGGTCCTGGAGCGGGCATTAACCGACGAGCGCGTGGATGCGCTGATCGTTCCAATGGGTAAAGGTGAGCTGATCTGCCGTAAAGTGTGATCGCTCTGCAAAAGCTGCCGGAGCTTTATAGGATACACCAGCCTTCTGTAAGGGCACACCGTGCGCCCTTACAATGATCATCTGCTCCGAGAAGGCCTCACACTTTGCTTACCCTTCGGGTGGAGTGTATCGCCCGCGTCGGCCCTAGCCTCAATAAACCTGGGGCAGGGAGGGGCTGGCTTTAAGGACAAAAACAGAGCCTATCTTAACTCCGCCCAACAAGCCTCAATTCCGGTCGGCAATCATCGTTAAAAAGTAAAGTGCTTTATACCTATGGCAGCTTAAGGTTTACGATGGTCGGTTTGTGCAGGAAACTCTGGTCATCACCAATGATAATTAACCCCGGAAATGCACCGTGCGAAATGACCAGTCCGGGCCGGGTGGCATCAGGCGGGAGGTCAAAAACCGCGGTATGTGAGAACGAAGCCCCGACCTCCAGCCAACTGTTTAAGGGCAGGCCCGCCTCTCCGGCAGATTCGAGCGCTTGCTGAGCTTCTTCAGAAGGGAGATACCGTTTGCCGTGTTCATCCAACAAAAAAACCGCCGCGTCCAGGGCGCGCTGGCGGATGCGTTTTGCCTGGCTGGACACCTGCAGTGTCACCAGATAAAAACTGCCCTGAGCCTGAAGGGAGCCAATCGCCGCTCGCTGTTCAACCTGCTCCACCGCTGCGCACCAGTCGTCAAAGCAGCGCACCTCATGCATCGCCATCACGCGCTGCGGGCTGAGCAGCGAAACCCCAATCAGCAGAAGTGCATACAGGCCGGCATAGATCGCCAATCCGCGGGCCAGGCGCACTGCGAACCTCCGCTTGCGCATGGCAATCGCAAGCAGCAATCCCGGCAAGCCCAGCACCACTACCAGGAACGAAAAGATTAAGCCCAGATCAGAGATGCGCATGATGCCTGTCATTCAAACAATAGAGCACCGCGACCGGTCAGGCCTGCATATTTATAGGCAGCCAGGGAAGTTTGGCTGTCAAAATGGATATTTTATCCTGCTTTGTCCGGTTTGGCATTCGTTATCCCCGGGTCGACCTCCCACCCATTCAGATAGGGAAAAGCCACAACCCACATCACGTGGTAGCAGTTCATGCAAACCAGCGCCAGGTAATCCTGGGCAATGAAATGTTCGGTCAGGATCGAAGTAAGCTGGTCGTCAAGGCGCAGTTCGCCGTTACACAGGGGACAGTCTTTGCGCACGCCAATAGAGGTCATTTGCTGCTGAATATAGGCTGAAAGCCCGGCCGTGATCTTTTTGGTCATCATAGATTTATAATTTTACCCACAAATCTCTGGTTGTGCGCCAATATTTGCAGGGAAACTCGGAAAGACTTTTTCTTTCATTTTCCGAAATAAATCCGTTCTTACATTCTATAGAGGTATCTTTGCGACCGCGTATTAGGATATACTTTGTAGAATTTATATACATTTATGCCGGTCATTTTTGGCCTGAGATGATTCATAGGAGCACATTATGAAGAGTGAAGAGCTGCGGGCGATCCAGGCTCCATTAAAAGAGCAGTACAAGACCCAACCTGATGCGGCCCTGGTCACGCTGCGGGTCAAAGGGCGTCTGGGTGAGGGCGTGACCTGCCGGGTAGAAACCGGCAAGGCCCTCATCGAAGCCGGGCTGCACCCCGCCACCGGGGGCAGCGGCCTGAGCGCATGTTCAGGTGACATGCTGCTGGAGGCATTGGCGGCCTGTGCCGGAGTGACCATGAATTCTGTGGCGACAGCCATCGGTGTAGAAATCCGTGAAGGGATCGTGCAGGCAGAAGGCGACCTGGATTTTCGCGGTACGCTGGGGGTCGATAAACAGGTGCCGGTCGGTTTGCAGCGCATCCGCCTGCATTTTGAGTTGGATACCGATGCCGATTCTGAGAAACTGGCGACGTTAATTCGCCTGACCGAACGCTACTGCGTGGTCCTTCAAACCCTGCGCCAGCCACCGGAAATGAGCATCTCCCACAGCATTACGGCGTGAAAGTCCCATTGCCGCGGTTCCACCAGACGGCATATCCGGCTTCATACCACCCGCCAAACAAGTCCGCATCGCCATCCCCATCCAGATCACCCAGGGCGTAGGCCTGCACCTTGGGGTTTGCGATGCGCTGACCGCTGTCTGAAAAAATCCCACGGCCATCATTGAACCATACCTCGGTGTGCAAGCCATCCTGAACGACCAACAGCGCGTCCAGATCAGAATCGCCGTCCAGGTCGGAGAGGAATACCTGCTTTGTATACCCTGATCCTATGCGCTGCCCGCTGTCAACAAACATCCCAGGCTGGCCTGTGCCGCCATTCAACCAGACTTTATCCGGGCCACGGTTCGCGACAAAAGCATCCAGGTCGCCGTCGCCGTCCAGGTCCCCCAATGCCACATTCTGCGAGTGCGCGCTGCCCAGGCGTTGACCGCTGTCAGCCAACTTCCCGTCACCCGGGTTAATCCACACCATATTGGGATGACCAGGTTCATTCCCCTGATCCCCATCCACAGACTGGATGTACTTATCATTGGTAAAGAAAGCATCCTGGTCGCCGTCGCCATCCAGATCGCCTAAAGCGACCGCGGTCGTGCCCAGACTCGGCATTTGAAGATCCGATTGAAATTGCCCGACCGGTCCGGCCTGGCGGCCCCCCTGGTTGAACCAGACCACATTAAAGGGTGGGAAAAATTTCCCGCTGTATTCATCGGAATAAGCGATCGCGCCGCAGCACCCGGCTCCCACAGCATCCAGGTCACCGTCACCATCCAGGTCGCCAAAAGCGACCTTCCATAGACCGGTTCCACCGATATCATCCTCAAACAGAGAACCGGACGGAGAAAAACCGCCCAACCCGTCATTAAAATACAGGGTTTGATAACCAATATTGACGACCCAGGCATCCAGGTCGCCATCCCCATCCAGGTCTGCGAGGATCGGGAATGAGCTTTCTTCCTTTCCCAGGCGCTGGCCGGTATCTTTGAAGGCTGCGACCAACCCGCCCGGCAAACCCCGCTGGTTGATCAGCACGGTATTGGGGGCCGGCCCTTCGCTTTTCCCATTGGCATAAAAAGCATCCAGGTAACCGTCACCGTTCAAGTCACCCAACGCAACTCCGTAGGTAGTTAACGGTGGATTTGACCACGCCACCATCACCGCGATATACAGCACAATAAGCGCCAGGATGATGATTGTCACCAGGACAGCGAAAAACTTGAACCAGCGCGAAGTGAAAAACTGCTTGATAAAACCCAATATCCGAATTGGCGGATTCTCGATTAGACGATCCATCATTCCCACCTTTTTACAAAGACGCACCAACAACAAACCGGGCCAACTAAGGTTCCTTGCACAAGCCAACTCCATCGACCCATCATCAGTATAGCCACCCCAAATGCCACTGTCAACCGGTGATAATCGATGGGTGCTTTTTTATCCTGGGGCGAATTCACCTCAGAACGTGAATGTGCCCATAATCGATGATCTAGCCGTACTTTTCAAAAAGCCATATAATAGGCCCATGGATAAAACCGCCCCTACGGTTGAGAGGCCGGGCTGGATGTCTCACGTGCGGATTCGTCTGTTGGAAGAAAGAGATCTGCCTGGTCTGGAATGGGAAGGAGAATATTCCCACTTCCGCCGCCTGTATGTGGACGCCTTCCAACGCATGCAGAAAAAGCTGGCGGTGCATTGGGTTGCCGACCTATCCCCGGTCGGAATTATTGGCCAGGTATTCATCCAATTGAACTGCGACCGTCCCGAACTGGCCGACGGGCGCAAACGGGCTTACCTGTATTCCTTCCGCATTCGCCAGGCCTACCGGGACCATGGTCTGGGAACGCAGATCATGAAAACGGTCGAGAATGACCTGCGGCGCAGACACTACCGGTCGATCACATTAAACGTTGCCAAAGACAATAACGCTGCGGCCCGGCTTTACCAGCGCCTGGGATACGTGATCGTGGCTCATGAACCGGGGATATGGTCATACCCGGATGAAAACGGCGTGTGGCATCACCTGGAAGAACCCGCCTGGCGCATGGAAAAGCAATTACAGCCATTCTAAAACACAGTAGGGGCGGGTTTTGAAACCTACCCCCTACTGCGTGATAAGCTCGAGCAGGGCTTGCGCAACGACCTGCGGGTTTTCGAGCATGGGCATATGCCCCGCACCGGGAACGACCACCAGCCGCCCGCGCTGCAGACGCGCGGCCAATGCTCTGGAGCGTTCGAGCGGGATAATCGCATCCTGATCGCCCGCTACCAGCAGCACCGGCAGATCCAATTCCGCCAAAAAATCATTGGCATCCTCGCGGGCAGCCATGCCCTGCAGTGCGCCAACCACTCCCTGGCGAGGCGTGCGCGCCATGATCTGGCGCAAAGGCTCTACCAGGTCAGGATCAGCCGTCAGGCGGCCAGCCATACCGTCCACCAGTTGGGCGGTACCGGCATGAGCGACCTGCTCAGCTTCGTCCAGGCGACCCTGGGCACGTTCCGGCGCATCGGCTGAAGCGTGCGATGCCACCAGGGCCAGGGCAGAAAGGCGCCCCGGGTAAGCCCTGGCAAAGGCCAGGGCAGCGTACCCGCCCATAGAATGCCCGGCCAGGACGCAGCGCTCGACCTGCAGCCGGTCCAGCAGGGCAGCGACATCATCCGCAATCAAACCCATCGAATAAGAACCCTGGGGGGCTGGAGAACGTCCGTGACCGCGCAGGTCGGGGGTAATCACCCGCGCTCGCGGCGTGAGGAAAGGCAGCAAAGGGTCCCAAATGGTATGATCCAGGGGAAAACCGTGCAGCAGCACCAGCGGCGATCCGCTGCCGCGTTCTTGATAATAGAGGTTGATAGTCTGATTCATGGCATCGTTCCAAAAGAATAAAAAAAAACTTTACTGAGAGGCCGGGGTCCCCAGGATCGCAGTCAGGTTGTCACGCAGATAGGCCACAGCTTCAGCCCGGGTGGTAATTTCACCGGCAGCCTGCACTTCGCGCAGCGCGTCCAGCAGACGCCCAACAGCCGGGCCAGGCGCCAGGCCGAATTCAGCCATAAGGTCCGCACCGGTTAACAGACGCACCGGACTGACCGCCTGGGTGGGCTGCTCGAACCAGGCCTCGAGCAAGATGCGCGCCGTTTCCAGTTCAGCCTGCCAGACAGGCTGGGTGAGTGAAGGGCCATAGGTTGCCAGCGTATCAGCCAGCGAGAGCAGGGCAATATCCACCCCGGCGGGACCGGCATCGCGAAAAAACCGGTAAATCGCACGGCGCGTGGGTGCAGTTCGTTCACCGGCCAGCAAATGGATGCGCATATGCTGGCGAACGATCGATTTCAGGCGTTTAATCTCCACCTGGCTGAGCGCCAGGTGGCGTGCACGCACCACCACAAGCTCCGCCCCTTGTTCCTCGTGTCGCAAGAAGCGCACTCTCCCCCCCGGCTCCACACTGCGGGTGTTAGGTTTGGCTGCGTCGTGATACAAGGCGCCAAAGAAGAGCAGCTCGCGCAGCGAACGATTGGGATTCAAAACGGCAGAAAAATGCTCGAACAGCGCTGGACGGAAGCGGCCGAGTGTCGCGAGAGCCATGCCCATCCACAGATTTGCGCCGGCATCCGCGACCGGTGGAGCGACCAGGACGGCCCACAAACGCTCCAGGTCAGAAAGCAGCGCCAGGGTATGCTCCCAGACATCCAGGGTATGGGGGGGAGACTGCTCGACGCCAGACAGGCCGGTCAGCTCCGGGAGGAGAACCGGGATGATCCCAACCGCCGCCAACAGGCGCATCGTGGAAGCAATCTGAGATCCTGCTAACATGCGAAAGAATTCATCCCGTTGGCGCTCATTGGAAACGCGCGGCAGAAGCGGGGCGGCAGCGCGCATCCAGGCCAGGGTTTCGGGAGGGATATGTAGGCCCAGACTGAGGGATAAGCGCACCCCGCGCAGCACCCGCACCGGGTCGTTTTCAAATGATTGCGGCGTGCAGGCCCGCAGCAGTCCGGCGCGCAGATCCGCCACCCCACCGGTGGGATCGATTAAATGGCGCGGGTCATGCAGGTCCACGGCGATGGCATTGATCGTGAAATCGCGTTCGCGCAAATCGGTTTCCAGGTCAGGCACGCGCAGCGTGCAGAAATCCAGGTAAACTGGCGCCCCGTCGCCGGCGCGGTCGATGACGCGCACCGTATCGCGACCTTCATCCAGCACATAAAAGTCGCCGTCGATCAAATTGGCCATCCGATGTGCCAGGCGGCGAACCTCACCGTTGATCACCAGGTCCAGGTCGTGCACCGGGCTGCCTCGCAGCAGATCGCGTACCGCGCCGCCTACCAGGTAAACCGGTATTTCACGCGGCGCTTCGCGCCGGAGCAGCGTCCACAGCTCACGGATACGCCGGTTGGTGAAGTGAAGTTCGTCAGACATAACGGGAAGGTGTCAGAAAGAATTTACGTAAGGTGATATTTATCGAGATCGACCGAACCGATGAAAGGCAGGTTGCGGTAAAACTCATCGATATCCAGCCCGTACCCAAACACAAATTCATTGGGAATTTCAAAGCCGGTGTAGCGCACGGGAACTTCAACCTCGCGGCGTTCGAACTTATCCAACAGGGTGCAGATATGCAGCGATTGCGGGCGGCGCGTTTCCAGCAGTTCGATCACCGATTTTAAGGTGTGTCCGCTGTCGATAATATCTTCCACGACCAGCACGTGCTGGCTGCCAATATCGGTCGCCAGGTCCAGGGTGACGCGCACATTGCCATCCGAGGCGCGCGTGCCAACCCGGTAAGAAGAAATCGCCATGAACTCCATCTTCACTGGAATGGAGATCTCACGAATCAGGTCGGTCAGGAACATCACCCCGCCGCGTAAAATGCACACCAGCAGCAGGTCTTTCCCCTGGTAATCGCGGCTGATTTCCGCGCCCAACTCGGCAATCCGGCGATGGAGAACATCTTCGGGGATCAAAATATCTTTTAGAAACTCCTGATAATCCTGCGGCATCTTTACCTCTCCTGGACTTGCTGATAATTATGCGGCTGTTAATCCCGGGGGACCTCATGATGCCCCCGGCATCGGGCTTCGTACATTTCCGCCGCACCAACTATGACCACCGGATCGTGGTAATGGGCGGGTTTCCCATTAACCAGGCGCTGGGTGCGGGTGGCGGGCTGACCGCAAACCATGCAGATTGCGGTTAGCTTATCCACATTTTCCGCCAGCGCCATCAGCACCGGGATCATACCAAAAGGTTCGCCGCGAAAATCCTGATCAAGACCAGCCACAATGACCCGCAGACCGCGGTCGGCCAGCGATTGAACCACATCGATAATTTCGGGTCCAAAGAATTGTGCCTCATCCAGCCCCACAACGCGGGTATCGGGTAAAAGATGCTTCATAATATCCGCGGCGTTCTGCACGGGAACCGCATCAAAATTCATACCGGCATGAGAAGTAACTTTTTCCACCGCATAGCGAATATCAATGGCAGGTTTAAAGACCTGCACCTTTTCACGGGCGATCGTCGCCCGGCGCAACCTGCGTATTAATTCTTCCGTTTTACCGCTGAACATCGAACCACAAACAACTTCTAACGAGCCTACCGCATTATTCATAACTACCCAGCCCTGAAAATGGATTTGGTGTGTGGATTTTACCCCAAAAACAAGGGGTCATGCCAACGTCTTAAGCCGGTATCCCACGCCAGGTTCAGTGATCACATACCTGGGCTGGTTCGCATCAGGCTCAATTTTGCGGCGCAGGTTGCTGACGTTAACCCGCAGGAGGTGAGTTTCTGTCTCGTAGGGTGCGCCCCATACCTCTCGTAGGATCTGGCGGTAAGTCAGGACGCGCCCGGCATGCTGTACGAGGACGCGTAAAATGTCATATTCGGTGGGCGTCAGATCAACCTCCTTCCCATTGAGAAAGACCAGGCGGCGCGGCAGATCCACCTTGAGATCGTCCATTTCAAAAACAGGCTCATCCACGGGGCGGTTGGAACGGCGTAAAATCACCCGGATGCGGGCCATCAATTCACCCACTCCGAAAGGCTTGGTGAGGTAATCATCGGCGCCGGCATCCAATGCGGCGATTTTGTCATTTTCCTGGTTGCGCACCGATAGAATGATGATCGGTCCCTGGTACCATTCGCGCAGTTGGCGGGTGACCTGCACACCGTCTATATCGGGCAGGCCCAGATCGAGAATAACCACGCCGGGCGGGTTTTCGGAAGCAGCCGTCAGGGCAGCCTGGCCGTTTTCGGCTTCGATCACCTGGTAGCCGTGCGAAGATAAAGCGGCGCGTAGAAATCGCCGGATGGCCTTTTCATCATCAACAATTAAAATGCGCAAATTTGTATCGTTCATCAAAAGCTCCATTGTGGTCGATCAGCGCTATGTCTCATACCGGCAGCACGATTTTAATCACTGTCCCGCCATCGGCGCGGTTCTCGGCCCAAATCCGGCCGTCATGAGCCTCGACGATCCCTTTGCAGATCGAGAGCCCCAGCCCGGTACCGCTGACCCCGTCCGGACGTTGGACGCGATAAAACTTGTTAAACACCCTTTCCAGGTCTTCGGATGGGATGCCGATCCCTTCGTCGGCAATCGACAGCCAGATGCCGTCAGGATGAAGGCTGGCATCGACTGCGATCAGCATACCCGGTGGCGAATATTTGACGGCGTTGTCCAGCACATTGACCAGCACCTGGTTCATCATGACGAAATCCAGGGAAACCATGGGCAGGTCTTCGGGAATATTCACCTGCAGCGGGCGCCTGGAAAGCCGGTCAGCCAGGTGGGAAAGGGCGGCCCCGACCACATCTGCCAGGTCGCAAGGCTCACGCTTTAAGTGCAGCGCGCCAGCTTCCAGGCGGCTCATATCGAGCAGGTTGGCCACCAGTCGGTTGAGACGACCGGCTTCTTCGAGGGCAGTATCCACCAGTTCGACCTGGGTAGCGGGATCCATGGTTACGCCTTCTTCACCCTGCGTTCCGGCTTCTTTAAGACTGCTCAGCACCCCGGTGATCGAAGCCAGGGGCGTGCGCAGGTCGTGCGAGATGGAATTTAATAAGGCGGTCTGCAGTTTATCGGCCGCCTGGAGGACCTGGGTCTGCCCGGCCTGGTCTGCCAGGATGGCGCGTTCCAGGGCCAGAGCGCACAGGTTGGCAAAAGAGGTCAACAGGCGGCGCTGGTCTGGATCCAGATAGCTGTTGGGATCGGGCGGGATCACCCCCAGCACGCCTACAATTCCGCGTGAGGTCGTGAGCGGGATGGCACGCAGGCGTGTTTGCGCCAGGGTAGCGCTGGAGCGCCCGGCTGTCTCACCGTGCTGATAAGCCCAATGGATGACGTTCAATTCTTCAACATTGAGTTGATAATTGGCGGATGAAGCCTTAAGCTGCAGGGTATCGTTTTCGGGCAAGAAAATCACCACCTCGCGCCCAAAGGTCAGGCTGATGCGCTGCAGCATCACCCGCAGAACACCGTCCAGGTTTAGCGCCTCGGTCAGCTCGCGGCTGAGCAGGCTGATCGCGGCGGTATGCGCCTCGCGCCGTTGCGAAGCGCTGACCTGGTTGCGGGCGATGGCTGCCAGGTTGCTGAGCGTCCAACCCACCAGGAGCAGCCCGCTGAAGGTAAGCAGGTGCTGTAAGTCGCGCAGCGAGACCCCAAAGCGCGGAGAGACATAAAACATCTCATACGAAAGCAGGCTTAAGAGCGAAGCCAAAATAGACGGCCCGCGCCCCAGGTAAATGGCCGCGGCTACGACAGCCAGCAGATAAAAGAAAACCTGGCTCGTGGGGTCGAGAAAAGTCAATGCCCAGGTGCCAACTAACGCGGATGCGGCCACCAGCAGAACAGCCGCCAGATAGCGCCACAGCGGGCGGTGGGGCAAGAAACCATCCGCCAGCCCGGATCCCGCCGGCTGCGTTTCGCCGGAAATCATATACACATCCACCATACCGCTCTGGCGAATGATCTGGTCGATCATTGCGCCGCGCACAAAATCCACCCATCGTGGGCGGATTGGCTTGCCGACAATGACCTTGGTAATGTTATTTTTCCGGGCAAACTCGACGACTGTCGGGGCTACTGCCCTTCCGGCAAGCATCACAGCCTGCCCACCCATCAATTCGGCCAGCTGCAGCGTATTAAAAATTCGCTCGCGGTTTGTCGGGCGCCGGTCCGGGCCGGTTGTCTCGACATGCACGGCATACCAGGGGGCATTCAAGTCGTCAGCCAGGCGGCGTGCCGCCCGCACCAGGCGCTCACTCAACGGGTTGGCGCTGACGCACACCAACAGGCGTTCTCCGGCAGGCCACGGGCCGGGGATGGACTTGGTCTGCATGTAAGCGCGCATCTGATCGTCTGCCCGTTCCGCCGCGCGGCGCAGGGCCAGTTCGCGCAAGGCCGTCAGGTTGCCAATCCGGTAAAGGTTTTGGCTGGTCTGACGGGCGCGCTCCGGGATAAAAACTTTCCCTTCGCGAAACAACTGGAGCAGTTCCGCAGGCGGCAGGTCTACAATTTGTATTTCATCTGCCTGGTCCAGCAGGCTGTCGGGAACTGTATCCAACACTTCAATACCGGTGATCTGGTGGACGACATCCACCAGGCTGGAGATATTCTGAATGGAAAGGGTGGCATAAACATGGATGCCGCTTTCCAGCAGTTCTTCCACATCCTGATAGCGGCGGGCGTGGCGCCCGCCGGGCGGGTTCAACAGCGCCAGATCATCGACCAGGGCCAACTCAGGCCGGCGCACCAGAACGGCATCGACGTCGATGGCTTTCCAATCCCCATCCAGACCAGGCTGATTGCGGATCGGGGTCCGCTCAAAGCAGAGCAGAAGCTCCTCGCTTTCTGGCATTCCATGGGTATCGACCAGCACGGCAACCGCATCCACGCCCTGTGCCTTGCGGCGGCAGGCCGCCTCCAACATGGCATTGGTCGTTCCTACCCCGCCTGCATATCCGAGAAAAATATTGAGCTGCCCGCGCGTCATGAAATAATTATAAATGTGTTTCGGGGTAGCACTGAGCACTGCCCCAACACACATTGCATATCAGATAAAAAGAACCCCGAATTTCTCCGGGGTTCTTAATATTTCCTGTTTGAGTGAGTTTATACGACAATCTCATCCGCTGCGGCGGGTAAATCATAACCCAAAGAGCGCAGCTTCTTCTTGAGATCGATCAAAGATTTGCGGCCGAAGCCCTCGACATCCAGCAGGGACTGCTCGCCGACCGCCAGTTTATCCAGAATGTGTCCCACGGTGGTCAAACCGGCTTTAGCCAGCGCATCGGTAGGGCGGGTTCCCAAACCAAGATCGACCACGGTGCGGTCAGGCGAAACACGCAATTCTTCGCGCGCTTTCTGCTGATCGACATAACTCTGGCGCGCCTGCAGTTTGCGATAGAAGCGATCGACCTGTCCTTCAATATCAATAATACGCGCCTGTTGGCCCGTGAAGAACGGGTGGCATTTCGAGCACACTTCGGTGCGGATCATTTTTTTGGTTGAACCGGTTGTCCAGGAATTGCCACAGGCACAAACCACCTGAGCATCCGGATAATACGTTGGGTGAATATCTTTCTTCATGGTTACAAACCATCCTTTCTAACGATGCACCTGCACCCGTCAGCCGCTTATTTGAGCAGACGCTGCAGGAAGCAAACGATTAAGCCGCGCTGGTTTCTACAACCGGCGGAATAACACTGACACGCTTACGCCCGGTAGGTAAGGTTTCATATACGACTTTACCATCGGCTACAGCAAACAAAGTGTCGTCTCTGCCAACTTTGACATTTACGCCGGGTTTGATGCGCGTGCCGCGCTGGCGAACGAGAATGTTGCCAGAAATGACAACTTCGCCCGCGTATTTTTTAACGCCCAGCCGCTGACCATTGCTGTCGCGACCATTGCGTACAGAACCACCACCTTTTTTATGTGCCATCGTTCTACTCCATCACAATCTTATCAATCTTCAAGCGGGTATACTGCTGGCGATGCCCAATCTTGGAGCGAATGCGCTTCTTCGGTTTGTAGCGAAAGACATCAATCTTCGGGCCCTTGAAATGATCAACCACTGTGGCACTTACCGCAGCGGAATTCACATTTGGTGTGCCGACATGGATGGCATCGCCTTCGACCAATAGCAGAACTTGATCCAGGGAAACCGGATCACCGGCTTCAACTGCCAGACGGTCGACCTCAATCGTCCCGCCTTCGACGGCCTTGAACTGCTTACCGCCGCTTACAACAATCGCGTACTTCATAGATTTCTCCAATCTTCACTTCACCGGGGTCTGCGCGTTTGTTAAGCGCCCAGCCACGGGGAAGTTGGGGATAATAGACCCTTTTCAAGGCAAGGACGGATTATAACACAATCAGCGCTGGTTTTGTCAACCGATTTTGTCTAATGTATAGACGCCGTGCGTTAAAGGTTAATTACCCCGTGCGTTAACGCGATTTGCGCAGTTTGCGCACATCGCCGCTGCGTTGGGTCAGTCCCACTGCGTCCAGGTGTTCGAGAAATGCCTGGGCATACTTGCGGCTGGTGCTGAAGCGGTCGCGAAACTGGGCCAGGGTCAGGGTGCCTTCACTTTCCAGGTGGCTGGTAACGGCGGCGACCATTTCCAGGTAATCTTCGCTGCGGAAGACCACCTCCGGGGAGACCTGCACCAGGCGTTCCATTTCGATCAGAGCCGTGTAGGCTTCCTCCCCCAACTCCGCCTGGCATTCCTTGACCGAAGGCGTGACATAGGGAGCCGCGGCAAATTTTTCCAGCAATCGGTCGACCTGTGCTTTTTGAGCCGGTTTAAATTCTACCTGGTGCCCGGGCCGTGCCAGCTGCTTTCCGTTTTCCACAAGACTGCTGCCGGTGATCCAAAGGCGCATGGCCGCATTGAACAAACGTGGGGTATATTTCAAGCGGCTTTTCAACTCCTCACGCGGCATCCCCCGGCGCAGGGGAAATGTCAGGTGATACTGCTCGAGTTCATCCTCGGCCCGGCGGGTTTGCGCTTCCCACAGCGAACGCGGGATCACCAGCAGATCAACATTGGGGTGTATATATCCTTCTTCCAACTGGATCAAAAGGTTTTCCGCAAGCAGTTCCTGGATGGCCGCTTCGGCCGCATCCTGGGCCAGCCGCGAGCGCACCACCAGGTCGCGCACGGGAGCCGCCCCGAGTGCCAGGCCGGCCTGGAGCAGAATATCTGCCGGCGACCCCTGGCGCAGGGCTTCCAGGCGCGCCAGGAGGGCCGAGTCAAAACGCCTATGACGCCGGGCAGGTTGAGGATCGACCACCACCCCACCCCCCAGGGTTTCTCCCGGTGAGGGCCGGCGCAGGATATAGCGGTCACCGCGCACCACGACCACCGGTGTGGTCAGTTCAAGCTGGAGCCAGCCCTCATCCCCTGGTTTCAACTCCTCGACCCCCAGCAGGCGGGCCCGGGCGATCACCTCGGCCGCGCCCACGAAGAACTTCACCTCACTGCTGTGGCGCAGGGGGGCGCTGGCATCCGGCAGAAGGCGAAAATGGACATCCAGGCGCTGGCTGGCGTGGTAGCGCCCCGGCAATGTGAGAACCTCACCACGTTGCACCTGGTCGAGCTCGACCCCGCTGATATTGACCGCCGTGCGGCTGCCAGGAACGGCGGTATTTTCTTTTTTCTTGTGAGTCTGCAAACTGCGCACCCGGCCGTGCACGCCGCCGGGCAAAATTTCGATTTCATCCCCCAGGCTCAAATGGCCGTCCAGCAGGGTACCGGTGACCACCGTGCCAAAACCGGCGATGGTGAACACCCGGTCAATCGGCAGGCGCGGACGATCAAGGTCGGGGCGCGGTGGGCTGGCGGCCAAAAGTTCGGTCAGGCGCTGTTGGAGCTCTTCCAACCCGAGGCCGGTGCGGGCCGATACGCGCACCACCGGCGCCGAATCGAGCACCGTCCCCAGCACCACCTCATGCACATCCGCTTCCACCAGGTCAAACCAATCCGGGTCGTCCACCAGGTCTGCCTTGGTCAGGACGATGATGCCGTTCTGGATCTGGAGCAGGTCGAGAATATGCAAATGCTCGCGAGTCTGCGGCATGACTCCTTCGTCGGCGGCCACTACGAACAGCACCGCGTCGATCCCGCCCACCCCGGCCAGCATATTTTCAATAAAATCACGGTGCCCGGGCACGTCGACGACGCCCACCTGCTCGCCATCCGGCAGGTTGAACCAGGCGAAACCAAGATCAATGGTCATCTCGCGCGCCTGCTCTTCCTTGAGCCGGTCGGGGTTGATCCCGGTCAAGGCATTCACCAGGGTCGATTTGCCGTGGTCGACGTGGCCGGCAGTACCAATTACCCGCATGTTTGCTCCCTAACTATGAAATAACCGCGGAGAATACGGAGAAGAATAAATTTCTAACGCCATAAGCTGTCTGATAGATATTTTTGCTTAGAATTCTCGACGTAGGCGTCCTTCGGATGAATTGATCCTGCTCAGTTCACGCTCGCCCAAAGATGCGCTCGTAATCTTCCATCCACTGGTGTGCCACGGAGACCAGCGACTGCAGCCGCTGCTGAGTCTCCTCAACCAACTGCTGCAGGCGGTCGCGCGTTTCCATGACCGCATCTTCCAGCGGCACCAGGCGCTCGTCGTATTTATCAAAATTGCGCGTGAGCTCGCGCTGCTGCTCTTCAGCCGCCAGGGTATAGTTCGTCCAGCGTTTCTGATCATCGGCCTTATAGGCCACCCATTCCTGGCGAATGCGATCTTCCACCAGACGCTGCATTTCGGTAATTTCATTCACCCGGCGTTCAAAACGGGTGGTAATTTCATCAAAGGCCTCCTGCGAGCGCTTCACCGCCCGCTGGGTGGCATCCAGGGCTTGCAGCTGGTTATCGAGAGAGACCGCCTGGTCAGTGATATCGTTAAACTGGGACTGCATTTCCTTCCACTCATGCTCCCGCTCCAACTGCCACAGGGTTTGCTTCTCAAGGAAAACAGATTGCGTCTGGCGGCGCTCGCTTTCTGCCGCCTGAAATTCGCCGATGCGCATTTCCATCTTACGCACGCTCTCCCCAGACAGATCCACCCTCCCGCGCTGCTCATCCTGGCGTTTGCGCAGAGCCGCTACCTCACCCTGGATATCGGTTACACGCTTGGAGTCCCCCTTATGGGCCTCGTCGATCATGCGCAGCGATCGCCGGTACTCTTCATCCGAGCGGCGAGTTTCGACGATTTTGGCTTCCAGTTCTTCAATCAGGCGCCCCAGGCGGAAATCCTCTTCGACCCGCCCCTGAATGCTTTTCTTCAGTTCAGGGATGGGCTCGAGCCCTTTGCGGATTTCGCCTATCGAGCGGTTAACCGTTTCCTGTTCGCCACGGCGCGTCTTCTCGGCTTCGCGCTCGCGTTCGGTGCGCGTCTTTTCCATGGCCTCGAGCGAGCGACTGGTTTCCACGCGCAGCTGCAGCACATTGGTTTCAATCTGGTCAAACCGGCTGAGTTGGGCACTCAGGCGGGCCAGGTCGGTATTGATCTCTTTAATTTGCTGGCTGAGAGGGGAAATACTTGCCTCCAGGCTGGCCAGCCGTTCTTCCAGGGTGGATATCGTCAGCTTATCCTTGCGGCGCTCATCATCCAACCAATCTACACGCTTGTTAAGTTGTTCCAGATCCATCCGTCGTTCCTTTTATCAGAAGTTTCGTATATCTGCGCTTGCATCCCGCGCCAGGGGTTATTGGGAATTTTGTTGGTTAATTATACCAGCCGGGGGAATGATCCCGCGCCGGACGGGGAAAGAAAACGCTTTCAAGCAGGAACCGTCTTGGTGATGCAATGGATGCCGCACTGGGTGAGGATAATATCCCGACAGTCGATGGGGCGGACCTGGTAACCGCAGGCACGCAGGATGTCCTGGACGATTTCTTACCGTAAATGCGTAAACACCTGCACCAGACCCAGCGAGCCGCGCAGCACCACCCAAGGGAAAAGTCCCGCCAGGGCCAATAAGACCATCGCCACCCCGAGCATGACCGCTTCGATGCCGCCCTCATGGATCTGCCAGTCTTTTTCGTCGCTGCGCACCAGAGCAGCCAGCAGGCGGTAGCCTCCCAGTAAAAAGCCCAGGCTGCCCACGATCGCCGCAACTGCTACCGGTTGGTTCAAAGTTGCCAGGGTCTCTAACAATGGCTGGCGCACCGGAAAACTGGCCAACAGCGGCAGTCCACCCAAAGAGAAATAAGCCAGAGCCAGGGCTGAGGAAACCACCGGGTAGCGCCGCAGCACACCTGTCAGGCCGGTCAAATCCGCGGTAATGCCATGTTTATGATAGACCGCCAATGCAAAGGACCACAGGGCGATCCCCACCAGGCGCGGCACCAGGGAGGCGGCAAACAGTTCGAGCCCCAGGCTGGAATTCAGGCTGACCGCCAGCAGCGCGAATCCGTTTTCGAGCAGGATGGCATACCCAAGCATGCGCGCCAGGTTGGTCTGGAAAGCCGCCCATATCCCGGCGGTGAGGACCATCAGCCCCCCGGTCAGGCGCAAACCCTCGACTACAGCAAAACTGGTACGCAGCCAGGTAAAAGAGTCGAGAAAGCCCAGGGCAATCCACATCACACCCACAGGCAGCATGCCCAATAAAAAGCCAAAGATATAAGGCGCTGTCTCCTGGGCCAGCAGCGGAACCCAGGTATAAAACGGAAAAACAGCCAGCCAGAAAGAAAACCCCAACCCCAGAAAGACGATAGCCTGGACGACCCAGCGTGTGCCAGGCAGGTTAGCCTCTACCAGGCCGGAAGCCCATCCAGCCATCAAAATAAAGGGTACCGCCAGGGTCTGGAAAATGAGGAAGCGCAGCGTCCCCGGTCCGGCCCGTTCGCCGGGCGGCGAGAGCAGGGGCAGGCTGATCAATACCGCCATCTCGAGAATCAGAGCGGCATACAGGAAGGGCTCAACCGCCTGGGCCGCAACCAACATGGCGACCAATGCCAGGCCAATGCCCGGAAAATAGTCTGGGACCTTGACCTGCTGCGAGCCTAGAAACCATATCCCTCCAAAAACATAGATCAAGATCAAAAAAGAATGGTCCGCCGCTTCCAGGACAAAACGACGACCCAGGATCACCATCTCCGGAGAAACTTGCAAGGTCAGCGGACCCAAACGAATGGCCGGGCCGACCGGCAAAATCCAGGCCAGAACGGCCAGCAAAAAACTGGTGCCTGCGGCAACTCCCAGAACCAGGTTACGCTGGGAACGGAAAGGCAGCAGGGCAACAGCCACCAGAAACGGCAGGATGATCCAGATCAACGCCGCGCTCATTCACGTTCCTTTTGCTGCGCTGTGGAGAGCAAATAAGTGCCCGCCAGGGCCAGACCGAGATTAATAGCAGCCATTAATCCGGCTACCAGCACCGAAAACTGGAGAGCGGCGTACAGCACCTCGAACCCCGCCAGGAAGGTGAGCAGCCCCAACACCATGCGCAGAGGGTTTGCGGTCATACTCACCTGGAGCAAGCCCATTCCGGTCAGGATGATCGCCCCTAAAAATACCGGTTGGGTAACCTGCAGCCAGGCTCGCATACTGGATGGAAGGGTGAAAATGACGACCAGAAGCAGAGCCGCGACGATCAGGCGGAACAATCGTCCGGAAAACGGCTCAGATGGAGCATCGGCGTCTGCCTGGACGGTGGAAAGCACCGCGCCCGCCATCCAACCCACGACCAGCTTGATCGCTGCCAGGCCAACCGGCCAGCTCAAACTTACCAACCAGGCCACTGCCAGATACTGCGCTGCCACTGCCAGCAAGGTCCAGCGCCAATTGGGATTAAACAAGAGCACAAGCGACGTCATCCCTACCAGGATCACAGGCACAAGGGCATACGTCTCCAGAAAGGTCACGGTGCACCTGCCAGGCTGCTCTGCAGCAGAGAGACCAGCAAGGCCAGCAGCACCAGCACCCACAGCACCCCGCCCTCCCCTTCCAGGATAAGGGTTAGCGCGCGGATGAGCGACTGGGTCAGGCGGTAGGCAAACCCAACCAGCAGGTATAACCAATCTAATCGCAGCAGGGTATTGAGCACCCGCAAGAACGGCCGGCTGACCACCGTCACCCAGGCGGTACGCTCGGGATGGGCAGCCCACCACGGCTGCAGCCGCTGCAAACCATACCAACCACCCACAGCCGCGATCACGGTCAGCAGGCTGGCCCACCAGCGGTCTACTCCCCTGGAATTGGTCCAACCCAGGACGGCCACCAGCCAGATGGTACCGGCAAGCAGGCCCAGGCCAAGCGGGTAAACCAGCTTGACCCAGCGCTCCAGAGCAGACAGGGTTTCCTCCGGGCGAAAAATATGGCGAATATAACCAGCCAGCAGCAGGGCATGCACGCCCCAAAATACTAAATCGGGAAAATTAATCGGAAAGACTACCAGACCCTGCCAGCCGACTCCGCCGGGGGTGAAAGGTAAACCACTGAACGCCAGGGCGCCCAAGACGGGCAGGAAGATCAAACGAAGCTCTCGCACGGAATAAAGGAACAGCAGACCGCCCGCCAGAATCATCAAGGATCCCCAGGCCAGGCTGGCAGTAGGATAACCGCGCGTGACGCTGACCAAAGCCAGGCCGCCCAGTGCAATCATCCAATACGGGCGGCCGCGGATTTCATTCGGACTGGTCAGCCACATCACTGCCCCATACACCGCAGCCAGCCCCGCAAAAAGCAGCATCCAGGGATACCAGACCTGAGAGACCACCGTCACCGGCAGGCGGCCCAACACTACCAGCCCCGATGCGGCTGAAACCATGCGCAAGTTAGTGCTGATCCCGCGGCGAAATGGAAGCTCGCGGATATAAGGCAGATGCAAGGGCAGCACCCCCAGGCGCAGACCGGCGGCAATCAACAGGAAGATCGACAGATCGGGGCGCGGATCAATGAGCAGCAGTTCCTGACCGGTGGCCCGGCTGAGCACCATTGTACCCATCAATACCAGCGTACCCGCTACTCGAAACGAAAAAGCCAGCACGGCCTCCACGCTGGTCTCTTTATCGCGCACCGCCCCCAGGATAAACGCCAGTTCAATCGCATCGATCACGGTCCAGGCCAGGACCAGGGCCAGGGGCGTTCCCGCCAGAGTTGCCAGCATACCGGCGGCGGTGATGGCCAGGTTGGCTGCCCAGGTGGATGGATTGGAATTATGCTGCAGGCGCGCGGAGGCAGTCAGGATGACTGCCGCTGCCAATCCGGCCAGGCTGGTCGTATATACCCAGGCCGGGGTATCCAGTTGAAAAATAACCGTACCCACCATCTGGGTGACGGGCAGCCAGTTGATAAAGATCACCGGCGCAGGGGTATGGATGCGAAAAAAAACGAGCAGCCCCCAGACCGCTATGGTGACCACGAATGCCAGCAGCCAGGCGTAACCAAACCCGGGCCGGAACCGGCGCAGGATGAGAATCACCCCTGCGGCGATAAAGAGCAGCACGACCGGCAGCAGCAGCAATAATTCCATTGATGCCTGTTAGAGGAGCAGCGCGTGCGGCAGGCGGCGTAAGAAGCGCCCCTGGCCCGCCCGGCCTAACCAGCGTTCGCCATCCACGATCAATGCTCCGCGCAGCCACACCTTTTGCGGGTAGCCGACCAGATCCCAACCCTCATACAGGTTGTAATCCGTGCGCTGGTGGGCCACAGCCACGCCGTAGCGCACTTGCTTTTCCGGATCCCAGATAACGATATCCGCATCGGCGCCGGGCATGAGAGTGCCCTTACGCGGGTACAGGCCGAATATTTTGGCCGGGTTGGTGCAGTTTAAAGCGACAAACCGGTTTGGGGAAAGGCGACCGGCGCCCACGCCAAAGGTCCACATGACCGGCAGGCGGTCGGCAATGCCCGGCAAACCGTTGGGAATCTGGGTGAAATCATCTTTGCCCAGCTCCTTGCCTGGAATGGCCACCGGTTGACCCTCATACAGGATTGGGCGCGAACCGTCGAAGAAAAATGGGCAGTGGTCGGTGGCAATGGTCTGCAGGGTACCATCTCCCAGGCCTTCCCAAAGGCGAGCCTGGTCTGCCGCAGTGCGTACAGGCGGCGAACAGACCCATTTAGCCCCATCCGGTCGCGCCAGGTCATCCTCAGAGAAGAATAAATACTGGGGGCAGGTCTCTCCCATCACCGCCAGGCCGTGCCGGCGGGCGTATGCGAGCTGGTCGACCTCGCCGCCGACGTTCATATGGACGATATATAAGGGCGCATTGCCGGCCTGTGCCGACAGAGCCGAAGCGCGCAGCACGGCTTCCACCGCACCCCAGGCCGGTCGGGTGCGGGCATGCCAGGGCGGCGACATGTGCCCGGCTGCCAGGGCTTCGGCCACCAGCAGATCAATCACATCCCCATTTTCGGCATGCAGCATGGTCAGGAAACCATGCTCGCGCGCGATGCGCAGCACTTTAAAGATTTCGCCATCCGCCAGGCGCAGGCGATTGTTGTAAGCGGTAAACACTTTCAGGCTGGTAATTCCCTCATCCAGCAAGAGCGGGATCTGGCGGGCCACTTCGTCATCGAAATGGGTGATATTCATGTGGAAGCTGTAATCCACGGCTGCCTTGCTGTCCGCCTTGCCATGCCAGGCATCAACATTGGCCTGCAGGGAGGGATGGTCCTGCGAGATGAAATCGATGACCGTGGTTGTGCCGCCGAAAGCCGCGGCTTTGTGCCCGGTGTAATGGTCGTCCGATGAAACCGTCCCAAACATGGGCAGTTCCAGGTGGGTGTGTACGTCAACCCCGCCCGGCAAAACCAGCATCCCGGCGGCGTCCACCACCTCCATCCCATCGCCAACCGCCAGCCGCGGCCCAATCGCGGCGATGTGTTCTCCTTCCACCAGAATATCCGCCGTGAATGTTTCTGCGGCAGTGATTAATGTGCCGCCCCGGATTACAAATGCCATAGCCGGACTCCTTTTTCATCCTTGACCGCGGGGACCCAGAGAACGCTGAATAAAATCTTTCGTGTAAACGCACCACATGAGGGTAAAAAAATCTGTGTGACCTCAGTGTCTCCATGGTTTATTACTATTGCGTATGCACAAGTCCCCGGTGCTCATTTTATCAAACCACCCAGCATCGCCAGCAGAAGCGGGTCGAGTGCGATTTCCGGCAGCTCCTCGGCGCGGTACTGGCCAGAATGCAAGGCCCTTTCACGCAAGATGCGCCACAGACCGGCTCTTTCTTCGGCGCCCACCAGCAGATCGTGGATCTCCCGGGCAGAAGCAAAGCGCTCGCCGGTGGTATATAGAAAAGTAATGCGCTTCCATCTTCCGGCAGGGATCGGCACAGGCAGCGTTTGCAGCGGACCGATAGTCAGTTTGTAGTACTCCTCATTGGCTCGCGGGTGATCGGGTTCGTCTCGAAATAATGTGCTTCGCGTGACCAGCTCGTGCCCGCGCAAAGCGGCAAAATGCTCAATTCGCCCGCCGTGCTGGCTGCCAAATGCGCCCGTCTGGTAAAAAGCCAGCGTGTCGACCTCAAGTACCTTGGGCGCTGATTTGAGGCGAATGCGATACCAGCCCAACAAACGGGCAATCTCCAAATCTCGCAGTTCGGGCATCACTGCCACTAAAACCAACGAATCTGGCGGAGGGTATGCGCTCATTTTTTTCTTTTCTGCGTCCCATTCTCAGCCTGGCGCTCCGCCAGAACGAAGCGCCAGGCTGAGAATCATAATTACGCTTCCTGAGAATCAGGATGGAATTACATCAGGCCAACCCGGGCATTAAACTGCTCGATCAAATCATCAATCTCATCCACCTGATCCTGGTAACCGGTCCAATACGTGGGTTCGTACCATTGGTCCTGGATTTCTTCATAGGTTTTACCCTGCTGCTCGACCCAGGTGTAGTACTTGAGATTATGAACCCGTTTGCGGTCCTGGTAAGTTAATTCCTGCAAATGATCGGTGGTAACGCCCTGCAAATAACGAGCATAAATCTCCGCGGCATCCTGGGTGGAAAACTCGCCCATCTCTGTGCGCATTTCCTTTATCCGGCTCTGGTACAGCTCCATCGAATCGGTGAAGACGGTCAAAACCACATCGTTGGGTCCCAGTTCATAATATTTGGCGAATTTCACCGCCGAAAGCATATTAGCAATGCCGGAAAAGCCCATCAGATCCAGTTGATTTACCAGGTCAGCAGGGACACCCTTTTTCGCCAGAAGTTCGCGGCCCGCAGGCTCGTTAAACAGGCGCATGATGTTGACCACAGCATTGTCGTCGATTGCCACCACCATATCTGTATTGAGAATGTTGTGAATCCAGGGAACGTGCTTGTCGCCAATACCTTCGATGCGGTGCGCGCCAAAGCCGTTGTTGAGCAGCGTGGGACACTGCAAGGCTTCGCTGGCGACAACTTTGCTGGTTGGGAAAACCTGCTTGAGATAATCACCGCAGGCAATCGTCCCGGCTGAACCGGTGGTCAGCGCCACCCCACGGTAAGCATCCCCGGCCCGCAGCTCGGCCTGGAGTACTTCCTCCATGGCATGCCCGGTCACATCATAGTGCCAGAGGTAATTGCCAAACTCCTCAAACTGGTTGAAAATCATCAAATCTTCACCGCTGGCGCGCAGTTCTTTACATTTATCGAAAATCTCTTTGACGTTGCTTTCAGAGCCGGGGGTCGCAATCACTTCACCGGCAATTCTCTTCAACCATTCAAAGCGTTCGCGGCTCATCCCCTCAGGCAGAATGGCAATCGATTGACACGCCAGCAGGGCCGAATCATAAGCGCCGCCCCGGCAGTAATTCCCCGTTGAAGGCCAGACCGCCTTTTCGTGGATCGGGTCAAACTGACCGGTCACCAGGCGGGGCACCAGGCAGCCAAAAGCCGCGCCAACTTTATGCGCACCGGTAGGGAACCACTTGCCCACCAGGGCAATTACCCGGGCAGGGGTGCCGGTCAGGCTGGGGGGCAGTTCAACGTAATTGACTCCCTCAAAACCGCCGCCGGAGGGCACCGGTTGGTTTTTCCAGGTGATGCGAAACAGGTTGCTGGGAGCGACATCCCACAAACCGGTCTGACTGAGCTGTTCTTTAATCTTTGTCGGCACAGTCGAGGGGTTTTTCATCTGTTTAAAAGTCGGAACCACAATGTTACGCTCGCGGGCGCGCGTGACCGCGTGCTCGAGGCGATCAGGAAAGACCGTCAAATCTATTTTTGCCATTCAAAACCTCCAATAAACATGGTTGAAATTTTACAAATGAGCCTGGGCGGCCTACCGTCTCAATCCGGCCTTCACCAGGTCAAAACCCTACAGTTTTTACTTTTTTTCCGGCGCCTCACGCACAATATACAGCGGGCGCCCTTTTACCTCATCATAAATCCGGCCAATATATTCCCCCAGGATGCCTAACGAAATTAATTGAACGCCGCCCAGGAACAGGACCGCGATCAGGGTGGTGGCCTGCCCGAAAAAGGATGCCTCACCCACCAGGCGCAGGATAATGACTAACGGAATGGCGAGAATGGACATGCCGGCCGATATAAACCCAATGAAAGTCGCCACCTGCAGCGGAAAATAGGAAAAACCAGTCACGGCGGTAATCGCCAGTTTGAGCATTTTTTTAAAGGGGTACTTGGTCGTGCCCGCATAGCGCGCCGCCCGCCGGTACTGCACACCCGTCTGCCGGAAGCCAACCCAGGATGACATCCCGCGTAAGAAGCGGTATTTCTCACGCATACTGTTCATCACGTCCACCACCTTGCGGTCGAGCAGGCGGAAGTCGCCGGTATCCAACGGGATCTTGACGTCCGTGATGCGGTAGATCAAGCGGTAGAAGAGCGATGCGGTGAAGGTCTTGAACCAGGTTTCACCCTCGCGCTCGGCGCGTATGGCATATACCACCTCGTTGCCCTCGCGCCATTTCTGGATCAGTTCGAGAATCACTTCGGGCGGATCCTGCAAATCGGCGTCAATGATGACCACCGCCTGCCCACGGCTGTAATCCAGACCCGCGGTAACGGCAATCTGGTGGCCAAAGTTGCGCGCGAAGATCACCGGGCGCACATGTTCATCCTTTTGGGCCTGCTCACGGATCATCTCGGTCGAACCATCCGTAGAACCGTCATCGACCAAAATTAACTCCCAGGGTTCACCGGTTTGATCCATGACTTCCTGAACCCTTTGAAAGAGCAAAGGGAGGGACTCAAGTTCGTTAAACACAGGAGCGATAATGGTAAAGGTTGGATCCATTGACTTCTCCGCGTAGCCGGTTGAGGAATTCAGGTGGTCTGACATCTACACAATTCTAACCTGAAAACCAGCCAAAAAGAAGGCTCGAAAAAGTCATTTATAATCCCAGGTGGCGGCGTAAGGCCGGCAGCGTAGGTTCGATCACCGGCGCAGGCGGTACGGCCTGCATGGCAGCCCGCGTATCTTTGAGCCCACTGCCGGTATTAAGCACCAGAACCGGATCAGAGGATGTAACCAGACCGTCCGCCAGGGCCTTGCGCAGTCCGGCGAATGCCGCCGCCCCGGCAGGTTCGGCAAAAATGCCCGACCGGCCAAGTTCGGCCACCGCCGAAAGAATATCCCCATCCGGAACGGTGATATACGCCCCTCCGCTTTGGGCAGCCGCACGCACCGCACGCACGCCATCTCGCGGAAGATCGACCGAAATGCTGTCTGCCAGGGTGTTGGCCTGGACCGGTTGAATATCCTCCGTTCCGGCAGCAAAGGCGTTGGCAACCGCAGCCGACCCGGTGGACTGGACCCCAAAGAGCCGCGGCATGACCGGCAGCCAACCCAACTGGTCCAGGTCCTTAAAGCCTTTATGCAAGCCGGAAATGATGTTCCCGTCACCAACCGAGACGAAAACCAGCAGCGGGCGGTCGAGACGCCGCGGTCGAATAATTTGCTCCCAAATTTCAAATGCTGCCGTCTTTTTCCCTTCGACGGTGAAGGGGTTATACCCGGTATTGCGGCAGTACCAGCCAAACTCGTGCGCCGCCTCAATCGTCAGGTCGAAAGCGGCGTCATAATTGCCGTCCACCAGGATCACCTGCGCACCGTAGACCAGCAATTGGGCAATCTTGGCCTGAGGCGCTGTCTTGGGTGCGAAAATCACAGCCGGCACTTCCACCGCGGCCGCCATACCGGCCAGCGCCGCCCCGGCATTGCCCGTGGAAGCAGTCACTACCGTACGGGCTTTAATTTGCAGAGCGCGGGCAATCACCACCGCGCTGGCACGGTCTTTAAATGATGCCGTCGGATTGCGGCCATCATCCTTGACCCAGAAATCTTCCAACCCCAAACTGCGGATCAAGGCCGGAGGGCGGTAGATGGGTGTCCAACCGGCCGTACGCAGGGGCGTGTCTTCGCCTCCCGGATCGGCTACCGGCAGCAGGGGCAGATAGCGCCACAACGAAGAATCGGTACGTGAAGTTAAATCGCCCGGTTGGTAGCGACGAGAAAGAGCGTCAATATCCAGGACCACGTCCAGATTACCGCCATCTTTGGGGCAGGTATAAGTCACTTGATCAGGCTGGTATTCTGCCTGGCACAACGAACAGCGGTAACCAATGAAAGTTCCCATTTTTTATTTATGTCCTATCCCCGCCGGAGAGCGTTTACCCCTACAGCGGACCTTTCGATAATTATTTGTTATTATTCGTTTTCGAACGGCACACCCAGGGAAGCAGGCGGTGATGTGCGCATTCCACGCAGGATTTTCGCTAAAATTCGGCGCGTTTCGGGCGGTAAGCCTGCCAGGGTACGGTCAACCCATTCAGCATTGCCAATATTGACCAGAAGCAGGGTCAGGATCATCAGCGGGAAGGGTGCTACCTGGAGCACCTGGGAAGGGATATTGGGCAGGCTGGGCTGCAGGACCAGACCCAACCACTGCAGTAAGGCAAAAAGGTAGGCCCCAAAAGCGACGCGCACCGGGTTCCAACCGCCGAAGATGGTTATGGCCAGGGCGATCCAGCCAAAACCATCCAAACCAGAAATGGTACCCTTCCAACCGGCTTTGAGGCTGAGCGTGTACATCGGACCCGCAAGGCCGACCAGTGCACCGCCCAGAACCGTATAAATATAGCGCATGCGGTTGACGTTGGCCCCGCGTACAAATGCCGCAGCCGGGCGCTCGCCAATCCCCTGGAGCATGAGACCCTGGCGGGTTTTATAAATCCAGATGTAAGCCACAATGATCAGCACGAAACTGGAATATACGATGATATCCTGGTCAAATAACAGCCCACCCAGGATGGGAATGTCTTTGAGTATCGGGATCCCGAGATGAGGAACCAGCGGGCCAGAAGCGCCCATGATCGGATTACCCAAAAAGTAGGAAAGGTCGCGGCACATGAGCGCCAGCACAAAACCCACCGCCACTTGAGATTGCTTCAAGGTGATGCTTGAAAAAGCCACGATCAGCGCCACCAGCGCTCCCAACCACCGCCCCGGCCACAAAGCCGAGCAGGGTGCTTTGAGTGCCAGCGCCGCCGCAAAACCCGCCATCGCCGCGAGTAAAATGGTGCCGTTAAGCGAAAGGTTGATCACTCCGGCCCGTTCGGTAATGGTCTCGCCCACTGCCGCAAAAATTACCGGGGCCGCAGAAGCCAGCACACCCGCCAGACCAATCAGAGTTGTTGAATCCATGCCGGCCTCCTTATGATTTACCTGTCAGGCGGCGGCGAACGCCATCCACCATGAGCACAAAAAGAACCAGGGCCCCCTGCAGCACACCCGATAGGGTCGAGTCTAGCTGCATCATAATCGGGAGCTGGATGCTGCCGATATTCAACGCGGCAAAGAAGAAGGAGACCGGTGCTGCCCAGGCAGCCTGGTAATTGACCAGCATGCCCACCAGCAGCCCCAGGAAGCCATAACCGGATGAAATAGAAGGGATGAGACGGTGGTAAACGGCGGTGACCTGAACCGCTCCTGCCAGGCCCGCAAAAAGGCCGCAGATCAGGAAGGCTGACATCATATAACGCCCGGTTGGAATCCCGATCAAAAATGCGGCCCGCCCATTTCTTCCAACAGCTTTGAGGCGCAAGCCAAAGTACGTGCCGTTTAAAACGATATATACCAGGACAATGCCGGCGATGCCAACTCCCAGCGACCACAGGCTGAGGCGCGTACCGGCCACCAACGGCAGCGATAATGCGTCAGGAAACGGCTCCGTGCCGCTCATCGAGGCAACTCCCGGCCGTTTCCAGGGGTCAAAGATCAGCCAGATCGTAAAAGCGGTGGCCACGAAGTTCATCCCCAGGCCGCCAAAGATCTCATTGACACCCCCGTAAATCTTTAACCAGCCGACAATGGCTGCCCAAAACGCTCCGCCGAGGGCACCCGCCAGAATCGCCAGGATCAGGATGATCGCGGGTGGCAGGGCGGAAGCTTGCAGCGAGCGCAGCACAAAGGTGGTAAAAATTGCGCCCAGGGTGATCTGGCCTTCGATGCCAATGTTCCACAGGCCGGCGGTAAAGGTAACCAATAAACCAGTTGTCGCCAGCAAAAGCGGGACCCAGGCCACCAGCGTATCAGAGATTTTACCCCACGAGCCAACGGAGCCGACAATAATGTTTTTAAAGGCCTCAATCGGCGAAGCACCGGTAAACACCAGGATGATCGTGGTAAACAGCAAGGCAAGCACGATCCCCAGGAGACGAAACCCCAGCCCTAACCAGCGCGAGTTTGTTTTCAACATAGGCGGCCTCCTACCATCCCTTACCACCAATCATCTGGCCCAATTGTTCTGCCGAAGTTGAGGCAGCATCAACCGGTTGCGAGACCCGCCCCCCAAAGAATACCAGGATACGGTCGCTGTAACGGATCACCTCATCCAGATCCGCCGAAATAAAGACGATACTCGTCCCCTGGCGGCAGCGTTCTTTAAGTTTTCCCCAGATCCAGATCGTAGATTCAATATCCAATCCGCGGGTGGGATGCTCCATCAACAGCAAGTTCAGCGGTTGGCGCAGAAGCGCCAATAATGCGCGCTGCTGATTGCCGCCCGAAAGAGCCTCGATCGTGCTGTCCGGCGTGCCGCGGATTGAAAAATCCTGGATATAACTGGTTGTGATCTTGTGCGAGTGGAGTTTGTTGATAAAGAAGCCCTGCTGGGCGCCACATAAAACAAAATGATCGGTCAGTGTCAAACCCGGGATAAGGCCTTCTTCCAGGCGCGCCGCGGGCATAAAGGCAATCCGGCTTTCCATAAACTGCTTATAGGGCTTGCCTGCCAGGTTGCGGCTGCCCAGGATCAGCTCTCCACCGACCGGGCGCATCAATCCACCCAGCGTGCGTAAAAATTGGCTCTGGCCTGACCCCTCCATACCCGCCAGACCAATCACTTCACCGAGGTGAATTTGCAGGTTGACATTCTTGATATTCAAGCGGAAATCGTCAATCTCAAGGTTTTTTACCAGCAGCTGGGTGTCCGGCTGGCAGGCATTCACCCGTTGGTCCGGCTGAATGACCTTGCCAAACATCATTTGCACCAGGTTATCGGTGGTGTACGGGGGGCGCGTCTCCCCTACCAGGCGGCCGCGCTGCAGTACGGCGACCTGTCCGCACAGCCCTTCGACCTCTTCCAATTTATGCGAAACAAAAATAACCGTCATCCCCTGGGCGACCAGCTTCTTGAGCGTGGCGAACAATTTTTCTTTTTGCAGGGCACTGATGCCTGTTGTAGGTTCATCGAGGATCAAGACACGCGCGCCAAGCCACAACAAGCGCAGAATTTCCAATTGCTGCCGTTCGCCGACCGTAAGCGAATCCACATAGGTCTCAGGATCGATATCAAAATCAAACTGCTGCGAGAGTTCTTTCAGATCCGCTGATGCCTGATCCCTATCAGGAAAAATTTTCCCGTCGCTCCGGCCAATGAGAAAATCATCGATGACGCGCATCGGTGGGAAATCCAGGGGGTCCTGGTGGAGCATACCGATGCCGTGCACGATCGCATCCGCGGGGTTGGCAATGTACACCGGTTGGTCATCGAGACGGATTTCACCCTCATCGGCCTGGATGAAACCCGACAGGACTTTCATTAAGGTGCTTTTACCGGCCCCGTTTTCACCCAGAATCCCCTGGATGGTACCCGCAGGGACGGTGAGGGTGATGTCGTTATTGGCATGTACCGCGCCGAAATGTTTGTGGATGTGGGAGAGTTCAACTTTCATAACTTATTTTAGCATGATCAGCGAATAGAGCCAAAAAAGATATGATCAAAAAGCAAGGGGTTCTTATCTCAGTTGGTGAGATAAGAACCCCTTTTGTAACTACTCAGGCGGCAGAGCCGCCCATATTTTCAAAAAACAATTTAGTTGGCAGGAACGCTTTGGCCTTTCATGCCTTCTAACAGTTGAGGTAGGTACCAGATTTGCTGATCGGTGGCCTTTTCGCCATCCTTCAGGTAGGTGGTGCCGTCCTGCAGGTTGAGCGGGCCGGTGAAAAGGTTCAGGCCGCCGCCCAATTCACCAATGAATTTATCCACATTGGCTGCAGCATCCGTGGAAAGTGCAGTGCCCTTGTTGAAGCCCACGATGCTGGTATCGGGATTGTTAATATTCGACCAATCCGGGGCAAGCCATTCGAAGGTCTGTTTGGCAGTGCCGTCTTTAATAGCCTTGATGTAGCGCACATACGCCGGACCCCAGTTGAAGTAGGGAACGCCCAGGCAGACGCTTTCGGCTTCCTTGCAGGCATCCTTGTAATCATACGGGATGGCCCACACCTTCTTGCCGGCAGCGGCGGCTTTGTTGGCTTCCACCAGCGCCTCGGTCGTATCGATACCGGAGACCACCACATCAAAGTCGCTGTTGATGAAATCTTTGGCGACCTGGCTGGGATCGGAGGTGACACCCGGAATATTAAACCAGAAACCAATCCAGGTGACTTTGAACTGCAGATCTTCGGCTTTCTTGCCCAGGTATTGGGTCCAGCAGTATTTGGCGCCCAGGTAAACTGAGGAGGCCAGACGGCGGGTTTCGTCGTTGATCAATGGTCCAAGATAGCCGATTTTACCGGTCTGGGTGGTCAGGGCAGCCGCGCAGCCGGCGATCATCTTGCCGTAGATCATCTTGCCCATAATATTAATCATATTGGGCAGATCGTGGTAATCTTTACCCTCTTTCCAGACGGAATCGCCAGAAGCAAAGATCACCCACACGTCTTTATTGTCCTGGGCGTATTTGACCGCGTCGTCTTTCATGTCATCCGAGTTGAAGATGACAACTTTGGCGCCCTTGGAGACCAGGTCCGCCGCGAGCTGTGCAGCGGTGGTGCCGGGGCGGTCGGCAGTGTTTACCTTGTCGACATACACTAATTTGGTGCCCGGCACTTTGCTTTCGACGTACTTGGCGGCATCGTAATGCGCCTGGCTCCAGCCCTTGTCATTGTAAGGTCCAACCATCAAAAGACCAAAAGTGAGTTCATTTGACTGAGTAGGTTCCGGGGCCATCGTCGGTGCGGTGGTCGGAGAGGTTGGAGCGGTAGTGGGTGTCGCGGCAGGTTGGCAAGCGCTCAACACCAGCGATAACACCATGACCAGACTTAAAATCAACCATCCAGCTTTCTTAGACATATTTTTCTCCTCCTTGCATTTTTTCAGATTAATTCATTCAGGACGACTAACTGGCTGCTGCATTCATCGAAAGGATAAAACCGCCACCTCCCTTCAAGGCTACAATCCTTTATGCCAATATTCCAAAATTGATACCTGAAAACCGGCGTGATATGCAATATTCTCAACAGATTGCTTATTTTACTCGATTTGCGACCTATATCTATTTATTAAACAGGGAAATGGAGATTCTATGACATTCTTCCCGGCAATTGGGGAAATCTACGACCATCACGGTTTCTTTCAGTAGTATGCCCCAATTTATGAAAATTGGCAAGATGTATAATCGTTTTATTCAGGATCTGTCGGTTATCGGCTGGCAAAAGATAAGCCTGGCGCAGCGAGGGTACTCCGCAGCCGGCTCACCACCTTTTGCCTCATAACTATTGGTATGCCATGCTGTTTTCATACAAGTAAGAAGGAATATAATCATTAAAAGAGGTGCAACCTGATGAATATTGACAGATTCCGCAGCAGTTCACAGAATTTTAAAGGCAAGATCGTTGAAGATATCCCATTTACCCGGGCGGTAAACAGCGCAGGGCAGGCAGAAACCTTGAGCCTTGATCTTTACCGGCCGCCGGGCCTATCACAGGCCCTTTACCCGGCGATCTTATGGTTCCATGGAGGCGGTTTCCGCCCGGGCAACGACAAACGCCAGATCTATATTCCCTACTTTGCCAGCGCATTTGCCGAACTGGGATATGTAGGGATCGCCCCCGATTACCGGGTACGCGCCGATCCCACACCAGATATGGCCGCCGCGGTGCGTGATGCCGCCGCGGATGGGCGCGCGGCGTGGGATTGGGTGCGAGAACACGGTCCTGAATACAACATTGACCCGGGCCGGATTGTATTGGCCGGCGGTTCTGCGGGAGGCATGCTGGTGCTCAACCTGGTGCACGACTCAGCCGCGCCGGTAGACCGTGAAAAAGACGGCGTGCATGCGGTTCTGGACCTGTGGGGAACGCCAGGAGGCATGGGACGCTTATTCGAGCGCGTGAACCCGCGCAGCCCGGCCACCCTGATCATCCACGGCACAGCGGATGCCCTTGTGCCGTATCAATGGAGTGAGAAATTTTCAAACGAACTGAGCGAAGCGGGTGTAGAAAATAGGCTGCTCACCCTGGCGGATGCACCGCACACGCCGCTGATGCATGCGGACCAGATCGTGGCAGAAGCAGCGCAGTTCCTGGAAAAACATCTAAATTCTTAAACGAAAAGATGGCTGGCGGCTGCCAGCCATCTTTTCGTTTAAGTCGGGTGGCTGAATATCAGGGGACGATCCAGGTACCAGTCTCGCCCTTGAGAGCGCGCCCAATATTCTCAGGATTGGTGATCAGAGCCTGCTTGCCGCCATTCTTTATGAAACGCAAGATGGCCTGGATCTTGGGGAGCATCGAGCCTTTGGCGAAGTGACCTTCTGCCATATAGGCTTCAGCTTCGGCCACTGTCATGCGATCCAACCACTTTTGACCAGGCTTGTTAAAGTTGATCGCCACCTTTTCAACCGCGGTGCTGATCACGAAAAGATCGGCATTGATCATGGTGGATAGGAGCGAGGAGCCAAAATCTTTATCGATCACGGCTTCAACCCCAACCAGGCTGCCGTTGGCTTCCTCAATCACCGGGATGCCGCCGCCGCCTACACCAACCACCGTGAATCCGGCATCGATCAGGTTGCGGATGGCAGATGCCTCTACGATGCGCTGAGGGATCGGAGAAGCTACCACCCGCCGCCAGCCGCGCCCGGCATCTTCTACGACCGACCAGTTTTCTTTTTCGGCTCGTTCCTGGGCCATCTTTTCATCCATGAACGACCCAATCGGTTTGGTAGGGTTCTTAAACGCCGGATCATTGCCATCGACGACCGTCTGGGTCACCACAGCCACGGCTTTTTTATCCATGCCGCGATTTAAGAACTCATTGTGCAGGGCCATCACAAACATATAACCGATCGCACCCTGCGTGTCAGCGCCGCAGTAATCCAAAGGTATTTCGTGCAACTCATGGCGGGATAATTCAGAACGGCGTTGGATAAAGCCCACCTGCGGCCCATTCCCGTGGGTGACCACCACATCCCAACCCTGGGCAATCATTTCAGCGATATGATTCATGGATTCACTGGCAGCGGTATATTGATCAGGTACACTTTTGTGCGATGCATCTTTAATCAACGAGTTTCCACCTACGGCAACAACAGCTACACCTTTTTTTTCCATAAAATCCATCCTATCGATTTTGAATAAATCAGAAAAGCCTTGCCCGATAATCAAATCCAGGCAAGGCCTTTCTGTTTAGCCCATGGTGAGCGCCATGACAGCTTTCTGCACGTGCAATCGGTTCTCAGCCTGGTCGTAGACCACGGACTTTGGACCATCGATCACAGCGTCGGTCACTTCTACGTTTCGATCGGCCGGCAATGGGTGCATGTAAATACAATCGTCTTTTGTCAGCCCCATGCGCCTTTCATCCACAATCCAATCTTTGTATTTCTTGATAACTTCCGCGCTTTTTGTGGGATCCGAGGTAAAAACCAGCGGTCCCCAGGACTTGGGATAAACCACATCCGCATCTTTAAATGCTTCGTCCATATCGTTCACAATCTCAAAGCCGGTGTGGAATTTGCGCGCCTGCTCCTGGGCCTGACCGACGATATCGGGCATCAGTTCGAACTCAGGCGGATGCGCGAGCACCACATCGATTCCAAAGCGCGGCATCTGCAGAATCAGGCTCTGCGGTACGGAAAGCGGTTTTTGATAGGAGTCCGCGTAGGCCCAGGAAACAACCATTTTCTTACGGCGTAAATCGCGTCCTTTCTTCTCAAAGACGGTCATCAGGTCGGCCAAACATTGGAATGGATGGTAAATTTCGCACTGCATGTTCAACACCGGGGTGCGAGAATTGCGCGCTACATCGTTTTGATACTGGTTGCCTACCCCCCAATCCACGTGGCGGATGGCCAACCCATCATAATAGCGGCCCAGGATTTCACCAATTTCCTTCGCGGTATCGCCGTGGGAAATCTGAGTCGTGCGCGACTCAATAAAGGCGGCGTGACCACCGAGTTGGGCCATACCGGCTTCGAAGGAGCCGCGCGTACGCGTGCTGCTGAAAAAGAACAACATCGCCAGCGTTTTATCGCGCAGGTAAGCATGTGATTCATTCAAGGCGCGCTTACGTTTGAGGTCGAGGGCCACATCCAGCACGGTTTCAACTTCTTCCTTGCTGAAATCAAGGTCGCCGATTAAATCCCGTCCATGTAAAAAAGTCTGCATAACGATCTCTCCTTACACTAAAACGATCGGTTTATTCCATTGCACCCAAGATGAGCGCCAACAACGCCATGCGCATGACCACGCCATTGAAGGCTTCCTGCCAGTAGCGTGACCAGCGGGTAATATCCACATCCGTAGGGATTTCATCCATGCGTGGGAGGGAATGGAGCAAAATCGCATCCGGTTTGGCCTTGGTGGTGAGCAGTTCGCGGGTAATTTTATAATTGGCCGGAGTCAGGCCCAGATCGCCGGTGCGTTCATCGCGCGACTTGGTGTAGTCTGGTTGAACCACTGGCTCGACCAGGATGACATCCGCTTCGGCAATGGCCTGTTCCACATGCTCGGCTTCCTTGAAGTTCAGGCTGTACTGGTTGAGTTCCTGCTTAAATTCTGGGGTCAGCGACATATCCGGTGGGGCGACAAAAGTGATCGGGCAGTCGAACTGAGATAGCGCGTAACCGAGTGAGTGCATCGTGCGCATGCGCATATCCCCGACGGCCAGCCATTTTAACCCATCGATCCTGCCTTTTTCGACCAGCACGGTATACAGATCGGTCAAAATCTGGGTTGGATGTTCGCCCCAGCCATCACCACCATTGATGATCGGAACACTGGCCCATTTGGCCGCTTCTTGGGGCGCGCCCTGCTGAAAATGGCGCATCACGATCACATCACCGTAAAATTCCAGCATCTTTACCGTGTCTTTGATCAATTCTTGATAAAAATCGCCCGCGCGGGTCATCTTGGCGTCCGAAAAACCGGTGACATGCCCGCCCAGGCGGTGCATGGCGGCTTCATGAGCCAACCGGGTGCGAGTGGATGGTTGGTAGAACGCGGTGACCAGCGTCTTTTCCTTGAGCATATCCACATTCTTACGGCCGTGGGCAATCACTTCCATCTTCTTTGCCACATCAAATACCTGGAAAAACTCGTTCCGCTCAAATTCTTTGAGCGACAATATATCTCGTCCTGCGAAGCTGCGCATAAATTCCTCCAAAAATATTTACGGTTTGATTTATTTGCTGACATCCTGTGTTAAATCGGCCCCCGCACGCCGGGTTAACCGATCGGTGTGATTTCAGATTTGGCCTCAACAGTTACCTTATCCGACCCTCCTTACAATATGGAATTTAAAATATCCTGGCAAAAAATAGCTGGTAGAAATATCGATCATCTGGCCGATGTCCGTAAACAGCTGACCGGTAAACATTAACAGCACATCACCGCGTTGAATTTCCAGCGCGCGGGCAACTTCCACAGCAGCGGCCACCGCATGCACTTCTGAAATCGAATTATGCAGTTTGGGAGAACCCCGCGTCAAGAGCATATCGAGCACCGAACCGGTAAAACCGGTGGTTAATTCTTCCTGGGAGAGAATACCAGCTGGCAATATATCGATTAAATAAGCGACCGGTCGTTTTTCGGCGTAAATGACCCGGCCGATTTTGACCAGTGGTGAATCCAACTCAAGTTTAAAAAGATCGGCTTGTTCCTGATTGGCGCGAATATCTTCAATGCGCAGGTCCCCCATGGCCACATTCAGGCCAATTTTTTGGGCCATGGTCTCAATACTTTCCAACTTCTCCAGACCGGTATCAATGACCTTGCCCTGGCTGACCACAAAGGTGCCAACACCCTGGCGGCGGCGAATTAACCCCTGGCCTTCAAATGAACGCATTGCTTCTCGCAAAGTTGCCCTGGACACACCCAATTTTTTTGCCAGGTCTGGCTCGGCCGGCAGGCGTTCACCCGGCACCGTATTGGCGATCAATTCGGCCAATTCACCTTGAAGTCGTTGAAATGGATGCACGACAACTTTGGCTGCTGCTTTGTCAGAACGTCTTGCCATTTACCCCTCCCTATTCCAATACTTGGATAAAGTCAAAGCGGTTGACATCCACCAGGCCCAGATCGGAAATCCGCAGTTCTGGGATCACCACCAGACCCAATAAACTAAGCTGCATGTTGGGATTGTTCAACTGGCAGCCGCAGGCTCGGAAGCCTGCCAACACTGTTGCGGCTTTTTTGGATACGATCTCTCCGCGCTCGTTTGACATCAGCCCGGCAATTGGTAACTCGACTCGGCCGATGATCTCGCCGCGGCGTACAACAACCTGTCCGCCGCCCCATTCAGCCAGCGCATTGACCGCCAGGGCCATATCGGCATCGTCTGTGCCGGCCACGATCATGTGATGGCTGTCATGAGCCACGGTGGAAGCCACTGCACAGGGTTCGTTGAAACCAAAACCCTGCACCAACCCCACCTGTACGCGTCCGGTTCGCCGGTGACGCTCCACCAGGGCAATCTTGGCCAGATCGCGAGCGGTGTCGGCAAAGACTTCACCTGCGACCACCGGCACATCAAATTCCAGATGGCGGGTCGGCGCCTGATTTTCCACAACACCAATCACGTGCGCCTTGACCTGAGGGCCTTTGAGCGGTGTGGTCAATCGAAAACTTTCAGCCACCAGCGGGCGCAGTAAATGAACGGAATGCAGGGCCCACTCGGGATAGGTGATTTCAGGCAAATCAACGCTAAGCCGCCCAGCTTCCGCCGCTACAACACCCCTGGCAATCACCAGGTCGGCGTATAAATCGTTAATATCCTTGACCAGCAAGATATCTGCGTAGCGACCGGGTGCGATGGAACCCATTTCCCGTCCCAGACCAAAATATTCTGCAGTGTTAATCGTCGCCATCTGGATCGCCGTGACCGGATCTAAACCCAGGGAAACGGCATGACGCACGACACGATCCATGTGCCCTTCATCGATCAGTGTCTGAGAATGACTGTCATCCGTGCAAAGCAAGAAATGATGCGCATCCATGCCCAATTCTGTGACCGCTTTGACCTGTGCAGCCACATCATGCCAGGCCGAGCCATAGCGCATCATCACCCACATCCCCTGGCGGGCGCGCGCTACCGCATCTTCGAGGCGCGTACCTTCATGGTCATCACTGGGGCCGCCCGCCACATACCCGTGGAACGGCAGGCCCAGGTCGGGCGAAGCATAGTGTCCCCCAATCACTTTTTCAGATTGGCGGGCGACCGCCATTTCAGCGTGCACCTTATCTCCGCCATTGTAGACGGCGGGGAAGTCCATCATTTCTCCCAGGCCGATGATCCCCGGCCAGGTCATGGCATCCGCCACCTCGCCCGGTCCGATAATCGCCCCGGGCGTTTCCAATCCGGGCGCAGAAGGCACGCAAGATGGCATCTGTATAAAAACGTGGATCGGTTGTTTCCCGGCTTCATCTACCATCAGGCGCACGCCGCGCAGGCCAAACACATTGGCAATTTCGTGCGGATCGGCAAAGATGCCCGTCGTACCATGCGGCAGCACAGCGCGCACAAATTCTGTGACGGTCAGCATGCCCGATTCGACGTGCATGTGGGCGTCTAGCAGCCCCGGCACCAGGTAGCGCCCTTCGGCCTGGATCACCTTGGTCTCTGCGCCGATCGTATGGCTGGCATCCGCGCCAACGAAGGCGATCCGGTCGCCAACCACGGCCACATCCGTATGGGCGATAACCTCACCGGTTTGTACGCACACCCATTGGCCATCCCGAATCACCAAATCGGCCGGGCTTCGCCCCATAGCGCAATCCACCAAAACCCGTGCATCCTGGAGCCAGAAAGAATCATTCCTCATCGTTTACCTCTACTTCGTGCCTTCAGGGCCATTAATCAAAAATATTTTGACCACGAAGGGCATAATGCTCAAAGCTGCGCCCTGGGAGCGAGTCCACCAAGGAAAACCAAAGATCCTTGTAGTTCTTCCTTCGTGATCTTCGTGGTGAAATCTTTTAATCCTTGTCTCAAGATATCAACCTCGCGATCACGGTCATCGCCCTTTCTACCAAAAAAACGCTGAGACTCTGCACGTTACGCACCCATTGGTACGTCTCTGTGGTCATCTTTTCATCCATTATTCCAGCAGTCTCTTGGCCGCCCGGTTGTGGCGCGCCACCAGGCGGGGCACATCCACGGTCTGCAGACGCCCACCCTCGACGATCACCCGCCCCCCGACGACATTCAAATCCACTTCCTGCGGAGCGCAGAACAGCAAGGCTGCCACCGGATCGTGCAGCGCCCCTGCAAACCCTAACCGGTTGAGATCAAATGCGATAAAATCGGCACATTTGCCCGCTTCGAGCGAGCCGATGTCGCTGCGTCCCAAAACGGAAGCGCCGCCCCGGGTAGCCAATTCGAGCACCTGGCGCGCGGTGAGTAATGGCGGGGCATCCGCCGCGGAGAGCGAGGCCCCCTCCAGGCCGGACCGCAAACGAGCCAGGAGCATGGCCTGGCGAGCTTCTGCCAGAAGGTGCGAACCGTCGTTGCTGGCCGAGCCATCCACGCCCAGGCCAAGTTTTACCCCGGCTTGAATGTATTCGAGCACCGGGGCAATCCCTGAAGCCAGGCGCATATTCGAACTCGGGCAGTGGGCCACACCGCATCCGGTGCGCGCGTACAGGTCAATTTCCGGCTGGGAGACGTGCACTGAATGAGCGAACCAGACATCAGGCCCCGTCCAATCGACTGACTCCATATAAGCCACCGGCCGGTAGCCAAATTTCTCGAGGCAAAAAGCTTCTTCATCCTGGGTTTCGGCCAGGTGGGTATGCAAATGCACCCCGTATTGGCGCGCCAGGCTGGCACTTCGCTTCATCAGTTCCCCGGTCACGCTGAAGGGAGAGCAGGGCGCCAGAACCACCTGCACCATCGCCCCAGGTGCGGCATCATGATAGCGCTCGATGAGACGCACACTGTCTTCCAGGATATCATCTTCGCTGTCCACCACGCTGTCGGGCGGTAAACCGCCCTGGCTTTCACCCAGGCTCATCGAGCCGCGCGAAGCCTGCAGACGCAGGCCTACCTCGCGCGCGCCGGCAATTTCATCGTCTAATTTTGAGCCATTTGGGAAGAGATAAAGGTGATCTGAAGCGGTGGTACAACCAGAAAGCGCCAGTTCGGCAAGTGCGGTCTGGGTGGAGATGAAAATGTCATCCGGGTTCATGCGCGCCCAGATCGGGTAAAGTGTTTTGAGCCAATTAAATAGATTGGCATTCTGCGCAGCCGGGACGGCACGTGTAAGAGTCTGGTAAAAATGGTGATGGGTATTGATCAAACCTGGCAGAACGATATGATCGTGCAGATCCAGGACCGTATCGGCCTCAGAAGGCAGTTCTTGCGTATTCCCCACCTGTTCAATAAACCCATCCCGAATATATAAACCACCACCAGCAATTTCCCGGCGCTGATTATCCATTGTCACAAGCACACTTGCGTTCCGGACCAGGAGGGTTGACATATTCTCTCGCTCTTTTTAAGATATGAAGCTACATGTTTGGCTTGTCTGTACCATCTTAGTTTAACCAACTTGAACAGAAAAGTCAATTGTCAGACATGTGCAAAAAACAAAGGACTTTACCTCACCCCCAACCCCTCTCCAAAATCGGAGAGGGGAGTCCTGTCTTAACGGGTTTTATGGCAACGTACGTTGCCATAAAACCCGTTAAACAAATTTCCCCCTTCCCGGCTTGGGGAGGGGGCTAGGGGGATGGGTTCTAAATTTCTTTTAATCCCTCATTTTGGCCGCCTGCAAAGTGTTGCTCAGCAGCATCGCAATCGTCATCGGTCCGACCCCACCCGGAACAGGCGAGAGCGCCCCGGCGACTTCTTTCACTTCGTCAAAAGCCACATCTCCGGTTAAGCGATAACCGCGCTTGCGCGAAGGGTCGTCTACCCGGTTGGTGCCAACGTCGATCACCACTGCCCCTGGCTTGACCCAGTCGGCGCGCACCATCTCCGCCCGGCCCACGGCTGCCACCAGAACGTCCGCCTGGCGGCAGATTCCAGGAAGGTCCTTGCTGCGCGAATGGCAAATGGTAACGGTGGCATTGGCGCGCACCAGAAGCAGCGCCACCGGCATACCAACGATATTGGAGCGCCCTAAAACAACCGCATTGGCCCCCTCCAACCTGGGAACCACCTTTTCCAGCAAATACATAATGCCCCTGGGCGTGCAGGGCACAAACTTAGGGTCGCGTCCTTTCTGGGCCAGGCGGCCAATATTCAGGGGGTGGAATCCATCCACGTCTTTCTCAAGGCTGACTTTATTTAAAACACTTTCTTCGTCGATGCCGGATGGCAAGGGGAGCTGAACCAGGATGCCGTGCACTTTGGGGTCGGCATTCAGGCGGGCGACCAGTTCCTCAATTTCCGCCTGGCTGGCAGTCGCGGGAAGTTCAAAACCGAAAGATTCAATACCAACTTCTGCGCAGGCTTTTCGTTTGGATCTCACGTAAGATTGGGATGCTGGATTTTCACCCACCAGAACAGTCGCCAATCCGGGCCGGTTTAACCCCGCTGCTTCGCGCCGCTTGACTTCCTGGGCGACATCCGCCCGTACCTGGGCGGCGATTGCGGTTCCATCAATGATTTGTGCACTCATCGGCACCTCCATTTCGTGTTGGGGCAGACCTGCGTGTCTGCCCGAAAGTCAGTGGTCAATTCTAGATTTATTATACGCCACGCCTCGTAGGGTGGGTGGAGCGCGTCGCTCTCAGCCGCTGCCTTTCCAGGAATCAAGCGAAACCCACCATCCGGTTTACCTTTTGGATGATGCTTGAGATAAATAATACCGGCAGCAACCATTCCGCTGCAAAATCCGGGTAGGCATATTTCAACCAGATATACTTTGAAAAATGCCCCCGTCAGCGGGTGCACTCACGTTCTGGAGTACCTACCCATCCCCCTTCCCAATAGAAAGGGGGCAAATCCAAGAGGTTTGGGGATTTTGATGGCACAATGTGCCATCAAAATCCCCAAGTTCTTCTACGAAACATTTATGAAACTTGATTTATTTTAACCACTATAAAACCCATAAATCATAAATCAAGCTCTTTTTGGCAAAAAAACGCTTTTTGAATTCTTTAACATTCGGAATGTTAATCCTCTTGATCAGCACTTATCCGCATTCATCTGCGGCAGATCGTCTTTGTGAACCGTGATAATGCAAACATCTTGTCTTATCAATTTCTAAAAATGATATAATCCTTAAATACCAGTAATTCGGAACGGGAACCAGCCCTTCCAGCACTCAATTTTCTCCGGTGGAGGCTTCTTGCTATGAATTCAAAAACAACTTCTTACAAGCACTGCGACCTGGTTAAGGTTGATGGCCGTATCGACAGTGCGACCGCTCCCCAATTTTCCGAAGCGTTGCAAAGTCTCACAGATCAAGGTCGATTCAAGCTCGTGTTGGATTTCAGCGGACTGAATTTCATCTCCAGTGCCGGACTGCGAGTTTTAATTAATACCCAGAAAACCTGCAAACGCTACAATCGAGGTGAAGTTGTTTTAGCAAGCGTTCCTGGCAATATTTATGCCGCACTGGATTTATCAGGATTTACATCATTATTCCAAATCTTTGATGACGTCACCAACGCCGTCGGCAATTTCTAATAGTGGCTCGTCCCACCGGTTAATGAAGAAGATTACGATTGCAGGCCGTTACGAAAATCTGGTTAAACTGGCGGATTTTGTCCGGCAAATTGCCCAGGAGGCGGGGCTCGATAATTTTGCGGTGTATTCCGTAGAAACTGCGGTTGAGGAAGCCTGCACAAATATTATTGAACATGCCTATGGTGGTGAAGGTAAGGGAAAAATCGAATGCACCTGCATGGTCGCAGAGAATGGGTTAACCATCCAACTAAAAGACAAAGGCCAGCCGTTTAATCCGGATAAAATCTACGATCCCGATACAAAGGCCTCGCTGTATAAACGTGAATCTCACGGGCTGGGCCTTTTTATTATGCGCAAATGGATGGATGATGTGCGCTTTGAATTTAATCCCGAATCTGGCAACACCCTGACCATGGTCAAATACAAGGAGCTTAAATCGGAATGAAATTGCCCAGGCTGGCAGCCGGTCCAGACTGGAAGCAGTTCCTGGGCCTGGGGGAACAACTGCTCAAACAGCCAGACGCGGCAGCCCAATGTCAATCGATTTCGGAAACCCTGGAGTCTCTATTAGGCTGCCAGGCTCAAACCTGGCTGGTCGAACCATTTTCTTCCCTGCCTTACGAACCGGAAATAGCCACCCTGCCGGATGCACCTGCCCCTGAGTTGGTGCATCGCGTGCTGTCCAGCCACCAGGCGGCCTGCCTGGGGGACGGCGATTCGATCCATTCTCCATGTTCAGGCGAAAACAACTCCCGGGAAGCTGCTTTCCCTATTTTGGCCCAGGAAGACCTGATTGGGGTCGTCCACATCGCGCGTAAGAAGGGCCCGGCGTTTCGTCCGGAGGAATGGAATTTCTTAGAAGCGCTGACCGCCCACGCAGGTACCGCCATGCGGTCAACCCGGCAAGCCGCATTAATGAAATGGCGCTACGAACAGTTGACCCTCGTACGGTCGGTCATGGCCCAGGTGGCCAACGTCCATAACATCGATGAGTTGTGCCAGCAAGTCACCGCGCTTATTCTGGAATCGTTTCATTTTTATCACGTCTCAATCTTCACCCTGGAACCTGGGCGGCAGGAACTGCTGCTGCGCACCAATGTGACCAAAGATTTGGAAAACGAACCCCCGCTGGACTATACCGTGGTCATGGGGCAGGGGATGATCGGCGCCGCGGCCCAATCCGGTGAAGAGCAAATCGCTCAAGATGTAAAGGAACATCCCCGTTACCGCTACTTTGACAAATTAGCCAAAACACGCTCAGAAGCAGCCTTGCCCCTCAAGGTAGAGCACCACATTTTGGGGGTTCTGGATGTGGAAAGCGACCGGCGGGAAGCCTTCCACGAGAATGATATTCTGGTGCTGCGCTCTCTGGCAGATGGAATCGCGCTGGCGATTGAAGGCGCCCGGCACTACAACAACCAGAAGCGGCGCGCCGATCAGATTTCAGCCGTGGTCGAAGTGACCCACGTCTTGACCTCTATCCTCGACCTGGACCGTTTGCTTGAAGAAGTGGTGCAGGTCATCCAAAAACGCTTTAACTACCAGTATGTGCACCTGTTCTCGGTTCATCCTGGCAGGCGCAAGGTGTTTTACCTGACCGGCAGCGGCAGACGCAGCGAAAAGATGCGTTCGCTGGACTATACTTACGAGTTGGATGCACCCGTCGGAATTATCCCGTTTGCCGCGCGCAGCGGGCACACCTACCTGGCAAACGATGTTTCGGACGACCCGGTATACCTGGCCAGCGATCTGCCCCCGGACGATACACGCGCAGAATTAGCCATACCGTTGAAATTTGGGGACGAGGTATTGGGCGTACTGGACTTGCAGAACGACCAGGTCGATGCTTTTTCTCATGAAGATGTGACCCTGCTCGAAGCCCTCTCAGCCAGCATCGCCATTGCCTACCACAACGCTTCGCTGTACCGCAGCGAACAATGGCGCCGCCAGGTAGGAGACAGCTTCAGAGATGTCGCCAGTTTGCTCTCCACCAATGTGGCCGTCGACCACCTGCTGGATACTATCCTGACCGAGTTGGAACGCAACCTGCCCTGTGACGCCGCCGCAGTCTGGCTGGTAGAAGACCCTTCGGCAGCAAAGGGCGATAATGGACGGGCCGTAAAGTTAGCGGCTGTACACGGCATCAATCAGGAAGTGATCGATGGGACCAAAGATAATTCGGACCTGATGCACGCCTGGCTAAACGAATTATTGGAACTTGAAGGCCCATCGACGCGAAGTATCGATGATTCATCCGGACCGCTGGGCGCTGTGCTTGGCTTTCCAGACGACTATTCTTCGATCGCCGTCCCCCTGCGTACCGGGGATGAACTGTTGGGGGTCGTCATCCTGGCGCATCACACGGCAAACCGCTACGGTACGGAAGCGCGTACCATTCTGAGCACCTTTGCCAGCTACGCGGCAGTCGCGATCCAAAATGCCCGCCTGTACAGTGAGGCCCAAACCCAGGCCTGGCTTTCTACGATTCTGCTGCAGGTCGCGGAAGCCAGCCAATCGGTCAACTCGGTCGATGAACTGCTGTCTTCTATGGTTCGGTTAACCCGTTTGCTGGTAGGCCTGAAGAAATGTGCCGTATTTCTTTGGGATGAATTGCAGGAAGCCTTTATTTTGAAGGACTCATACGGCTTAGAGCAGCCCTACCGCACGATTTTCGATCCGAGTGAGGTGCCCGCAATTACTCAGATGCGCGCGAGCCGCAGCATGGTTTATATTCAAGATGCTGCCAGCGAACTCAACCTGCCGGCAGCCGCAATGCCGGATGGCAACGGATCACTGATCCTGATGCCCCTGCTGACCCGCGATGCCCTGCAAGGCGCCTTTCTGGTAGCCCACCAATCGAGCAACTCATTCGGTCCCACATTCGGCGCTTGACCAACAGACTTTTTCGATCTTGCAGGGCATTGCCCACCAGACGTCTGTTGCGTTGGAAAACCTGCACCTGTTGGAAGCGCGCCAGGAAGAAGCCTATGTGACTGCCGTGCTGCTTCAGGTGGCCCAGGCCGTAGTCAGCCAAAACGAGCTGCAAGATATTCTGGATACGATTGTGCACCTGATGCCGATCCTGGTGGGCATTGACGCCAGCATTGTCTGCCTGTGGGACCCGGTTCAAAAGACGTTTCACACCGCGCAAGTGTATGCCGGATCGCGCGAGTTGGAAAATGACCTGAGCGCCTGCGCTTACAAACCCGGACAATTCAATCTTCTGGAACAGGTGCGGGTTGCGGATTCGGCTTTTTACTGCAAGGTTCCAGACGACACCCCGGCTCCCAGCGGATGGTACGAGCTGGTACCCCAGCCGATCGAATACATGAAGACCGACTTTCTGAGGCCAGGTGAAGATTGGCTGCTGGGCTTTCCTCTTTCCGTTAAAGGAGAACTGCTCGGTGTTTTGCTGGCCAAAGAGGCGGCTGCATCGGCCATTTTTCACGAACGTCGGCTGGAGATCGTCACCGGCATCGCCCAACAGGCCGCTCTGGCGATCCAAAATGAGCGCCTCACCCAGGAAATGGTGGTCCGCGAACGGCTCGAACGAGAAGTGCAGCTGGCGCGCCAGATCCAGCAAACATTCTTGCCCAACCGCCTGCCAAGATGGGAAGGCTGGGAAATCGCGGCCCGTTGGGAACCAGCGCGCATGGTCGGCGGCGATTTTTACGATATATTCCGGCTAAGCCGCGGACGGCTGGGGATGGCCATTGCGGATGTATCCGATAAGGGTCTGGCTGCAGCGCTGTATATGACCGTGGCGCGAACCCTGATTCGGGCGTATGCCCAGAATGCGCGCACTGCCTCCGCCGTTTTGCAGCGGGCAAACCATCCCCTGGTCGCCGATACCCCGCACAGCATGTATGTGACAGCTGTTTTTTCCATTTTGGACCCGGAAAGCGGTGAATTAGAGTATGCCAATGCCGGTCACAACCGGCCGCTGCTGCTTCGGGTCAAGGATCAATCGATTGAAGAACTGCCTAAAGGGGGCATGGCGATGGGTGTGCTGGCGCGCCATCAATTGACAGATTACCATTTAACGCTCGAACCGGGCGATTGTCTTTTGTTTTATACCGACGGGGTCACTGAAACCTTCTCCGCAGAGGGAGAAGCCTACGGCGAAGAACGCCTTAAAAACACACTGCGAGCCTGCCTGGGGATGAATGTGGAAGAAGTTCTCAAAAAAATTGAGCAAAACCTGGCTGATTTTCGCGACAGCGCCCCGTCCAGTGATGATTTGACCCTGCTGGCAATCCGCCGCCTGGAAGAATGACATTAATTATGAGAAAATACGCAATTTTATGGGATATGGATGGCGTGCTGGCCGATTCGACCCGGCTGCATTACCTTTCGTGGGTAAACACCTTTGAAAAACGCGGTATCGAAATTACTTACGAAATGTTCACGCGCACATTTGGCCGGAATAACCGTGCGGTCTTGACGGATATCCTCGGCCGGCCTCCGGCCGAAGAAGAACTGGAGGAGATCGCCGCAGAAAAAGAAAACTGGTTCCGCGAAAATATCCCGGGGAACATGGACCTGCTGCCGGGAGTCCTGGATTGGTTGAAGCGCTTTCAGGCATGGGGTTTTGCGCAGGCGGTGGCTTCCTCGGCTCCCCAGGAGAACATCGAAATCCAGGTAGATAGTCTCAAGATCCGCTCATTTTTTGGAGGCCTGGTTTCGGCTGCGAACCTGCCTGGCAAACCCGATCCGGCGGTATTTCTGGAGGCGGCCCGGCGCCTGGGGGCCAAACCGGCCGATTGCGTGGTCATGGAAGATGCTCCGGCGGGTGTGGAAGGCGCAAAAAACGGGGGAATGAAATGCATTGCCGTACTCACCACCCAGAAAGCAAGCGCACTGCATGGCGCCGACTTAATCGTGGACCGGCTGACAGACCTGACCGAAAACCAGATGCGAAAGTTGCTTGGGCTTAACGCTCCTGCATAGTTTCATCCTCAGAAGAATATAAAGAGGTGATTTTCGGCGCAAAGCGCCGAAAATCACCTCTTTACTCGATTCCCCCGCCCAGCGAGGGGGGTTAGGGGGTGGGTGGTGAAGTGTCTCCATGACAATGCTGAAATATTATTTCGGGGTATGTCATGTTAAAAAGTTTCTCCAACCGGAATCAGTTTAAGGATTTCTTGCTGCGCGTGGTCTGCAGTTCAAAATCAGGGGCCTGGTGACTGAGCAGGTCGAGTGAAATATCAATTAATTCCCGGGCTTCATCGGCGGTGGTTGTGCCGACCGTCACCATGTCAATCGGACGGATGGTATTCCAGACATATGCCAGTCCGACAATGGGCATTAAACGCCCGGCTGCCAGCGGTTTGATGGTCATCACCGGTTTTTGAGCCGATTGGATGATGCGCATCACCCAATCCACCTCGACCTGCATCAAGAACCCGGCAGCATTATAAATCTGGATGTACGTTTCAACATCTGCGCCCTGTTTATCGGCGTAGGGTACGGACTCAGGCATATGGGTAGAAAGCCCGGGGATCATCCCGCGCTCGCGGATCATGCGCGTGTAAAGATCCAGATCGCGAATCACGCCTGCCCGGCGATCCACCAGGGCATCCGTGACGCACTGGTGGGGCAAACAAAATGTACCCCCCTTTTGGGCACAAATATCGAACATCCGCTCCGGTTCTTGATCGGGGCTGCCGCCCGGGAGCAGGTTAAATGACGGGGTCCAGACACGGATGATGCCTCTACCGATGCGGTCCTCGGCGATCTTGCAGGCATCCTCGGTTGCCGGATCTGGCATGCCCATAATCGCATCAACGCCGTGTTCCAGAAAGACAGTTACGATATCCGCCACACGATCCACCGATTGGTAATCTTTGATGAAACGATCCTTGGCGGCGCTGGTATGAGAATACCCGCGGAACCAGTTGGTACCGATAATCATGCGGGGCATACTCACCCCACCCACCATCGTACGCGGAAAGGTATCCATAAATGCCTCCTGCTTTGTAATGAATGTATTGTACAGTCGTAAACAGAAATTTGGAAGAGCTTTTACCCACCAAAGAACAGCGCCCACCACTTTTCCCAATGGTCAACTGCCATTGGGGTTGGTGTTGGTTGCACATAAGCGAGCGGAGTCGCGTTGGGGTCCTGCACCGGAAAGACCGGCACATCATTTTCCTGGTACCATTTGCGGTCATCATTGGCAAAACGCCGGACCGCTTCGTCAGAAGTGGCGAAGGCGATCTGGGTGACCAGCACCTGTTTGGTTGACTCCAGATCATAAATGCTGGTTTTCATCTCATCATAAGTGCGCGATAAGCGAAACAAAACGGTCAGACGGGTGTTTAAATCCATCAATAGAAAAAACGACAACACCAGCAAAATAACGACGACGATTTGTTTTTTATGACGTAGAATCGATTGCATAAGTTAATATTACCTGAAAGTTGAAATGTGGACAAGCACCTTACCTGATTGGTGCAATAATTGCACCAGTTGAAGAAAAAAGAAAAAGAACCCCGTAAAACGGGGTTCCAGTGCCGAAGGAGGGATTTGAACCCTCATGGAAATTCATCCACTACGCCCTGAACGTAGCGCGTCTGCCAGTTCCGCCACTTCGGCATTGCCTTGAGGCAGATGGTATTTTAACTGAAACGCTGATTTTGTCAACCTCTACGTGCTATAATTCCTAACGGGTAGGAATCCGGGGTTATGGAAACTTTTTATCAACAATTGGTCAATCTCTTCATCGTTCCACCAGGCAATTTGATTTATCATATCGTGCTGGTCTTTGCCGTTACCGCTGCCCTACAAGGCATATTGATTAACCGCAGTTCAGGCCAGAACGAATTTCAACGGCGGGCCTTGCTTGGGTTGGGCATGGTGCTGGCCGCGCAGGTGGTGCTCTTCATGGTTAGCGGTCTGGCCTGGCAGGGAGTGGTCAATCCACACGTGATTCTACCGCCGCTGGACCGTGCGGCAGCCTTGTTCAGCGTTTTATGGATCGTTTGGTTGTGGGCATTCCCGCGCGCCGAACGATTGGCCGATAGTTTAGCGGGGTTACTCACCGCCGCGGTGATTATTGCCTTCTTTTATACCTGGACACAGTGGGCCAACCAGCCGCCAGTACTGATTTTCAGCGCTTCGGAATTTGATATGGCCTGGGAACTGGCTACGCTGGGATTAATTCTGGCCGGTATCTTAATCTTGGCACTGCGCAGACCGGTGGGATGGGGAATTGGCCTGGGCTTTTTGTTGATAAACCTGGCCGGGCACAGCGTGCAATTCGTCTGGCCGAACCTTAACGGTGACTTTTCCGGAATCGTAAGATTGGCCCAGTTATGCAGTTTCCCCCTGCTGCCGGCCCTGGCCCAACGCCTGCATCCGTCAGGCGCATCCGAGGCCGTCCAATCCGGAATGCAGTTCAAAGTTGCACCGCAGTCTGGGCGCCAATCCGACGAAATTGAACCAGGCATCATGCGCGAACGGCGGCGCTACAGTGCTGACCCACGAGCGGTGCAGGTCTGGTTGGACGTAGCCACCCAGACCGATGCAAATAAAATGCTGGTTTCGGTAACCCGGGCCGTGGCACAAACCATGCTGGCGGATATTTGTTTTTATGTGACTGAATCTGGCGATGGTCAAGGCCTGGTTTTCCAGGTTGGGTATGACCTGATCCGTGAAGACGAACTTGCTGGAATGTTATTCAACCGCGATCAGCTCCCTTCACTGGCCTCCTCACTTCAGCGCAGACGTTCGTATCGTCTTGAGCCAGGGAGCAGCACCCTCGATCTGAAGACACTGGGCGAGCGTTTCGGCTTAAAAAAACTGGGCAGCCTTTTATTTATTCCTTTAACCAGCACCGAGATCAAGCCGGGAGGATTCCTGCTGCTCTCACCGTATTCCAACCGCTCATGGACGGTGGAAGATCAGAATTATTTCTCCGCGGCCATCGAACCGCTGGCAAAAATATTGCAACATAAACCGGAAAAGGCCCCCGTGGTTGAACCTGGTCCCGCGGCGAATGGTGAGGTTGAAACCTTGAAGCAAATGCTGGATCAAGCCCACCTTGAGAGCCAGCATTTGAAGGATGAATTAAGCAGTTTGCGCAAACAGCCGGCCTATCTGGATGTAGAATCGCTGCTGGTGGTGCAAAAAGAAGCGCAAGAAACGATTACCAACTTACAGTCAGAGATTGAACGGCTTCGAAGGGCCGCCGCAGAGGAAAGCACAGAGAGCCCCCAAATTCCGGGAGAGGGTTCTCATCTTGAATCAGAATTACGCAATTCATTAAAGGAAATCGCACGCTTGCAGAACAAGGTGGCTGAAACCAATATGCAAAACCTCACGCTGCAAAATCAGGTCAGCCAGCCAATGCGAATGATCAACGAGGAACGTGAAGTGGTCGCATCGATTGCCCAGGAATTACGCCAGCCAATGGCCTCTATTGTTGGTTATACCGACCTGCTGCTCTCCGAGTCAGTGGGTATCCTGGGTGCCCTACAGCGTAAATTCTTAGATCGGGTTAAACTTTCTATCGACCGTATGCATTCTAATCTGGATGATCTGGTGCAAATCACTACCATGCAAAACGGCAACATTGAGCTTACCGCCAGGTCTGTGCAAGCGGGCGCAGCCATCGACCAGGCGTTGGAAGAAACACGCACCCAGTTTCAGCAGAAAAACATCGTTTTGCAGATCGACCTGCCCGACGAATTGCCAGAAATTCACACCGACCCGGATGCCATCAAACAGATCCTGGTGCACATTCTGCAAAATGCTGGGGTAGCTACCCCGGTTGAAGGGACGATTTTGCTCAAGGTGCGGGTTGATCAGCAAAACGCGGCAGAACCTTATCTGCTCTTCCAGATTACCGACAGCGGTGGGGGTATCTCTCCCACGGATCTACCTAAAGTCTTTTCGCACCGCTACCGGGCAGAACAGCCGTTGATCCTGGGGGTGGGCGATACAGGGGTCGGCCTGTTGATCGCCAGGACCCTCACCGAAGCCTGCGGCGGACGAATCTGGGTAGAAAGCGAGCCAGGAAAAACTGCGACCTTCAGCGTGCTGCTGCCCTTACACGCAACGAATAAAGCCGATATAACGGAATCTGCCTGATGACAATTTTGAAGGAGGCTTTTGCCGGAATCGCTGCCGCCATCACCACCAGCCTGCTGGTGATGGGTGCCATCGTTCTGGCGGTCACCGAGGGTATGATCTTGCCTACCGCCGAGCCGGTCGAAGAGGTCACAACCCTGGATCCAATGCAAGCTATGCTGTTCCCCTTCACCACACCCACCCCACCCCGCGCAAAAATCCAATTAGTTGCAGCTCCCACCCAACCGTTTGCCACGACCTGTCCCACGCCCGCTGGCTGGGAAGCCTATAACGTCCTTAAAGGGGATACTTTACGTGCCCTGGCGGAAGCCCGCCAGACAAGTGTAGAACTCGTGGTTAAGAATAACTGCATGACCGGCACCAGCCTGGTTCCAGATACGCGGCTTTTCCTGCCGCCTGCCCCTCCACCTACCCCAACACCGTTGACCCCAACGGCCACCTTTACACCCTCTGCCACGTCCTCTATCTGCCCACATCCAGCAGGCTGGGTGCGCTATCTCGTGCGCCCAGGCGATAACTTGTTCAGGATCGGCCTCGCCTATGGCGTAAGCCCTGCTATCCTGCAAAAGGCTAACTGCCTGGCGTCGATTAACCTGATTTTCCCTGGAACCAGCATCTACGTGCCCAATGTTGCCCCGCACTACACGGCTACCACCAAGCCGTTCTATCCAACCGCCACCCGGGTTAAACCTTCGCCCACGCGCACCTTCACCGTGAGACCTACTTCCACCAACACCCTTGTGCCCACGATGCCCCCATCCACAGCAACTTTCACGCCCACGTCCACCAGCGTCGTGCCCACGGCCACCTTCACGCCTACCCCAACAGCCACAAACAGCGCGACCCCGATCTCTCCGACCGCGACAGACACGCCCACACCTACGCCTACGCCTACTTCTACCGCGACCAACACCGTTACCACGACCCCTACGGGAACCAATTTACCCACTAATACGTCTACACCAACAGTGACAATGACGTCAACCAATACACTAACCGGAAATTAATCGATCCTATGGCCAAGCGCATTCTTTTTCTCTTTGTTTTGCTCTCCACCACTATCGGGTGCAGCGTCGCTTCGTTTTCTCTGCCCATGGCTGCGGCAAACGCCCCATCCGGCCAATCCATGCGGCTGGTGACTGCGGATCCCAACGCCACGCAAACGCCAACCCCCTTCCAGCCGGTCACGTCGACGCCCCAGATCACGTTGACCCCTTTGCCGCCAACTGCCACCAGTACGGAAATTCCCGTCGTAGCCAGGGCCACTGCTACAATGTCCGGCCCAGGGCCTGTGAGCCCCACCGCCAGACCGGTGCTGGGGAAATACCCGGATGGGCAGGTGCGCATCCTGGTTTTAGGATCTGACGCCCGACCGACCGGCGGTTTCCGCACCGACATTATCATGCTGGTGACGATCAATCCCCAACAGGGCACCGCCACGGTGCTTTCGCTCCCGCGTGATTTGTGGGTCGATTTACCAGGCTGGGGCGCCAACCGGATCAACACCGCCATGGTGTACGGCGGTTTCTCCTTGATGGCCAGTACGTTGGAAAGTAATCTGGGAGTGCGTCCCACCCACTATATCATGACTACGTTTAACGGCTTTACCCAGATTATCGACAGCCTGGGCGGGGTCGATGTAACCGCCAGCAAGACTCTGACCGATAAATGCTCCTCCAATCTGGGTGGATATCGCGGCTACTGCACGGTCAACCCGGGGATTACCCACATGAACGGCCAGTTTGCCCTGTGGTACGTGCGCTCTCGCTATTCCACCAGCGATTTCGACCGCGAGCGGCGCTCACAAGAAGTGCTGCAGGCATTATTCTCAAAGCTGATGAACTTGAATGCGATTGCCCGTATTCCAGACATGTATGAGATTTACCGCAAAAATGTGGAAACAAATCTTTCGCTGGCGGATATCGTTGGGTTGGCTCCGGTCGCATCCAGCCTGATCAGCGACTTTTCCAAAGTGCGGCGCTATACAGTTGGCCCAGGACAGGTATCCGACTGGGTTGTACCGGGCAGCGGGGCAATGGTGCTGGTGCCGAATTACAATCTCATCCAACCGATCATCATGGAAGCAGTGTTTACCCCATAATTAAAACAGCGTTTCCGAGAGGATAGCGGTTTTTCAACTGCCTATTTTCTCGGGAACGCTTTTTCAGGGAATATTGGGGGTTTGACAATGTATTGTGGGTCTGCTATACTCTGGCAGGTTCATCTATGCGAAAAATCCTCCGACAGGAAACGACTAAATGTCCACTCAATCTGCTGCAGCTCATATAACCGAACAAACCGGCATCCTGCCGGCACTGGGCGCTTGGGAAATCTATCTCAATGATCAAGGACGTTCACCGTATACGGTCAAGTCTTTTCTGAACGACTTGAACCTGCTGGTAAACTACCTGCCTCCTGGCAGAACGGTGGGGTCGGTCACGACCCGTGAAATAAATAATTTTCTAGGATGGCTGCAGAACGGGCGCGGCGTACCTTGCAGCCCCAAGAGCCTTTCGCGGCGGATCACTTCAATCAAGGCCTTTTTTCGCTGGCTGCAGCGCAGTGGCGTCCTGACTATTGATCCTGCGGATAAAGTTCTGCAGCAGTCTGTGATCAGCCCGCTGGCGGAAGTACTGACCGAAGAAGAAGAGAGGAAGGTTTTGGAAACAGCGGATGCTTACCGCCGTGGGAAAAAACCGGATGCGCGACCCTACGTTTTGTTAAGCCTGCTGCTGATCACCAGTATCAAGAAAGGCGAATGCTTGAATATTCATGTCAATCACGTCGACCTTGAAGCGCCCGGTGGACCGATTTTGTTCGTGCGCTATGCCAGCCCGCAGAACCGGTATAAAGAACGGAAAATCGAACTTCCTGATGAGTGGGTGACTGCATATAAAGAATACCTGGCCCAGTATGAACCGCGAGAAACGGTGTTTCCATGGTCACCGCGCCGCCTGGAATATTTACTCGAAGAAATCGGCGAAAAAGCCGGTCTGACAAAACATCTTTCATTCGATATGTGCCGCTGGACATCTGCCCTGGATGACTGGCTCTCCGGCACCGAACATGACACCATCCGCCAGAAGTTGGGCATCTCGAAGATCCAATGGCGTGAAGTCAGCAATAAACTGCGGCAGTTGGCCGAAAATAAAGCATAGCCGTCGGTCAGTCCTCGTACTTTCTGCCGGAAAAATAAACAAATATCGGGGCTGTCTCGAAATTTCGAGACAGCCCCGATATTTGTTTACCTGACCGCTGGTCACTGATTGGCTGAAACGCTAAACAGCCTACTTCGTGCTCTCCAGGGTAACCTGCACCTGGATGCGTTCGCTGCCGCGGAAAAGGGCCAGGGTCACCGTATCACCCGGTTTATATTCAAACAGGGCGTTAATATATGGATGGTCGCCATCTAAAGCCACGTCTCCTACCTGGACAATAATATCTTCTTCTTTGATCCCGGCAGTTTCGGCCGGGCTGCCTGAATCAACCTGGGTGACATATACCCCCCATTGGGCCGGCAGACGGTAAACGGTGGCAATCTGAGGATCGATAGACTGGTAGCGAATGCCGAGATATGGACGAGCGACGGCCCCATCCTGAATAAGCTGAGCCGCTACAACCTGCACCGTGCTGGCAGGGATTGAGAATCCCAACCCTTCAACCACCGTGCTGGCCCCCGACCCACCGCGCACGATTAATGTGTTGATGCCAATCACTTCGCCAGCCAGGTTGACCAGGGGTCCGCCAGAATTTCCCTGATTGATGGCAGCATCAGTCTGAATCATATTTTCCATTAAGAACCCATTGCCCGAATCCAGACTGCGGCCAACAGCACTGATCACCCCGGCGGTGACCGTATTTTTAAAATCGCCCAACGGTGACCCGATGGCAATGACCGTCTCACCCGGCTTTAAAAGATCCGAGCTGCCCAGTTGAACGACAGCCGGCGGCGTTTCGTCAACCTTGAGGACAGCCAGGTCCGAATAAGGATCGGCACCGATCAGATTGGCCACAATTTCACTGCCGTTAGCCAATACCACACTATACAATTCTGCGCCCTCAACGACATGATTGTTGGTGAGTACATAGCCATCCTGCGAAATGAATACACCGCTGCCGCTGGACAAACCCCCAGATACAATCCCAAAGCGTGTGCGCTGTCCCGGATTTTTCGCCAGAACGGTGACCACCGCCGGACCGACCTTTTCGACAGCCTGGGTGATGGACGTTTCAATCTGGGTCATGGACACTTCCAGCTTGCTTTGCGGCTGGGCCGGGTTGCCTTCCGGCACATTTGTCGAAGGCACACTGCGCGTCGGCGTGTCCGACACCACCGCCGCAGGAGCGGTGATCGTGGCCTGAACAATCGGCTGCGAAGCTGCGGATGTGATCGAGGTGGGCTGCGATTGCAGGTAGCGGTAGACAATCGTCCCACCGCCCACCGCCCCGACCAATCCGGCACCAGCGGCGACAACTAACAACAAAACGATGTAAAGAAATTGTCTCCCAGACATACTATTCTTCTTTTCTGCGGCACAAATTTCCAACGATCTGAGGAAGGGACAACCTTCTCCACATCGTTGGATGGATATTTATTTTGCGGCGTTGGTTAAAATTTCTACCGCTTTATCTAACTGAGGATCAAGGTCGTTGGTGATATCATCCTGGGTTAAGGGAACCACCACATCCGGCTCCAAACCGACTTTATTGATCTGGCGCTCCTTGGGGGTCAACCAGCGCGCTACCGTGATGCGCACCGCACCGCCGTCATCGCGCAGCTGGGTGATTTGCTGAACCGAGCCCTTGCCGTAGGTCTTGACCCCAACCAGGGTGCCGCGCCCATAATCCTGAATGGCGCCGGCGGTGATTTCGGAGGCAGAAGCAGTCCCTTCGTTCACCAACACCACCAGCGGAATATCTGTGGCCAGCCCATTGGGCTTGGCGTTGTACGTGTTGCGCGTACCATCCCCAAATTGCTCGTACATGACCACATTAGGCGATTTTATAAATTCAGAAACTACATTGATCGCCGTATCCAACCAGCCTCCGCCGTTATTGCGCAGATCCAGGATCAGGCCTGCCGGCTTTTGGGAGAGGAATTCCTGCAGGTATTTGCGCAGCTCGGGTTCGGTCTGGTCGCCAAAGGTATACAGGCGAATATAGGCGATGTTGTTTTCAAGCATTTTACCTTCGGCCTGGGGAACGGTAATCTCGGCCCGGGTAATGGTCACGTCAAAAGGCTGCTGCTCCCCTTCGCGTTGGATGGTGAGGATGACATTCGTGCCAGCCTGACCGAGAACCCGTTTGAGAACCACATCTCCCGGATTTCCGGTCATATCCTCTTTATCCACAGCAATGATCAGATCGCCAGATTTCAAACCTGCTTTTAGCGCCGGGGAATCGGGCATTGGAGAAATAATCTTGAGAAATTCGCCCGTAGTATCCACCCAGGCACCGATCCCCTCATACGTCTTACCGGTCAGATCCGCGGTTGCTTCAGCGTAAATCGTCGGGTCCCAATAAGAGCTGTGCGGGTCGCCCAGGGCTTCGATCATACCTTTCATCGCCCCACGCATCAGGGCCTGGTCGTCTACCGGCTGGTCCACATATTCCTGGTGAACCAAACTCCAGGCGTCCCAGAACGGCTTAAATAAAGTGGTGGTGTCAACCGTGACCGTCGCCTGACTGGCCGGGACTGCGGTTTCCGAGACGATTATGGACAAATCCTGAGTAACTGCAGGCTGAAAAATAAACTCCGGCCGCATCTGACCCGGAATCAACCAGCCAACCAATACTCCCCCGGAGAAAGCCCCACCCACAATAAAGATCGAGACCACAACAATCAGAATGATTCTGGTCGTCTTAGATTCCATCAAAGCTCCTATGTACAAAACTTTCGATATGCAGTATTCTGCCCAACGATACCATGACAGAATTAATGGAAGATGAATCTTCCACAAATGGTACAACGCCACCCGGTTTTCCGAGGGGCCGTCCCCTTGCGGGCTACCCCTGCGGTTTATTATCTGCGGAATTTTCCTGGGGATGCGCGCGCAGAACATCTGCCTGGCGCGCCAATTCGGCAAATTGATCGTCCTCTTTTTTCCAAGAACGAGTAAAACTGGGACCCTCAATATTTTCGCTGGGCGGTGTGCGCCGCTGGAAGCGCGTCCCCTGGCGCCAGGCCGTCCACAAGATGGCCCCTGAAAGCAGGACCACACCCGCCAGACAGCCCAGGGCTGCCCAGGCCTGCGCGCTCAACTGCAGATTCAAGGTCTGACTCCGTCCCAGGGCAGGACTGATGGCAAATCATCCAGACGCGAAATCGTCAAAGTTTCAAAATCCGGTTCAAGCGGGCCAATCCGGATGGCGTGCATGCCAAAAGCCCGGGCGGCGCGTACATTGTGCGCCTGGTCATCCACCAGCACACAGCGCGCCGGGTCCGCCTCGCCCGCTTTCTCTAATGCAATACGGAATGCTTCTTGCATCGGTTTACAGTAAGGCGACATGGCTTTGATATCGATGATTTGCTGGAAGCAATCGCTCAATCCAAGCACAGCTAAAACGCGCCGGGCATGATTGGCATCTGCATTGGTAAAAATTACCCTGCGCTGAGGATAGTTTTGGAGCATGTGGCACAGGCCAGGATTGGGACGTAAAAATTCCAGCAAAGGTACATCATGGACGAAAGCCAGGTATTCATCTTCATTCACGTGGTATTCCGCCTGCAGGCCGCGCATGGTGGTGCCGTACCGCAAAAAAAGCTCCTGCCGCCGCACGCGGGCATCCGCAAGCGACAGATGGAATCTTTCCATCACATACAAATCGATCCTCTGGCGAATGGCCATCCAAACGCCAGAATCCGCCGGATAAAGCGTGTCGTCGAGATCGATGAATAAAGTTGAATACGGCATGCAGCCAGTATACCAAAAAAAGAAAGGAGCCTTACAATCGTGATAGGTGAACGCAGGCGACAAGTGCTTTGCTTGACACTTCACCCTCCCTGTGCTAAATTATTAAAACCGCATTAGATTTTAGGAGGGGGTCCCCTCGAAGGAGCACCACTTTGACGAAGACACGTTCCCAACTTATGGTCGAGCGCCTGCGCGAAATGCAGGCATCATCCCCGGATATTGAAGCCTCCGCTATTGTTAGCGTGGACGGCCTGACCATCGCATCTGCTTTGCCACAAGGTATCGAGGAGGATCGCGTTTCGGCCATGTCTGCCGCGATGCTCTCTCTGGGTGAACGGATCGCGGGCGAATTGGGCCGGGGATCCCTGGAACAGGTATATATCAAAGGTGTTTCCGGTTACGTGATTTTAATGTCGGTTGGGGAAGATGCTGTTCTGACTGCACTGAGCCGCGAGCAGGCCAAATTAGGCCTGATTTTCCTCGATATGCGCAGAGCAACCGAGGATCTCAAAAAACTCATCTGAACTCAGGACTAGATTATGGAACAGATTCCAAAGAGTGGTCTATATTATCCATATAAATTTGCCCGCATTGCGATCCTGGCCTTGAAAGATGTCATGGGACAGAACGGTGTGAATGCCATCTTAAACCTGGCGAACCTTTCCGACCTGATTGATAATCTGCCGCCTGACAACCTGGAACGCAAGTTTGATTTTGCCGATTTTTCGGCGATAAGCGGCGCGCTTGAAGACATGTTTGGGCCGCGCGGCGGGCGCAGCCTGGCACAACGGGCCGGACGCGCAACCTTTGAAGATGCGCTGCGCAATTTCGGCGCGCTGGCTGGAGTAGGCGACCTGGCTTTCAAGGTACTGCCACAGTCGATCAAACTGCGCATCGGGCTGCCAGCCATGGCAAAAATTTTCACCCAGACCAGCGATCAGTTGAGCACCTCGGTCGAAAAACCGGACCATTTTATCTACACCATTCACCGCTGCCCGGTTTGTTGGGGCAGGCAGACCGAAAAACCGGCCTGTAATTACGCCACCGGACTGCTGCAAGCCAGTTTGAAATGGGTCTCGGGCGGGAATGAATTCCGCATCAATCAAACCACAGCCAAATCGTGCGGTGACGAAAACTGCCAGTTTATCATCCAAAAAGAAGTAATTTCATAAGGCCAGGTTTGGAAGACGTAAAAAGCACCCTCTTGATCGTAGAAGATGACCTGGATATTGCAGATATGCTCAATGCCTATTTCCGCATCCAGGGATATGAAGTGTTGACTGTCAACTGGGGGGAAGATGGCGTGCGCGCCGCTCAAACCAGCAGCCCCGACCTGGTCATTCTGGATATTCGCTTGCCAGATATCGACGGATTTGAGGTGGCCCGCCGGCTGAGATCGATGCGGCGCACCAAAGACCTGCCGATCATCTTTTTAACTGAAAAACGCGACCGTAAAGATCGCCTGACCGGGCTGGAACTGAATGCGGACGATTACATCACCAAGCCGTTCGACATCCAGGAACTGCGCCTGCGCGTGCGCAATTCCCTGGAGCGGGCGCGGCGCGGTACGCTGACCAACCCGGTCACCGGCTTGCCCGAGGGCTTCCTGGTCGATGACCGGCTGAGCGCCTGCCTGAAAAAAAGCGATTGGTCGCTGTTAACCATTTCACTGCGCAACCTGGATGCCTTCCGCGAGACATACGGCTTTGTAGCCTCAGACGACCTGCTGCGGGCTGTGTCGATCATGCTGCAGGATGCAGTTCGCGAGAACGGAAACCCGGACGACTTTCTCGGGCACCTGACAACCGCTGACTTTGCAATCATCACCCTGCCGGCCTCTCAGCAGTTGCTGAAAGAACGCATCCGCAAGCGGCTGGAGCAGTCCTTCGATTACTTTTACCGCGACCAGGACCGCGCCTCCGCCGCGATCAGAAAGCAGCGCCTGGCAGTTGAAATTAAAGAATTGGCTGCGGGGAAAATGACGTTTAAAGACCTGGTAGGGTTTAAAATGGAGGTCGAACGCATGTACCGCCCCGGAGCCTTATGAAAACGACAATCATCATTCCAACCTTTAACGAAGCGGAAAACCTTCCCAAACTGGTTTCCGCTTTATTTTCGCTGTCCATTCCAGACCTTTCAATCCTGGTAGTCGATGATAACAGCCCGGACGGGACCGGGAAAATGGCCGAGGAATTCAAACAGGCCCACCCCGGGAGGGTAGACGTGCTGCACCGCGCGGGCAAGATGGGCCTGGGAACAGCATACCTGGAAGGTTTTACAAAGGCCATGGCCGATGGGGCCGAAGCCTTGCTGCAGATGGACTGCGATTTTTCCCATCCGCCGGAAAAGATCCCCGAGATGATCGCCAGCCTGTCGGGTTGGGACGGCGTGATCGGCTCCCGCTATATATCCGGGGGAAGCGTAGATATGAACTGGCCGTTTTGGCGCAAAGCGCTTTCGGCCTGGGGTAATTTTTACGCCCGCACCATTTTAGGATTGAAAAACAGGGATGTGACCGGTGGATTCAGGTTGTGGAAGCGCGAGACGCTGCTGGCAATGCCGTTAAACCGCATCCGCTCGAGCGGATACGTGTTTCAGGTGGAATTATGCTACGTGGCAACCCGTCTGGGATTGCGCTTCAAAGAAGTGCCGATCTATTTTGCCGACCGGCGCTGGGGCAAATCCAAGATGAACCGGCGCATCATGATGGAGGCAGCCGTGCGGGTCTGGCAGCTGCCGGCTATGTACCGCAATCTCAATAATTCTGGCGGTAGCGGGTCTTAAACTCCAGGAAACATTGGTGATAAATCTCATGCTTTGCCGGATCGGGCTGCAGCGTTTCATCCGGTTCGGGCAGGGACGGCATCTCATGACCCAGGCCCAGCCAACCGATGCGGGCGGCCCCCACCGCGGAAGCATCTGCCGCTTCCATCAATTCGAGCGGCGCTCCCAAAACATCACATAAAATTTGCGACCACAGACGGGCACGGGTAATCCCGCCGGTCAAACGCGCCGGGCCGCTGCCCTGGAGGATCTCCCAGACCTCATCCAGGCAAAAGGCCACCCCTTCCAGGGCAGCATGGGCGATGTGCGCACGGCTGTGTTCGAGACCGATGCCTGAGATGATGGCTCGCTCCCAGGGGTTCCAATGCGGGCTGCGTTCGCCGCTCAGGTAGGGCAGGAAAACCACCCCACCCGATCCGGGCGGGATCTCGGCAGCTTCCGCCAGCATAGTTTCGAAGCTTTCCTGAGGATAAAATTTTTCGCGCGCCCATTGGGCCACCAGGCCGCCGTTATTGATCGCGCCGCCAGCCAGCCAGTGCGTTTCGTCCAGAATGTAGCACCAGGTGCGGGATTGGCTGTCGAGCAGCGGCGCATCCACCACGCGCCGGATCGCACCGCTGGTGCCAACGGTGATCACCGTTGTGCCTCCCGCGCCGAACATCGCCATGCCGCCGTCGCTGCCGCCGATGACCACCGGCAATCCTTCCGGCAGGCCCGTTTGGCGGGCCATGTCGGCGCCAAGCGTGCCCACCACGCTGTGCGAGGCCACCAGTGGAGGAAGCTGCTCGGGAGTGATGCCTGCCAGCGAGAGCATTTCCGGCGCCCAACTGCGCTGGCGCAGATCGACCAGGCCGGTAGCCGAGGCCAGGCTGAGGTCGCTGGCCCATTCCCCGGTCAGTCGGTTGAGCACGAACTCCTTGATCGCCACCACCCGCGAGAACTTGAACGGCAGGTTTTCCTGGCACCAGCGCAGCTTGGCCGGGTAGTAAATGGCTACCAATGGGCAGCCGGTCAGTTGATAGACGTGCTGGCTGTCGGCCTGCTCGCGCAGGGATTCAATCTGCGAAGCCGCGCGCTGATCGGCCCAGGTCAGGGCCCGTCCCTGGGGCTGATCCTGGGCATCGAGCAGCACCACGCTGTGCATGGCGCCGCTCAAGGAAAGTGCACCCACGGCAGCCGGGTCGATTTTCTCCGCTAACGCCGCCAGGGCTTCCACTGCCCCGCGCAGGATCTCCTGCGGATCCTGTTCGGCCCAGCCGGATTGGGGCGCATACAGGGGATAATTGGCCGAAGCCTTGGCGGAAACCCGCCCCGACGAATTGAGCGCCACCGCTTTACAGGCGGTGGTACCCAGATCAAGACCGATGACTAATTCCATAAAATCCTCGCAAAATAATCCGCCAGCCCACCCCGGCGGGTGCACGACCAAAGGTACGCCCACAGCGCAGGGAGTCAGTCGCTCCGCTGGTCAGCGGTCAGCGCTGAAGCTCTGCACCAGACACCCCCATTCCTCCAGGGTGAGCGTTTCCGCGCGGCGCATGGGGTCGATACCTGCCGCTGTCAGCATTTCGATGGCCCGAACCGGGAGGATGCCTAACCCGCCGGCCAGGGAATTGCGCAGCATTTTGCGCTTCTGGCTGAAACCGGCCTTGGCCAGGATGAAGAACTGCTCCAAACCGGCGGCAGGGATGCGCGGTTGATCGTAAAGATCGACGCGCACCACAGCCGAATCGACTTTGGGCGGGGGAATAAAAGCCCCGGCCGGCAGTCGCGCGGCGATGCGCGGCTGTCCGTAAACCTGCACACTCAGCGCCAGCAGGCTCATCTTGCCCGGTGCGGCGCAGATGCGCTCGGCCACCTCGCGCTGCACGGTCAGCACCAGGCGCGAGGGCTTATAGCGCGCTTCCAGCAGGTGGCGGATGACGGCCGAAGTAATGTAATAGGGGATATTGGCCACCACCAGGTAGCCGGGTTCACCCGCCAAAACCGCCGGGTCGACCGCCAGAATATCGCCCTGGGTGACGGTGACGTTGGGAAAACCGGCCAGCACCTGTTCGAGCAGCGGGATCAGGTCCTTGTCCAGCTCGATGGCAGCCACGCGCCGCGCCGCGCGCGACAGGTAGCGCGTCAGGTGGCCGAGACCCGGTCCAACCTCCAACACCACCCCATCCGCGGGAATATCGGCCGCGGCGACGACAGCGTTCAGGGCCGCCGGGTCGACCAGGAAATTCTGACCCAGGCCCTTCTTGGGCGAAAGGCCGTACTGCCGCAGCAAGCCGGCGACTTCAAGACGGGGAAGTTCTATTTTGGTAGGATCCATGGCACATTGGCGGGAACAGGTGTGAGAAAATACAGGGTGGTATTGCGGTGCCAGTTCTTAAAATCGGCATCGCTGTACCCCAAATCGACCCAAAAACCGGGGACGTAACCGTAATCCCCGACGCGGGCGCTGCCGTAGCCGTCTACATATACCCCCCAGCCTTTCATCAGGTTGTACCAGGCTTCGCCTACCCCAATCACGCCTTTCTGCAGGGGATAGCCGGCGGCAGTGGTATAAGAGCAGCGGCCGATAAACTGGATGAAATTACAGGGTGCGTACGAAGTGGCATATACGGTAACCTTGCGGTAGTACTCAATCTTGCCATCCGGGGTATCCAGGGTACGCACAACGATCTTGGTGCCGTAACCGGTCTTCTGGTTGCGCGGCTGCGAGGCGACCCACTCGGCCTCTTTCTGGCGCGAAACCTCTTTCCCATCTTCATAGCGCACGCGTACCCGCGCCAGCCGCACCCCGGGCCGCCCGGCCTGGACGATGCTCTGCTGATCCAGCTCAGTATTGGGGTCGGGTACGAATTCAGCTTTGTAGGGGATGGCGGTTTGCTGCAGTTCGACCTCTTCGCGCACGCGTACCACTCTCACCCGCCCATCGGCCGGCAAGGGTTGTTCCTCGCCCGGGACGGCATAATCTAACCCCTGCAGGGAGACGCCCACCTCGGCCAGGGCCTGGCCCACGCTTTGCGCCGGCGAACGCCCGCTGACCTGGGTGCCGTCCACCGCCACGCGCACCGGTACCGCCGGTCGCAGGGTCAGGGTCTGGGCTTTGGAGAGCGGGGTATCGAACGGCAGCGAAAGCGCATCCAGGGGCGTCAGGCGCAGGCCTAATTCCCACAGGGCCTGCCCCAGGGTCGGGCCGAGGGTGGCAATGCTTTTGGTGTCGTCATTGATGCGGATCGAGGCCTGAACGGCGCGCCGCACCTGGAGCAGATATTCATCCGCCAGGGGTAAGGTCTGGTCCAGGGCCACGGGTGCCCCGTTCCACACCAGGCGGTCGGTTTTGGCCAGCGTTACCCCGGCCGCTGCCAGCAGATCCGCCGGCACGCGCTGCGTACTCCACCAGGTCTTTCAGCAGGCCGCTGCCGTCCACCCACACGGAAACCGGGCGCGGGCGGCGAATCTCGATCGCCGCCCCATTCCAGGGCAGGCTCTCCGCCAGCGGCGGGCTGATTTCGTCCAATTCGTTGAGGGGAATGCCTGAATCTTTTAAAGCCCAACCCACGGTCAGGGCGCGGGTCTCCACCACCTGGCTGGCGCCGTCGACGGTAATCGTCACCGGGCGGTGGGCGAAGATCGCCACCAGCGCCGCCGCGATCACGATCAGCAGCGCCGCGCCGGGAATTATCAAGCGCTTGTTCATAGGGGGTATTGTAACAGAATTGAATTGGCTCTTAACTTTAAACCTCGCCCCCCATATCCACTGCCAATTGGGCATCCTTATTTTGTCGGGCGCGTGCTTCAGGTATGGTCATAAATCCCCTGAAGATTAGTTTAAGTGAATTATAGGAGTGTTTGAGAGTAGCTGCAACAAGGAGTGGTTGCTGGTCTAAATACATCTTTCATCAGGCATTTTCTCCACCCGAAGCTAGAATATCGGTCTATATGAAGCATTTCTATTGAATATTGTGGGCAGGTTCAAGACGTGCTAATACCGCAAAACCAACCATGACATCACAATCATGAGAATAAAACCAGCTTCATAAGGAATAAACGCAAACAAGAGGACTGCATAAGAACTGAAATTGACGTATGGTGCAAATAGAGGAGTGGCAGCCACGGCGATATATTTTTTCCTGTTGCGCAGGGCAAGAATCAAAAGCGGGACTCCCGCAAACAAACTATAAGGCCACAGGCTAGCATTAAAGAAATCTTGGGTCATCCGAACCAATCCAAGCGGCCACAAGCCATACAGGACAAAGGACACGAGATAAGCAATCGTAACCGGTGCAAAAACGCGCACAATATTTCGTGCGCCTCCTTCCCGCCAAGCCTCGACCAACCAGAAGAGGGCAATCCCTGCGCCGATTTGCGGCTTGATTAGTACGAGAAATAACCCTAATTGAGGCGGAAGGACATATCCAATAACTGGAAGCCAATCTATGTTTCCATTTTGTGCATTATAAAAAATCGCCGGTGAACAGATAATTCCAATAAGCATCCAGAGCTTTGCGCCAGAGCGAATAAGAACTCCTGCATATATCAAATAGGTCAGGGCAAAAATGAAAGCTGCTCCCACAGCTTGAGGCAATAAAGCTAGTGGAGCTAAAAAAATATATGCCCATGGTGGATAAAGACCCCTACCCTCTGAGTAAGGTGAACCCCCAGAAAGAAATATTAACGTATCGGGACGATGCCAACCTTTCCAATCAACTGAAAACCCCCATGTAAAAGGAGGGGTGGCATCTTCTTGAACAGGCATTATCTTGTACACCGTAAAAGCCAATCCGATTAAAGATATACAAATTGCCATAGTTCCTGTAAGGTATTTTTGCCATTTTGTTAAAACAATGGTTTTCATAATCCATACTCTAACGTAACGGTTGTGCAATCAGAAGCCGAATCGTGAAAAGCGGCTAAAAACTGCAAGAAAAAAGTAGAACCTTACCAACTGAATCAGGATGACGTAAGCTATTGCCACCTCAAAAATAGGAATGGCAATGGAAAATCCTCGGGAACTAGAAACCCAGCACGCCCTATTGGTCGTTTTGGGGATGTTTGCGCAAGAAATAGGTCTCATTTCAGGCATCGAAGGCGTGAAACTGGGTCAGAAATGCTGTGATCATTCACCTCAATCGAAAGCGCTCGAATTTCTGGTGGCAATCATGTCGGGTGAGAAGTATTTGCAAGACATCAGTCTTTCGGCGCACCCGTTGGACAAAGATGTGGCGGTGGCGCAAGCCTGGGGACAGCGCAGTTGGGCCGACTACAGCGGCGTGAGTCGAACGATGAGCAAGCTGAGTTGGGTCGAAGCCCGGGCACTGGTGGCGGTGTTGGAACGGGTGAGCGCACCTTTTATCGAAAATGAGTTGAAGCTGATCCAGGAACTGCGCCAAGCCATCGAGGAAGACGGCGATCTGACCGGTATTCCCGTTTCGAACACCAGTCGCACCTATCCGAATGCGGCCTACGGACACATGGATGATGAAATTCGGCTGGGTTACCAGGCGGGCGTGACCAGCCTGCGCAGTCCGACCTATGGACGCTTGTGGCTCTCGGTGGAGCATCATGCGGGCGACACTGTTTCTTGCACTCAGGCGGAAGCGCTGGTGTTGGCTGCCGAAAAACGGACGGGATTACGCCCGCGACGTCGGACGGAATTGCTCCAGGAACGGATCGCAGCTTTTCAGAAAGAGCGCCAGCCCACCGAAAAACGGCTGGAAAGCCAGAAAGCCGCCCTGGAAAAATCTCATACTGCCCAACAGGAAATGCTGGTCCAGCTTCAAGAGGCACGGCTCGTGTCTGAAACCAAGCCGGAACGCATCCAGAGCCTCGAACGACGCAGTCTCCGCCGGGAACAGGCGGTCGCAGCCGCCCAAAAACGTCTCGAAAAGACAGTGCGGTTACTCCAGGCCCATTCCGAGCAGGAAAAAGTCTTGCAAGACCGCTTGCAGCGCTTTGAGCAGGAAAACGCCAGCAACCTCGCCCCCACCCAAATCCGTTTTCGGATCGATGCTGGTTTTGGTACATATGACAACATCGCCTTGCTCATCGAAATGGGCTACGAACTGTACACCAAACTGCATAACCATAAAGTCGTTCAGGCTTTGCAGAAGAAAGTTCAACCCGAAACCGTCTGGACACGGGTCGGCAAGAACGCGGAGATGGTCGCCTGGCCCGCCCTCAAGCTGGATCATTGTCCTTATCCACTCGCCGTGGGGCTGGAACGCTTTCACACCGGTGACAAAAAGATCAAGCACAGCGCTCTGGCTTACTTTGGGGATGCTCAGGTGACTGAGGATTTGCCTGCCTGGTTTGGCGCATACAATCACCGCCAAACCATCGAAGCTGGGATCAAAGAAACCAAACAGGTTTTTTACCTCAATCGCTTGAAGGTGCGCTCAGAACCAGCCATTTACGTCCAGGAAGCCATGACCATTTTTGCCGCCAACTTCCTCCGTTGGTCCACCGTTTGGATCAAGCAACGCGCCAAACCAGACCATGACCAACTCCAGATTGAAAAAATGGGCATCAAGCGTCAGGTCCAGGTGCTGGCGCATACTTCGGCTAAAGTCATCCAAAATTCAAGAGGTATGTTGTTAAGGTTCAGCCCAGCCAGCTCCCTGGCGGGTAAATCGCTTCAAATTCGGGCTTTGGAAAAGCCAGTTCGCCTGAATTATTTTGTGCCACTTTTTACGTTTTTTTCGATGATTGCACAACGGTTACGCTAATAGATGTAGTTTACATCTTTTCAAAGAAAAGGCATATAAAAAGGTATGGGGCTCTCACTAAGCGTAAAAACATTAATCGTATCAAAAGCCATTTTCAATTCAAATTCGTTATGAATCCGCTGTCTCTGCTTCTTCCTATTTATCAATAATGTCAAAATATCGATCGGACCACCCATAATAGAACTAAACTCTCTACATTGGGAATAATTTTCTCATGGCTGGCCATCCGCATTCGGCACCCTCCAACTCAAACTTTTTTGGCCTTCAAACCCACTTAAACCAGGAACAGCGACCGCCCAAAAGGCAATCGCTGTTCCTTTGAAACTTTACCGTGTGCCGAGTTGCAGAATCGGACTGCGGACACTGCGATTTTCAGTCGCTCGGCTAAAATTCCGGGGTTTTGGAGGCTTCCCCCCACCCCTGGCGGTCAAGGTTTGCTCGCTCCCCCACATGTGGGGGTAAAATCAAATGTTAAAGAATCTATTAAAAAGATCGCAGGGTCTATACCCTTCTCTAACTTTCTTTAACATTCCTGGCCGGGATAAAAAATCCCCGACGTTTCCACCATGGAGAAGATGCTGAGGGGAGTATAATTTTTGCATCCCTTCCGCCGTTCAGCCGGTGGTTCGGTAGGTCCTGGCCGGCGCTGGAACGCTTGCCGGGACCGATCAATTAAAGGGATTCTAGCACGCATCGGGCAATTTGCAAATTAGAATTTTCCGGACCGTTCGAGCCGAATATGTGAGAACCAGATTGAGAAAAAGCAATTCAAACCTAGAGCATTATTTTTTCCAAAAACGTTAATCTATCTTTTTCGTATCGGTTCGATCAGGTGCCTTAAATTCCTGATTCTGGGTATACTGCAAATAAATAAACCGGGCAATAGGAGCTGATAATGCAACCGCAGATTGAAGATGATTCAGACGATAACCGGCTAATTGATTTGTTTCGCGAAAATCCTGGAAAAGAGCTGCTCACAGATCTTTGGATTATTCAGGATTTAAGAAAAGCTGGCGCCCTGGAACAAGCCGAAAGAATCCTGAGGAAAAGTATCCCCTCGCCGGCAGTGGGAGATGAGCTCCGCAAGATCTGTTCTACCCGCGCCCGGGCAGCGAGGAGAGATGGGAACTGGCCAGTCGTGATTGCATATCTTGAAAGCTATCTGGCCTATAAAGAGGCCAATAACGCCAAGGCCAGGAAATTCGTCAACCAGGGAAAGCCTTATTTAACAAATCAGGAAAGGCGATGGCTCGAAGAAGCTCGCGCTAAAACCGTAAAATAATTGAGCTCATAAAACGGCCCAAAATGGCCTCTATTTTACTTTCACCTGCATAGATGATCTGGCGAGCTAAAATTTTTGTTCTACGATGATCCTGAGGGCAAAACACCCCCATTTTTTCCGCTTTCTATAATCCCATAAAACCCGACTCGCACTCATGACCCCAGGAAGGCCGCTGGCAGGCTTGATTCGCGAAGCGTACCTTTGCGGTATTATTGTTTCCATAGAAACACCTGATATGATGGTTAGATCTGTAATGGTCACCTACACAAAAGATCATTATTTTTTGGAGGATTTCACCCATTCTTGATTTTTAATCTCGCCAATCATTTTCTCTGATATTTCTGCCAGCTCAACCATTGAGAAATCCGCTGACAATACAAGAAGAACTGAATTTAAAGCTGCAGTGAGCATCAGGAGAAGCATTGAGATATTTTCACCCCAGAATTTCTTCATCCCTTGAGATGTTTTTGGCTTTTCGGATGGCGAAGTTAATCCAATTGAAAATAAGGCCCCAAAAAAAGTGCCGTGAGCTATTTCAGATGCATGACGATAAATAGTCGTAAATCCAAATACAAGATTTCCTGAAACTCTGGCACCATATTTTTTATCGATTACCTCAATTCGCTGTTCGATATTTTCAGGTGTCCATTTTGTATTTTCTCGTCCGTTTGGATTTGTAAATTCTTTCAGGGCATTTTCAAGATCTGGATTTTTCGAAAGATCGACTTTACCCTGCCATTCTACCTGTAATTTCAAATTGCCAATATCAAATTTACGAGACAGGTCACGAAATGATTTCTGTAAGGCATGGCGCCTTGCTTTTTCTGCGGCCTCTTTTCCTTTCGCGCAAATAAAACAAAAATTTACCGCTGTTTCGTAAATTGTTCTTGCGAGTACAAAACAATCCCGTGCTTTGCCATTAACGGCTAATATCGCGATCAATTCGCATGAATTGTTAATTGAATATAATAATGCTGCTAACACAAAATGATTTTCTGGTTTTGTTTTCAATAAGATTTCATAGGCCTGTTTCAATAATTCAACATGTTGATCAAATATCGCCCTTAGTTCCTGCATTTGGCCGAATGAGCCGAAATCATTTTGCTTTTTCTCGTTCATTAGTTCCCTCACTCGAAAAACGCTCGAAACGATTATGGCCAGCGCAATCTACCTGGCTGTTTAGTCATCGATTTATGGATCGTTGGATTAATTATAGTTAAAAGTATTTCCGAGGAAACGCCTGCAACCCGCTGGCCTGTTCCCCCTGGCCTGAACCGGAACAGGCCTGGCCTGAACCGGGGTAACGTCTTAAGGGGGGAATAGGCCATTTGGACTGGTTTATACCCCCCTGGTTTGTACTGGGTTTACACCTGGTGTATACCGGGGTGACGTCTTAAGGGGGGAATGAACCATTGGGGGTTTGGTGTATACCCCTGGAAATTAAAGACCGCTTCTATGGAAACACATAACAACTGGTATTGCCAATATTCCAAAATATTACTCAATATCCTCGCCAATTAACCTGGAGAAAATGGCGTTTTAGCGGGGTGAATACGCCCTAAAGTGGTCACTTTCTGGAAAAGCAGAGAAACAAAATTCTCACGACAGGGTGATTACCAAAATGTCCATCTGGCACCAGGTAAACGATAGGAAGGATCTCACCTATCGTTGCGAGCAAGGTTTGGATCATCTGCTGGAAGAGCTTCAGCTCTGGCCTGAGTTTCACTTGGGCTTTTTCCTTGTTTCGGCTGCCCTTGGGACGTCCAGGTATTATCTTCGTCTCACTGGATCCCTGCCCCTTCGTTTTGCCCGTTGGGTAGATGTTTAATTTTTTATACTGACTGAACAGATACTATTATTGTTTACATAACCAATCGGAAACCATAGGCGCGGTATTCACTTCTTCAATTCGCCAACCTAGACCTTTGATTTCCTCGTTAAGTACTACGAAGCGTGGATTTTTGCCTTCGGGAATGGTTGGCAAATTAGGATTCTTAAATTGAAAGTCCACTGAAGCATAGTAAACAAGGAGGCAATTACTTGGATTATTCACATTTTCTAGACTTATTAGTTTCGTACTTTCAATATTATCTGACCACTGAGTGAATGTTGCATCTTCCTGATGGTTGAATAAAGCCTTAGTGTCTTTATTTACGAACAAGTCTGCGGCTAAACTTCTTCGAGACCGGAGTGCGTTAAGCATATTGAGGTCATGCTCATTTAGCGCGGTGTAATAAGCCTCAATAATTTCTTCGGGTGATTTTTTAGACAGTTCATTATCCAAACTATTGGTTATATCCACGACACCAGAAGAAACCAGCCATTGCCCCCAACTTTCTCCAACAATTTCGCGAAAGTCCTTTCTGTCTAAGGAGCAAGCAAATCCATAGTGACGTCCTTGGTCAATCCATGCGCCGATGATATGGTTATCATGAGAAACGACGACAGCATATGCCGTTATATATGGTAAAAAAGTTTTTGGAAGTTGCTCGTTTAGCAAATACAACGATGCTTGAACTGTTTGACCCAGATAGGGAACAAGGTCGAGGCCAATTTCTTTGTTTAACTCATTGTTGTAAGCCCAATAAATTGCATAAGGGAAATCACCTGGGCTATGTTGTAATGTTTTCGGAAGGACAACTGTTTCGGTAGTTACTGATTCTTTGATTGTCCATCTATAATGCAAAAGAAGATTAGAGGTTTCAACACTCAGAGATGGTGTGTTTGTTAGTATTGGGATTTGGACGGTTGGAGATGGTGTGTTTGTCGGTATAGGGATTTGAACACTTAGAGATGGTGTGTTATTTGGTATTGGGATTTGGACGGTAGCAGACGCTGAGGGCGAAATAGGCGGGCTGTCGGTTGGCTTCACATCATTACAGCCAGCTAAAAGAAATGCCAGTAACAAGCCAAGAGCAAGTTTTGAACGTTTCTTTTGAATGCCCATATTTCTTGCTGCTTGCCTCCCTTTTTCTGTTAAACCTTTCCCCCAAAAAAACTTCTACATGTTCAACATCTCTGAAATCATTCTATAGTACCCTGATTCCACGTCGAAAAAATTTTGCCAGCATTTTCACCCCAGAGAGGTGATGGTTATAGCAGAACAAGATTAAACTTTAGCATAATTTCCTCCATTTTGCATAATATTTGGCACTCCATTTTCATAAAATTGGATACCTAAAATCATTTTTCCAATCCGTTTTAAATGCAAACAACAGTTTAGAAAATGAAAAAGTGTATTTTCTCAGGCCAGGCTTTTTTCATATAGAGGCCGGTTAGAACAGGGCAATAATCCCCCCCGTGGTAGAAGCGCTGTTAGTTGACATTTTGGACATCGAGTCAGGAGAGGTGAAGCAATTACGGCTCAAAGAAGTTAGCTATGAAATTTATCCCAAATGGCTGACTGACGAGGTGATTGTATTCAGGATAGGCAACTCCACCTATCGCTATTTCAACAGCCAGACTGGCGAGTTGCTGTTCCAATTTTACAACTCTATGGGCAGCGGCGATATTCATCAAAACCCATCTGTTTCACCTGACCAGCGCTGGGTGACCCTGGACACCACGCTACCAAATAACTTTTACGCGAAACGCTACAGTCGGTACGACCTGCAAACAAAGACCAATGTTTTGCTCGCCGAATCACCTTCCTCGCGTATTCTATTCTGTGGCTGGAAGCCGGATAGTTCGCTGCTTTATCTGGTCAACACTCCCAATAAGGCTTTTTCTCCACTCGATTCGCCCCTATCAGCTGGTCTGTTGGCATACACCCCGAGGACTAAGACCAGCAACGTGCTCGTACCAGACGCCGTGCGTGCCTTTTGGAGCCCAGATATGAAATATGCCTGGGTCATTCGCCAATTTGCTGCCAGCAATTCGGTGGTCGCCAGCCTGTTTGATGCTACCAGCGGCAAACTGAGTGGAAATTATTTCGTAAGTACAAAACCGGTAGAGGGTGACCCGGCGAGGGTTTTTTTGATGCTGGATTTCGAGTTGCATTGGGCGCATGATTCAACTCGGGCCTTGTTGGTCAACGCCCATAAGGAACTTTTCCTCTCGACAGGCAGTGAGGCCAAACTCCTTGCGAACAACAGCTACCATCCGGTCAATTGGTCTCCTGATGACCGTTTTGCTTCAGTTTACTACTCTCAAGGCGCGTGGGTGGTAGACCTTTCAAAATATTAAATTGCCACAATCAACAGCCCCGTCAATGATTTTCATCCCATTTTCCAGTGTGCTTCCAGACACGAAAACTGACAAATGGCGGTATAAATTACACAACCCTTCAACCTTCAACGGGCAATCAACGGAATCCAAATCGAATTGGTAAACAAATCCAACCGCCACAATCCATTCTGGGTTGCCGCTAATAAAAACTGCTGTTTGCCAGAGTACAGGCTCATGGCGGTAATTTCCTGGCCGTCAAGACCGATCGACTGCCATGCAGCGCCATTTAACGCACGCGAGAACACGCCTTTGCTTCCATAGTACGCAATTTGATGGGATGGATCAATTTCGAAAAAGGCATAATACGATGCTGAAGTCAATCCTTCGGACCAGCGACTCCAGGTCCTCCCGCCATCTGTACTGGTAAACACGAGGTCAGATAATGGGGCATGATTCCATTCAAACAGAACTTCCTCATTCGAAGGCGAAACAATCAGATCTCCAATCATGTCGTTCTGCGCAATTTCTCCCAGTTTTTCAAAATTATTTCCATAGTCTTCCGAAGAATAAAATTCAATCTTAATGCCCTGATCTGAGCCACGATTGGTGGCAAACAAGATTTTATTGTTTTGGACTGGATCAATTGCCAGGATTTGGGGGTGGATATCGATGAATGGATGACGATACCAGACAGAATCCCCAAATAAGCCAGTACCTCTTTCCAAGAGGTAGCCAACCGAAGGTGATCCATCATAGAGCAGCGCATACGGACGGTCGGGAAAAGCAAGGGACACCTTCAGATCAGTGATCTCACCGGTTTGCGTTACTTTTCCCCAAAGATCTGCTTTTAATTCATACAATCCCTCTCGGCCGCCAGCCCAGACCATAGTTGGGTCAACAGGATTGATCGCGATTTTATCAATGCGAATACCATGTTCGCCGGGTTGGGTGGAATGGTTCAGAAACAAATCATCCAGAAGGGGCGAGCTCCATGTGTGTCCCCCATCCAGCGTACGAAATAAAGCCGGCCGAGGATAATCACTCGCCGCGTAAATGATATCCGGGTTAGAAGGGGCGACCGCCAGGGCATTCAAGTGCACAGTTGTCTGGATCCCTTGATTACTGTCGACCCAACTGGACGCGAAATCATCAGTCCGATATACCCCATATCCATACAATCCAGCGTACAAACGCCCCGGTTGGCTCACATCAGCCAGGAATGCATACGCTCCGGAGGGAAGTATTTTCAAGGATTGCCACCAGGTTTTCCCCCCATCCACCGAGCGATAAGCAGGTTCCGTTTGCTGAGTAAGCGGAATTGCATATATATCGCTGCCAGATATCGCCAATTTTATGGCACAGCCAAAGCTGCAGTTGACGCCCAGATTATAGTCATAATTTATGTCCCAGGTTTGCCCTCCATCCAGGCTGGACATGAAAAAGGCATTAATACTAGAATATAAGCGCTGGGGGTTTTCCGAGTTGATCAAGACTTTCGTACAGCCTGCGCAATAAGAATCTGACGGGATCGGGTACGATATCCACGTCTGTCCCCCATCCTGACTTTTTAACAGAAAATCATTATAAAAAGGACGCGGGGCAAACTTATTTCTCAACCCAACAACGACATAAATCAAATTTGGCTGGCTGTTCAAGACAATGATGCTTCCTACATTCGAAAAACAGCCTAAGTCACTGCTTTCCCAATCCACTCCTGCATTAGAGCTCCAGGTAAAGGAGTACTCGATATCCTCACAGGATTCAGGTGGATTGTCCATTTCCTCGACGGTATAAATTGTGTTTGAAGCCGGAAGTGCAAACGGCCGACCAAACGGGTTAATGATTTGCCAATCCAGGCCTCCATTGACTGAACGGAGGAGGCCATCCTGGGCGCCGGCGTATACAATGTCCGGATTTTCCGGATCAATCACCAGATCGTACGTTGCCGTGTCAAATTGATGGACCAGGTTCCAATGATCACTGCGGTCGCTGCTGCGAAACAGCCGTTCCCCTTCGGTGTAGTCAACCAGTGTGTAAATGATTTCCGGATTCGATACGGATTGCTGTAAGGCAAAGATAGTTCCACCTGGAGTTGAAGGACGGTCTACGGCACTCCAGGTATTCACTTGGGCAAAAGCTGGCGCCGGTGTGTAAATTTGAAAAATTAAATCAAATATCAATAATAGCCGTACCACCTCAAAAGCCAATTTAATCATTCCTACCCCCAGAATACCTGATTTATCCTTATAAATATCTTACAGCCAATCAGACATCTATTCAAGTTTTTTGGCAGAGGTCGGGATTGTAGCACGAAAATTTTTCCAAAATCATTCTGGTCATTTTCGCAGATACCGGAAGCGTTAAAAGATTGAAGGTTGCCCTGCCTCCAAGGTGGCGCCTCGCAGGGGATCATATCAAATCCTCTCGCCACGACTAAAAAAAACGAATTTCGTTTGTTCAGTAGAACTCTTCCAGAGTCCGGATCCGGCGCCGGATGGAATTGACAGCGCATAAGCGGTCGGTATCGATCGCTTCCTGAAGAAGCGACGCCCAATCCTCTGGGTTATAAATTCCCTGACCGGCCTGGTCGATCAATGCCTGTTCGCGCTTGAGAAAGTTAAGTCGATTTTGTGTGCTGTCAACTGATCTGGATGCACCATTACGTCTGGCCTCTATGGCAGCCGCAATAAACCGAGCAACACTTGGAAACCATATATCGTTCCCAATAATCGTATCACCAGCCATTTTCAATTCAATCTCGTTGAATTGAGCCAGATGCTTTTCGTAAACCTGCATAACTGCTTCTGCATCGGTTGGCTTATAACTTGGAAACACTTTAACCATTTCAACAAAAATTTTCCGGAATGATTTCATTCTGCCTCTAAGAGCCTGATAAGTTTAGCCCGCTCATCTTCGACAATCAGTTGATGACCATTTCCATTGGAGCCATTTGGCTTCTTACCATTCTCCCAGGGCTTTTCTCCCTGCTTAATTGCCGGCGCCCATTCGACCAGCCAACCATCAAGGTTATCCGGGCGATATCCTCGGGAGATCCACTTGGTATAAGCGGTCTCAATTTCAGGTTTCTGCAGGCCTTTTTCTTGAATGGTTTGCACGATGATTTTTAGCAAGCTGCCCTGAAGGCCAGCTGGTGGAGTTGAATTTGTGGCCTCCTGGAAAAGCGCCAGTTCTGGAATTTTCTTGTAATCAAGGATACGTAAATTTTCAAAGTCGATTTCTGAGTGAGAGAGGTTTCTTTGTTTCTTATCTTGTCTTTTCTCTTGTATCTTTATGCGCAAATTTTGCGCAGGTAGCTACGTATTTTTTGCGTAGGTGTTGCGTAAATTTTGCGCAGGTTTTTCGCCTACCTGCGTATTTTTTGCGCAGGTTCCTTCAAAAATATCGAGAGAAAAACCGATTTTTCCAGTATCGCGATATATTTTCGTCACTCCACTTTTTTCACTTTCAGCCAGATAGCCGGCTTTGACCAGGCTCTGAATATGCGCTTGAACACATCTCCTGCTGAGCTTAAGTTTCGCAGCAATTGTTTCTTGAGAAGCAAAGCACTCACCTCGTTCGCCCTGGCAATATCGCCAGATCCGGCCAAAAACCGCCGCCGCAGTGAGCCCTAAATCGTCGACAATGGAATCAATGACTGGCGTAAAGTTCGCCTTAAGATGCTTGCTCATCTGATCACCGGCCCTGGTCCACATTATCGATCGGCCCATATCGCTCATGAGCCACCTTGAAGTCAGATGTATCCTGTGCCAAATAACGTTTGGTCACCTCCAGACTGGCATGCCCTAACATCCGAGATATGGTCACCACGTCTGCGCCATTGCGTTTCATGGTGATGGCAAAGCAGCGCCGGAAGTCGTGTAATCCAGGCGCTTTGATCCCGGCTGCGGCAGCTCGCCGGCGGATAATTGATTTAAGACCATCGAAGGTGATTCGGCTCCCATCCTCAGAAATAAATAGCGGTGATTCTGGCCGGATATTAGGCCTGGTCCGTAGGTATTTTTTGAGGGCCCTTCGGCTCCGATCTCCGAGAAATACTGAACGGAATTTTCCGCCCTTCGCTCTCAGGATCCGCGTTTCGCCCGAATACAAATCCACGTCGGCCACATTCAGGTAAACGAATTCCGCGCGCCTGGCTCCGGTATCGGTCAGGACTAATAAAATCGCCTGGTCTCGGATCCCTAGGCGGTTATCGCATTGATCGGCCATTTTCAACACGTCTTCTAGCTGGATTCCGGGCAGCGGTTTGATTTGCAGCTTTGGCGGTTTTACTTTCCGCATGGGCGATCGATATTCACCGTCCATCTCTTCTTCCCACCAGCCCAGAAGGGCCCGAACGCATCGATAATGACCATGGATCCCGCCCGGGTTATGTCCCAGATCTTCAAGGTGGAGAAGGTAATTGCGGATAATATCAGCATTGCAGCTCATCGATCATCATTACCCGCTTGGTCGTCGAGAAACTGGCAAAAGACTTCCAAATAACGTTTATAAAAAGTGATGGTCGCCGGCGAAAGGCTTCGGGACCTGGCAGCAATCAGGAATTGATTGACCATGTTCCGCACGGCGCCATCGATGATCTGATAAGTCGCAGTCCTGACGGCTGCAGTCTTAACCAGCATGACTTTCAGCCTCTGAATGCGCTTGCTGATTGGGAATCTGATTTTCAGGCAAATTCAATCCTTCGCCCTTTGCCAACTCATGCAATGACTGAGCGATCAAATAAGCAGCCTGGCTGCGCGGATCTCTATATTCTCGATCGGCCGATTTTCTCAATAATCGGAAAGTTTCTTGATCGAGCCGAATTTGCAATCTAATCATCATGCGGTCACCTCCACAAAATCCAGTAGAAAACAAAAAACTGATGCTTTGATAGCATCAGTTTATCGTCCCGAAATTGACCGTAATTATTTCGTCTTTTCGTCCCCGTTTTCGTCTTTCCGTTTTCTTCGTTCTATAGCCTTCTTGAATGATTTGTTCGCATGGCCATTCAAATTTTTGGCGTCGTCAAATTCTATAGGATAATTTTCTTTCCAATATTTAAATGCACCCTCTAAGGAAGTCCCATCCTTGATTAATTTATATGCAGCGTCATAACCTGGGTTTGATGACCGACCAGGTTGAATTTTTTCCCTTTCTTCAGTTTTCTTTGGATTAAGATGTTCTCTTTCGATTTCAATAATTTTTTCGTTTATATAATCGGCATATTCAATACTCATATTTGCATAATCGGGCCACGATTTCATATTTGCTAGGTTCAGAAGGTGATCTGGTGGGAGCACGTGGTTTTCAATCCATAAATCCCAATCTCTCAGCAATCGATTGAAACAAGTTGGGATAACTACATTTTGAAGATAATCATCGGCAGAAGTGGGAAGATGCTTCAGGTCTTTATAAATAAATGCAAAGGGCCGGGAAAAAATATTAATTCGTGTTAAATTAGGGTTTATCTCTCGGAGAGTAATTTTTCCGAAATATCCAAGAAGCGGAATTGTAAGCTTTATTTGGCTTAGGCCTGGAGAAATTGTTTCTTGATCGACTTCAGTATTTCCATCAGAAACAGGAATGTAAACGAAAATTGCATTATGCAATATTCGCCAGGGCAGGGGAATATTTATTTCTACCAAATTCGAAAAATTATTTTGAGACATAAGCGCTGCTTTCGTTTAATCGATTGATCCTTGGCCAATTTAAATGCAAAAGCCGCTCTGAAAAGAGCGGCGTAAATTGTGCTAAAATGGAGCCATCAGCCGCCCAATTCGGTTGATCACTCCCCCAGGTGTTCTCAGCACCGTGGGGGATTCTTTTCTCAAAAAAATTTTACCATATTTTATAGATCTGCATTATCCACCGGCGAGCCCTTCTTGTGCGCTGCCCGAAAATCCTCTTCGTTCTGGGATAAATAACGCAGGGTCACATTAAGACCGGAATGTCCCAATAACCGGCTGATGGTCACCGTGTCGACTCCGTTCCTGGCCATCTCGATGGCAAAGCAGCGCCGGAAGTCATGCAGCCCGGGCGGATCCACCCCGGCCGCTGCGGCTCGCCGGCGGATCATAGATTTAAGACCATCAGCGGAAAGCCTGGCGCCATCCTGGTTGGCAAACAACGCCGCAGCCGGCTTAAGGCCTGGACGGGTTTTAAGATATCGTAATAAAGCTTTGCGGCTCCGAGTTCCCAAAAAGACCTTGCGCGATTTATCGCCCTTGCCGTGTTGGATCCGGACCGCGCCGGACACCAGATCCACATCGACCAGGTTTAAGGCGATGAACTCGGACTGCCGGCAGCCGGTATCCAGCAGGCAAAGCAAGATTGCGCGATCGCGGATCGCCGTGCTGGTGGTGCAGGCCTGGATCATCTTCTGGATATCAGCGATCGGAACGCCTGGCAGCGGTTGGACCACAACCCGAGGCGCCCGGACCTTGATCATCGGATTGCGGTATTGTCCGTCTGTTTCCTCCGACCACCAGGTAAGCAGGGCCCGAACGCAGCGATAATAGACGTGGATCCCGCCGGCATTATGCCCGGCTCCTTCCAGGCTCAAGAAGAATTTGCGCAGCACGTCCGGGGTGAGCTCTTCCAGGTTGACCACCCCGATTCCATCCATCCAGGCGCAAAACTCAGCCAGATAACGTTCATAAAAATGGATCGATGCCTTTGAAAGCCGCCAACTCCGGCGCTCAATCAGGAATTGATTGACCGTGTTATACAAAGTGCCGGAAATTATTTGTAAGATCGCATGGTCTATTTTGGAATTTGGCATTAAATTGGGCAATGTAAAAGGCCTCCACCACCCCCATATCTGGGAGCGAGGAGGCCTCTTACGCCATTTCGCCTACAGGTGTGCCGAGTTGCAGAATCGGACTGCGGACACTGCGATTTTCAGTCGCATGCTCTACCAACTGAGCTAACTCGGCCTGGCAAAATTGTAAGCGGATTTTAACGGTACTCTTAAGTCTTGTCAAGCTATTGCCCTTGTAATCCCTTCAAACGGGATTTATAATGGCTAAAAGGTATTTAATGGAAAATAATCTGGAGAACCTCAGAACCGAAGAAATCCCCGAGTCCGGCCAGCCGCCAACCAATGGTCGCCCGGCCTGGCTGACTTTTCTTACCGAGACGCTGCAAACCATCATATTGGCGATTGTGCTGTACTTCTTGATCGATAGTGTCATCGCCCGGGTGCGGGTTGAAAACATCAGCATGCTGCCCACCCTGCAGCCCAACGAGTTTGTCATCGTGAATAAAATGGCCTATAAGCTGGGCGAAGTGCAGGGCGGAGACATCGTCGTCTTCCACTATCCGCAGGACCCGCGTGAAGATTACATCAAACGTGTGATCGGCGTTCCTGGGGATACGATCACTGTGGAAGGCCAGCAGGTATATGTCAACAACCGCCCGCTGACCGAACCGTATATTTCCGCGGAGCCGCAGTACTCCGGGTCGTGGACGG
>CAVYIF010000019.1:0-340013 GCA_963768585.1 uncultured Chloroflexia bacterium
AAAAACCGCCCACTTTAACATTAGAAAACCGACCACTTGGGCCTAAGCCAGATTAATTTTAACATCGAAAAGTCGCCCATTTTAATAACGAAAAACCAACCACCTTGTACATTGACAACCGAATAATAACCGATCTCATCACCGTAGTCGTAATGCCTGTGGGCAGGGTGGGCAACTCGCCAGAGTTGTCCAGGCTGTCCACAGGCTATTCATGGTTCACCTCCTGCTGCATGCGCTGACGAAAGCGATGTGACTCGCCGACCAATTCGAGGATGTTGGCGTGATGGGTGAGGCGATCCAAAAGCGCGGCCGTCAAGCGTTCATTGCCAAAGACCTGTATCCAATCGGCGAACTTCAAATTGGTGGTAATAATAAACGATAACCGCTCGTAAAGTTCGGAGCAGAAGGTAAAGAGGGCGTGTGCGCCATCATCCGAAAAGGGGATGAAAGCCGAGTTCATCCAATACCACCAAATCCAGCTTGAGCGCCTGAGCGATGAAGCGGTGTAAGCGGTGCTCATCTTGGGCTTGTAAGAGTTCGTTCACCAGGCTGGCAGCCGTCCAGAAGCGCACCTTGTGTTTCTGGCGACAGCAGGCTAAAGCCAGCCCGATACTTAAGTGGGTTTTTCCCAGGCCGGGGTTGCCGATGAAAATAATTGACTCCCGTTTTCGGAGATACTCTCCGCGAGCCAGGTCCAGGATCTGGGCTTTGTTCAAGGATGGGATCGCTGAGAAATCAAAGTCAGCCAGTTCCTTGAACACTGGGAAATGAGCAGCTTTAATCCGGCGCTGGATCATATTGTCTTCCCGCTGGTTCACTTCTTGTTCGGCTAAAGCCAGCAAGAAGCGGGTGTAATCCAGGTTGTTGCGGGCTGCATCGGTAGCGTAGGTCAGATAGTTCTTGAGGAAGGTAGGCAGGCGCAGTTGGCACAGGTAGCTGTCGAGCAATTCATTCGATTTCATGGCTCACCTCGCTCCCAACAACTGGTTGTATTGGTCCAGATCCACCGGCTGTCTGCCAATCCCATTCAACTCGGGGCGAACATCCAGATTGAGAGCACGGATAGCTGGTTTAGGGGTCAATAACTGCCGCAGGCAAAGCTGCACACCGTCCAGATGGGCTGCACCACAACTTAAGGCCATCTTCACGGCCTGTTCGACCAGGTTTTCAGGATAGGTCTGGTGCAGTTTGAGGATCTCCAGAAACTCTTTTACCCCGCGACCCTCGGTTTTGCTCTGTCTCAATTCAGCCAGGAGCTGCTCGTAGCAGGCAGGCCACTGCTTCCGCCAACGGCGCATTGGTTTGGCATGCTCAAAAGCGCCCGGGCGCTGATGGAGGAGCGGTAGATAGTGCAGTGGATCCAGAACATCCTGTTCTTTCTCAAAGCAGCGCAGGTGGCTGGCAATGATCTCATCCAGGTAAAGCAGTTCGATGCGGAAGGAGAAAGCGCGCAGCACCAACTGCTTGTCGCGATACTCATAAGGCACCGAATAGCGGTTGGTGTCGTAATCCACCTGGAGATAGGTATTGGGCTTCACCACCCTGGTCGTGCAGGCCCGATAATCTTTGGCGGGCAGCGGCAAAAAGAAGGCTTGCTCTGCTTTCCACAGATCAACGACCAGCTCTTTCTGGCCACGCGTACGCCGCTTAGCATCCTGCAAGCAAGCCTGGTGTAGGAAAGCGTTCAATTCTTCAAAGGAGTCCACATTCGGGATCGGGGAGAAGAAGTTGCGCTGGGCGTAACCTACATCGTTCTCTACACCACCCTTCTCGTGCCCTTGTCCGGGAGTACAGTAGCGGCTCTCGAACAGGTAATAGCTGCGAAACTCTTTGAAGGCTTGCTGTTCCTGGCGCTTTTTGCCTTCCAGGACCCGGTAGACGGCGGTCTTCAAATTATCATATGTGATATGCCGCATGACCCCGCCAAAAAAGTGGAAACCCTGAACGTGTCCTTCAAAGAAGGCTTCCTGCTTCTGGAAGGGGAATGCCATCACAAAGCGGGCCTTGGAGTAGTTCAACCGCATGCTGAAAAACTGGACCTTGATCTCCTTACCCGCCAGGCGTACCCAGGCTTCCCCCCAATCCACCTGAGCATCTTGTCCCGCATCGAATTCCAGCGGCAGATAGGCTTCTTTGCGCCTGCGATCCTTACGCTGTCGACTGGCGTAATTATGCACGCTGCCTTCGCAACCCTGGTAGCCTTCTTCTCGGATCAGACGATAAATCGTTCTGGCAGTGTACCGCTGTTTGCGAGGTAATTGGCCACTTTCCTCCAGCAGCGCTTGTATTCGTTCTTTGTATGGCCCTAACACCGGGGCCTCACGTCCCTGGCTCAACTGGTAGGGTTGAGGCACCGGCTGAACGATCGCTTTGCGGATCGTCTCCCGATCCACCATCAGCTTGCGATGGATTGCCCGGATGCTCAACCCTTCCACAAAAAATGCTTTCCGGATTTCTTCATAGTCTTCCACCGTTTTCATCTCCTTACCTCCAATATCCTTAATGGTATCGGAGTGGGTCTCAGGTGGTCGACTTTTCAAAGTTAATTTTCTGGCTGGGTGGCTGGTTTTTCTACTTTTGTATAACGTTTGATCGTCCTGTGGAATCATCATAGGTCTGTTCAATCCTGACCCTGACCCGGGGCAGTGCTGGGTGGTACATGCAGTGCGGGTTTGATTCGGTCATCCTGTCGGCTGGGTGTAAAGAATAAATGACGTCTCGGTATGCACGGAGATCCGAATTTGTCTGTTCAAAAGTCCAACTTTCAAAAGATTGCTTGCCTCCAGGGGCGCTGTTATTTATGGGTAAGACTGATACGACGAATTCGTTGTTTCTTTATTGATTTGGTCTATAATGAGGTCGGTATCCTACGTGACAAAATGCAGGGGGTATGGTTAAGCGTTTTTGCTTTGGCCATGCCCCTTCTCGTTGCTGATAAACTCAGGGATAGGGATGAAGAAAGGTTGTTTAATCACGGTGGTGGGGGGATTGGCAGGGTTAATTGCGCTGCTGGCAGCGGCGTACCTGTTGTTGGATCGTGAAAAACTGACTCTTAATCCTGAGACACGTGCCGTTTTGAGCGGGCAGTTCGTTTCGCTTCCGGCGGGCGTCACCCATTATCAATTAAGCGGGCCTGAAGACGGCTCTCTGGTGGTGTTGGTCCACGGTTTTTCGGTAGCTTCTTATACCTGGGAACATACAGTCCCGGCCCTGACGGATGCCGGTTTCCGTGTCTTGACCTATGACCTGTACGGGCGGGGGTATTCCGATCGCCCGCCTGGCCCATATGATCTCAACTTATTTACCGCTCAACTCGAGGACCTGCTGACCGCGCTCAAGATCGATCAGCCAGTGGATGTGGTCGGCCTGTCGATGGGCGGGTATATCACTGCCGATTTCGCGGCGAAGCATCCTGAACGGGTGCGGCGGCTGGTCCTGCTGGCCCCGCAGTCCACTTCGTTGGGCAGCGATCCGCGGACCAGCCTGGTTACCTTTCCAGGAGTGGGTGAATACTTGTTCACCGTCTATCTCGGCCCATTTTACATGTCCGAAAGCAGCGGGGAATTTGTATCCAACCCGGAAAGTGCCGTCTGGCACGATCGTTATCTGGATATGATGAATTACACCGGTTTTCGGAATGCGCTGCTGTCCACACTGCGCACAATGACCGGTGACCCGTTTGATGCCTATCGCGCCCTCGGCCAGTTAGACCGCCCGGTGCTGATTCTGTGGGGGGCTGACGACGATACCAGCCGGGTGGAAAATGCCGCGCAGGTTGTGAAAGCCATCCCACAGGCCGAACTTCATCTCATTCCCGGCGCGCGCCACGCTTTCGCCTACGAATTTCCCGAGATGGTCAATCCCCTTCTGGTAGCGTTTCTGCAGCGCTGAGCTGCCTTGGTTCGTCAAAATGGGCCCGGCAACGATCGTATTTCTGTTCGCGGGTGAGAGCGTGATGTGCCGCCTGGAACTTAGGAAAGGGACAAACTCGCAGCGGAAGGGCTGAGTATAATAGTAGCTAGAGGAGTTATCCAGATCGATATGTCCCAATCCATTCCTTCCCAATTCAAACTGGCTTTTCGACCTTCAGCCGCCTCTGAGGCTGTGATTACCGCGCCCAACGCGCGCTTTACTGTGCTCACCTCGCGCCTGCTGCGCCTGGAATTCAGCCCTTCCGGCGAATTTGAAGATCATCCCAGCCAGGCCTTTTGGTACCGTGAGCAGCCCGTACCCGCTTTTACGGTCGAGCGCAGCCCGGAGCGCATCGAAATTCGCACCGAACACCTGCAGTTGAATTATTTGATCACCCCTGCCGGCTTCAGCGCCGAGACGCTTTCCGTTGAGGTGTTCGCCACCGGGGCGGTCTGGCATTTTGGCACCTCACGCAATCGCGCCAATTTGATGGGCACGGCGCGCACCCTGGATGGTGCCGACGGCGCGGTTCGCCTCGATCCGGGTCTGATGTCGCGCCATGGATGGGCCCTGGTGGATGATTCTCAAACCCTGGTATTTAATGACGAGGGCTGGATTGCCCAGCGCGCCCACCCTGAAAACCTGGATCTCTATTTGTTTGGTTACGGGCACGACTACCTGGGCTGCCTGCGCGAGTTCAGTCGGGTGGCGGGCGAGGTACCGCTCATTCCGCGTTGGGCGCTGGGCAACTGGTGGTCGCGCTATTGGGAGTATTCTCAGCGGGAATACCTCGACCTGATGGCCGAGTTCAAGGCGCGCGGCATTCCCCTGACGGTGTGCGTGATTGATATGGACTGGCACATCACCCGGACCGGCAATGCCTGCTCCGGCTGGACGGGTTATACCTGGAACCGCGAACTGTTTCCCGACCCGCCCGGTTTCCTCAAAGCCCTGAAAGATCAGGGCCTCAAGACCACCCTCAATGTCCACCCGGCCGAGGGCGTGTATCCGCATGAAGAGATGTACCCCGAGATGGCCCGCCGCATGGGCATTGACCCCGCTTCTGGCCAACCGGTGCCCTTTGATATTCCTGAACCGGAATTTGCCCGGGCTTATTTTGAAGTGCTCCATCACCCGCAAGAAGAAAATGGCATCGATTTCTGGTGGATCGACTGGCAGCAGGGCGAAAAAACCAAGATGGCCGGCCTTGACCCGCTCTACTGGCTCAACCATCTCCATTTTTATGACCTGGCCAGAGACAAGGTGCGCCGCCCGTTCATCTTCTCGCGCTGGGGTGGGCTGGGCAGTCACCGCTATACCATTGGGTTCTCAGGCGATACGCATACCACCTGGGCCTCGCTGGCCTTTCAGCCCTATTTCACAGCCACGGCGGCCAATGTGGCCTACTCCTGGTGGAGCCATGACATCGGCGGGCACCAGAACGGCATCCGCGATGGCGAGTTGTATGCCCGCTGGGTGCAGTACGGCGTCTTCAGTCCCATCCTGCGCCTGCATTCCACCAAGACCTTTTATCACGATCGCCGCCCGTGGGCCTATGATGCCGAAGTTTTCAAGGTGTCGCGCGCTGCGTTGCGCCTGCGCTATGCGCTCATCCCCTACCTGTACAGTATGGCCTGGCGCAATCATGTAGACGCGCGCCCTCTGGTCCTGCCCATGTACTACACCCATCCCGAGGTCGAAGCCGCCTACCACGTGCCAAACCAGTACTGGTTTGGCAGCGAACTGATCGCGGCGCCCTTCACTCAACCCCGCGACCCGCATACCCGCCTGGCTTCGCAGACCGTCTGGCTGCCGGAGGGCGATTGGTTCGACTTTTTCAGCGGCGAACATCTGCCCGGCGGGCGCTGGCAGACTTTTTACGGCACCCTGGCCGAAACCCCGGTGGTGGCCCGCGCCGGGGCGATTGTGCCCCTCACGCCGCAGCCGCAAGAGGGCGCCGCCGGATCGGCCTGGGCCGATTACGCCAACCCTTCCACACTGCAGATCCATTTGTTCCCCGGTGCGAACAACGCCTTTGAACTGTACGAGGATGATGGCGAGAGTGAGAACTACCGCCAGGGGCACGCCTGCCGCACCGTACTCGCCCAGCGCTGGATGGGAGATGCGCTGGAATTCAGCATCGCCCCGGCTGAATTCACAAATGACTCCCAGGGAGCGGGGGAGATCGGCCTGGTGCCCGCCCGGCGCACTTACCAGGTAGCCTTGCACGGCATTTGTCGTCCGGATAAGGTGGTCCTGCGCGTCAATGGGACGGAACTGCCCATCTCCTGGGGTTACGGTGAACTGACCGAAGAATTGAGCCTGGACGGGGTTGAGATCGGAACGGGTGACCGGCTTGAACTGCGTATAGCCGTAAACACCGCTTCGCTCCTCGGACGCCGCGACCGCCGTCCCGAAAAGGTGCGTAAGCTGCTGTGGAACTTCCTGGTGGATAGTGTCAATACCTGCCAGGAATTGGACAACCGCCTGGACGAACTGCTGGAGGGGACGCTGCCCCTGGATGCGTTTGCCAATCATCTCCAGGGTGCCCACCTTGACGCCCTGCGCCGCACGATCGGGTAATGAACAAACCACGGAGTCATAGAGGACCCGGAGAAATCTAGTTCTTTGTATTTTTTTCTTCGTGCTCTTGGTGTGCTTCGTGGTAAATCTCAAGATAGTATAGGGAAACCATGGATCACGAACAACGTTGGACCGCCAAAAAAATTGCCCAGCGCATCGACCTGGTCGAAACGCTCGTTTACAGCCGGCGCCTGACCCTGCCTGATTGGCGCTTTCTCAAGCTGCCGTCGCCGGCCGTCACCCCGCCTGTCCAGCCCGACCTGGACGATTCCGACTGGGAGATGATCTCATCCAATACAGTGTGGGGCGAGGCGCGGATCAATTTTACGCTGCGCACCCGTTTCAACCTGCCTTCGGAGTGGGAGGCTGCCAACAGCGCACTCTTCCTGCCAATTGGCATCGCCCATGATTTCAGCCATCCGGAAACCCTGGTTTATATCGACGGTCAACCGGTCTCATCGATCGACCGCCACCACCAGGAAGTGCGCATCCCGCCCGAGTTTTGCGACGGGGAAGAGCATGTTCTGGCACTGCACGGTTGGTGTGGGGGGGTGCGCGCCGATGAAAGCTTCAAGCTGCTCATGCGCGCCTGTTTCCTGGTAGAGGTGGACCCAACCGCGCGCGAGTTTCATGCCCTGGCGCGCGCCGCGTTGGGTGTCGTTAACGCCCTTGATAAGGACAACCCCGCGCGCTATCAACTGCTTACCAGCCTGGATAATGCCTTCAAACTTGTCGACCTGCGCGAACCCTTTGTCGAGGGCTTTTACGCCTCACTGCCGGCGGCCCTGGCCGCGCTGCGTGAGGGAATCTCCCAATCCGGCGAACCCATGCCGGTTGACATCACTGCCGCCGGACACGCCCATATTGATGTGGCCTGGCTGTGGCCGCTCGACCAGACCCGGCGCAAGGCCGGGCGCACCTTCTATAATGCCATCCGTCTCTCCGAGCAGTTCCCCGATTTTGTTTTTGCTCAATCTCAGCCCCAGTTATACGATTACGTCCGCCAGGATTACCCGGCCCTATTTGAACTCATCCAGTCGGCCGTCGCCAACGGTTCCTGGGAGCCGTTGGGCGGTATGTGGGTCGAAGCCGACTGCAACCTGACAGGTGCTGAATCGCTGGCCCGCCAGTTTCTCCTGGGGCGCACCTTCTTCCGTAAACATTTTGGTTACAGAGCCGAAAGCCCGGTATTATGGCTGCCGGACGTCTTTGGTTACGCCTGGAACCTGCCGCAGTTGATCAAGGAAGCCGGTCTGGAATACTTCTTCACGATTAAGATTGGTTGGAACCAGTACAACCGTCTGCCCTTTGATTCGTTCTGGTGGCAGGGGCTGGATGGCACTCGCGTGCTGACCCACTTTTCGACCACGCCCGAGCGCCCTAACCAGTTCCGGGCCACCTACAATGCCAAGGCCAGCCCCGATCAGGTGATGATGACCTGGACTAATGCTACCCAGAAGGAGAGCGCTCAACCGGGAGTATATCCGCCCTTGCTTATGGCGTATGGACACGGCGATGGCGGCGGCGGCCCGACCCGCGAGATGCTGGAAAATATCCAAAACCTGAGCCATTTTCCTGCTTCGCCCCAGATCCATTTTGGCAAGGTCAAGGATTTCTTCCGCAAGCTTGAAAATGACCTGGGTCCTGGCCTGCCCACCTGGAACGGCGAACTCTACCTTGAACTGCACCGCGGCACCTATACCACCCAGGGCCAAAACAAGCGCGCCAATCGTAAATCGGAGTTTGCCCTGCACGATGCCGAATTTCTGGCGGCGATGGCTGCTCGCCTGGACCCAACCTATACCTACCCCAACGCTGCCCTGGCCCGCGCCTGGGAACTGGTGTGCCTCAACCAGTTCCACGACATCATTCCCGGTTCGAGCATCCACCAGGTCTACGTCGACTCGCAGGAACAGTATGCTGAGATTTTTCAGGCTGCCCAGGAGGTGCGCGATAGCGCCCTGGCAGTTCTCGCTGCGCGCGCCGGGGGTGGGCTGGTGGTCGCCAATCCCACTTCATTCACCCGCCGTGAGGCGGCTTTCTGGCCTACCGACCAGCCCGCTTCCCTGCGCGATTCCCATGGCACGCTCCTTTCGGCCCAGGTGGTGGATGGTGGTTTGCTTTTCGATCCCGGTGAACTGCCGCCTTACAGCGTTTCCGTTCTGTCCGTTGAAGCCGGCGTGTCCACTGCCGTCGAGCCGGGTGCAATCCGGGCCAGACCGAATATGCTCGAAAACGATTTCCTGCGCGTCGAACTGAACGCCTCCGGAGACATCTGCAGCATCTTCGATAAAATCAATGCCCGCGAGGTGCTCCCCGATGGAGCCGTCGCCAACGAGTTTCAGGCTTTTGAAGACCGCCCCAATAACTGGGACGCCTGGGATGTGGATGTCTTTTACGACGATAAGCAGTGGCTGGCGGACCCGGCCGAATCGATGCGCCTGGTCGAAATCGGCCCCCTGCGCGCCACCCTGGAGATCCGCCGCCGGGTGCTGCACAGCCAGATCGTGCAGCGCATATCGCTGACCGCCTTTTCGGCCCGTCTCGATTTTGATACCTGGATCGATTGGCGCGAGCGGCATATCTTCCTCAAAACGGCCTTCCCGGTCGATGTGCTCTCTCCCCAGGCGACCTACGAGATCCAGTGGGGCAATGTGCAGCGTCCTACCCACCGCAACACCAGTTGGGATTGGGCGCGTTTCGAAACCTGCGCTCACAAGTGGGTCGATCTCAGTGAGGGCGGTTACGGCGTGTCGCTGCTCAATGACTGCAAGTACGGTCACGATATTCACGATAACGTGCTGCGCCTCAGCCTGCTGCGCGCGCCGACCAACCCCGACCCCGAAGCCGACCAGGGCGAACACCGCTTCACCTACAGCCTGCTGCCGCACGCCGGCTCCTGGGACGAAAACACGATTGCTCAGGCCTACTTCCTCAACGACCCGTTGGTCGTGGCTGGCCCCCTTGAAGGGGTGGAGGATGGGGGAAAGCCTGCGCTAGGCGCCCCCGAAGGGGTGTTTTCCCTCCTGGCAGTGGATGCCCCCAACCTGGTCATCGAGACCGTCAAGGCCGCCGAAGATGGGCGTGGGCTGATCGTGCGCCTGTACGAATCGCAGCGCATGCGTGGTTCGGCTGCTTTGACCTGTGCTTTCCCGCTGGTTGTTGCCTGCCGCACCAATCTGCTCGAAGAGGATCAGGAACCCTTGACCGTAGAAGGCAGCAGGGTTCATTTCGAGTTCCGCCCGTACCAGGTCTTGACCCTGCGTCTGGAATTTTCATAAGCCTTCCTCGTACTTTTTGGAAAGAAGTGGATGTGCCGTTCAGGCTGTACAGCCTGAACGGCACATGAAATGATGGTTAAAGTTATGCAAAATACTGTTGTTTACCTGATCCGCCACAGTACCCCGGAACACCCGATGAAAGCTGGCCTGCAGGCCATGTATGGGCCGCAGGCGCCATTAACCGTGCCTGGAAGACAGAAAGCCGAAAAATTGCGGTCGTCTATAATTTCCCGGGAGGGAAAATCTTTCGATTCAATTTATTCCAGCCCGTTCAAGCGAGCGTTTGAAACTGCGAGTATCCTGGCCGGGGATGCGCTGCGAAACAAGATCGTTGTCATTGAAGGGCTGCGTGATACCGATTCGGAGTGGCCCGGGACACCGATGGACGAATTAATCCCGATCGCCGAGGCCGGACAGTTATTTAATGACCCCCGGACTCATGAAACCATCGCGGAAATCGCGAGAAGAATGACCACTGCCTTTCACCAAATCATCGGTGCTCATCCCGGTCAGATGATTGGGGTGGTGAGCCACGGTGATCCGCTGCGCATATTGTATGATCGCATATGGCGCCCCGGTCAAGAGATCCCCGCTTATGCGCAGCTTGTTCGCGAATTCAGCCTGGGTCAGGCCCAGGGCCTGCGCCTGGAAATTTTTCCAGGGGGCCGCATTGAAAAGGAATTTATTTCTTGAGTGAAAATTGTTTAGGATGAATACCTATATCGCCCTTTTTCGCGGTATCAACGTCGGCAGCAACCGTTCGCTGCCCATGCGCGAACTGGTGGAACTGCTCGCCGGCCTGGGACTGCAAAACATCAAAACCTACATCCAGAGCGGCAACGTTATTTTTGAAACCGCTGAAAGCGATAGCGCGCAGCTTGCGCAGCGCATCCGCCAGTCAGTTGAAGAGCGCCGGGGTTTTGCTCCCGAAGTGCTTCTGATGAAGGCTGCCGATCTGGAAAATGCGATTTCTGCTAACCCTTATCCGGAAGCTGAACCCTATCCAAAAACGCTGCATGTATTTTTCCTGGCGGAACCGCCGCAGGATCCGGACCTGGAGAAGCTTGAAAGTATTAAGCTGGAAAGCGAGCGCTTTGCCCTTAAAGGCAAGCTGTTCTATTTGCATGCCCCCGATGGGATTGGCCGCTCGAAACTGGCCGCGGGCGTCGAAAAAGCCCTGGGCGTGCCCGCCACCGGGCGCAACTGGCGCACCGTGGGTGCGATCATGGCCCTGGTAAAATCATCTGGCTGACCGGGTCAGGTACTTCTGAGCCCGGCTAACTGGCCAAAGTCTGAAAAGATCATTTGTGAGTTGCTCGAACCTACCCGGGTTGACAGGTAGTCGGCCGGTGCTTGAAAGAGGATGGCATTGCCTCAATTCACTGCATCGGAAGTAACCAGCGTATGACCATAGGGGAAGCCTGGGGGGCAAAATATATCTTCCTCAACGGCATGCCCTGCCGTCCATTACCCAACTCGCGCAGCATTGGAGTCCAAATTGATAAACCTTTCATGCCGCTGCAGCCTTCCGGTATAATGGACTCACCCCAAGATATCCAGGAGATGAAACTCATGTCAATCCCCGACCTCTCGCCTCCCCCCGACACTGGCCCCGATGCACAGTCTGCCGAGCAGCAAGAAGTCCGCCGGCGTATGCTGCTGCTCAGGCGCGCCAAAGGCGGAATCAACTGGTTCTACTGGGTGGCAGGCCTGACGATCATCAATACCATTATCTTCGTCACTGGCAGAATACCCAATTACTTTCTCGGTCTGGGCGTCGCCCAGCTGGTTGACGGCTACACGGTAGCGGTTGCCAACGGGACGGAAATAGCTCCGCTGATGCACTGGGTGGCTGCCGCGATGGATCTGCTCCTGTCCAGCATCTTTTTGCTCTTTGGATACCGCGGGCAGCGCAGTTATCGCAGTTGGATCGTGGCCGGGATTGTGCTTTACACCCTGGATGGGATGGTCTTTCTACTTTTAGGCGTCTGGTTGGGAGTGGCTTTCCACGCTTTTGTGATCTACAGCCTGGTGCGCGGCCTGCGCGCCATGGACGAATTGAATCGGATAGGCCCGCCCGGGCCGCCGCGTGAGCCGGCATCCTCCGACCCGGCCTGAAGATGCACCGCCTGCCGGGGATCGATTTGTTCCGCGGGCTGGCCATCGTACTTATGGTCCTGGCCAATTTTCTGGCCGGGCCCGCCGTGGTTCCAGCCTGGCTCAAGCATGCCCCGGATGTTGGGCTGACCGTCATCGACCTGGTAGCACCCTTCTTCATCTTCGCCATTGGCCTGACTTACGGCCTCTCTGCCCGGCGGCGCAGCCAGCGTGACGGCTGGCGAGCCGCTGCCGCCCACTTTGCGCTGCGTTACCTGGCTCTGATTGGGCTCGGTGCCCTGCTTTCGACCGGTGAGTTCTTCTTCGGCCTGGATTCTTCCGGGGTGAATTGGGGCGTGCTCCAGGCGATTGGGGTGGCCGGGTTGGTCACGCTGGTCTTTATCCGCTCAGCGGGTTGGCTGCGTGCCGCGCTCGGCTTGGCTCTGCTTGTGGGCTATCAGATTGCTTTAGAAAACGGCCTGCGGGAGATGGTGCTGGGCATGCCCCACGGCGGCTTGCCGGGCGCTGCGGCCTGGTCAGCCATGCTCCTTCTGGCTACTGTCCTGGCGGATCTATACCACGCCGGAAAGCTGCGCCGCTACGGCCTGGCTTCGGCAGCTGCCCTGCTCGGCGGCCTGGGTTTGGCTGCCCTGGGGGTCGTTATCAGTAAGAACCGCGTCTCAGCCACATACGTGCTGGTCAGCCTGGGCGCAAGCGGCCTGCTCTTTGGAATGCTGGATGGATTGACGCGGCGTTTTCGGATGGGCGCGGGAAGCGTCACGCGCGATGCGTCATCTCTGGCCGGTGAATGGGTGTTGACCCCCGCCACCTTGCTGCTGGCCTGGGGCCGCAACCCGCTGCTCTTATACCTGCTGCATGACCTGGGGTTGGGCTTTTTCTATCTGCCGCCATTTCCCGGTTGGTACGCTCAGGCCCCGGCCTGGCTGGTTCCCCTCCAGGCCGCGGTGCTGCTGGCCGCGCTCAGCTTTGTCGCCTGGCGTTTGCGTTCGCTGCGCTTCATCCTTTGAGCTATTCTAAAACCCGCTCGTTACCCCTTAATTCTCCTGGAACAGTTCTACCGATTCGCCGCTCGGCCCGGTGAAGAAAGCCACCGAGGCTGGCAGCGTGCCCAATTGGATATCTTTTGGCTCCATGGTAATCGGGTATCCCGCTGCGCGCAGCTTCTCGATCACGCCGCGCACATCGTGTGTCGCCAGGGCAAAATGCGCCAGCGGGTTGCCGGGACTGGACGACTCTTCTTCTTTGGAGTTCATCGACAGTTCGACAAAGCTGCCGTCGCCCATATCCAGCAGGGCGAAGCGCTGTGTATCGCGCTCAAACTGGATGCGGACCTGCATCCCGAGTACGTCGCGGTACAGGCGCATCGCTTCATCGAATTTCTGGGTATGGATGGAGATGTGGTGGAAACCACAACCGGGGGTGGTGGTGTTCTTGGTGCCGTAAGACATAGGAGTGAATCCTTTCATGAAAATGAGTTACCCGATTCTATCCTACTTTCCGTTTTTCCATCCGACGTATAATAAATTATGCTCAAAACGGATCCCCTCTCCATTCTACGCAATCAGCGATAAGCTAAAAAAGCATAAAGAGCCGCCGCCGGCGAGCGAACCCATACCGAATCCATTTTTGGAGGCATTGATGACCTATAATATCCAACCCTTTGTGGACGCTGTCGAGGCGATCCTCGCCACCCACGCCCTGGGCCAACCCGGGGCCTACCGGCGCTGGAACTGGCAGAAGGGCGCCGCTGCCAATCAGCTCACCTCGCAGCCCCCCTTTGAAGGCGATCGCGACCTGGGGATCAACCCCTATGGCTGCGCCGATGCAGCTAACCTGCTCTATACGATCAACCATTTTCCGCAGGACCCTACCGGGCGCGCTTCCTGGGTAGAAGTGCTGCGCGGCTTGCAGGATCCCCAGACCGGGCTCTTCCAGGAAGCCACCCATCACCCCTTCCACACCACCGCCCACTGCGTTTCGGCGCTTGAACTGTTCGATGCCCTGCCGCTCTACCCCATGCAGGGTTTGGCCGAACTGCGCGAGCCGGCCCGCATGGAGGCCTTCTTGGACGGCCTGGATTGGGCCGGGCACCCCTGGACGGAATCGCACAAAGGCGCCGGGTTGTATGTTTCTCTGGTGCTGACTGGTGAGGTCGGACCGGAGTGGCAGGAGCGTTACTTTGCCTGGTTGGCCCGTGAAAACGACCCCCAGACCGGTTTTTGGCGGCGCGGCAGTGTTGTGCCGGCCGTCCACAGCGGCCTGAGCTCGTACTTTCCACACCTGGCCGGGTCTTTCCACTACTTATTCAATCACGAATACGGGCGCATGCCGCTTGCCCATCCCGAGGCAATGATCGACACCTGTCTCGAACTGCGCCGCTCAGATACCTATCCCATCGGGCATGCCATCGGGTTTGCCGAGATCGACTGGGTGTTCTGCCTGACCCGTGCCCTGCGCCAGAGCGGGCACCGCTATGCCGAAGTGCACGCCACGCTCGATGCCTTCGCTGCCGAGTACATCCCCTACCTCCTGGGGCTCGATCCGGCCATCGATGACGGCCTGAACGATCTGCATACCCTCTTTGGCGCCTCCTGCTGCCTGGCCGAACTGCAGACTGCCCTGCCCGGCCAGTTGCGCTCCGACAAGCCCCTGCGCCTGGTGCTGGACCGGAGACCGTTTATTTAGGATAGACTCTCACCACGCAGAGCAAGATCAGCGGATGCTGTTAAACAAAGAGCCAAAGAATTGCGCCAGGGGTTAATCTCAGCAGAAAGTATACTTTCTCCCATGCAAAGCGAGGGAAAGGGCAGGGGATGAGGGCATTCCTTGATAATTTTCTGCTATATTTAAGGCAAACTTCATTGGAGGGATAAAATGAAAGGCAACCAGCGTTTGATCGATACCCTGAACCTGCTTCTGGCGGACGAGCTTACCGCTACCAACCAGTACATCCTGCATTCTGAAATGTGTGCCAATTGGGGATATGAAAAGCTGCACGATGTGATTGAGCACCGCGCTATCGACGAGATGAAACATGCCGAAAAACTCATCGCCCGTATTTTGTTCCTTGAGGGCATGCCGGTCGTCTCGAACCTCAACCCGCTCCATATTGGTGAGTTTGTGACTGTCCAACTGCAAAACGACGTTGAGGCCGAATACGGTGCCGTCGTGGCCTACAACGAAGGCATCCGTCTGGCGGTCGAGGTCGTGGATAATACCACCCGCGCGCTGCTTGAATCGATCCTGCATGACGAAGAAGAGCATATCGATTGGCTCGAAGCCCAGCACGATCAGATTCAGCAGGTTGGCCTGGCCAACTATCTTGCCCAGCAGTTGTAGTTCAGCCTGACCGAAAGGAGACAAAAATTGGAAACACTTAAAGCCGTGCAAACTGTCCTGGCGGTGCGTCAGTACCAGGATAAGCCCATTCCCACCGATACTGTGCGCCACATCGTGGAAGCGGCCCATCTGACAGGGAGCAGCATGAACCGCCAGCCCTGGCATTTTATCGTCGTTGAGGACCGCTCCGTTTTGCAAAAAATGGGTCAACTGGCCAAAACTGGCCGCTATATCGCGCAGGCTCCGCTGGCCGTGGCCGTGGTCGTTGAGGATTCCCCCTATGCCGTGTCGGATGCCAGCCGCGCCATCCAATCTATGATGCTTGCTGCCTGGTCCGAAGGCGTGGGCTCGAACTGGGTGGGTTTCTTCGGTTTGGAGGCCATCAAACCGCTGCTCGGCATTCCTGCCGGGTTGGAAATATTCGCTGTGGTGCCTTTTGGCTACCCGGTGGATGCTATCGGTCGCGGCAAGAAGAATCGCAAACCACTGTCCGAAATCGCTCACCGCGAACGGTTTGGGCAGCCCTTTGAATAAACCATATCGGGCCGGGCAACCGGCCCGATAAAAAACCCATCTATGTTCACATTCAAAACCGATTACGAATCGACCTGTGCCCGCATGGAGGCTTTCTGGCGGCGCGAGGTGTTGGACCGGCCCCTGGTCAGCTTCTACCTGGCAAAACCCTACGAGCAGCAGATCCCGCTGCCGCCATCGCACCATGCCAGCAGCACCGAGCGCTGGCTGGATGCGCAGTACCATGCCGAGTATGCCCTCGCCCGGCTTTCCAACCAGGAGTTTCTCGGCGACAGCTTGCCCATCGCCTACCCCAATCTCGGCCCGGAAGTCTTTTCGGCCCTGTACGGCTGCCCGATCCATTTTGGCGATTGGGGCACAAGCTGGACGGACCCCATCCTGCATGATTGGAGTCAGGCTAACCAGCTCCAGCTGGATTGGGATGGCCCGGTGATGAATAAGCTGATCGAGATGACCGACGCCCTGTTGGAGATTTCCCAGGGGCGTTTTATCGTTGGCATGACCGACTGGCACCCCGGCGGGGATGCCGTGGCGGCTTTCCGCGACCCCCAGGAGTTGGCGGTGGATTTGTTGGAGCATCCTGCCGAAGTCCAGGCCCTGCTCGCTCGCCTGGAAGGGGATTACTTCCGCGTGTACAACCAGTTTTATTCCCGCCTGCGGGCTGCCGGTATGCCCATCACTTCCTGGACGCCGCTGATCAGCGCGGGCAGGTACTATATCCCCTCCAATGATTTCTCGATCATGATCAGCAAGCGCATGTTTGATGAGATCTTCCTGCCGGGCATTATCCGCGAGTGCCAGTTTTACGACCATTCGATTTACCATCTCGACGGCCCCGGCGCGCTGCGCCACCTCGATTCGATCCTTGCCATCCCCGAACTGGATGCGCTGCAGTGGGTCTTCGGCGCCGGTAATGAGGGCTTTGACCGCTGGGTGTGGGTGTACCGCAAGGCCCAGGCCGCGGGCAAGGGCATCCAGGTTAACTGCCAATTGGGCGAGATTGAGCACATTATTCAGGCGCTTGACCCGCGCGGCCTGTACCTCAGCGTGGACGGCGTGCCTGACCGCGAATCGGCTCTGGCCCTGTTAAAGCGCCTGGAAGCGTGGGTAAAGACTGCCGGTTGAAAGTCCAGAATAGGATTAGCTGTACCCGGTCTCTCCCAAGAATGATTTCATCATAAATTAAAGTATTCCTGTATAATCTCTCTATTCCATTATTAGGAGATTATTTTAATATGCCCATACCCTTTCCCTCTGATGCCTGGATTAAATCCATGATGGCCGATCTCAATGCCAGCGCTTCCTATAAAAAAGCCGCCGAGAAATGGGAAGGTGATTTTTTCTTTATCATCGAGCCCGGTGGGACCCTCGAGAAACCGGTCACCCTGTATATGGACCTGTGGCACGGTGACTGCCGCGATGCCTTTGAGGTAAACGGTAGCGTTCCCACGCCGGTTTTCAAGCTTTCGGGACCGGTCGCCACCTGGAAGAAGGTCATGACCAAGAAGCTCGACCCGATGCAGGCCATGATGACCGGTCAATTGCGCCTGACGGGCAACATGGGTATGGTGATGAAGAATGTGCGCGCCGCCAAAGAGCTGGTTGAATCGTGCACCCGCATCCCGACCGAGTTTCCGATTTAAATGTGGTTTTTTTCCAGCCCGCATATTGTCTTTGGCGAGCAGGCCCTCGGCTATCTTGAGCAGTTGAGCGGCGCGCGCGCTGCCATCGTCACCGATGCTACCCTGGTACGCCTGGGCATGGTGGAGCGCATCCGCCAGGCCCTTGCTCCCACTGGAATGGAAATCCTGGTCATCGACCAGGTCGAGCCCGACCCTTCTCTGGAAACTGTCCGCCAGGGGGCTGCCCGCCTGAGCGAATTTGCCCCGCAGTGGATCATCGCCCTGGGAGGGGGGTCGGTGATGGACGCCGCCAAGGCCATGTGGATCCTTTACGAACGCCCGGATATCGAGCCGCAGGCGATTAACCCTATCGAGCCCCTCGGCCTGCGCGCCAAGGCCCGCCTGGCAGCCATCCCCACCACCACCGGCACCGGCTCGGAGGCTACCTGGGCCATCGTACTCACCGATCACGCCGAGCGCCGCAAGCTGGGCCTGGGCAGCCGCGAGGCCCTGCCCGATTTAGCTATTCTCGATCCCGAGATCGTGGCCGAACTGCCGCCGCGCCTGACCGCCGACACCGGTCTGGATGCCCTGACCCATGCCATTGAGGGCTTCACCAGCACCTTCCACAACGACTTCACCGACGGGTTGTGCCTGCAGGCCGCCAAACTGGTTTTCGAATACCTGCCGGTTTGCTTCCGCGCCGGAGCGGACCTGGAGGCGCGCGGCCATTTACAGAACGCCGCCACGCTCGCCGGGCTGGGTTTTGGCAACTCTATGGCCGCCCTGGCCCACGGTATGGGGCATGCCCTGGGAGGGGCCTTTCACACCCCGCACGGGCGCGCCGTTTCCCTTTTCCTGCCCTACACGATCGAATACTGCGTTCGCGACCAGGATACCCCCACCCGCTATGTTCCCCTGGCTCACTTTCTCGGTCTGCCGGCGGGCGACGAAGCCCAGGCGGCAGCCAGCCTGGTGCGCGCCGTGCGCGAACTGCAGGATGCCGTCGGCCAGCCGCGCACCCTGGCGGACCTGGGCATCACGCAGGCCGCGCTGCAGGGCGAGATGGACCTGCTCGTGGCCAACGCCATGAACGATACCCAGACCATTATGTCCACGCGCATCCCTGACGAAGACGACCTGCGCCGCCTCTTCCAGGCCGCGTTCTCCGCTTCCTCAATAGATTTCTGAAGAATTTAACCGCAGATGAACGCTGATAAACGCGGATATGGTAAAAACCCATATCGTTGGAATAAATAGGATACGCCAGAAATTGTGGACGAGACTGAAATTAATGCTGTTACCCAGAAAGTTATCGGCTGCGCATACACTGTAAGCAATCATTTGGGCAGCGGTTTTCTAGAAAAAGTCTATGAAAACGCCCTGGCGCACGAATTGCGTAAAGGCGGTCTGGGGGTTGAACAGCAGTACCCAATTCAGGTCTGGTACGATGGGATTGTGGTTGGGGAATTTTTTGCGGATATTATTGGTAGGAGGAATGGTGTTGATCGAGTTAAAAACGGTACGCTCTTTGGAAGACGTACATCTCGCGCAGTGTTTGAATTACCTCAAAGGCACTGGTCTGAAAGTTTGCCTTCTGATCAATTTTTTCTAACCAAAGGTTCAAATTCGACGTATAGTGAATGGGTTGCAGGAACTGAACAAATGAAAGGGCGTTCACTCAGCTTTTTATAAAAAAAGAATTGCTATCTGCGTCCATCTGTATGCATCTGCGGTTAATTATTCTTCCAGGAGCGTAAATGTTCGGTCGTATGCTTAAAGTCGATCTCACCACCGGCGGTATCTCCGCGGAAACCATCCCGGCCGCTTACCTGCACGATTACATCGGCGCCGCCGGCCTGGGTGCGCGCCTCTTGTGGGACGCCCTCGTCCCCGAGCGCAGCCCGCTCGATCCGGCCAGCCCGCTGCTCTTCATCACCGGGCCGCTGACCGGCACTGCCGGCCCCACCACCGGGCGCTTTGTGGTCTGCGGGCGCTCGCCCCAGACCGGCTGGTGGGGTGAAAGCAACATCGGCGGGTTTGTCGGCCCCGAACTGCGCCTGGCCGGTTGGGACGCCCTGTGGATCACCGGACGCGCGCCCGAACCGGTCTACCTGTGGATCTATAACGACCAGGTCGAACTGCGTCCCGCCGCCCACCTGTGGGGCAGCGCTGACCCCTACCAGGTCCAGCAGATCGTGCGTGCCGAGACGGAGCAGCCCCGGGCCAGAGTGGCCGCCATCGGCATCGCCGGTGAGAACGGGGTGCCCTTTGCCGGCATCCTTTCCGATCATGGGCGCCTGGCGGCGCGCACCGGCATGGGCGCCCTGATGGGCAGCAAACACCTCAAAGCGGTCGCCGTGCGCGGCAGCGGGCGCATCACCGCCGCCCGCCAGGATGTTTACAAGCGCCTGCGGGTCGAATCCAACAAACGCCTGCTGCAGCAGAATATGACCTCCGTGCTGCACGAGACCGGCTCATCCGGCGCGGCCGATTACCTGCAGATCATGGGTGACATGCCCATCAAATATTGGACCCAGGCCGCCTGGGAGGGGGCTGAAAAGATCAGCGGGGCAGAAATGGCCGACACCATTTTGACCGGCACCACCGCCTGCCAGGGCTGCGTCATCGCCTGCGGGCGGGAGGTGACTGTTGCCGATGGGGCCTATGCCACGGATGGGGCGGTGAAAGGCCCCGAATACGAGACCATCTGCTCGTTTGGCTCGCAGCTGCTGATCGATGACCTGGCGGCGGTCACCGCCCTGGGCAACCTGTGCGACCGCCTGGGCATGGATTCGATCAGCGCCGGCAATATCATCGCTCTGGCCTACCTCTTATTTGATAAAGGGCGGGTGACTACCCAGGATACCGGCGGGCTGGAACTGCGCTGGGGCGATCCGGCCCCGGTTTTCACCCTGCTCGAGCAGATGGCTGCCCGGCAGGGTTTTGGCGCCTTGCTGGACCAGGGCAGCCGCGCCCTGGCGGCTCATTTTGGCGACCCTGACCTGGCGGTGCAGGCCAACGGTCTGGAGATTGCCATGCACGACCCGCGTGCCTTCACCGGTCAGGCCTTATCGTACGTGCTCTCGCCGCGCGGTGCCTGCCACAACCAGTCGGATTTCTTTACCATCGAACTGGGCGGTACCATGGAAGAAATCGGCCTGCCCATGACCGACCGCCTGTCCAGCGCGGGCAAGGCCGGCTACGTGGCCCGCCACCAGCACTGGCGTTCGCTGTGTAATAATCTGGTGATCTGCTTCTTCACCGTCATCGATCCCCACGAGGTGACCGACCTGGTGGCGGCTGCCACCGGCGAGGAGCGCTCCCTGGAGGAGCTTATCCTGGCGGGTGAACGCGCCTGGAACCTCAAGCGTCTTTACAACCTGCGCCTGGGCTGGAACCCGGCGGGCGAAAAGCTGCCCAAACTGCTCCTCCAGCCGCTTCCCGACGGCGGGCAAATGGGCGCCGTGCCCGATATGGAGCAGCTTCTCTCCGAGTATTACGCCGCCGCCGGCTGGGACCGTGCCACCGGCTGGCCCACGCCCGAGACGTTGGCGCGTTTGGGCCTGGATCAAATATAGACAGAAGCCGCTTACTCTTTGTGATAAAAATCAAAAACGTATTCACCCCGAAGGGAACAAAGTTCACTAAGGAAAACCCAACATCCCTGAAATTCTCCCTTTGTGTTCTTCGTGGTAAGATTTTCGTCCTCTTTGGTGAATCTTCACGAAAGGCCAAATATGAATGTTCTGATTCGTTCCTACACTGACAGCGACCTCGCTGATGTCCTCCAGATTACCGTACTGGCCTGGGAGCCGGTGTTTACCGCCTGGGAGAAAATACTGGGGCCCAGGCTCTATCCGCTCGCCATTTATCCCGATTGGCGCAAAAGCCAGCAGGAGGCTGTCGAAAAGGCCTGCAAAGATGAGAAATATATCAACTGGGTGGCCGAGGTCGACGGGGCGGTGGTCGGTTTTATCCTCTATGAACTGAACCACGAAACCAAAGTTGGCGAGGTCATGCTGCTCGCCGTCCAGCCTGACGATCAAAACCAGGGTATTGGCACCGAATTAAACCTCTTTGCCCTGCAGAAGTTTAAGGAAAGCGGCATGAAGCTGGCCGTGGTCGGCACCGGCGGCGATGAAGGCCACGCCCCCGCTCGCCGGTCGTACGAAAAGGCCGGCTACACCGGCCTGCCTTTGATGCGCTATTACAAAGAAGTATAGAAAAAAGGGGCCAGTTTTACAGCAGCTGCTGTAAAACTGGCCCCGAAGATTCTTACAGCATCAGAATATTCATGTTGCCGATAAAGCCTTTTTTCGGCTCGTCTTCCGCCGGCGGCTCTGCATCTGGCAGGATCTCTTGCAATTCCCCTTCGTTCTTGGACAGGCGCGTCCGCAGCGCAGCAATCTGACCGGGCGTGCCGCGGATCTCACCGAAATTGTGGACGGCTGAAAGCCGTTCGCTAAGCGTCGCCGGTGCGATCTCAGCGTCGAGGGCCAATTCTCCGGTCACCACCAGCGTGGCGCTGCCGTCCAGGCTGTCGAAGCGGGCGCCGCGCAGGGTTTGCTCGTCCTGTACCAACCACAGCGTGTCCGGATAAAAAACCGCTTTCGTTTCGAACAGATCGCATTTCTGGGCCAGGGCGGGTTTAAGCGCGCTTGGGCAGAGCACAAGCTCCTCCGCGATCAACCGTTCGAGATTCTGATCGAATGCCTGGGGCGCCACGTCGGGGGCAATGCGCACCATTTCCTTGCAGTAAAGTTTCTTGCCAGGCAGGTATTCCAGCGTGTCGCTGTCCAGCACCAGCGGCTTTTTTAACCATTCGAAGCCAGCCGGGATGGTATTTACCTTGGCCGGTTTATATAAGCGCGCGCGAATGGCCTGGGCGTTTTCCTCATGGCACAGGATCTTGCCGGAAACATAAAGCTTCCCGATTTTTCGCTCCAGCAGGTCGTTCGCCAGCACTTTGGGGATCGACAGGTCGCCGAGCAGGCTGATTTCGGCGCCATCTTCCAACCCATCCAGGTAGGCCGCATCCAGGGTTAGCGAGCTGGTGACCAGATGCTTGAAGGATGGATAGGCCGAGGATTGGCCGTTGAAGTGGCACGATTTTTCGTTGAAGGCGCCGATCAGGTCCTCCGGGCAGTAGAACTGACCGTTGACTCCCACGCCAGCCACAAATTTTTCAATATCTTCCAGCGGCACGCCTGGTTCGACGATCATCTCTCCGTTGACCACGAAGAAAATTTTCTGCGTGACATTTTTGAAGAAATCTGCGTTGACCGACATCTGGCCGTTCTGGGTGACCAGTTTTGTCCCGGGAGGGACCTCAATGGTCGCGTTAAGATTCCCTATGGTGATGCGCTGCAGCAGCAGGGCAGTCTCCGAGGTGACCAGGGCGAAATTGATATTTCCAATGAATGGGACCCCAGCCACCGATTCTTCTGTGGCATTCATCATGTTGAGAACATTGACGTTGCCGATTGTTTTTTGATTTTCCATCTCTATTTTCCTTTCAATTCCATTCGTCGATATGGGTGCGCAGCCAGTGGATAGCTAATCTGATTCTGGAACGGACCGTTGCCGCCGGAACCTGAAGTTCCTGGGCGATGGCCTCGCTGGTCATGCCATAGACATAACGCTGGATGAGCAGCTTACGGTACTGGCTGGGAACGCGCTCGAACAGGTTAATCTCGCCAGCATATCTCATCGAAGGTACATCGCTGGCTACAATATCCGCCAATCCCTGCAGCAGTTTCCGCTGTCTTTTTAGCCTCCGGATCTGATCGATGAAACCGTTCTTGATCACCGCGTACAGCCAGGAGCGGCGCTGCTGCTCGTTCAGCCGGCTGAGGATTTCCTGATGGACGGCAGCTTTAATAAACGTCTCCTGAACCAGGTCCTCTGCCTGGTCGTAATCGTGCGTCAGACTTTCCGCGAAGCGTTTAAGCTGCGCCTGGTGGTCTTGAAACAGTCGAGTTACCCATACGTCCGGAAGCATCATCCTTCAATCCCGCCTGCAGAAAAAAGGCGTTGGTTTGTTTTCTAGCGCGCTTCTATAAATATAACGTCTCTCGTGATGAAATTGATCACTGGAATCAGAATTTGGTTTTAAATTCCCTCTTGACATTAACGTAACGTAATAGTTTATACTGTGACCATGTTCACCGTGAAGCAGCTTTCCAGGTTGGCAGGCATTACCCCGCGCACCCTGCACTACTACGACGAAATCGGCCTCCTTAAGCCGTCCCGCGTGGGCGATAACGGCTATCGCTACTACGGAGAAGAGGCCCTGGTGCGCCTGCAGCAGATCATGCTCTACCGCGAACTGGACATGCCGCTCGAAAACATCAAAGCCATCATGGGACGCCGTGATTTTGAACTTTTGAGCGCCCTGGAAGATCATAAATCTGAGCTCCATAAACGCGTTGTCAGAATCGAGCGCCTGATCGCCACCGTAGAACTTACGATCTCGCATTTGAAAGGAAAGAATGAAATGAACCAAAAGCAGTATTTTGAAGGGTTTAGCGAAGAACAGCAGGCCGAATATGAGAAGGAAGCCATGCAGATGTACGACCCCGAAACGGTGAAAGCCGCCAACAAAAAATGGAAGGGCTACACGGATGCCGAGAAGCAGCGCATTGGGGAAGAAGGCAACGCTGTCTACGCCGATTTCCTGCTGGCGATGCCCAAAGGTCCTTCCTCGCCCGAAGCCCAGGCCTGTGTGGCGCGCTGGCGCCGTCACATCGAGTATTTCTGGGTGCCGAACGAGGCGCAGCTGGTGGGGTTGGCCGAAGGCTACACTGACGATCCGCGTTTCAAGGCCAACTTCGATAAAATTCACCCCGATCTGGCTGCCTTCGTGCTTGAAGCCGTAAAAGTTTATACAAACGCCAAAGCGTAATCTACATCGATTTTAAGAGGTGGCTGTGTGGAGGATGATGCGGTCTTTGGTCCAGTGGTCGCGGTACCAGGTGCACTGCCGGAACTCGTCCTGCAGCGCGTGCATGCGTTCTTGAAGCTGCGCGCGGAACTGCGCGCGCAGTTCCGCATGCGCCGGATCGCCTGCCAGGTTGCGCAGCTGCAGGGGGTCGGCCTGGTGGTCGAAGAGCAGTTCACTGCCATCCGCACGGTAGAGGGCATAGGTGTAGCGCCGGGTGCGCAGGGCGCGCCATTCATAACCGTCTTCCCAGGCGGCAGTGCAGCCCATCCCTTGCAGGAAAGCTGCGTCCGGCTCCACTGCGCAGCTTCCCAGCAGGCAGCGGCTGAGATCGCTGCCCTCCACCGCCTGCGGGATGGGGAGCTCCATCAGCCCCAGGAGGGTCGGCATGATGTCAGGGGTGTTTAAGAGCACATCGCTCCGGCTCTTCCCTGCCAGCCCGGCAGGCCAGCGCATGAGGAACGGCACCCGGATGGCCTCTTCGAAAAAGATGTTCTTAGCGCGGCGGCCGTGGGCGCCAAACATCTCGCCGTGATCCGAGGTGAAGACCAGGATGGTATTTTCGCGCAGACCAAACTCTTCCAATGCCGCCAACAACCTGCCGATGTTCCAATCCAGGTTGGCGATCATGGCATGGTAAACCTTCATCCAGTCGGCCAGGGACTGGCGGTCTTCAGCGGACATCTGCGCCCAGGGGTCGCCATGGGGGTCGTTTTCAGGCAGGTAGTTTGCCGGCAGCGGAAAGGCTGCGTTTTCGAAGCGGTCGAGAAACTCGCGTGGCACATTGTCTTCGGTCCACGGATCGTGAGGCGTGCCATAGGAAAGGAACATGGCAAACGGTCGCGCGTCCTGGGAGGCCTGCCGCAGCCAATCGATCGCCAGCCCGGTTTGGATGTCCGGCTCGTACCCCTGGAAATGGATCGGATCCGGGGTATCCTGGTAGTAATACATGTCCTGATAGGTGTGGTGAAAATTGTAACCCGCCCAGAAGCCGTCGAAACCCAGGCGGTGCGGTCCCGGCGGAATGTAGGCGTTCAGCGGATCATCATGGTTGCCCAGGTGATTGGCCCACAGGTGCCATTTGCCGATGTACGCGGTCTGGTAACCGGCGCGGGTCAAGACCTGCCCAAATCCTTCGTGATTCGTCCCAATGCGCAGCTCGTTGATCACCATACCGGTGCTGCTCGAATATTTCCCGGTGAACAGGGAGGCGCGGTAAGGTGCACAAAGTGGATGTCCCGAAACCGCGTTGCACAGGTCAAGCGCTTCGGCTGCCAGGTGGTCGATGTTGGGCGTGCGGGCGCGCGGATCTCCGGCATAGCCGCAGGAAGAATAGCGCAGTTGGTCCGCAAATACGTACAGCAGGTTCGGTTTTTTCACCGCGATTCAACCAAAAAAGCTATCCGTGCCCGACGTAAATCGTTTTGGTGCGCGTGTAAAACTCGATCGCTGCCGGCCCTTGTTCCTTGAAAGTGTTGGCGCTGGACTGTTTGAAGCCGCCGAAGGGCGCCTGCAGGGCCAGCCCGGTGGTGGGCTCGTTGATCTTCACCACCCCGGCCTCGACCGCGTTGGCAAAGGTGAAGGCGCTCTTCAGGTCGTTGGTCACCACCCCCGCGGCCAGCCCGAAGCCGATGGCATTGGCCTGGGCGATCCCTTCTTCCAGCGTATCCACCCGGATGATGCCGATCACCGGCCCGAAGATTTCTTCCTGGGCGATGCGCATCCCGCCGCTGACGTGATCGAACACCGTCGGCAGGATATAATGCCCACCTTTCTGATCGGCAGCGCCGCCCGCCAGCAGCTGCGCCCCTTCCTGCTGGCCGATCTGGATGTAATCCAGGTCGGTCTTTAGCTGTTCGACGCTGACCGCCGGGCCCATCTGTGTGCTGGTTTCTAAACCGTTGCCTACCGTCCATTTGCGCGCGGTTTCGCTCAATGCCCGTGCGAAGCGGTCGGCGATCCCGCTTTGCACGATCACCCGGCTGGTAGCCGTGCAGGCCTGCCCCGTCAGGCCGAAGCCGCTGCGCGCCGCCAGGTTAACCGCCAGGTCCAGATCGGCATCATTCAAGACCAGGGTCGGGTTCTTGCCGCCCATCTCCAACTGCACCCGCGTTAAATTGGGGATGGCTTTGGCATAAATCTGTGTGCCCACCCCATACGAACCGGTGAAGCTGATCCCGCTGACCAGCGGGCTTTCTACCAGCGCGTCGCCGATCACCGCCCCCGAACCGGTCAGGTAATTGAGCACCCCTGCCGGCAGGCCGGCATCGACCAGGGCTTCTACCAGGGCCTGGGCGGTCAGTTCTCCATGCCGGGCGGGTTTGAATACGACCGTGTTCCCGTAGGCCAGGGCCGGCGCGATTTTCCAGGCCGGGATGGCGATTGGAAAGTTCCAGGGGGTGATGATCGCCACCACACCCAACGCTTCGCGCTTGCTGTAGAGCAGCTCACCCGACGCGTTGCTCGGGTAGACCTGCCCGCCCATACGCCAGCCTTCGCCGCCGAAATAGCGCAGGATATCCCGCGCGCGCAGCACCTCGCCTTTGGCTTCCGCCAGCGTTTTGCCTTCTTCACGGGTCAATCCGGCGGCGGTTTCTTCCAGCCGTGCATCCAGTATCTGGGCCGCCTTTTCCAGGATGGCCCCCCGCGCCGGTCCCGGCAGGTTGGACCAGCCCGGCAGCGCCGTCCGGGCCGCCGCTATGGCCTGCTGCACATCAGCCACGCTGGCCCTGGCCAGCGAACCCACCACATCCTCAAAATTGGCCGGGTTGTGCTGCTCGTAGCGTTCTCCGCCCTGCGCCTCAACCCACTGCCCATCAATCAACAGTTTTGCCTGTTTCATCACTTTTTCCTCCGCGTATAGAATTGCTATCCAGATTATAGGAGAAAAGGCTGGAAATTGAAAACACCCCGCGCAAAAAAATCCCCCCGAGATTTTGCATCGGGGGGATTTTGCTTTCAGTTTTTTATCTTAGTGCTTACCTTGCGGTCCTGCCGGGGTGTTTGTCCCGGTGCCCGGCCCGGGGCCGTAGCTGGAACCGGGGGTTGGGGTGCCGGCGGCGTAGGGGTTACCTCCCTGCGGGGTGTTGGTTGTCCCTTGCGGGGTATGGTCGCTGCTCTGCGGGGTGTTGGTCATCCCTTGCGGAGTGTGAGCGCTGCTTTGCGGGGTATTGGTCATCCCCTGCGGAGTGCAGGTCTCGCAGGTGCCCGGTCCGGGGCCGTAGCCCGAGCCCGGGGTGGGGGTGCCGGTGGTCCAGGGGTTGTTACCACCCTGGGGGGTATTACTCCCTTGTGGGGTACAGTTTTCGCAGGTGCCCGGTCCGGGGCCGTAGCTGGAGCCCGGGGTGGGCGTGTCGCTCGTCCAGGGATTGCCGCCGCCTTGTGAGGTCGCGTTAGCGCCCCCTTGTGGGCCGCCCGGTTCTCCCGGGCCGTTGCCTGGGTTTCCCTGGGGGTTATTACCCCCCTGGGGGGTATCTTCCGGCTTGCCGCCGGGGCCAAAGCTGGACATAATCTGTTCCACCTGGCGCAGCTGTTGTTGGATCATCGCGCGCGTTTGCTCCATCAGGGGCACATCACTCGTCTTGTCCATCAACCTGGCCTGGGTCTGAAGCTGCTCGTGCACCTTGAGCATGGCCCGGGTACGGGTACCCTCCTCTGGCATGTTGGTTGCCAGCTGCACCGCCTCCTGCACCTGCTGCTGCCAGCGCGACTGCACCGCAGCCGGGATCTCTTTGCCGGCATTGGCCATCTTTTCCATCTCGTCGACCCTGCGCTGGCTGAACTTCAAAGCCAGTTCCATACGGTTTTGCTCGTTGGCGGTCAATTGAATTTGCAGATCCTCGCCGGCTATTTTTAAGCCGTACAGCGGTTGGTCGGGCAGGGTTTGCTGCGCCGCGGCATAGGCCGCCCCGCTTCCGCCGAACACCAGGGCCACAATCAACATTAAGGTAGTTAGAACGCTCATTCTGGGTAGCTCCTTCCTGAAAAGTTTGTCGAACCACCCATTATGACGCTGTTTCTGGCCGGCAGATACGGGTACGGCCGCTAATTTTTTCGCTGGTTGGGCTGCCGCCTGGTCTAAAAATCGCGCACGCCCATCTGCCGCCGCCTGTTGATTGCGTTCAGGTACAGCCTGCAGGGACCGCAGCAATTGTTCTACCTTCGGGTCGCGTGGTTCATCCGTTAAATTTGTCATTCGCTTGCTCCATCATCTACCAACATCCGCCGCAGCGCCGCCAGCGCGCGGTGCTGCAAAGATTTAACTGCCCCGACCGGTTTCTTCAATGCCTGGGCAACTTCTTCATGGTCCCATTCTTCCAAAAAGCGCAGGATCACCACCTGGCGCTGATCGTCTGTCAGGCGTACCAGGGCAGCCCGCACCCGCGCCTGTTCCAGTGCCTGCCCGACCTGGGATTCCACGCCCGTGCTGTCGGCAGGGTGATTGTCGTCCAACTCCAGCGGTGGGGGCGGCTGGCGGCGGTAGAGATCGGTGATCCAATTGTGTGCCACCCGGTACAGGTAGGCCTGCAGGTGATCCTGCGGCCCGCCCCCGCCGCGCAGCGCCTGCAGGAAGCGGCTGAAAGTATCCCCCACACAGTCTTCTGCCAGGGAATCGTTTCCCAGCAGCCGGCGGGCGTAGCGATAGATGCCGGGGCTGTATTGGTCGTATATGATGCCCAGGGATTCTGTATCGAACGATCGGGCGCGGGCTAGCAGGCGGGCTTCGGGTTCAATCATAAGCTGCGGTCTTCGGGCGCGGATCGGTTGGGTATTGCCGGTTGCCTCACAGGCAGAACTCTCGATCATGTTTATTATGACGCAAATTTCCCCGTTGAGGTACGGGGTTATTTTGTGAATGTTGGTTCATGGAGTGAACCAACATTCACACGATTAGATCAACGATCAGTTACAGGCTTCAAAAGCCGGCAGGTGGCTGTTCAGAGATGCCCGCTGCAGGTTGGCAAAGACCCTCAGGATATCGCTGTGGCTCACCAGCGGTGAAAGCTTGTCATACAGGGCCCCATCCGCGATCTCGGCTGCTACCCCGGCCTGGCAGGCTTCGCTCAGGCTGGCGAAACTGGTTGGGCCAAATTCAACCGGTTCCGGCACGCTCACCCCGTATTTTTGCGCCAGATTGGTTAATGCCGCCAGGTGCTGCGCTTCGGCCTGGACGATGGTACTGAACGGCAGCGTGGCACCGAACTGATCGATGACTGCCTGGTAGAGGGCCTGTGCGGTTTGTTCTTCCTGTATGGCCCGCATGAGTACATCTTGTTCGGCGCTCGAAAGCGCCCCGCTGGAATAGGCGTACAGGCTGCTGCCGGTGCTGACTGACCATCCGCCTGGGGTTCCCGGGCGGTTTCGCCCATCAAGGGCGGCGGCCTGTACCGGGGCGATACCGGTAAATGCCAGTGCGGCGGCAAACAATGCGGTGACGATTGCGATGCTGGCTCCAAGCCAGAGAAGTTTCTTAATCATGGGATAGTTTCCTTTTGAGTGTGATTTTTATTTGGATCCGCGCTGCCTGAGGCCTGTTTTGCGCCTGCCGGCTGTGTGTTTCCTTCACACGCTCAGGATACTGCCTGGATATGAAAATCTTTCGAAGAACCGGTGAATGTTCTGTGTAAAATATTGAAGTTTAAAGGCTTAATCCTTGCGTGCCCGGATCGAGAACAGCAGCGGGATGCGCGGCATGCCCGCCGGCACGCGCCACAAGCCGTCCGCGCCTTGCTCCAGGAATTTGTAGCCCTGGTAGACCGAGTAATCGAATTCGTGCAGGAACTCCAGCCGCAGCCCGGCGTCAATCAGGCTGCTGACCACCGTCCCCAGAGGGTAGTTCCACTCGTACGAGGTTTTGGACTGCGTGGCGGCAGTCCGGTCGGCGTAGGAGCCTTCTACCGGGAAGGTCAGCACACCATTGTTGAAATAATCCTCATTGACCTCCAGATGATCGGATTCATCCGAGAACATGCACGCCGCCGGGTGAAATTCGGCGATGTAAAACGTCCCGCCCGGGCGCACGTAGCGCGCTGCGACCTGCGCCCAACCCGGGATGTCCGACAGCCAGGTCAGCGCGCCGTACGAGGTGAACACGATGTCGAAGGTTTCATCCAGATGGTTGGGCAGGTCGTACAGGTCGCTCTGGATGAAACGCGCCGGCAGTCCCAATTCTTCTGCCAGCGAGCGCGCCAGGCGCACGGCGTCCGGCGAGAAGTCCACTCCGGTCACCTGCGCTCCCAGGCGGGCCCAGGTCAGCGTATCTAACCCGAAATGGCACTGCAGGTGCAGCAGGCGTTTGTCCTGCACGCTGCCCAGTTCTTTAATCTCCAGCGGGTGCAGCGCGTTGCGTCCGGCCTTGAACCCTTCCAGATCGTACATTTTGGAGGCGGCGTTAATGCGCGTATATTCGTTCCACAAATCGCGATTTGCGCGGCGGTACCCTGTACCCCCGTCAGGGTGGTATTCGTCCATAAGTTCCTCCACTCCATACGCAAGGGTATCCTTCGCCCTTCGGGCGTACCTTGCGTATAGGATTAGATCAGTTCATCCAGTGAAAATTCCACCAGCGCCATGCAGGTATCCGCCGCGCCGTAATACACGCGCACCCGGTCGCCATCCAGCAGGGCCCCGCAGGTGAAGACCACGTTGCCGAAGAAACCCAGCCGTTCGTATTCGGCCTCCGGTCCCAGAATCGGTTGTTCAGAGCGAGCCAGCACCCGCCCCGGCTCTTCCAGGTCCAGCAGCAGCGTTCCCAGAAAATAGTGGTTGTTTTGATCCGCCCCGTGGTAGATCTCCAGCCAGCCGCGCGATGTCTTGATCGGCGGCGCGCCTGCTCCCAACCGCGCGGCCTCCCAGGTGCCGCTGCGTGTGCCGACCAGATGGCGGTGGTGCCCCCAATCCAACAGGTCAGGCGATTCGGCCAGCCAGATCTCGGGCCGCCCCAGGCCAGAAGTGGAAGGGCGGTGCAGCGCGAAGTACTTGCCGCCGATCTTTTCTGGGAACAGCACCACATCCTTGTTGTCCGGCGGAAAGATCACCCCCAGCCGCTCGAAGCTGCGAAAATCGCGCGTGCGCGCCAGGCGGGTCACGATCCCCAGGCGCGAAACGGCCACATAGGTTACATAAAAATCTTCTCCGATGCGCGTCACCCGTGGGTCTTCCACGCCGAAGGTCTCGTACTCATCCGCCGGAAAGAGAGCCGGAGCCGCCGCGACCTCGAAATGCACCCCATCCCGGCTGCGCGCCAGCCGCAGGTGCGAGATGCCCGACAGGTAATCCCCTTCCGGCGTGCCTATGGCGCGTGGGTCGGCAAAATTATAGCCCGGCGCGCCTTTCGGGAAGCGTTTCAACACCAGATCCCCGGTTGCCGGGTCGAAAACCGGGGCGATAAATACATCCGGGTCGGGGTTGATGGGGCGCTCGACCACCCGTACCAGCAGCAGGGTTTCATCTCCCAGTTGGGCGGCGGCGGCGTTCAGCGCGCCGATCACCTCGAAGCCGGGGCGGGAGGGTGGTACGTCCTGAGGACGAAGGATAGGGTTGGCAGGTGAGCGAGTGGACATAAGACTATTATACTGCCGCAAAATTTGAGATGCCGCGGTACGGCAGTTCTTTTTCACTTACCCCCACTTTTACTACCCACCACGGCAACTCCCAGAGAACCGATTTTTTCTTCATGTTGAGTTTCAGATTTAGGAGGATAATAAAGGGGAAAACAATCGTCGGATATTATCGAATTTGTTGGTAGGTAGATCCAGTGGAGTGACTTATGAATTCAACTAAAACGACCACAGCCTGGGCAGAAGTGGACGAACAGGGGCGGTTGATCCTGCCGGCCGATGTGATTTCACGCTACGGGCTGCAGCCTGGGGTGAAGGTGCGCCTCGATGAAGGGAACAATTTTGTCCGCATGCATCGCCCCATCACCCATCTGACCAAAGTCTATATTGAGCCAACGGTAGCCTGCAATCTGAACTGCATCACTTGCTTCCGCAACTGCTGGGATCAAGCCAATGGGCGGATGAGCGATAAAACATTTGAATCGATCCTTTCGGGCCTCAAGGCGCTTGACCCTGTCCCGGAGGTTTATTTTGGTGGTATCGGCGAGCCGCTCTTCCATCCCAAAACGGTCGAGTGGGTTGCCAGGATTAAGCAGTTGGGGGTCAGAGTGGAGTTGATCACCAATGGCACAACCTTGACTGAAAAGAAATCCCGCCAGCTGGTGGACGCCGGTCTGGATATGCTCTGGGTTTCCATCGATGGTGCAACGCCTGAAACCTATGCGGACGTCCGCCTGGGCGCCGAACTTCCCCAGGTCATCGCTAATATCAGGCGCCTTGCCAAAATGCGCAAGGGCGGTCATTTTCCCCAGCCCGAAATTGGGATTGCCTTCCTGGCTATGCAGCGCAACATTGCCGACCTGCCCAAGGTCATCCGGCTCGGTATTTCACTGGGAGCCAAACATTTTTCGGTCAGCAACCTCCAGCCTGCTACCGCTGACATGCAAGCCGAGCGCCTCTATACCCGCACCATGCGCAACATCGCCTATCTACCCTCCTCTGTCCTGCCGAGTCTGAGCCTGCCTAAAATGGATTTCAACGAGCAGACCCAGGAAGCGCTGACGCAGGCTTTTAACAGTGGATGTAATGTCAGTTATGCGGGCAACAACTGGGGCGGTGCAAATGATGTCTGCAATTTCGTCGAAAACGGAACCATGTCTATTGCCTGGAATGGAGATGTCAGCCCGTGCTGGCCGCTGATGCATACCCTCACCAGCTATCTGCACGGCAAGCCGCGCCTCTCAAAGAAGCATGTCATTGGAAACGTGGCTGAAACTTCTCTTCTGGATCTATGGCTTGACCCCGATTACCTGGCCTATCGCGAACGCCTGCATAACTTTGGCTTTGCACCCTGCACCTTCTGCGGCGGCTGCGATCTCTCTGAAGCCAACGAAGAAGATTGTTTTGGCAACACCTTTCCTACTTGTGGTGGTTGCCTGTGGGCGCAGGGTATCATTCAGTGCCCTTAAGGGATTGAAACCAGTTAAAATTGGAGAGAAGGTCCGCCGATGCAGGTAAATTTTTATGGCATATACCGTTTGATTACGGGCACAAAATTATATGAAATAGAACCCATCCCGGGTGGTACCATCCGCGGCCTGCTGCAGGCTGTGACTGCCCGTTATCCGGCCTTGCGGGATGAGATGTTTGACGAGCACGATCATGTGTATCCTTATATCCCACTCTACATAAACGGGAGAAATCCGCGCTTGCTGGCAGAGGGGCTTGATTCACCCGTCAAACCAGAGGATGTGCTGAGCATCTTCTCGCCTATTTCCAGTGGGCGCATTAATGTTGAAGAGGTCAACAAAACGTTGACCGGCTGATTTTCAAGAGAGAGACTGCGATGAAAATAGATTTTTATGCCACTTTGCGCGATGTCACCGGGCAAAAAACGGTCGAAATTGACCTCCCGGAGAATGCCACGGTTCGCCAACTTGTGGATAAAATTGTGATCCTTTATCCATTGCTGCGCAGTAAATTGCTTGACGAGAACGGCGACCTTTGGGGGCATGTGCATATTTTTATCAACGGGCGTGACGCTCCTTTCCTGGAAAACGCTTTGCAAACAGTAATTCGTCCGGTCGATACCATCAGTATTTTCCCGGCTGTCGGCGGAGGATAAGACATTCACCAAAAAAGGACCGTGTGTTCAAATACGTGTTAAGCGCGTATTTGAACACACGATCCCTCACTTACTGGTCGGTCGGGATCATCAACTGTGAGATTAGATGATCTCCAACTCCTTCAATTTTGCTTCAGGCACTACGCCGTTCACCCAACCTCGCTTCTCATAATATTCCGCCAGCATTTCATCCAGTTCGCAGACCTGGCCCTCAGAGCCAGGCATGGTCGATGGTTCCTCGGTGAAGCGCTTGGGCAGATAATCACTGCCTTCACGGAAGCCGGCCAGGTTGTTATAGTAGCGTTCCATCGTATAGACGCGCTCGCCAACCTTCAGCATGTGCTCTGCGCTGGAGGGGACGCCTGTGATGGCCTCGTATTGAGCGGCAAACGAATCGAGAGACTCGGCGAATGTAGCAAATTTGCACACATCCAGGCAGTCGGTGACGGTGTGCACATTCTGGAAAATCACATTCATTTCGCCTTTGCCCTTCCAGGCCAGCGGATCAGCGACCGTTGAAGGGCCAAGCACGTTGCCCACAACCTCGGCTGCCGGGGTGTAGCCGCGCAGGTGGCAGGCGCCGCGATTACTGGTGGCGTAACCCAGGCCCATGCCCTTAATACCGCGTGGGTCATAGGCCGGGATGGACTGTCCTTTGACCGACATCGAAATTTCAGGATGTCCTAATGCTGCGGCATAACGGGCGGGACCTTCGGCTAACTTATCGCCCACGCCCTTGCGCAGGGCAATTTTTTCGAGCACAGCTACCATTTCCGCTGTGTCGCCCCATTCAAGCTTGCCGTCTCCATTGGTGTATCCCTTTTCGCTGGCTTCCATGAACGTCGAGAGCGCATTGCCCAATTCAATGGCATCCATGCCAAACTCATTGCACAGATCAATCGCTTTGGCAACGGTATTCACGTCCGAGTTCAAGCAGTTCGAGCCAAATGCCCAGGCCGGTTCATATTCAACCGACTCCATGCGCAGTCCCTTCCATGGTCCTTCCGTGATTTCCACTTCCTTCTTGCAAGCCACGGGGCAGGCGTGGCAGGTGGGGTTGCCCACCAGGATATTCGCATTGACATGTTCACCGCTGACCAGTTCAGCTTGATCGCCGAACGCGGTCATTTGGCTGTTTTTGGTGGGTAAACCACCGATGACATTGGTCATATTCATCAACACATTGGTGCCGTAGACCGACAGGCCGCCTTTGCGTGGCGAGGTTACCACCCGCTCGTCCATGATCTCTGCCAGAGCTTTCGAATGAGCTGCCTTCCATTTATTGCGGTCAGTCGCCTTGACCATGCTCTTCTTAGCCTTAATCACGATTGCCTTGAGATTCTTGCTTCCTCCCACGCAGCCCGTGCCGCCGCGGCCGCTGGCCCGGTCATCTTCGTTAATCCAGGCGGCAAATCTAACCAGGTTTTCGCCGGCCTGGCCGATCGTAATCACGCTCAAGTCTTTCTCGCCGTATTGTTCCTGGAAAGACTTGATGGTTTCATGCACGCCTTTACCCCACAAATGCGAGGCATCCAGAAGCTCGAATTGGCCGTCATGGATATAGACGTAGGTTGGTTTGGCAGCCTTGCCTTTGAAAACCAGGCCGTCGTAGCCGGCCCATCGCAGTCGTGCTGCGCTCCAGCCGCCGTGATGGCTGTCCGTTACCGTTCCGGTCAGTGGCGATTTGGTAACAACTGCCATACGCCCGCTCATGTTGGCTTCCGAACCGGTCAATGGGCCATTCATAAAGCACAGAAGGTTGTCGGGGCCGAGCGGGTCCAACTGGGGGCCTGCATCAAGCACATATTTGACACCCAGACCGCGACCACCAATATATTTGATGGCCCAATCTTCCGGAATGGTCTTGAATTCTACTTTGCCTTTGGTTAAGTCGATGTGGGCTACTTTGTTGGCATATCCTCCAAGTTTCATTTCTACCTCCGTTTTAATAATAAATTTGGAATGGCAAATCTGGATGCGCAACTCTTTCCATGAATATAAAGAGCGGCAACTTGAAGCGCACAACGCAACTTCATTATAGCAAATCAAATCGATAGTGCAACGCCTATCCGATAAGAATGGGCGTTGCCTGCAGTTTTGATACTCCCCTGGGTATCTCCCTATTTGTGCGCGGTAAGCAAAAAATCGCCCGGCAGGCGCATGGATTCATCTTGCCGGTCCTTAAAGCGGTATTCGGGCCCGCCGGGAAATTCTTCCAGGCGTTCGATCACCAGCCCGGCCTGGGCCAGGGCGGTGACGATATCGCCCAACGGCCAGTTGAACTCATACTTGATTTCTTCGGCATCCTCGCCGCCCTTGAAGTGGCTCCAGCCGGTTTCGGCTTCTGTCTTGCCGCGGCCGAAGTAGTCGCCTGCGAGCTGCATCTGCCCATCCTCCACCCATAAAATGCCGCTGATCGGGTGGATTTCTTCCAGCACCAGCCGCCCACCCGGTTTCAGCAGTCCGGCCACAATCTGCGCCCAGCGGGTGATGTCTGGCAGCCAGACCAGCGCCCCACCCCCGGTAAACACCAGGTCGTACTGCGCCGGCCAATCCGCGGGCAGCGCGCCTGGCAATGCGTAGATGTCCGCCGCGGTAAAGTGCGCATTTAACCCTGCCTGCTGCGACTTCTGGTTGGCGATGTCAGCCTGGATGTCGGAAATATCCACCCCATAGGCTGCCACTCCCAACCCGGCCCACGAGAGCGTATCCTCGCCGGTAGCGCACTGCAGGTGGATCAACCGGGGGGCATGCCCCTCGCTCGCGGAAGGGAGCTTTGCTAACTGCGCGGCTTCGATCATGCGCGTGGAGAGGGTGCAGCCACCCTGCGCGAAGAACTCGGCCGGCGGGAAAACTTTACTGCGCACTTCGGCAATTTCATTCCAGGCGCGCCGGTTCTGGTTGGTAAATTCTTGAAGGTTAGGGTTCATGGACTGATTATATGGAAATGCCGCTGCCAAAGCAATGGCGTTTCCTGTGGGCAGCCAACTGGCGCAACCCGCTGATGCTGCCCGTTCAACCCCCAAAAACAGCCGTTCAGCGCCGCAGACCGCCGTTCGGCACAAATTTATTGCGGCGTCTGGCCGGATTTTCTATACTGGAAGTGTAATTTGATGCGCGTTGACACGCGAAAGGAGTGTAACCATGACGACAACTACGGAAGATGAATTGAGCCGAAAATATTTTTTCTACCATCAAGACGGCTTGCTGGACATTTTCATTGGGCTGGGAATTTTGATGGCCGGCCTCAGCTTTTGGGCGGGCATGTTCTGGATGGCGGGGGCCTGGGTGGCAATCTTAATGCCAACGTGGATCGCGGCTCGCAAGTCCATTACCTACCGGCGCGCCGTGGATGAGGACCCGCAGCTCGAGCAAAATAACCGTTACCCGCTGGTGATGGCGGTCCTGGTTGGCCTGGTGCTGATGGGGGTGCTGGTTGGAGTTGTTTTCACACTGGGTTCTGAAAACCTGCCCTCGCTGCGCACCTGGTTGAGCAGCTATATCCATCTGGTAATTGGGTTGGGGATCGCCCTCTTCCTGATGATCACCGCTGCGGTGATGCGCATTCCGCGTTTTACGATCTATGCCGGACTGGTTGCGGCGGTTTTTGCCGCCGGGCAGTGGCTGGGCTGGGTATTCTGGATGTCGATGAGCTTATCAGGCGGCCTGATGGCGCTCTTGGGAATTGCGGTCTTGATCCGCTTTATCCTCCAGCATCCTTTGATCAGTGAATAAAGAAATTTATATCAGGATAACGGCGCGCCGTTATCCTGATGGTTTTAAAAGCTTTCTTATAAATCAAATTTGGGCTGGTACAGGTCCCCTGCCAGCGCCGCCACGCCGCGCCAGATCTGCCCAAACGCACTGACCGACTGAGTCAGCTCCCCGGCAGTGCTTCCCGGGCAGGCTAATATTTGCTTGACCTGCACGATGTGCCCTTCCGGCAGAATTGGGAAGGCTGCCATGCTCTCCATCACCTGCTTGTCGCGCATGAAATAGCGTTCGTTCAGGGCGAACAGGGCCTGGGTCATTTTGCCGGCTGCCCGGGTCAGGCAGCCCACCGTATTATAAACATCTCCCTGGGCAGCGAAACCCTGCGCGTGCAGCAGGGTGAACTCGGCGCTCCATAATGTATCCATCACGATTTTGTGCTTTAGTTTTGGCGGATAAACCGCCACCTGGCGCTTAAGCCCGGCGATCTGCCCCTGCGGGTCGTACAGTGGGATGCAGATTTGGGTCTCTGCCAGGTAGATCACACTGTAAAAACCGTATGCCGGCTGCTGGTTGTAGTCGTGGTAGGAGACACCCTGCTGGGCTTCATCGATCGTGCGCTGCACGTGCTCGAGGTTGCGGTAAAGAAAATCTACCTTGCCCTGCGCCGTGTGGATCCAGGCCCCACCGTTGACCCACGCCCCCCATTCGTAAAAATCCGTGACGGTCGGTGCACCGTTATCCGCTAAATGTTTCCGCCACTCGGCGGACCTCGGCGATGGCAAACGGATCGGTTTCGTGATAATACAGGCCAATGTCCATGATCTGAAGCGGCGTGCTGTGTCCGGCTGGCATACGATCCACCCAACACCACCGCTGCCATGCCGGGGATGCCGCTCAAATGGCTGACCAGCCCTGCGAGCAGGGTTCGTTTCGCCTCGGGAATATGGGTTAAGCTCTCGTTGTTCATCCAGGTTTTTCCTCGGGCAGCGGACCCAGATCGCGGCGATAGACAAGCACGTCTTGGGTAAGGGTCATGCTGTTCGTTTCCTCTGTGTTAGCCCTATCACGCACCTGGCGCGCGCAGCACACGCAGGGCGCGCAAAGTCACCCAGCGGCTGGGTTTACCGACTCTCTCCATATCGAAAAACACTTTGCCGGAGAACTTATACGGCAAGGGCCAGCGCCCATCTTCCCGCCGCTGCGCCTGCAGCAGGTCGATGGCATCCTGCAGGCGCGGGTCGCGGGCGGCTCCTGCCCGCACGAAATACTCCAGCCCGCGCAGCACGTTGTAGTGCCAGCGGTAGGGGAAGGCCAGCAGGGTAAATTTTTTTTTGGGGTCGATCACCTCACCGGTGCGGTGCGACTTGAACAGGCGGTGTGCCAGCATCATCGCTAGTGCGCCCTGCTCGGCTTCCAGTACGGCGCTGTACAGATCCCCGGCAGAGGTGTCGCGCTGCTCCACATATTCGCGCAGGCCTTCCAGCACGTTGAAGGTGGTATGGAAGGAACTGTGATGTGGAGCGGGGCTGCGCGCGCGCCGGCAGTTCCAGCCGCCGTCTGGCATGCGCTCGTTCAGCAGATTTTCCACCAATGCCTCGACGCGCTCGTCCTCGATCTGGAAATACGCCGCCAACTGCAGGATCATACCCACGACGCACCGGTCGCAGGCCGCCAGCTTTTGCATAAATCCCGCATCGCAAGTTTCGCCCAGCATCCGGTCCAGCACCAGCTGGGTGCCGTATTGTCCTGCTGAGGATGTGGACGGGATGCCGATGTCGCACAACAGGAGCAGGGTGTAGGTGGTGGAAATCCATTTAGGCGAGTAGATCCCACCGCCCCAACTGCCGTCTGGCGCCTGCAGCGCCAGCAGCTGCGCGCCCCATCCCGTTTCCAGGGTGCGTTCCCGCTCGGCTTGCCACTCAGTTTCAGGTGCGTCCAGCAGGTCGCGCATCGTCTGCCAGCGGATGGCAGAGTCCCCTTCCATCAACCAATCGATGATTGCGTCCATCTTATCCTTTCGAGATCGCCGCGGTCCAACCACAGTGGCGATAGTGTCTGTATTATACGGATTCTATCGCTGCAGACCAACCCCAGGGTCTTAAGTGCTTATGCGGGACCGGTGCGCTTCATCTGGCTGGCGGCGTTAACTGCTTTTTTGAAGGAATCGATAAGCACCCAACCCCACCAGGGCAACGATAGACACGGCCACTGAGATCCGCGGATCCCACATCGCGCTAAAAAGAACCAGGATTGCAGCAGCAATCGCGATCGTACCTTCAGTCTTTGCATTCATACGGACCCTTCCCTGAAGAAACAAATGATATGAGTGGTTAATGTGTAAAAAATAATTACTCTGGCATCTGGTCGACCAGCGCTTGCGCCACAAAGGACCAGATCACATTGGAATCGGTTTCGTCGCCCAGGCGCACCACCACCATATTCTTGCGCGGCGCCACATAAATCATCTGTCCAAGATTCCCGCGCGCCATGTAATCATAGGTGCCATCCGGGTTGTTCATGCCCCACCAGTGGTAGCCATAATAACCGCCTAATTCCTTCCACAATGGGTACACTTCGAATGGACGATTGTCGGTGGGGTCGGGGCTGGTTGAAGCAGCGACCCAGGCCGTTGGTAAGATTTGCTTCCCGTTCCAGAATCCATTGTGCAGGTAGAGCAGGCCAAAACGGGCGAAATCCACCGCCCGGGCGTTGATGCCGCTTTCCATCTTTTCAAAACCTGAGGCGTCGCTGTCCAGGCTCCACGAAGCCGGAAACTCAGCGCCCATAGGTTTCCAGATGCGCTCCTGCAGATATTCAGCTATGCTCATTCCGGTGGCGCGCTCAAGGATCAGTCCTTCGAGCAGCGGGTGGAAATTATTGTAATGAAAAGCTGCGCCGATGGGTGTCTTTCCAGGTTGGACGCTAAAGGCAATCTGGCGCAGGTCAGGCGGATAGTAAGTGAGTGCGTCATCGCTGAAGGGAGCCAGAATATCATCCTCGCTCCGGTAGCCGATGCCCGTATCCATCCGCAGCAAGTTGCGGATGGTGAGGGTATCCAGCCCGCGGCCGGCAATTTCAGGGACGTATTTGATCACGGGATCGTCCACGGAAACAATGTATCCATCGGCGATTGCGGCGCCGATCAGGGCCGAATCGAAAGATTTGGCGACCGAAAAGGATGTGTTGATCCCCTGGCGGGATGCTTCGAGGTAATTTTCGTAAATCAATCGGTCGTCTTTGACGACCAAAAAAGCGCGTGAGCCGGTTCTTTTGAGCAAATCATCCAGGGTTTCAAGGCGTGTCCCATTTTTGTAGCGAAATTCCACCTGGGCTGGGATGGGGTATTGGCCCGTCTCGATCCGTGAAGGCGCGCCAACATTTTCGATCGGGCGGCTGGGGAAAACTTTGTAATCCTGAATATCGGATGAAAGCAGGGTCAGCACTCTCCAGGCATAAACGGGGGAGTCGATAATGCTCATCGCAACGAACAGGCCGATAATCAGCACGATCACAAGCCCCAATAATCCGGCGAAGACTTTGAAAAATGTTTTCAAGCCCACCTCTCCTGAAGATCAGTTGTCTGCCAATACTATACGGCATAACAGTACAATCTCCATTCACCTAAGGTAGTATTCGTGCTTGTTTTTGGGAGTATCTTTTACAGCTTTTCATCTGGCCAAGATCGGTACAGGCGCCACGTCGGATGCGTGGAGCCTGGCTGTCCGGGTCGGCGTGATAAATTTTGGACTCAAGTATGCGCTTTATTGTCGCCGTTACAGCGCTTCTACCGCGAGTTTCAGCTCATAATGGAACCACTGCTTGCGCCTGACCGGCCCCAGCTTCTCGTACAAGCTGTTTGCCTCACCGCTGTACCCGGTGATGTACGCCCGCTCGATCCCGCGCTGGCTCAGCCGCTGAAAGCATTCTCGGATGACTGCCTCCGCCAACCCTTGCCGCCGGTACCCGCGGTGGGTGCAAACCTTTTCCACTTCGGCAGCCCGGTTGGCCGGGTCGATAAAACCTACGCAGGTCGCGGCGTGGACTCCATCCGGCGCCACCACCGAAAAATCGAGCGCCGGGTCGTAAGCCGGATTCTCGCGCGAATATTCGAACTTCAGCAGGTCAAATTTGCTCACTTCGCTGGAATTGCTGAACCCGTCTTTGAACAGGCTCGCCTTAGCCTCATAATCTCCATTCTCAGCCATATTCACAATGCGGTATCCCGCTGCCAATTGGATGGGTTCAAGCATTTTTTTCCGCAGGTCGTATTCCCGGGTCACGCCTACCGCGCCCTTTGAACGGAAGCCACGGTCCTCAAGTGCACCGAGGTCCGCGGTTTGAAATTCATGTACCTCTGCCACCAGTGTGGGCGCCCTTGGCCCCCAATGCTGGATCGTCCAATCCAGGATCTCCGGGTATAGATATTCGTAGCCTGCCAGGGTAAAAATGTAGAAGGTGTTGTCCCCGCTCTCGTCGATCACGAACCCCAACAGGCGCTCGAAATCGTCCAGCCACAATTGGGCGTGCTTCCCAAAGAAGGTCGGGATGCACTTGTGTTCATTCCACAGCCCGTATTGCCAATCTCCCAGGCGGCCAATATGCCAGATAAACCCGTCCTGCTTGCGGGCATAATCCTCTTGCAGAAAGCGCCACATTTTCTCAAAATCAGCCCCCTTAAGCGTGAACGGACGGTTGTCGTTTGGCTTGATCATCTTCCCTACCTTGTTTCATTCATTGTCAGGTCTTTTCTGAAAATTATATACTGAGCAGAAGGAAATGAGATCGTCCAGCTGTTTTCTCATCGAATATCTATTATCCATTGCTAAAAACACGCTTAATGTGCAATAATTCTACGTGATAGATATCGCTGGTCAAAAGTTGGCGTGACCAATCTTCCATTGCACCCATATTCAGCATGATCCATAAATCGTTTGCACTGACGTTGACCACGCATGCTCCACCCACGCGACACTTGCACACTGCCAGGCAAAGTGCATTTCGTGTGCTGCAAGCGTTGGTGGCCGCTGATGAACGACCAACTGAAATGCTGTACAAGGAGGTGGTACAAATCAGATAAACTTGCCCTGGGCTTTGTCTCGCCTGGACGATGAAATTCCATCCTTTCACCCCAAGAGGAGAAGTGCAATGAAAGTATTCCGTATTCTGTCAGTTGTGATTGTTATGATGGCCCTGATGGTCTCCTGCCAGCAGGCGGCTGCCCCCAATTCTGCCGGCGGCAAACCATTATTCTACGGCGCTTTCGCCACCCCCATCGAAGAACCGTGGGATGGCGTCATCCACCAGGCGCTGCAAAAAGCCGCCGATGAGGGCAAGATCACCTACGAGCACCAGGATAATATTGGTTATTCCGGTGACATGGAGCGCGTTCTGCGTCAGATCGCCGAAACCAAAAAACCGGCTGCCATCTTCGGCGATGCCTTTGGCAACGAGGAAGCCGTACGCCGCGTGGCTGTAGATTTCCCCGAAATTGCCTTCGTCTTTGGCTCTGGCGGTGGTCCGGCAGAACCCAATATGGCCGTTTTCGATAACTGGATCCACGAGCCGGCCTACCTGTGCGGTATGCTGGCCGGCGGGCTGACCAAGAGCGGCACGATTGGTGTGGTGGGCGCCATGCCGGTTCCGGAAGTGAACCGGATTGTCAATGCCTTCATAGCCGGCGCGAAAGAAATCAATCCCAATGCCAGGGTGAAAGTATCCTTCATCAACAGCTGGTTTGATCCCGCCGCCGCCAAAGAAGCTGCCCTGGCACAGATCGGCACCGGCGCGGATGTGCTCTTTGCCGAACGCTTTGGCGTGATCGAAGCCGCCGCCAGCAAGGGGCTGTTCGCCTTCGGCAATATGAGCGACCAGAATTCCCTGGCCCCTGAGTACGTCATCACCGGCCCGGTCTGGAATATGACCCCCACTGTCGATTATGTGATCAAACAGGTTGAGGCCGGTTCCTTCACCGGACAGGATCTGAAAGACTTCAGCATGGTCGCCAAGGGCGGCGCCGCGCTGGCGCCTTTCCACGGACTGGAAAGCAAGATCCCGGCAGACCTGCTCAAGCAGGTGCAGGACCGCGAAGCCGCGATCAAATCGGGCAACTTCCGGGTCGACATCACCGAATCAGCACCTGTTAGCGACTGATCTCAACTGTTCAACCGCGTGCAGCGTGCGGTGCATTGCACCGCACGCTGCATCTCGGGCTTACTGTGATTTTTATTGTCCCGTTCCGGCGGCAGCCCATGGAGCCCCAATGAGCGTTATTGAGATGAAGAACATCACCAAGCAGTTCGGTGATCTGGTTGCAAACGATGCTGTTGATTTTGACCTGCAGCGCGGCGAGGTGCATGCCCTGTTGGGGGAAAATGGGGCTGGCAAAACCACCCTGATGCGTATTTTATACGGGCTGTACAAACCCGATTCGGGCACCATTCAGGTGGACGGCAGGCCGGTGGCGATTCATTCGCCCAAGGATGCCATCGCCAACGGGATCGGTATGGTCACGCAGCATTTTGCGCTGGTGCCGCCGTTGAGCGTGGCCGAGAATGTGGTGCTGGGTTATGGCAGCAGTTTTATTTATCAAAAATCCGAGGTAGAACAGAAAGTAGCCGAAGCGGCGCAGCGTTTTGGGGTTGATGTTAACCCAACCGCACTGGTCCGCCATCTATCTGTGGGCCAGCGCCAGCGCGTGGAAATCCTCAAGGCACTGTACCGCAATGCCCGAGTTTTAATCCTGGATGAGCCGACAGCGGTCCTGATTCCGCAAGAAGTGGAGATGCTCTTCGAGACGCTGATCAGGCTGAAAAACGAAGGATTGGCGATCGTTTTTATCAGCCACAAGCTGCATGAGGTCACCCAAATCACCGACCGGGTCACTGTGCTTCGCGACGGACAGGCCATCGGAACGGTCCTGGCGGCCGGAGTGACCCAGAGCCAGCTGGCGAAGATGATGGTTGGGCGCGAAAGCTTTGGCGTGCGCCGCCAAAATACATCCGCCGCCGCTGGGGAGTGCTTCCTGGAGGTGAAGGGCCTTTCGGCTAACAACGACAAAGGCCTGCCGGCGGTCAAGGATATAAGTTTTAAAGTGAAGTGCGCCGAAATCCTGGGGGTTGCCGGGGTGAGCGGCAACGGCCAGAAGGAACTGGCGGAAACGTTGAGCGGCGTACGCAAGCCTACTGCCGGGCAGGTGCTGGTCAACGGGATAAACGTGGCCGGCTGCACGCCCACTGAAATCTCGGCGGCCGGGGTAGGACGGGTTCCGGAGGATCGACACGAGGGCGTGGTTGGCGAGATGACGGTATATGAAAATATGGCCCTTGATCACATGGATGATTTCGTACACCGCGGTATACTGGATCGCAAGCGTATGGTCCGCCAGGCCGAAGAACTGATCGCCCAGTTCCAAATCAAAGCCAGGCCGCGCGACAGGGTGCGCACCCTGTCCGGTGGGAATCTGCAGAAGGTACTGCTGGCGCGGGTGCTCAGCCGCAATCCCAGACTGATCATTGTTCCCCAGCCCACCCGCGGCCTGGATATTGGCGCCACGGATACGATCCGGCGCCAACTGCTGGGGCAGCGCCAGCGCGGGGCGGCGGTCTTATTGATCTCAGAGGATTTGGAAGAAATTATGGCCCTTGCCGACCGCATCGCTGTCATGTATGAGGGTGAAATTGCCGGTATCTTGCCGGCGGCAGAGGCCACGCCCGAAAAGTTGGGCCTCTTGATGGGCGGCGGTGCGCGCCATACCCATACCGAAGAGCCACGGCCGCCAGTGGAGCACGCAGGCCGGGAGGTGAACTGATGGCAGCCAAAAAATTCACCTGGCGCCTGGTGCGCACGGATACGCCTGCCTGGTGGATGACTCCCCTCATTCCACTGCTGGCACTGATTGGCACCTTCATTCTTACCGCCGGGTTGATCTTGTGGAGTAAGGCCAATCCTTTCGAAGCCTATTATTACCTGCTGATTGATCCGCTTACCTCCCGGAGTATGGTCCTGGAGATGCTGGTTTCCGCTACCCCCTTGCTGTTTACCGGCATTGCGGTGACGGTGGCCTTCACCACCGGCTACTTCAACATTGGCGCCGAGGGCCAGCTGTATGCCGGGGCGGTCGCCGCGGCCGGGTTGGGGATGGTGCTCGGGGGTTTGCCGCCTGTGCTGGCGCTGCCCATCATGATCCTGGGTGGTTTTGCGGCGGGCATGTTGTGGGCTCTGATCCCGGCCCTGCTGCGGGTCAAATGGGGGGTGGATGAGGTGGTTACCACGCTGCTCTCCAATTCGATTATGGCCTACATCGTCAGTGCCATCCTCAACGGCCCGTGGCGCAACCCCATCTCGGGCTGGCCGCAGTCGCCGGATATCGCCGCCAGCGCCCAGTTCTTCAAGCTCATCCAGCGCTCCCGGCTGCACGTCGGGTTTATTTTGGCGCTGGCGACGCTGGTGGCGCTGTGGTTCCTGCTCACCCGCACCAGCTTCGGGATGAAGATGCGCGCTGTGGGCATGGGGAAACTGGCGGCGCGGTTTGCCGGGATCAATGTGGATCGCACCGTGCTCACGGCGGCGCTGATCAGCGGCGGCATCGCCGGGATCGCCGGGGTTTCGGAGGTGGCCGGCATGCAGTATCATCTCATCGGGGCGCTCTCACCGGGCTACGGCTACACCGGGATTATCGTGGCCACCCTGGGCTCGCTGAATGCCTGGGGGGTCGGCTTTGCGGCCCTCTTCTTCGGCCTGGTGAACATCGGTGCGCAGAACGTCTCGGGAGCGCTGCGGGTGCCCATTTTCCTGAGCAACATCATCCAGGCTACCATGTTGATGGTGGCGCTGGGGATGTTCCTGCTCAAGCGCTACCGCATCCGGAGGTCTTGATGGATCCCATGAGTTTACTCGCCAACCTCATTGCGGCGACTTTCCGGGTAACAACGCCTATCCTGCTGGCGGCCATCGGTGAAACCTATTCTGAACGGGCCGGGGTGCTCAATCTGGGGATCGAAGGCACCATGTTTTTCGGCGCTTTGATCGGCTTTTTTGTGGCGGACCGCAGCGGCTTCGCTGTGGATTGGGCTGCTGGCCGCCATCCTGGGGGGCATTCTGGCCGGGCTGCTGATGGCCTTGCTGACTGTGACCCTGGGGGTGAACCAGCACGTTTCCGGGCTGAGCATCACCCTGCTGCTGACCGGCCTGTCGCTTTTCGCCTTCCGCCTCAACTACGGCAACCTGCCGGTGCCGCCCAAGGTGGAAGTCTTCCCGCCGGTCACCATCTTCAAGGATATTCCCTTCCTGGGTGTAATTAGCGAACAGGTGCTGCTCACCTATATTACCTTCCTGGTGGTGATCCCTGTGGCCTGGTTCCTGCTCTACCGCACCTACTTTGGCCTGATGATCCGCTCGGTGGGTGAAAATCCTGAGGCCGCCGACGCGGCCGGAATCAATGTGTATGTCATCCGTTATGCGGCTTTATCTATAGGCGGGGCATTGATGGCGGTGGGTGGCGCGGTGCTTTCGCTGGCCATCGCCGGCAGTTTCACCGACCAGATCATCAGCGGGCGCGGCTGGGTGGCGATTGCCATTGTCATCTTTGGCAACTGGAACCCGGTGCGGGTGATGTGGGGCGCGCTGATCTTCGGCGGTACGTTTGCCCTGCAGTTGATGCTGCAGGCTATGGGCTTGAAGCTGCCCATCCCCTACGAAACCTTTCTGGCGATGCCGTATGTGGTTACCATCATCGCCCTGGTCATCGCCGGGCGCAACGCCTCTTACCCGGCGGCCCTGCTCAAGCCTTACCGCCGAGAGTAATCTGGCTCCACCACCGGTCGCAGCGCTTGTTTCAAGCGCTGCGAATCGATCCAAACAAAGGAAGAATTTCATGGCTTTTGATTTGCTGATTAAGAACGCAGCCACGCGCGCCGTCAAGGACGGTCTGGTGGAAATTGGCATCACCGGCAATAAAATTACCAGAATAGGTCAAAACCTGGGCGAGGGTCACAAGACCATCGATGCCGCGGGCAGCCTGGTAAGCGAGTCTTTCATCAATGGGCATCTGCATCTGTGCAAGGTCTACACTTTGAGCATGATGGACGATGAGGCCATGGGGGCCTATTCCGGCGGAAAGATGGAGGGCGCCATGACCGCCATCGAATTGGCCGCCCGGGTCAAGGACCAATACGACGAAAACTGGATCATTGAAAACGTGCGCAAGGCGCTCAACCTGGCGGTGAAGTACGGCAACACCCATATCCGCGCTTTCGCGGATACCGATACGAAAGCGCGCCTGGAGGGGGTCAAGGCGCTGCTGCACGCCCGCGAGGAATTCAAGGATCGGGTGACCCTCCAGGTGGTGGCTTTTCCGCAGGACGGTGTAGTGCGCGATCCCGGCGCCGAGGATTACGTCGAGCAGGCCCTGCAACTGGGCGCCGATGTGGTTGGCGGCATCCCCTGGATAGAGTACACCGCGGCCGGCGAGCAGGAACACATCGACCGCATGTTCGCCCTGGCCAAAAAGTATAACAAGGACATTTCGATGCTGATCGATGATGCGGGCGACGCCACCCTGCACACCCTGGAAAAACTCGCCGTCAAGACCATCCAGGAAGGCTGGGAAGGGCGCGTCACCGCCCAGCACGCGCGCGCCATGGCGCTCTATCCCGAAGTGTACTACCGCAAAATCGAGGCGCTGCTCAAGCGCGCTCAGATCGGGGTGGTGAGCGATCCGCATACCGGCCCGCTTTACGCCCGGGTAGCCGCGCTCTACAAGGCCGGGGTGCGCATTGCCCTGGGCCAGGATGACATCGCCGATGCGTATTATCCCTTCGGGCGCAACAACATGCTCGAAGTGGCTTTCCTGGCGGCCCATCTGATGTGGATGAGCAGCCGCGAAGAGCTTGAAATCCTCTATGATTTGATTACCACTCGCGCCGCCGAGACACTTAATATCCAGGGCCATGTCCTGCAAGAAGGCGGCAGCGCCGACCTGGTGGTGCTGAATGCTGGCAGCGTGTGGGAGGCGATCTGGAGTCACGAAGCCCCAATGCACGTGATTAAAAACGGCGTGGAGATTACCCAGAAATCATGAAGCGCTTTAAATCTGCCCTGCCTGCCCTGATCGTTGCTTTGGCCTTACTGGCGCGCTTCATCCCTGGCCCGCGCACCATTGACGATGCCTTTATCACCTTCCGCTATGCCCGCAACATTTTGGCCGGGCAGGGTTTTGTGTATAACCCTGGCGAGGCCGTGCTTGGTACCACTACCCCGCTGTATACCCTGCTCATGGCCGGTCTGGGGGCCCTGACCGGCGGCGTTCAGGCGCCTTTTCCCTTGCTGGCCTTGCTGGTCAATGCCCTGGCTGATGCGGCTACCTGCCTGTTGTTGTGGAACCTGGGACGCCGCCTGGGGTTTGAACGGGCCGGGACTGCAGCCGCCCTGGCCTGGGCCGTAGCCCCCTTCAGCGTGACCTTTGCCATCGGCGGACTCGAAACCAGCCTCTACGTGGCCCTGCTCACCGGTGCCCTGGCCGCCGCTGTCTTCGCAAATCAAACTGCCGGGGCTGAGGGTAAATCCACGACCAGAGTCAAACTCCGCATTCTGGCCGCCCTGCTCGCCTCGCTGGCCCTCCTCACCCGCCCGGATGCGCTCATCTTGCTCGGTCCCCTGGCGCTTGAGCGTCTGTGGTCGGCCTGGAAGAAGAAAGAACCCCTGCACTGGGGCGAGTTGGCTGCCGCATTGCTGCCGTATGGTGCCTGGGCGGTCTATGCTATCCTGGCTTTTGGCAGCCCTTTGCCTCATTCCGTGCTCGCGAAAGCCGCGGCTTACCATCTGGAGGCCGGCGAAGGCTTGATCCGCCTGCTGCAGCATTATGCTACCCCTTTCCTGGAGCAGAATCTGCTGGGATCGGGTGCGGCGGTGGCTCTGGGCCTGCTGCTTTATCCCTTTCTCTATCTGCTTGCCATGCGCCGGGTGGCACGCACCCGTCCGCGGTTACCGCTGGCCCTCTGGACCTGGGCAGTCTATCCCTGGCTTTACCTGGCAACCTTTGCCGTTCCCAATCCGCTCATCTTTCGCTGGTATCTGACCCCACCCTTGCCGGCTTATTTCTTTTTTATATTTATCGGGATGGACGGCTTGTTCACAGGCCTGTGGAACCTTCTCTCCCGCACCCTGCGCCGCCCGAACCTTGCCCGGTATAGCGGGTGGACTGCTTTGCTTTTACTGCTGCCGGTGATGGTTTCGCTGGCCGATTGGAACCTCAATCCAGACGCCCCCAGCCGTCCCGACCGTCCGGCCCCAGATATGGCCTATATCCAGCTTGAACGGCTCTATCGCCAGGCCGCAGAACGACTTGCCCCGCTTCTTACCCCGCAGACTGTTCTGGCTGCCGGTGATGTCGGCGTGCTGGGTTACTATACCCCCGCCCGCATTCTGGATACGGTTGGACTGAATTCGCCCGTCTCCACGGCTTACTACCCCCTTCCGGCCGATCAGTACGTGATTAACTATGCCATTCCCAGCGCGTTGATCCTCGACCAGCATCCGGATTGGATCGTGGTCCTTGAAGTCTACGGCCGGCGAACCTTCCTGATCGATCCGCGTTTCCAGGCGGCCTATGTGTTGGAACACAAGATCGATACCGATATGTATGGCAGCGACGGGCTGCTGATTTTTCGGAAACGGTAGGTTGCTTTACGAGGTATCTTTGTTGGGGGCAATCGTCCCCAACCCGTTTTGGTGGGCCAGGCTGATCGCCTCGCGCCGGTTGGATATCCTTAACTTTTCTAAGATATTGTGCACGTGATTGCGTACTGTGTTCTCTGAGATAAACAGCCGGTCGGCAATCTGGTGATTGGTGGCATCTTTGGCAAGCTCTTGCAGCACCTCCAACTCCCGCGGGGTAAGCACGCTAAAAGGTGCTTCTGGCACAGGCGTGGAAGGTGGGCTTATCTGGGAGAAGGCATCCATCAGCCGGGCCGTCATTTCACGTGATAGGGCCGCTTCACCACGTTGTACCCCGCGCAGTGCTGCCAGCAGGCGCGCCACCGGGATGTTCTTCATCAGGAAACCCTTGGCACCCAGCCGGATGGCGGAGAGAAGCCGTTCATCATCATCGTGAATCGTCAGGAAAATGATTCGTGTTTCGGGCCGTTCTCTTAAGATGACTTCCGCCGCATCCAATCCGGTGCCGTCGGGCAGGCTGAAATCCAGTAAGATGATTTCAGGCTGCAGCGAACGGCTTAATTCGATGGCTTCCTGCACGGAACCACCTTCGCCCACCACGCTCATATCTGGTTGGCGCGATATCAGGCTGATCAATCCTTCACGAAACAGGGTATGGTCATCAACGATTAAGATCTTCATGTACCCCTCCCGCTTGAAGGTCAAGAATCTTGAGCAGGTACCAGCTTGCGCACTGGCAGATGAATTGAAATAGTTGTACCCGGGCCGGGTTTGGAGAGAACCTCCAGCCGTCCGTGGGCAGACTCAATTCGTTCCCGCATGATTTCTAATCCGAAATGCAGCGATTGGTCCACGTTGCTTCCATCGAAACCAATGCCGTTATCCTTCAGGATTACTTCCAAATGGTCTGGCTGCCAGTGAAAAGCCAGATTGACCTCGCTGGCACGGCTGTGTTTCTCAATATTGTGCAGTCCTTCTCGCAAAACATAAATCAGCTGCCGGTTGACGTGCCCGTCTAACGGCTGAGATTCCCCGGTTTCTTCAAAATTTACCTTGAAATCAGAACGTTTCCCGATCATCAGGGCCCGTTTCAATGCTTCTTTAGCCGGGTCCTGGATCGTCTGATCCTCGTGCAAATCAATCAACGCCTGGCGCATTTGCTGGTAGGCCTGGTCGGCAACATCCCGCATATGCTCCAACTCTTGTTGGATGGTGGTAATCAACAGGGAGGGATCTTCCTCCAGTAGCAGTTCATCCAGCTTCAGGCGCAGGTAAGCGATATTCTGGCCAAGTGTATCGTGCAGATCCTGCGCGATGTGCTTGCGGTCCTCCTGGTGGGCAAAGTCTTGGGTCAGCGCTGTGCTGCGCAGGTTGGCCCGTTCGACCGCCATTTCAATTACCACCGCTCCGTTGTTGAGCGCCTGAATCTGGGAAAAAGTGGGCGTGACATCGCTTGCCACATCGAACTGAATAACGCCCAGTGATCGCCCGCTGACAGCCAACGGCAGGCAGTAGATTTGCCGGCCCTCCGGCATTCGCAAGGCTGTGTCGAGCGGATCGGTGCGGTGAAAGGTGGTGATCCCAAAGTCGCTGCAAGCACTGCAAGGGTATCGGTAAACGTCCGGTGCCGGTTGGTAGCTGTAGCCGCTTTGCTTTGTCCAGCTCCCCGCTGCTTCCAGGAGACCATCGTTATTGATATCAAGGAACAATTGCGCCCGTTCCATCGGCAGTACGAAATGCGGAAACTCCACGCTTGCCTGTACCACTTCATTCCATTCCGAGGCGCTGCCCAGCATCCGGTTGAGCTCGGTTTGCTGCTGCAAGGTCTGGACCGATTGGACCCCCATTTTCTCGCTGCGTTCCAAATAGCCCAATAAAATCCAGCCCACTGCCGGTAGGGCCAGGAAGTATATCGCCACCTCGCCGATCAGGTATAGGTTGATTTCGAAATCGTTCAGAATGAAATGCTGAACCAGTTCGATTATCCCTACGATTGCGCCGACGATAAATAAAACTCGCCGCGCCGGCCTTAACAGGCTGTTTATGGGTGGCTCAGATTTAGAGCTTAGTTTTTCCTGCGATGCTTCTGGCATGTAATGGGCCTCACCTCACTATGGGGGAAGAGTTAAAGTATACTACCCTAAAAATATTTTATAATCAAATGTAGAGGCTTTTTGTAATGGATATAGCCACCTGACAAATTTGTAGGTCATTGGTAGCACAGCGCGAAACTGATAAAGAAAGAAAAACCGCTCAATATGCGTGCGGTTTTTCTTTTAACAGACTGGCACCTACCCAAACGGAGCATATTCGCCGTCAGAGAGGGTCTTAATAGGACAATATTCCGATCGTTTTTACCTATTTCAGATGCGAATTGTAGATAAATATCCTCCATACGGGTAGTAGAAACGACGTTGCGAAACCAGTAAACTCGAAACTGCCAGCACCTGTGATCTTCAGGCATGCCGCATTCAATATTATCCCTGATGCCAGTCTGGTTGTTTCATCCAAACGAAGAGGAGAACATATCATGTTAAAACGTATTCGGATTATGGCTGTACCCATCATTGCACTCTTGATCATGACCCTTTTTACACGCACAGCGCATGCACAAGCTCCAGCACAGGAAGTCGTAGTGAGTCCGGTTGATACCGTTTGGGTTCTTTTTGCTGCCTTTCTGGTGTTCTTTATGCAGGCCGGTTTTGGTTTCCTGGAAGCGGGCTTCGTGCGCTCAAAGAATGTAGTCAACATCATGGCCGAAAATTTGATGGATACCACAGCCACCACGGTGGGCTTCATCATCGCCGGGTTTGGGCTGATGTTCAGCAGCGGGAATAATTTTTTTGGAACCGAATGGTTTTTCCTGCAGGGCATGCCTGACGTTTACCCCGGTTTGACGATCCCCATTCTGGCTTTCTTTTTCTTCCAGTTTGCCTTCTCAGCGGCAGCGGCAACGATTGCCTCTGGTTTGATGGCGGAACGGACGGATTTCCGCGCGGATCTGGTTTACAGCTTCTTTAGCGGTTTGCTGATCTATCCAATTTTTGGACATTGGGTATGGGGCGGCGGCTGGCTTTCCCAAATCGGATATGTCGATTTTGCCGGTTCTTCCGTTGTCCACATGGTAGGCGCCCTGATTGGCCTGGCTGGAACGATCATTTTAGGCAAGCGCCGCGACAAAGAATTTGGCAAATCAACCATCCGCGGTCACAATATTCCCCTGGCAGCGCTGGGCACCTTTGTGCTGTGGTTGGGCTGGTTCGGTTTTAATCCTGGCAGCCAGCTCAACGCTGACCCGCAGGCAATTTCATTGATAGTGGTTACCACCGATTTTGCGGCAACTACCGGGGCCATCGCGGCTATGGTGCTGTCTTACTTTCACACCCGGAAATGGGATGTCAGCATGGGGATGAATGGCTGCCTGGGCGGGTTGGTAGCAATTACGGCTCCCTGCGCGTTTGTAACCCCCATGTCGGCGCTGCTGATCGGATTGATTGCCGGATCCATTTCCTACTACGGCGTGGACCTGATGGAGAGGTTGCGCATCGATGACCCGGTGGGCGCTTTCCCTGTGCACGGTCTCAATGGGATGTTTGGCATCCTCTCGGTTGGTATCTGGGCCGCCGATGGAAGGGGCCTGCTGTATGGCGGTGGCTTCGCTCAATTGGGAATTCAGGCGGTTGGCATCCTGGCCTGCATCGCTTTCACTTTCCCGATCGCTTACCTGCTCTTTACAATCCTCAAGAATACCATCGGCTTGCGTGTGCCCGATCATGTCGAGGCCACCGGCATTGACCTGGAATATCACGGCATCGAGTTTTACCCTGAATTTGCCGGCGTGGAACTGCATGGCATCACGATCAGTACCCCCAATCTTAGCAGTGAAAAACCTGCTCTGCCATTGGAAACGCGTAAAGCAGCCAGCACGAGGTGAATGAAATGATAAATATCGCCAACATCACCTATCGAAAGAACCCATATTATTCAGAACGCAGCGCACCGGATCAGCCCCGCCTGTTCGCCGAATTGGATCTGAGCGGTTATGGGATCAAAAACCGGGTGAAGGCGCTGGCGATCTACTACCGCAAACTCGCCAGGCCGGTGGGACCGATCCGCGTGGTCTACACCACCTACGTCGCCGGGTTGATTCTGGAAACTGGGAACCTGCAGCGCCTTGAACAGGCTATCGATGAAACACTCAAATCGATTATCCGCTTTGAGCGCCTTCCTGAATATTTCTTCCGGGTCGAAGACAAAGCCTGGCCAATCTTTCACGTGCAAGATGGGTTAACGACCCGCTACCCGGGCGGGCCGGTTTTCTCCACACCGGATATCGCCAGCTTGAGGCTGTGGCTTGCCGATCATTTTAAAACCATCGGACGCATCCGCAACCGGAGAGAAATGGATCTCGTGTATCTATCTGGCTACGATCTGCAGCTGTATGCTCCTTACTGCGTGCTGCGCACCCCGGATGAATCGGTTGCAGATATTCCTATATTTCCGGTAAAAAAGCAGGAGCAGTGGTTCCTGATGGCGCCTGTAAACCATCAATCTTTTACTGTTGAATTTGCGGATGGCAAAGGGATCTTCTCCCTGTTTAAGCAGGTAGGAGATTACCTGATCGAGCATGGTCAGCTTCGAGATCCGTATGAGATCACGATCCGCAAGCTCGGTGCCGATGCCTGGAAAAACCTGGAAAGCGGGATGTTTCCAAATTCACAACATCTAAGCTATGAACGAGAATTGGACAGCGGTTTTAAAAAGATAGAAAACCCGATCTTCCGCGAGGCTCCGTTTTTCGTTGCGGCCCGTACCAACCGCCTGGGCCGGGTCGTATTGTATCTGGCGCCGGATATGCCGGATCTTCGCCACAGAGTCGCGAGCGATCTTTACTCCTACGGTGCTATCAAAGATCTGAATGCAGTCAAAACGATCACGCCAGAAATGGCATAGCCGCCTGTTATGTGATTGAAAGGGATAGTTATGACCACCAATAAGCTACTACCGATTGAAGAGATCATGGGGCTCGCTTACTCCAAAAATGGCAAAGGCGAACCGCCAGTGTTGTCGCCTGAAATTGAGCGCTGCAGTACGCCCCAGGAAGTCCTCGAATATGCGCGCAAACGCAATATTGCAGTCGTCGACTATAAGTTCACCGACCTGTTGGGTCGCTGGCATCATTTCTCGGCACCGCTTTACCACTTTACTGAAAAAATCTTCCAAGAAGGCATTGGTTTCGATGGATCCAGCATCCGGGCCTTCCAGGAAATCCAGGAATCGGACATGATCCTCTTCCCCGATCCAACCACGGCGATCTTGGATCCAGCCATGCAGATTCCTACCCTGAGCATCATCTGCAATATTCATGATCCGGTAACTCGGGCGCCCTACAGCAAAGACCCGCGCTTCGTGGCTGCCAAAGCCGAAAAATACCTGGTCGAAACCGGCATTGCCGATACCAGTTATTGGGGTCCGGAAGCGGAATTTTTTGTGTTCGATGGGATTCGCTTTGGTTATGAAGCTGGGCGCGCCTTTTTTGAAATTACATCCGATATGGCCGAATGGGAATCGGGCCGCCAGCACGATTCGCGCTTTGGCGCCAACCTGGGCTACCGGCCGGAACAAAAGCATGGTTATTTCCGCGTGCCCCCGGTGGACAGCCTGCAGGACTGGCGCTCCGAAGCCATTATGCGCATGATGTTATCCGGGATTGATGTGGAAGTGCATCACGGCGAAGTAGCTTCCGCCGGACAGATGGAAATCGATTTGCGGTATGGGCCGATGGTTCGCATGGGGGATACTCTCCAGCTCTACAAATATATCCTCAAGAATACGGCTGTCGCTCATGGCAAGACCCTGACTTTCATGCCCAAGCCAATGTTCAGCGATAATGGTAATGGCATGCACTGCCATCAAAGCCTGTGGAAAAATGGCAAGAACCTCTTTTTTGATGCCAATGGTTACTCCGGATTGAGTGAACTGGCTCAGTACTATATTGGCGGCATCCTCAAACATACCCCGGCACTGCTGGCCCTGTGTGCGCCCACCACCAACAGCTACAAGCGCCTGGTGCCTGGTTACGAGGCCCCGGTCATGATGGCTTACAGCAGCCGCAACCGCTCGGCCTGCGTGCGTATCCCGGTTTACAGCAACAGTCCCGACTCGATCCGCATTGAGTATCGCAGTCCCGATCCATCCGCGAACCCCTATCTGGCCTTTTCAGCCATGCTGTTGGCCGGAATCGATGGGATTATTAATAAGATTGATCCTGGCACACCCATGGACATCGACCTGTTTGATGAAAACCCTGCGGATATAAAACAGGTACCCGGTTCTTTGGAGTTGGTGTTGGATGCCCTGGAAAAAGATCATGAGTTTTTACTGGCAGGGGATGTATTTACCACGGATCTGCTTGAAACGTTCATTGACTGGAAGCGCAAGAATGAGGTCGATGTCATTCGCCTGCGCACCCATCCCATGGAATATGTCATGTACTATGATGTGTAATTGAAGCGCTGAGATTTTTTTATGGTGCGTGACCTGGCATCGAGCCAGGTCACGCTCTTTTAAGGCGCATCCGTTGGATCCGTTCGCTGGTCAATCGTTGAAAGTGGTGCTGCCGGTTGCCAGCCATTTCTTGTAGGTTTCTTTCCCGCCTGGCGCCTGGAAGCGGGGATAATCGGGGGTGTTGTCTACCAACTGGTGAATGCGGGTAATATCATATTCCACCCGCCGGATGGCGATATTGAGCTCCCCACCGGGCAAATCCTCGGCCAAAACCCAGGCGGGGCGCGGGTCGCCGTCCAGCGGAAGGCCCGCGCTGCCGGCATTGCAGATGATCTTCTGGCCGAACTGCCTGGTAAAAGCCGTATGGGTATGCCCGCAGAATACTTGCTGGAATCCGCGTTCGTCCATCAGGTCGAGCAGCTTCTGCCATTCTTCTTCAGACTGGTTGATGAGAATGCCGCGTGAATGGTGAAACCATTCCTGGTATTTCGGTTCGATGGTCGGGTCGTGCCAGCTCTCAGGAAAGAAGCGGTCGATGAGTGAATCGTGCACCAGGCAGGCCCTATTCCATATCAGGGTATCTGGCAGCGCGGCAAGCCAGGCCAGGTCTTCAGGGGTCAGGTGGGCCTGGAACCAGCGGATCAAGCCCACCAGGTCAGCCTCCCAGGATCGGCGGTGAGGGATTGCATCCAGATCAGGGGTCAGCAGGTAATACTCGGCGTTGCCTTTAATTCCACGCAGTTGGATATGCTTGGCGGCGCTCCATTCCAACAAGAGGCGGATGCAGCCGTGCGGGTCAATGCCGTTGATAATATCGCCCAGCATGAGGAGTTGTTGGATGCCCTCGCGGCCGGCATCGGCCAGGACTGCTGCCAGCGCCGGGGAATTGCCGTGAATATCCGAGAGAATACCGGTTTTCATCGCTGCAACTCCTTGCGGGACAGGCCCAAAAGCGATCTTGAATTATTTTGCCGCGGCCGCCTCTTCCGGGTGCAGCCGTTCCAGGCGCTCGGCGGCTGCGCTGCGTCCGGTGGCGCGCAGGTGCGCCAGGTAGTGCGGCAGCGTACCGCGCGTGTGGAAGGGGCCGCCTTCGCGCAGGACGGTCATCATTGGGTCGACATCGTTTGTGTGGGTCAGCATCTGTGCCTGCTGCCAGTCGGCCAGCTTACTTAATGCCAGGTTTACCAGTTCGGGCCGGGTTGGGGCCAGGTCGTGCTGCTCGTGGGGATCTTGCGTCAGGTTAAAGAGCATCACCGGCTCCAGGTCTTTGTAGCCGTCATGCAGGGTGCGCAGGCAGATGTATTCCTCTCCTGCGTGGCGGAAGCGTACGCTGCGCATGCAGCTCCAGGCCGCCTGGCTGACTACCAGCGCATCGCGACCTTCTTCCCTTCCGGCGCGCAGTGCTGCGGTGAAGGGGATCCCGTCCCAATTATCCGGCACCTGCCCGCCTAACAGTTCGATCATCGTCGCCGCCCAATCAAAGTGGTAGTGCAGCGCGCCGTCCGCGCTGCCGGGCGTGGTCACCCCGGGCCAGCGGATGATCAGCGGCACCCGGCTGGTGATGTGATCGGCGTACTGGTGGTCGCCCCAGACGTTCAATTCGCCCAGGTTTTCGCCGTGGTCCGAGGTGACGATGATCACCAGATCGTCCAGCACCCCCTGTTGGCGCAGCGCATCCAGCAGCAGACCCACATGCCGGTCGGCGTACCAAACCCCGGTATCGTAGCCGTCGATCCACTTGCGCACCGCTTCCATCGAGTCAATCTGTGTCGGCACGCGCGGGTAGCGCGCCATACTGTCTGTGCCATCCAGATCGTACTGCGGTTCGCGCGCCGAGTGCGGACCAAAGCCCGCCCAGCAGCGCTGGCGCACCTCCTCCGTCAGCCACTCCGGCAGCGGGTCGTTGGCAAACGGATCGCCGTATTCCTGCGGCGTACGGTAGGGGGTGTGTGGGTCCCAGTAGTTGACGTGCAGGAACCAGTTATCCTGTTGGGCGTTCTTTTCGATCCAATTCAAGGCCAGCGGGGTCACATCATCTGCCAGTTCCATGCCGCCCTTGCCTGGATTGTAGGCTTCGCGCCAGCCGGCATACCACCACCATGAGGAATGGCGCTCGCCAAATGGGCTGACAGTCACCGGGTACAGCCCGGCCTTGCGCAGTTGGGGGATCCAGCCGGTGGCCTCCATCCGGTCGCGGAACATGCGCCCCGGGCCTTCGTGGAACGGGTCGGCGGCCACCCCGCCGTGGTTGATCGCCCCGTTGTGGAAGCCGGTGCGCCCGCTCCACAGCGCCGCCCGCGAGGGCAGGCAAGGTGCGTCAGAGACGTAGCAATTGTCAAAGCGCCGTCCCTGGCTGGCGATCCAGTCCAGGTTGGGGCTGGTATTGCGGTGGTAGCCGTAGCAGCCCAGGTGGTCCGGGCGCAGCGTGTCGATATCGATGAATAGTATGCGCATTCTCTCTCCCTATGCTCCGGCGATGCGCGGCATGCGCATCGGCTCGCGTTGGATTTCAGCCTGCACGAAGCGCAGCAGCAGTTCCTGCTTCACCGCGCCGTAGGCCGGATCGGCCCAACGGTTGTGCAGTTCCTGTGGATCGGCTTGCAGGTCGAACAGTTCGCCGTAATCGTGATTGCGGTACACCGTGATCTTGTAGCGGTCGGTTACCAGCGTGCGTAGGTGGACGGTGGTCGGGTTGTGGCGGTTTTCCACCAGGGTCCAGTCTCGTCCACCGCCGCGTTCCCAGTCCGCCAGCCGGCTGCTGCCCTGCATCAGTCCGGGCACAGCGACCCCTGCCGCCTCCAGGAAGGTGGGCACGAAATCGATCTGGCTTTGCAGGGCTTGCGATACGCCTCCTGCCGGGATATGCCCCGGGTAGCGCGCGATCATCGGGATGCGGATCAGGTCCTCGTAGTGGAAAGCACCCTTGGCGATCAACCCGTGCTGCCCCAGAAAATGCCCATGGTCGGTGGTGAAAATTACCAGCGTGTTTTCAGCTAACCCCAACTGCTCAAGCCTATCCAGAATCCGGCCGACTTCCTGGTCGATCAGGCTGACCATGCCGTAGTAGGTGGCCAGAGATCGGCGCATGGCGTCGTCGCTGTGCAGGTGTGAATGAAACCCGTGCAGCCCTTGCCCACCCGGCTCCTGGTAGTCGCTGAAATCCGGGTTTTCCTCGCGCGTGCGTCTGAACTGCGGCGGCATGTCTTCAAATTCGCCCGGGGTGAACGCGCCCGGCTCCATATCTGCCGGATCATACATGCTGGCCCACGGCTCCGGCAAGACGTACGGCGGGTGGGGGTCGAAGAAGCTCGACCACAGGAAAAATGGTTTGCCTTCTTCTGCGCAGCGCTCAATATTTGCCACCGTGCGCTCGCCTACCCAGTGGGTGGGGTGGTACTCCTCGGGCAGGTCCCAGGTCAGGCTGTCGCGCATGTAATACGGCCCGCTGTACTTGGAATCAGGTTGGGGCGGCCAGGGGTCAAAGTAGTCTTGCCAGTTGGACAGGCCTTTTTCCTCCAGCCACAGCGCGTAGTGCTGCCCGGCGTGTGATTCATTGGCATGCATGCGCGCCGTCTCCACATGGTTAAACCCATACCACGGCCCGTGGAAATTGCGCCAGAAATCCAGGTCGCGCAGCAGAGGCTGGCACTCGATCGATTCGCTGCCCGGCTCCGAGCGCAGCGGCTGGAAATGCGCCTTGCCTACCAGAATTGACTCGTAGCCCTGTTCTTGGAGCAGGTCGCCGGCAGTGGGCACGTCTTCGGGCAGCTTAACCCCGATCGCCCAGCAGCCGTGCTGCGAGGGATACAGCCCGGTGATCATCGTCGCCCGCGAGGGCGAGCAGGTCGGGTTGACACAGTAGGCCCGTTCGAAGCGCGTGCCCTCGCGGGCCAGGCGGTCCAGGTGAGGGGTGCGGATCTTGGGGTTGACCGAACCGAGCGCAGAAAAATGATGCTGGTCGGAGGTTATCAGGAGAATATTGGTAGGGGGCATTGAAACTCTTGGGTCGTCGAAATTTGGCTTGCGGTATGTCTATTTTACAATAAGTTCATCAATGCGATGTTCACACCACTGGTCCCATGCGAGAGCCCGGCGAAAAGCCTTCGCGTGATGATCAGGAGTCTTTCGGTTTTCGGATCCACTTGATCGAGTCCAACTTTTCTTTCCACTCAGTGTGGGTTTCCTGAATGCCGGGTGTGCTCCCCGGGCCGAGGCTCAACCGGTCGAGGAAGGCGACCACCTCGCCCAGGCGGCCTTTGATCAGGTTGACCGCAACCGGCCGGGTCGGTCCAAATTTATAATACCAGTGGAAGCCGTGGATCAGGGTGTCGATCGCCAGCATCTTCTCCGCCGGGCTGGCAGCCGCCGGGAATTGGGTGACGTACTCGCCAAACAGGTCCAGCACCGGTTCGGCCCCCGAAAGCTGGCGGTGCTGGATGGTGGCAAAATAAGCGCCCCAGGTCAGCTCCCAACCGCAGTCCGGGCAGTGCAGCAGCTCTTCTTTGATCTTGCTGTGGGCAATTAACCTGCCGCACACCGCGCAGGCTGCCTGTCCGGCGGTGGCCTGGTTGGCGGCGATGAAGCTCTGGCAGCGGGCCAGCAGGGCATACCCAACTTCGTCCAGCAGTTCCTCATCTTGAATGCCCAGCGCGTCCAATTCGTACAGCCGCTGGATTTTTGCCGGCGGCACGCGCGGTGCCCATTCGGGCAGGGTTTCAGCGCTCATGGTCAACCTTTTTGATGTTTGTGCGTGCGTGGTCGCCGCCTCACCACCAGGCTTATGCGGTCAGCCTATGCAGCGGGGCGGTGGGGGTCAGAGCCACATCCAGCCCGCCCAACACCGTGGTGGTGTGGATCACGAAATCGCCCTGCGGCGAAAAATGGGGATGGGGGTCGGTGTGGTAGTCGCTGCGCGGGTAGATGGGCGGCATCTGGCTGGAGATGATCTGGATCTCTTTGCCCGTCTGGCGGTCGAAGAACAGGATCGGGCAGCCGGTCTCGGCCCAGCGGTAGGGGGTCTGGTCGGCGCACCAGTAGCGCCGGTCGCCGCTGCAGTGGGCATGGCACACCGGGCGCTTCCAGACATGGTTTTTTTCATTCGTATAGACGTTGACCTCATAAGTTCCGGCCGCGTAGTTCTGGTAGCAGATCATGCCATCCTGGCTCCACCATTCGTGGCAGTCGTGCGATCCGTTGGGTTTGTAGTCGGGGGTGATGCTGCGGAAAATCGTATCGGAGCGGTTCATCAGCCAGGTGCGGTGGTCGAACTCGAAGCGCCGCCCACTGACCTTGTCATAGAACCAGTCCTGGGCGATCAGGAACAGTTCGGGGTCGGTAGTCGAGAACTGGGCATGGTTGAAATGGTGGGCAAACTGCTTGATGATCGTCACCTCGCCGCTGTGCACGTCGCCCAACCCCACAAACCAGTGGTTGCCAATCTCGCCGTCCAGCAGGAAGTGCCGTCCATCGGCGGAGAGGGTCAGGTGGGTCGCCAGCCGGCGCAGTTGGCGGTGATCGATATACTCATCGCTCAGCGTGCAGATCTTGGTCAGTGTGCCCTCCAGCGTCATGTGGTAGACCGTTGGTCCCATGGCGAAGTAGGCTGCGTTGCCTTCCGGGGCCACCATCGGCGAGGCGCCGCTGTAGCCGGCCTGCAGGTAGAGGTGCTTTTCAGGCCGGGCCGGGTCCAGCGAGAAGGATGCCAGAAATTTGTGGGGTGAGGGCGGGAAGGCGGCATAGATCCACAGCCACTTGCCGTCCTTCGAGACGCTGGGGTTGGTGAAATAGAACGATTGTTGGATCGGCGCCACGCGCTCGCTGAGGATAAAGCTTTCCACACCACTTACCGGGTCGGTCCAGGCGGTAAAGTAAGGATGCTGATTTAAATCGTAGGTCATATTTCCTCTTTAAAAAATATGTTGGGGAAATTTACAGGCCCCCAACCCCCAAACATTTAATTTCGTTTAAAAGCTTTTGAAAAGTATGGCAGATTTTGAAAGTAGCGTCAAGCGTTGTCAGAGATGCTTTTTGGATTGTATTCTGTAGGGACTGATATATACTTATTTCTATTCCTTGATTTGAGATATGTTGTTATGGCCAAACTGCAAGCTTCCAATCCTGCCGTCCCGTCGATTATCCGGGATGGAGTGGAACAGCATACATTGCTGCATTCACTGTTACTGCACCTGGCGCCGGGGGTTGTCATTACTCTGGCGTATATCTTGCTCACACCGCCGCTGTTAGCCCTGGGGGTGCCCAACCTGCTTACACTTAATCTGGTTGCTATTTTTGTTCTGGTTCCGATCGAACTGGGGATTTTATTCCGTGCGGGCAAGCTCAAGACTGGTCGCTGGACTCTCCAGGGCGTAGTGCTTTATAGCGAGCGTCTGCCGCTCTGGCAGATATTGGTTCTGGCTTTGGGTCTTCTGGTCTGGTCCGTTTTATGCTTTCTGATTGTCTCGCCGGTGGTTGATCCGTTGCTGCAAAAAGCTCTGTTCTCCTGGTTGCCGGACTGGTTCCCTCTGTCAACCAATTTTGCCGCTTACCCGCGCAGCATAGTGTTAATCACCCTGCTGGCTTCGCTGGTCTGCACCAGTTGGGTTGCCCCGGTCGTTGAGGAATACTACTTCCGCGGCTACCTGCTTCCGCGTATCTCACGCTTTGGCGCTTGGGCAGCGCCGATCAACGCGGTTTTATTCACCCTCTATCATTTCTTTACCCCCTGGCAGGCCATCACCCGGATTCTCGCAATTACTCCCCTGGCCTGGGTCGTACAGCGCAAGCGCAATATTTTTATTGGAATTCTTACGCACCTGGCCCTGAATACCATCAGCTTGCTGCCCGGCCTGCTGAGTCTCTAAAATAACCTTTCAGCCAATCGGCCTCAACGCGATATGTCTACGCGCGAAAGCCGTACAATTTGTCCAATCGTCGAAAGCAAGAAAGCACTGAAAAACAGTATGATTAACCCCAGGGTGATCAGTTCGAAAAAGGAGAAATTACCAAAAGGCAGTGCCACGAACCGCGAGCCGTCGATGTAAGCCCCGATGCTGGCCAGGATTGCGATCAAGCGAATTTCAGTCGGCCCCAGGTAAGCATAGGAAATTTTAAATTGTCCGGTCACGTAGATCGACAGTGCAGTATACAGCGATACCAGCAGGTAACCGACCAGCGCCACCAGGGCGATGTCCATGCGCACATACCCGGAAAAACCGATCCCGAGGAAAATCAAGGTTTCGTTAATCGCATCCACGCTGTGATCGAGAAAATACCCGTAACGCGGGCGCTCGATGTGCCGGTAGCGCGCCAGCGTGCCGTCCAGGCTGTCGCCAAACCAGTTGATCACAAACCCCGCGCAGGCGACCCACAGCAACCAGGAAAATTGGCCCGAGAAGGCATAACTTACAGCGGTGACCAGCGCCGAGAACAGGCTGACCCCAGTCAGCATATCCGGGGTAACCCAGGCTGGCAGACGGCTGGCCAGCCCGTGCAGTGCTTTGCGTTCCAGCCGGCCGGTAATAGTATCGATAACTCGTTCGTGTTTTGTGGTGAGGTCTTTGGCTTTACGTTTGCGCATATTTTTCCAATGATGCTTCAGGATGGTGTTTCAGAGGTTGCTTCTGGCCAAACCGGGTAAAACATGGACCACTGCTGGGGCGCCTGGCGGATCAGATCCTCAATTACCTCCAGCACGGCTTCCGTGTTGCGCAGGATCTCGGCCGCCGGGTCATCGCCGGCTTTCATCATTACCGGCTCGGAGGCCCAGGCTTGGTAGCGCCCATCGGGCAGGGTGATTCCTGAGACGACAATCACCGGCGCTTTTTCTTTGAGTGCCAGGCGCACATAGCCGGTAGGCAAATTGGACGCTCGTCCAAAAAATTGTGGGCGGTATTTGGTCTCTTTCAAGGGACGATCCGCCCCGGTCAGCACCGACCCACCATCGCGCAGCCGCTCCGCTGCCTGGCGCAGACTCTCATTTGTGACAGGCGTGACTTCTACTCCCATGAAATTACGAACCTCGTTTTGCCATTGGTACCCTGATTTTGGTTCGGGGTACGAAAGCACCTGGTAGCGGATGCCTTTTAAAGCTGCGGCTCGTCCCACCAGGTCAAAGTTGCTGCAATGCGGTATGACCAGGAGCTGGCTATGGCGCCCCTCCTGGCTGCGCTGGATGCAATCTTCGAAAGCCGGGTTGAAAGCTACCAGTTTTAAGATCGTCTCAGGATGGTGCAGGTGGTGGTAATAATCATATAAATTTCGCCCGGTGGAGCGGAAGACCGCCTGGGTGGCGCCATTCAGCTCCTTGCCGGAGAGCTTTTCGCCGCTCACTACCCATTGGTTAACCCGGGCAGCGCGCACCTGGGACAGCTTTTTCAGCCGGCCTACTGCGCCGCCTAATTGATTTGCTGTCCACCGTCCCAAACGGGGCGGCAGGGCCTGTGCTAAGCCGTAAGCCAACGAGACTCCAAACAGGCCATTGATCACATCCTGGAGCGCCAAATCGCTATTCCTTCGAAAGAATCAATGTTCCACGGGTGATTCGGTTTCTTTTTTAAGATGGTGCCGGTTAAACAATACAGGCCGCCCGGTAGTGGCCTTCCACATTGATTGTACTCACTTTTCCGGGATGTGTCACTTGCCGATCCGGATGAGATTGGCGTATTAGAATTGGTATGGGATGGAATCAAGGATAAGTTTCTCCCAAAATTTCACGGTCGTTTTCCTTTCCTTATGTGGGTAAACATAATATTGATTTTGTTGGTAAATAAAATTTATCTCATCCGGTTTGGAGTGTCAAGAACCCCCCAATTACTGCTCATGTTCTGACTCGCCGGCTTGCTGGCGGACTGCCTGGCAGACTTTTTCGACATGCTTTCATGCCGGGTTATGATATATAATTGCACCGTCCATGGAGGCTTTGAATGAAACGCTTTGTTTTGGTTTTCCTGCTGCTTGGTTGGATCTTAACCAGCTGCGCTGCCACTGGTCAAGGTATTAAGCCCACCCTCACCCCTTACCCGCTGCCCGGTGACAATCTTCCTACCCGGACCCCCACCGCGTCCGGCACCGTCATGCCCGCCATGACGATTTCGGCCATTATTCTGGGTGAGAATCCCCATCCCGCGGGCGGGCTGCCGGTCACGCTGCGCGTTAAATCCAGCATAGATACTCCTGAGGCTCGGATCACCATTAAACTGCCGGAGGAAGTCAGCATGCTGATCGGCAAGGAAGCCTGGACCGGAGATTTAAAGGCCGAACAAGAGCTCTTCCTCAATCTGACTCTGGCAATTCCTAAACTGTCCAGGGCAGATACGATCTGGATTGAAGCGGTCGGCGCGCTGCCGGATGGTGGTTCTTACACTAAAACAATTGCCCTGTTTGTGCGCCCCGCGCCTGACGGAAAAATCGAAATTTCCACAACGCCTTTCGGCAACTGAAAGCCGGATTGGCAAATCAGGAACTGCAAAGGGGGGTCCATCATGGACCCCCCTTTGACTATTTCCAGGTGCCTGCCGGTTACCATGCCGGAGAAAAGCACAGCCGGGCAGTAGTGTCGGTTACGGAATGGCTCTGTCGCGTTGGAAGGCAATCTCGATCTCGTGCCCGGGCAAGAAATTGCTTGCAAAGTACGTAAAACTTTGTTCGCGGTCCTGTCCGCCGGCGCTGCTTTTAAGCAGCTGCTGGCAGTAGGCCGCGATATCTTGAATGATGCGTTCGTAGCGGTAATAGGCCAGGGCAGTCGGGTCAATCTCTACTGGCCCGTAGCCCTGGTAAAAAAGGGCTTCTTTCTGGGGGCTGTTCCAGGCGGGGCAGCCCCCAATCAGCATCAAATCGCGCTCTTTGGGGGCCAGAACCGGGTTGTCCCAATCCACAATGTGGAGGGCGTCGTTAGCACCGAGCAGCAGGTTGCCGGGATGAATATCGGTATGGCACAGTACCTGCGCCCATTCATCGGGAGTGCCTGGTGCATGGGACCGACCCTGCAGTGCAGTTCCCAGCGCATCCGTGCGCGCCACCAGGCGGCGGATCACCTCCCGTTTCGCGCGCATCACGGCGGCCAATTTGGCCGCCGTCGGGTCCTCATAAATATTTTCCTCGATCTGCACCTGGAAGGCTGTGACCATTTTGCGCCATTCTGGCGAAAAGGTCTCGCCTGGGATGCGCCTAACCAGGGTTGGAGGGAGGCTTGTGGCATGGATCTCGCGCAGCGCCGCCCCAAATCGAACCCACTGCGTTTCCGACAGGGCAACTTCATACCCATTCCGCCCCTCCACGAAGGGGTAGAGGATCACATTGAATTCACTCAGGCTGGTCCACAACTGCTGGTGGGTGGTTTCCAGGGGGGCAATGATGGCCTCAACCCCTTGCGCCGCAAGAAAGTACGGCACAGATACCGAAATTTCGTCAAAGGCGCCTTTTCTCAGTTTCAGGAAGTAGGTCGCCCCATCTTCCGCGACCGCGCGGTAAACTGCCGTGTGCACGTCCGCTCCCAGCGGCAAAAAAGCCAGCTGCCTGGCGCGCAGCCCATAAGCTTCCTCCAGCCGGGAGAGGATCAGCGTCTCTGGAAGATCAGGTTTTTCGAGCATAAAAAAATTAAGTTCCCATGCCCTCTTCCAGCATCTCGCTCAGTTCGGCTTCGGTCAGCACGATTGGGTTGGCTTTCATCGAACTGGCCCGGGCCGCTTTTTCCACCAGGCGGGCGGTATCGCCTCGACCCATGCCGTAGCGCGAAAGTGGTGGAATACCCAGCAGGCGCACCGTCTCTTCCAGCCAGTCCACCAGGTCCGCGATCTCGGCCGCCGGGCTGCCCGTCAGCAGGCGGGCGATCTCAGCATAACGCTCCAGGGCGGGATGCTGCGGTTCCCGCGCGTGTAGGGCGCGCACGTTCATCTTGACTGCCGGGGCCAGCAGCGCGGCGCAGATCGCCCCGTGCGGGGCGCTGTACTCGCCGCCCAATGGGGAGGCGAAGCCGTGCACTGCGCCCAGCCCGGCGTTGGCCAGCGATAAGCCGCCCAACAGGCTGGTGAAGGCCATATCTTCGCGTGCGGCTGCGTCGCTGCCCTGGGCAAAGGCTCTCCGCAGGGATCGCCCGGCGCGGATGATGCCTTCCCGGCACCACAGGTCTACCAATGGGTTGGCCCGTCGCGAGACGTAGGGCTCGATCACCTGGGTCAGCGCGTCCAGCCCGGTGGAGGCTGTCACCGCCGGGGGCAGCGAATACGTCAGTTCGGGGTCCACCAGCGCCAGGCGCGGTATCAGGGTTGCCCCGCGCAAACTGACTTTGAATTTATGCTCGGGCACTCCCAATACGGCGTTTTTGGTCACTTCGGCCCCCGTCCCGGCAGTGGTGGGGATGGCGATCACCGGCAGGCTGGGATTGACCAGCGGCTGGTTCTTGCCGACCACCTCCAGGTAATCCAGCAGGTCGCCGGGGTTAGCCAGCAGCGCGCCGGTCGCCTTGCCGGTATCCATTGCACTGCCCCCGCCGATCGCGATCACAAAATCGCACTGCGCCTCGCGCGCTGTTTTCACCGCTGCCTGCACCAGGCCGATGGTTGGCTCGCCTGATACCAGGAAGGATGTTGTATTCACGCCGGCCTGCGCCAGCAGTACCGTCAGGGGGTCTACGTCCAGCCCGGTCTGGGGCTGTACCAGCAGTGCGCGGTGGCCCACTTCTTTAGCAATCGAGCCAATCTCTTGCAGCACGCCTGGCCCGAAGATTATGCGGTTGGGAGAAGAAAAATCGAAACGCATGGTTACCTCCGCTATCATTTTAGCCTAACTTACGCTATACTTTGCCCTGTTTGTTCGCACTTATTTTCCCAACACAAATCTTTAATCAGGGTAAGTCGACCGGCTGTACGGTTAAAACCTGCCCTTCAGGAGGTCCCAATGGACGAAATTCAGGCCATGCGCGAGAAAATTACCTACTTTGGCCGCATGCTCTTCGATCGCCAGCTCACCGATGCCGCGGGCGGCAATATCAGCGCCCGTGTCGGCGATAAAGTTTGTATCACCTCGCGCTACGCCGGGCAGAAGCACCAGTGGCAGCTGCGTCCCGAGCACGTCCTGGTCTGTGAACTGGACGGCACCAAGCTGGATGGAGAGGGCGATCCCTCGCGCGAGGCCAAGGCCCATTTTCGCCTGTACCGCGACTTCCCGGACGGCACCGCTGTGATCCACTGCCACCCGCGCAACGTGCTCGTCTTCTGCGCCAACGACCAGCCCATCCTGCCGGTGATCGAAGCCACCATGAAATTTGGCGAGATCAAGGTCGTGCCCTTTGCCCCGGCCCACAGCCAGGCCCTGGCCGATACCGTGGCCGGGGCCATTGCCGGGCAGGAAGCCCGCATTCGCAAGCACGCTGCCGGGGTCATCGCTCGCTGGCACGGCCTGTTTGTATTGGGCAAAGACCTGGATGCCGCTTTCGACGCCGTCGAGCGCATCGATACCAATGCGCGCATCATCCTGCTGGGCGGGCTGCTGCAGGCTGGCATTCCCCTGGCCCGCGAGCGTTATGCCGCCCTGGAAGCCGAGTTAAAGGCCGTAGAGTAATGATCCTGACCGTCACCCTTAACACCGGTCTCGATCATACCCTTTTTATGGACCAGCTCCGTCTTGGCTACACCCAGAAGGTGCGCGCCTCGACGATGAGTATGGCCGGCAAACCGGCGGATGCCTCCTGGGTGCTCAGCACCCTGGGCATTCCCAACCTGGCCACCGGGTTTGCCGCCGGCGAACTGGGCAAGAAGATGGAAGCCATGCTGCGCCAGCGCGGCGCCCAGACCGATTTTCTGTGGGTGGCCGGGGAAACCCGCCTCAACACCGTCCTCGTGGTGGATGGCGACAGCCTGCAAACCACCCTCACCACTGAGACTCTTGCAAATTACCCCCGCCGATATCGTCGCTTTTTATGAAAAACAGGCCGGCCTGCTGCAGCGCTCAGATGCCATGATCATTGGCGGCAGCGCGCCGCGCATGGTGGGGCCCGAGGTCTACCGCGACCTGGTCGCGGCCGCCGCCGAACGCGGCGTGCCGGTCGTCCTGGATGCCAGCGGCCCTTACCTGGCGTATGGCCTGCAGGGGCTGCCCGACCGTGATCAAACCCAACCAGCAGGAATTGGAAGCCTTCGTCGAGCGCCCGCTGCCCCGCCCTGAGGATGTGCTGGCCGCCGCCCGCGAACTGCGCGAGCGCCACAGCGTTTCCGTCATCGCCACCCTGGGTAAAGACGGCGCTTTTGCCGTACTGCCCGGCCGCGACTACTTCATACCGGCGCTGGATGTGCCTATGGTCAGCCCGGCTGGCGCCGGGGATGCCACCGTGGCCGGACTGTCTGTTGCCCTGGCCAACCGCCAGCCGCTTGAGGAGGGCGTACGCCTCGGTCTGGCTGCCGCCGCTGCGGTCGTCATGCAGCCCGGCACCGCCGACTGCCGCAAAGAAGACGTCGAGCGCCTTAGCAAGGAAATAAAATTGATCCCGGTGTAGAAAAAATAAAACGCAGAAACACAGTGTCACAGAGAAAAGCGTGTCATCTCAATAATTCGCGGTAACTGCTAATCAGACGCTCTAAAATGCCGCCATATAGAACATCACCTTCGCCAAAATTTAAAAGGTTGCCCCTTGAAGATCCGGAGATTTAAAAATAAGTCCACATGACACCTTTCAGGTGGTGTTGAAACCGGCATGCCCCTTTAAAAATACGGATCATGCGGTTCTGGAGTGTGGAATTAATAGTACAATGAGGCATGCAATCCATCTTTTTACCGCACTTGGCCGGTGTAAGGGGGATTCCATGCAGGTCTTTATCGTGATGTATAGGGCAAACTTTCGCCTGTAACTGGAATCCTTGTTAACTACCTGACAAGTTGGTGACTCATGAAGAAATTTGGTACGCGGCTGCCTTTCGGCATCCCGCGTGATTTTGGTATTCTCGCGCTTTCGAATTTTATCTGGGGGCTGGGGGAAGGATTGTTTATCTATTTCTACCCGCTGCTGCTCCAGCGTTTTCAGATTGACCTGGTGCAGATTGGCGCGGTGCTCAGCCTGCTGGGGGTCATCATGGCCCTGGTGCCGGCGCCGGTCGGGTATCTTTCCGACCGGTTTGGACCACGCCCGTTCATCCGCGCTGCAATGATCCTGGGGGTGATCGCGGCAGGCATAATGGCAGTGGCCAAAAGCCTTCCGTTCTTTATTATGGGTTTGATTGCTTATACCCTGACCAGCTTTATTGTTCCGCCGCTCAACAGCTATATCACCCAGATGCGCGGCAGCTGGAGCGCTCAGCGCGGGATATCCTTTATCTCGGGTTCCTTTGTGGCGGGCGGAATCCTTGGGCCTATGCTGGGTGGCGGGATTGCCCAAACCGCCGGGCTGGCGATGATCTTTCGCTATTCGGCCGGGCTCTTTCTCATTGCCACCGTGATCATTTTCTTCGCCCGCCGGCCGGTGGCGCCGCCGGAAGCGCAGGAAAGCACAGCACCGGCTGCCAACCCGTTGGCCAATCCGCGCTTTATGGCGCTGCTGGTCATTATCGTTTTGACCATCATTGGCCTCAGCACGCCGCAGCAGCTGACCTCGGTGTACCTTCAGGATGTGCAGCACCTTACGCTGCAGCAGATTGGCCTGACCGGGACGTTTGCCGGGATTGGCACGACGATCATTCTGTTTGCCCTGGGAAATATGCCGGCCTCTGCCGGAATGATTGCGGGCCAACTGTTCCTCGGTATTTTCTCCTTACTCCTGTGGCGCGGGCAAAGCGCGGCGGTATTCTACATCGGATACCTGTTTACCGGCGGATACCGCCTGTACCTTTCGATGGCGGCAGCTGCCGTTCGACCGCTGGTAAAAGCGCGGGATGTGGGCCTGGCGTACGGCCTGGTGGAGATGGGTAATGCGCTGGCGGTTATTCTGGCCCCATTGGTAGCCGGCTTTCTCTATCATAACCAACCGGCATCCGTCTATACCATCAGCCTGCTCACCCTGGTCGTTACGATCAGCTTAACCGTTGGTTGGTGTTATAGGACCTAATCCCCGGTCCTGGAGTTTGGCAGCCTTTTCAACCAAAACAGCTAAGCGCGGGATGCGGTTCGTCCCGGAAATGCGCTCATGGATATATTCGTATTGGTAATTGGGGCTACAAATGCTTTTCCAGCTGGTAGCAGATCGTCCCGTCCGGCTGCAGTTCGGCGCCGCTGACGATAGTAAACCCCATGCGCTGCCAGAAGCGAATCGCCCCCGGGTTGTTGACCTGCACTCCCGCCCGCAGCAGGCTGGTACCTGAACCGATTAATTCCTTTTCCAGCCAGCGTACCGCCTCCTCGCCCAGCCCGCGCCCGCGGTAGGGGGCGGCAATCATCAGCAGCTCGATATAAGCGCAGCCCAGGTCGCCCTGATAACCCGACCGCACGAAATCGAAGATTCCGATCATCTTTCCATCATTGGCGAACAGGCCGCAGTATTCACCGCCTTCCGACCGCGACAGCGCCCTGTCGCCGGCGATCATTTCCATGGAAGCGGTAGGGTTCGGCCCCAACGCCAAAAAATCTTCACACTGGCGGTACGCTTCCAGCACGGCGGGCAGGTCGGAATCGAGGATCGGGCGGATCTGCATGGAACAAGTATACGCCAAGTGCTTGCAGCCAGTTGAAAAGTATGTAGCCTTGTTGGTTTTGCGATCTTAATAATTTCGAAACGATCTCCACTTAAATTCTGAACAACTTTGGGTATCCTTGATCTATCTGATGAAATTCATTACTTCTCCTCCCCTGTGTTCGGGAGTATCCGGATGGGCAGATCTGGGTACTCCCTTAAGGGTTTAAATCCCCAATGCGCGCTCAGCTTCTTGACTTTCTCCCATCGCCTTGCTATATTTCCTTTTAATAAGAGCCGACATTCGTCGATTGTTCTTTTTTGCGACAGAAAACAAACCTCCCCTTCGTGGGGCACACGTCGATATCTTCTTTGAGAGAGTTAATTTTCTTCGTGTTTTCGTGATCGGGAATTTTTCAAGGAGTTGCCATGCGCGCCGCTTTACTCGATGCTCAACAACACATGACCATGATCGACGCCGACATGCCGGCGGTCCAGCACCCGGATGATGTCCTCATCCGCGTCAAAACTGTGGGGATATGCGGCTCGGAAGTGCACGCCTTCTACGGCACCCATCCCTTTCGCAAGGCTCCGGCCGTCCTCGGCCACGAGGCTGCCGGGGATGTGATCGCGGTCGGCAGCGCTGTCACCCATTTCAAGCCCGGCGACCGTGTGGTGGTCGATCCGCAGTGGACCTGCGGTAAGTGCGAATACTGTCTGCGCGGCGACATCAACCTGTGCCCTTCCAAGAAGGTGCTCGGCACCCAGGTCTGGCCCGGCGCGTTTGGCGAGTACATCGTCGTCCCCGAGGAGACCGCCTTCCTCCTGCCGGACAACCTGTCGTATGCCCAGGGCAGTCTGATCGAGCCCCTGACCATTGGCGTGCATGTCTCGCGCCGGGCCAACATCCAGCCTGGCCAATCGGTCGCCATCCTCGGTACCGGCTCGATTGGCGGGATGATTTCGGGCGTATGCCGCGCCAGCGGCGCTGCCACGATCATCACTGCCGATATTCACCAGCACTGCCTGGATGCCGCCCGCGAACGCCTGGGCGCCACGCACGATTTTTTGCTGCCCGACAGCAGCTTCGCCGACAAAGTACTGGCACTAACCGGCGGTCAGGGTGTGGATGCGGTCTTCATCGCCGCCGATGAACCGGCCCTGGTCAACACCGCCATCCAGATTCTCAAGCGCCGCGGGCGGATCGTGCTCGTGGCCCTGCTCACCGAAGGCAACCTTGATTTTTCGGCTTATCCCCTGATCGCCAAAGAGGGCGAGATCCTGGGCAGCCTGATGACCAATCAGGGTGACGTGCAGCATGCCATCGACCTTGCCGCCTCGGGTCAGGTCGATGTTTTGGGAATCGCCACCCATACCTTGCCCATCGAGCAGGCGCAGCGCGGCATGGAAATGGTGCATACCAAGGACGATGGGGCGATCAAAGTCCTGTTGAATTTTTAAAAAGACTGAGAACCTGTCCGAAAGTTAATTCAGGGGTGTTTTTTTGGTCCCACGAAGTGGGCAAAAAAACACCCCTGATATATATTTTCCGGATAAAGACCGGATTATCGATTTTGACCTTGAATTGACCAATCGACCAATGCCTTTTATAATCCTCCCTATCCGGGTGGCTTTGTCCGCTGCCCGACCTTTACTTGTTTGGAGGCATTGCATGCGTAAATCCCTGTGGGCGGCTGTAGCTGTGCTGGTTGCCCTGACCCTGATCCTCGCCGCTTGCGGCGGCCCGGGCAGCAGCCCGGCTGGAAAGAGCCCGGCAGCAACCGCGGTGGAAAATTACTACGCGGCCCTGGTCAGCAAAGACGCCGCGAAAGTCTCCAACCTGTCCTGCAAGGACTGGGAAGAACAGGCCTTGCTGGAGATGGATGGTTTTCAGGCCGTCAAGGCCGAACTGGATAACCTGGTCTGCACCGAAGCCGGCACGGACGGCGGTGCCACCCTGGTCGGCTGCACCGGAAATATCGCCCTCACTTACAACACCGAGAAGCAGTCCCTCGACGTTTCGCGCCAGGTTTACCGGGTCGTACAGCAAGGCGGCGATTACCTGGTGTGCGGGTATAAGTGAGTTCCCGCGTTAAAAACCCGCGATCCGTATGAAGCGCATCTTTTCCCGAGAAAATCTCTGGGCCCTGGCCCTGTGCCTGATCCTGATCCTGGTGGTGATTTTCACCGCCAGCAGCGTCCCGCTGTGGATTTACCAGGGCTATTGACCTCACCCATGGCTCTGACAGTGTGACTCGTTGAGTGTCTGACCTGCTGTTTTTCTGATTAACTGACCGCTGATAAGCTTGCCTTATGACCCTGCGCGACATTTTGATCTTCATTGCCCTTGGTTTACTCATTCGCGGGGTTTCCCGTTGGCCGGGTGCGCGCGCCTGGCTGCTTTACCTGGTCAGTATTTTGGCTGTTTTCTGGCTGCAGCCGCTCTCGCCGGTGCGCTATCTGGATTTCTGGCTGCCGGCGGCTACCCTTGGGCTGAGCGCTCTGGGCTGGGTGGTCACCACCCCAACCGGGCAGCGTGCCTGGCGAGCCAATGCTCCGGCCCTGGGCGTGCTGATTGGCGTGGTGCTGCTGTTGGGATTGACCCGCTTCCTGAGCGATAACGGCATTCTCACCGCCGCTCGCCCGCCGCAGTTCGAGCTGGTGCTGGCCGGGGTGGTATTGGTAGTGCTTCTGGTCGCCGGCCTGGATCGCCTGCGCCTGACCTCCGGCGTGTTATGGGCCGGGATCGCTTTATTGATCGTCCTGCTGGTGGTGCTCAAGTTGCCGCCGCTGGCGACTGCCGCCAGCATGGCTTTGCGTACACTGGTTGACCAGGGTACGGCGCGAGCCGCCGCGGCCGACCTGCGCTGGCTGGGTTTCTCTTATCTGGCCTTTCGCATGATCCACACCCTGCGCGACCGCCAGAACGGGCGCCTGCCGGCGGTCAGTTTTCTTGAATATATGACCTACCTGCTTTTCTACCCCGCCTTTACTGCCGGCCCGATCGATCGCATCGAGCGCTTCATCAAGGATCTGCGCAAGAAGATCATCTTCCGCGATGCGCCGGAGATCGGCCTGGCCGGGCAGCGTCTTGCGCTGGGCTTATTCAAGAAATTTGTCGTGGCTGACGGCCTGGCCCTCTTTGCGCTCAACGCCGCCAATGCGCCCCAGGTGCAGGGCGCCGGCTGGACCTGGCTGCTGGTCTACGCTTATGCGCTGCAGATCTATTTCGATTTTAGCGGTTATACCGACCTGGCCATCGGATTGGGCCACCTGGTGGGGATTGCCCTGCCGGAAAACTTCAACGCCCCATATTTCAGACCCAACCTGACCCAGTTTTGGAACAACTGGCACATGACCCTCACTCTTTGGTTCCGTGCCTACTGGTTTAACCCGCTTACCCGCGCGCTGCGCACCACCAAAAAGGCTGCGGGTGGAGCCCGTTATTCGCCTTTTGAGGTGCTGCTGGTCACCCAACTCAGTACAATGGTCCTGATCGGCCTGTGGCATGGTGTGGCCTGGAACTTTGTGCTGTGGGGCGCCTGGCACGGGGTTGGCCTGTTGGCGCAGAACCGCTTTACCGATTGGATGAAACCGCGCTACGCTCGCCTGGCGGGCCGCCCTCGCCTGCATAGCGGGGTGACCACCCTGACTACGCTGGCTACCTTCCATTATGTGGCCCTCGGCTGGGTGTTCTTTGCCCTGCCTGACCCCGCGCTTTCCCTGCGCGTGTTTGGTAAATTATTTGGAGGAATTTAATGGTTTTCCGGGAGAAAGGCTTTTTTGCCCTACTCATGCTTTTTATGCTAACCGTCCTGGCTGCCTGCGCTCCCGCGCCGGCTCAGGCCGAGACCTCCGGCTCGCCGCTTCGGCCCTCTGACGAGGGTCCGGTGCAGACCGCTGTGGCTTCGGCCGTCGCGGCCACATTTACCGCCGCGGCAGCACCTGTCACGTCTGCCCCCACCACACAACCAGGCGACACGGCGACTCCCACGCCCGCCGTCACTGCTACACCCGCTCCCACTGCCGGTCCGCCACCCACAGCCACGCCCGATGTGCGCCCCGATCCTGCCACCTGGGCATCCTGGCCGATTTTGCCTACCGTCAGCGCGCGCGCCGTCGAAATCTACCGCCAGGGCCTCGCCTCCGGTAACGATCCGCGTTCTTTTTCCACCATCGGTGACTGCCAGTCTGAGAATAATGTCTTTTTGGGGATTTATGACACCAACCGCTATTTTTTCGCCAAGGGTGACGAATACCTGCAGGAGACGGTCGATTATTACAAGGGCGTCTTCGGGCGCCAGTCGCTTTCCGTGCGCGACGGCCTCAGCGCGCCTTCGGCGCTTTCGCCCACCTGGTCCTATACCGGTAAATGCGAGGCCAACGAGAACCCCGTGCAGTGCGACCTTCGCGTTCACAAACCGGCGGTGATGTTCATCAACCTTGGCACCAACTGGCGCGCCGACGCCTCAACGGACTCATACGAGAAATATCTGCGCCAGATTGTCGAGCTGGTGATTGCCAACGGCACGGTGCCGGTGCTTTCGACCAAGGCCGACAACGTGGAGGGCGGCAACCGCATCAACCAGGCCACTGCCCGTGTCGCCCATGATTACGACGTGCCCTTGTGGAATTTCTGGGCCCTGGCCCAATTCCTGCCCGACCACGGGCTGGATAAGACTCGCGAGGATGTGTATCTGACCGTCGAGGCCTGGGATGCGCGCAGTTATTCCGCCCTCGAAGTTCTCGATAAGCTGCGCCAGGAGTTCGCCAAAGCCCCATGACCCGCGCTGCTGCTGCAAAATCTTCAGCCGACAAGCAGATGCCAGCTTTCTCCTGGCCCTTTCTGGGTCGGGTGCTGCTCAAAGCCCTGCTGCTGTTTGCTGTGTTTAACCTGATCTTTGCTGCCCTCTACCCGATGGGCGCCCTGGGCCGGGTTTCCTTCTACAACCTGCTTTTCCCGGGGCGGGAGCGCTTTCCCTTCGGGGAGAACCCTCAGCAATCCTACAACTTGAGCATCTACAATCTGGATGCCATGTTTTCCTCGCTGGCTTTAAATGCTTCCCCCGCCCCCGGCGCGGGGGAATACCGCGTGCTGGTGGTCGGCAATTCTTCGGTGTGGGGCACCCTGCTGCGTCCTGCGGATACCCTGGCTGGCAAGATTAACGCCCTGGGGCTGACCTGCGGCGGGCTGCCGGTGCATGCCTATAATCTGGGCTACCCGACCATCTCGGTCACCAAGGACCTGATGGTCCTCCAGCAGGCCATGGACTACCATGCCGATCAGATCGTCTGGATGACTACCCTGGAGGGGATGCTGCGCGCCGAACAGCTGCGCTCGCCCATCCTGGCCAACAACGCCGGGCGGGCCCGCGACCTGATCGCCCGCTACGGCCTGCGGCTTGATCCCAACGACCCGGCTTTTGTCAATCCTACTTTTTTGGAAAAGACCATCGTCGGCGCGCGCCGCCCGCTGGCCGACCTGCTGCGCCTGCAGTTTTACGGCGTGATGTGGGGCGCCACCGGCATCGACCAGGTCTATGATTGGGACCCGGCCCGGGATGCCGCCCAGCGCGATTTCAAGCCCGACCCCTCCTTCCACGGCCTGACCGGGCCCACCCTGGATAAAAACCTGCTGGCCCTGGATGTGTTGGCGGCGGGGGTTAAATTGTCAGGGTCCGTGCCGCTTACCCTGGTCAACGAGCCGATCCTGGTCAGCAGTGGCCAGAACAGTGACATCCGCTACAATTTCTACTACCCGCGCTGGGCCTACGATGCCTACCGCGTCCAGTTGGCCGAGCAGGCCAAAGCCTCCGGCTGGCGCTACCTCGACCTGTGGGACCTGGTGCCCGAGACGGAGTTTACCAACAGCGCCATCCACCTCACCCCGGCAGGTGAGACCCTGCTGGCCCAGGCGGTCGGCGAGCAGTTATGCAAGTGAGGTTTCGCCGCATCGTTGTTATGAGCGAATATTCATCCTCAATGATGAGAGTCTTACCACAGAGCCGCAGAGCCGCAGAGCTTTTATTCAAATCACACACGGGGAAGAGAAATGCATATATTTTTCTTCTCTGTATTCTTTTCCTGGTTAGCTGTGCGCCGGCGCCGGTTTTGCCGGCGGTGACCCCCTCTATTGCCCCGGCATCAGGTGGCCCGGAATTAACTTCGGTCGCCGCCGCCGCTGTCCCCGCGCCGACTTTCACCGCCGCCCCGCCTCTGCCAACTGCGGCGCCAACCGTGTTAGCTCCCAGCCCGCTTCCGGAAGCCACCCTCATTCCCACGGTGGCGCCAGATGTGCGCCTCGCTCCTGAAGACTGGCAGGAATGGCCGGTGATCCCGGCCCTTTCGGCGCATGCCCGCCAGGTGCTGCAAGATGGCCTGGCCGCGGGGCGCAACCCGCGCGCCTTTGCCAAGGTGGGCGACTGTGAAACGCTCACCGATTGGTTTCTGGTCGATTTCGACCGCGGTGCGCGCTACTACGACCTGGGTCCCTATAGCTCGCTCCAGCCGGTCATCGACTATTTCGCCGGTTCTTTCCAGCGCATGAGCGCCGCCAGCGCGCGCGGTTTCACCGCCGCCAGCGCCCTCTCATCCTTTTGGGCCGACCCCAACACCTGCCAGGTCGGCGAGACGCCCCTGGCCTGCGAGTACCGCCTGCAGCAGCCCATTCTATCTTTCATCATGCTCGGCACCAACGATGTCAACCATAAGACCACTTTCGAGGCCAACCTGCGCAAAATCCTCGACCAGACCCTGGCTGCCGGCATCCTGCCGGTGCTGGTCACCAAGGCGGATAACCTCGAAGGCGACCACCAGCTCAATGCCGCCATCGCCCGCCTGGCCTATGAATATGATATTCCCTTGTGGAACTACTGGCTGGCCGTCCAGGCGCTGCCCAACGGCGGTCTGCAGGAAGACGGCGCCCACCTCACGCATACCCCCAATCGCTTCAACGACCCGGTTAACCTGCAGTCGGCCTGGGCGGTGCGCAACATCACCGCTCTCCAGGTGCTGCAGGTGGTCATGCAGGCTGAAACCGGTGAAAATTAAATTTTCTTCTCTGTGTCTCCGTGTCTCAGTGGTTAAATCGCATAAATGGGCAAGTGTTCATGCGTTAGATCGAATAACTGCAAAATAATCCACCAGCACCCCGTCGATCTCTTCCCAGAAGCGCGCCGGGTCCATGCCCAGCTCCTGGGCCGCTTTCTCGTCGAACGCCAGGATCTCGCGCCGTGCGGCGATGATTCGCGCCAGAAACCCGGGGTGAGTCTCTTCGAGATAGCGTACCAGCCAGTAGCCGCGCACCGCCTGGTAGGCGATATCTTCCTTGCTCTGGCGTGCCATCTGGCGGTAGCTGGACGGCGGTCCCTTGGGTTGGGTGGTGCGCACGATTTCGATCGTATCGTCCCGGAAGACCGGCGCCTGCATGAACTTTTCCACCGTCAGCGTGGCGATGCCTTCGTTCATCCAGGCTGGCAGCACCAGCTGCGCCGAGCAGGCATGCACCAGCTCGTGACAGGTCAGGTGGCGCACCTTGCGCCGGGTATCTTTTTCCTCCACGTAGATCATCTTGCCGATCGTGCGGTCGCTGGTTTCCCACAGGCGCGGCGGCTTGATCCCGATTGCTGTGCGCCGCCCATAGCGCTGCGTCCAGGCCGCGCTGAAGGGCCAGGTGCGTTTGGCGCGCCCGTACCACAGCGGGAAACCCACCGCCAGCATCACTTTCCACGTCCAGGGCGCGGAGCGGAAGAAAAAGCGCACCGGGTCGGTCATCAGGAAAAAACGGCAGTCCGCTGGGGCCGGAAAGCCCCACTGTATTTCGATCAGCGCCAGCGCCTCGCGGGCATGCGCCGGCGATCCAATCCGCGGTTTCCTGCTCGGCAGGGTCGAATTCAACCGAAATGGTCGGGGTGATTTGCGTCTTCATAGGAATATTTTACCTGAGGATGAAGCGCGGTACGGACTGCTTGTAAGCCCGGTATGCCGTGCCGAAGCGCTCCTCCAGCCAGGGTTCCTCGGTGAACGGCGCCATAATATTGAGCGCCACCCCCAGTACGCCCAGCACCCACACCATCCAGGAATTGGTCAGAACCATATATCCCAGGATGTTCAGGCTGTCCCCAATGTACTCGGGGTTGCGCGTGAAGCGGTAGGGGCCGTGCGTGACCAGACGTTTGCCCAGGCCGAGCGTGCTGCGCAGGCCAAAGGTGAGCGAGGCCCAGGTGCCGAAGACGCTCCCCAGACCGAACAGGGTCAGCGCGAACGGCAGTCTGCGCTGGAAGAAGGGCAGGAACGCGCTGTTAAAGTCGGCTGCCCCCAACAGCAGGAAGATCGCCGCTACCACTCCTGCCACGAACCACGCCGCGAAAAACTGCCACGAGCGCGCCGATGGTGGCGGCCAAAAGCGAAAACCCGGCCTGCGCAGGGTCAGCCAGAACAGACCCAGGTAAACGATCTCCAGCGCCAGCGCGATGGCAAAAAGGATTGGGATCATTCTTTGTTGCAGCATTCATCCATCTCGCATTGATATTTGAATTGATTGTAGAATATTGTCATAGGTGACCATGTATCCATTAATTTATCACCTATAATTAGCTTTCTTATCCTATCCTATCATCTATAAAGGGTGCTCGTTTCAATGGGGATCTGTCGGAGACCAAAGCTAACCAATATCAGGCTGTCTCGAACAATCTCAGGTAAATTTTATGGAAGATTTTTTCGTTTTCTTAATTTTTCTTATAATGGTCATTGGCCCGATCGTCAGATTTTATGAGGGGCGGAAAAGATCTCGCACCGGCTCTTTTAAAGGCGATTTGCCCCATCAGGATTATGTCGACGGGGAGTTTTACCCCGCAGATCGACCTCCCTCCACCCATCAAAAGGATGCCCCGCATTGGGATGAGCCTCACTCCGCGGAGCAGATCATCACATTTGAGGATTATGTTTTTTCCCTGGATGGATCGAACCAGCAGATCGGAGATACGATCACGACCAATCTATCCATTGCACAATCGACGGGCAAGCAATATGCCGAAAAATATAAAAAAGCAGTCAACATCTACAAGTTTGTCGCCGGTAAAAGAATTTGGATCGATAAAATCTACCCGCCCGGCAATTAGCAGGATGGGATGGATTTGCTAGGATCCTAGCATTATCCCCAGGACCCGGCGCGCCATTCCCGGTCCTGTCAAGCTGCCACTGTATCGCCAAGGGTCACTTTAATCAAGCCTGCCCGCACGTAATTCACCACGCCCCGGTCTAAATTCGCGTTTTTGACACCCATCAATAAGAGCGTTTTCAGCATCCGGTTTCTTTCCAGGGATTGGTAGGCCTGAAAATATTTCTCGGAGCGCGAACTTTTCATATAGCCAATTTTTTGAAAGCAGGACAGCGCCGTTTCGAAGGAAGGTGACGGTAAATACGCTTTCATCGCATTCAAGTAGGTTTCCATCTGGGCGGGCGTAATTCCCAAATCGGTTAAACCTCATTATGCTCCTCTTTGATCTGCCAATCCATGTGCGTTGACTGCATATAAAACAACTCGACCAGCACAAAGATCTGCTGCTGAGAAATATTCTTGTGCAGCACCCATTTCAAAAGATTAAATGGAAAAGCCTTACTCGCCACTTTGGCGATATCGATCTCATCGATCAGGCAGTGGACTTGATAGCCGCGAAGAAAAAGTCCAGGTTCGGGTAAGAAATGAGATACTCCCGGATTTGTGCCTGGCTGATATGCGTCTGATCTCTGCGCATGCCGGCCAGATAGCGAACATCGGGGATAATGGATCCCAGATAATATGCTTCCAAACAAACTGGCTTAATGAAAGGCGCAATTTTTGAGGCAAGCAGGTAATGTGAATAAGGATTCATTGTTATACCACCTGCCAGCCTGCTGGCAGGCTGGGCGGCACCCACCCCGGCTCGGGCCGCCAATCCAGCCACGTGCCGTTGATTGGATCGTCTCGCCGCGCGATGCGCTCGAAAACCTCGGCCATGGACCGTTCGATGCCCTGCACCCATTCGTCGCGAATGCCGCCTTCGCGGATACCCTCCTGGTATTCCTCTTCATCCTTCCATTTCCAATGGTACTGGGGATCGACGACGATATCCAGATCCAGATCGAGGGTGTCAAAACCCCAGGGACTGCGCCGGAAAGGCAGTTGGAAGTTGATATAGTAGCAGTTGAATCGGTCCGATGCATGATCCCAAATCAGGGCGCAAGAATAGTATTTTTCCGGTTCGAGGAAGAGCAAAAACCTGTTTGTCTGCCAGGAAAATTTTCGTAAGACGATGGGATCCTTTTTGGCCTCCTGCCAGCGTGTGCCGTGTGAATAATCCTTGTTTTTCCGCCAGCGCCAATAGCCCTCTGGAAAGGCGCATTCGGCACCAGGCAGCAGCAAAAGAACGCTTTCGGATGGGCAGTCTTTGACCGCGATCACTGACTGGGCCAGCCACACCTGGTGATTGACAATGCCGCGTAAAACGCACGTTTCTCCAGCTTCCCGGTAGCTTTCCAACGGGATTCCCTCCTGATTTGTAGATGACGGTAGTTGGGCAAACCTCTAAGCCTATAAATCAAATTTCTGCGGGAGCATGACCAGGTCGCGAATGGTGATGTGCGCTGGCTGGGAGAGCATGAACACGATTACGTCGGCGACGTCTTCGGAGCGCAGGGCGGAGCGCTCCGCGATGCGCTTGCTGATCTCGGCTTCGTCGTAGATTCCCCACAGCTCATTCGCCACCGGGCCGGGCGCGATCGATCCGACTCGCAGCCCGAAGGGCAGCACCTGCCTGCGCACCGTGTGGACGAAGCTCTGCATGGCGTGTTTGGAAGCGCTGTAGATCGGCTCCCAGTGAATGTCCGAGAAACCGGAGATGGAACTGGTCACGAGAATATCGCCGGATTTCTGCGCCATCATGTGCGGCAGCACGGCATGCACGCAGCGCATCACCCCGGTCACGTTGGTGTCGATCAGCTTCGCCCAATCATTGGGGTCGCCTTCGTAGATTTTTCCTGGAATATAAATCCCCGCGTTAGCCAGAAGGACATCGATGCCCCCGAAGGCCGCCACAGTTTTGGCGACCATGTTCTCAACATCCGCCGCAGCGGTTACATCGCCCGGAACAGCCAGGGCCGCCGGGCCCAGTTCGCTCGCCAGAGCCGCCAGTTTATCCGCCGAGCGGGCGCTCAGCACAACCTTACAGCCCAGTTTGACCAGGCTGCGCGCCGTCGCGGCGCCGATTCCCGTGCTTGCACCCGTAATCAGGACGATTTTTCCGGAAAGAGATTGCATGCGGTTACCTCGTTATGCTGAATTTCCTGTCTAAATTTACAGGCGAGATCGTTCGAATAATTGTCGTTGATCTTGATTATATTGTATCTGTTCCGTTGAACATGCAAAAATGCGGCTTCGCCTCCCTCTTAGTGGTTCTCTCGCAAATTAAAAGCGTTGTCCGATTCTTGTCGGTTGGGTTGAGAGGCAATTATTTCTATGGTCGGGCTGACCGGTTTATGCCTCGAAACCCAACCATCTATCTACTGCTATAATTAATGGATTGGCTTTGCTGCCTGCCTGACAGGCTGAAACCGGCCTGGCTGGAATGCATTCCCCGAGGTTTTCTCATGTCCCAACCCAACATTCTGATTGTTATGACCGATCACCAGCGCGCCGATACCGTGCTCCCCGAGCACCCGGCTCGCACCCCCACCCTGGACCGCTTCGCCGCCCAGGGTCTGACCTTCACCAACGCCTTCTGTCCCTCGCCGCACTGCTGCCCTTCGCGGGCCACCTTCTTCACCGGCCTTTATCCCAGCGGGCACGGCGTGTGGAACAACATCGCCAACGACATGGCCCTCAGCCGCGGCCTCAAGCCGGGTGTGCGCCTGTGGAGCGAGGACCTGGCCCAGGCTGGCTACCGCATGGAGTTTTCCGGCAAGTGGCATGTCTCCGTGGAAGAGAGCCCGGCCGACCGCGGCTTCCACGAACGCTTCGTTTCGGGCGGCAAAGGCAGCCACCACGGCTTGCACTGGGACCGCTACCAGGCCATGGCCGAGCAGCCCGACCCGCTGCAGCGCGGCGAGGGCCAGATCCTGCGCCCCGGTTACGGCACTTACCGCCTGTACGGTGCCGGCAACCCGGGCTCGCACCAGCACGACCTGGACACCCTGGACGGCGCCCTGGCGGCTTTGAGCGAGCTCAAGTCCAGTACCCAACCCTGGTGCCTGTATGCCGGCTTCCTGGGCCCGCACGATCCATACGTCGTGCCCCAGAAGTACCTTGACCTCTACGACCCGGACGATATTCAGCTTCCACCCAGCTATACCGATACCTTTGCCGGCAAGCCCAATCTCTACCGCCGCATGCGCGAGCAGATTTTTGGCCAGCTTTCCCCGCGCGAGGTGCGCGAGGCCATGCGCCATTTTTACGCCTACTGCACCTACCTGGATGATTTCTTCGCCCAGATTCTGGATGCTCTCGATGCCACCGGTCAGGCCGAGAATACCCTGGTGTTGTACTGCTCCGACCACGGCGATTACTGCGGCGATCACGGCCTGTTCGCCAAGGGCATTCCCTGCTTCCAGGGCGCCTACCGCGTGCCGGCCGTTGTGCGCTGGCCCAAGGGCATCCCCAACCCGGGCCGCCGCCTGGACCCCTTCGTCTCGCTGGCTGATTTTGGCCCCACTTTCCTCGAATTGGCCGGGATTAGCACCGAGCGCCACTTTGCCGGGGCCAGCCTGGCGCCCACGCTTCGTGCCCCCCTTGGGGGGGCTGCGCTTCGCGGAGAGGACCTGGCGCGTGGCGCGAGGAGATCCATACCCAGTGCAATGGGGTGGAGTTGTACTACTGCCAGCGTTCGGTCATGACCCGCGATCATAAGTACACCTTCAACGGCTTCGACGAGGATGAACTCTACGATCTGCGCCGCGATCCGCACGAGATGGTCAACCGCGCCGCCGACCCGGCCTATGCTGCCGTCAAGCGCGATCTGGTGGGGCGCATGTGGCGCTTTGCCCACCAGCAGGATGACGCCCTGATCAATCCCTACATCACCGTCGGCCTGGCCCCATACGGCCCGGCTGAAGCCTTTCGTTAACCCCGGGCCTGTTTTAAGAGGGCAGCCGGCAGAAGGCTGCCGCGATACAACTGTCTTGCTGACAAGCTGAAAAATGAGGTGCCATGTCCAATCGTCCCAATATCATCCTTTTCAACCCCGACCAGTGGCGCGGCGACGTGCTCGGTCACATGGGCAACCCGGCCGCCGTGACCCCTGTCCTCGACGGTATGGTCGCGCAGGACGCCGTATCCTTTCGCTGGGCTTTTTGCCAGAACCCGGTCTGCACCCCCAGCCGCTGCTCCTTCATGACCGGCTGGTACCCGCACGTGCGCGGCCACCGCACCATGTTCCATATGCTGCGCCCGGGCGAACCCCTGCTCCTGCGCACCCTGATGGACGAGGGCTACTACGTGTGGTGGGGCGGCAAGAATGATTTGACCCCGGCCCAGTTGGGTTATGCGGACTATTGCAGCGAGCACTACCAGCCCGCCCGCTCGCCAAAACCCCTCTGGGAGGTAGATCGCGCCCGCGAGTGGCGCGGCGAGCGCGGCTCGGACACCTATTTCTCGTTCTACGTTGGCCGCCAGGATACCGGCGGAGAACCTTTTTACTACGATTCGGATTGGGCCAACGTCCTGGGCGCGGTGGACGTGATCCGCAGCCGGGCACCGGAGGATCCACCCTTCTGCCTCTACCTGCCGCTGACCTATCCCCACCCGCCATACGGCGTCGAGGATCCCTGGTACTCGCAGATCGAACGCGGCGCTTTGCCGCCGCGCGTGCCTGCGCCGCCTTCCTGGGAGGGCTTTCCCAGCATTATGGCTGGTATTCATACCAACCAGGGCCTGCAGTCCTGGAGCGAGCCGCGCTGGACCGAACTGCGCGCCACCTACTACGCCATGTGCGCTCGGGTCGATTACCAGCTGGGCCTGATCCTGGCGGCGCTGCGCGAAACCGGCCAGTACGATAATACGGCCGTGTTCGTTTTTTCGGACCACGGCGATTTCACCGGTGATTACGGCCTGGTGGAGAAGACCCAGAACACCTTCCAGGACTGCCTGACGCGCGTCCCCTTCCTGGTTAAGCCGCCTGTGGATGTGCCCGTTAAACCGCGGGTCAGCGAGGCCCTGGTCGAGCTGGTTGATCTGCCGGCCACGATCGAGGATCTGTTGGGACTGGTCCCCCACCATACCCATTTTGGCCGTTCGCTGCTGCCTCTGCTCGCCGGCGAGACGGATGCGCACCGCGCCGCCGTCTTCTGCGAGGGCGGGCGGCGCTATGGCGAGGATGAAGCCAAGGAATTGGACAGCGACATGGAAAGGGACGGCATGCTCAGCCTGTATTGGCCGCGTCTGGTCCTCCAGCAGCAGGATGCCGGTCCCGAGCATACCCGTGCCACCATGCTGCGCACCCACCAGTATAAATACGTGCGCCGCTTGTACGAGAGCGATGAGCTTTACGACCTGGGCAGCGATCCGGGCGAGACGCGCAACCGCATCGCCGATCCGGCCCTGGCCGGGGTGCTGGCCGGGCTCAAAGAGCAGATGCTTACCTGGTACCAGGATACCTGCGACGTAGTCCCTCACGATGCCGACCGCCGCTGGTGAGCGGTTTGTCCTGCGGCAGAGCAGCGATTTATAGCTGTTGGTACTCCTCGGGCAAGGCGGATGTGGGCCGAACACGAAGCTCACCTTTGGGTGGGGGCGCGGCTGGCTGAAATGCTGAATATGGAGCCGTCATGATCTTCAGTCAAAGCGAAAAAGACCAGTTTATCCCCAAATTTGTACGTTGGGCCGAAAACCAACCCCTGGTGCGCGCCGCCATCCTTACCAGCACCCTCGCCGTTCCCGGCGCGGAGGTGGACATCTTTTCGGATTTCGATATCATCCTGGTTTTGCGCGACGTGCGGCCTTTCGCTGAAAATCGCGACTGGCTCGAGGATTTTGGGCCGCGTGCTGGCTATGTACCGCGATCCGCTGGAAACCAACGAGGGGCTGCTCACTTCCGGCAACGTCACCCAATACGAGAATGGCTTGAAGATCGATTTCACCCTGCGGCCGGTGGCGTGGCTGCAGAATATCGTCGCCAGTTCAGCCCTACCACCCGAGTTCGATGCCGGTTACCGCGTGCTGCTGGATAAGGACCACCTCACCGAACGCCTCCAGGCCCCGACTTACCGCGGCTATATCCCCGACCCGCCAACCGAGGCTGATTACCTGCGCAAGATTGAGGAGTTTTTCCTGGATACCGGCTACACTGCCAAATTCCTGTGGCGCGGCGACCTGATGGCCGCCAAAACGCTCCTGGATTATTTTGTAAAGGATGAGCATCTGCGCCCGATGCTCGAATGGCACATGGAGATCGCGCACGACTGGTCGCTGAAACCGGGCCCGCACGGGCGCGGGCTGCAGAAATGGCTGCGCCCCGATCTCTGGACGGAATTGGGAGAGACCTACACCGGGTTTGGGGTGGGGGAGAACTGGCAGGCCCTGGAGAAAACGATTGCCCTGATGCGCAAAGTGGCCCAGGAGGTGGGCCACCATTTGGGTTTTGCCTACCCAGCCGACCTTGACCGGCGCGCAACGGCCTATTTGCAGGATGTAAAAAATCAACCCCATTAACACAGGTTCCACGCGGAATCTTGATCTGTTTTATTGACCATGGAGTTCGAAAACCTTCGGTTCTCGAACTCCATGAATTTTTATCCCCTCTCGTGTGCTTTGCGCGGGAGGGGGGCGGGGGTGAGGGTGTTCTTCGAAATTCCTGCTTGACTCAAGTGGGAATTTTTGCTATCATATACATGACTGACCAGTCAGTTATTTATCAATAGGAGCTGCTCGATGTCCCCACGTCCTGATGTCAGTGACGAACGCAAAAACCAGATCTTGACCGCTGCTGAAAAGGTTTTCACAGAAAAAGGCTTCGACCAGGCCCGTATGGAGGATATCGCCGAGCAGACCGGCCTCAGCAAAGGCAGCCTTTACCGGTATTTCAAAAGCAAGGATGACCTGATCATCGCCATCCTCGACCGCCTCTTCCAGCTTGAATTCCGCCAGATGGAAAAGCTGGTTATTTCGGAACAATCCGCCCGGCAGTGCGTCGACGAGTTTACCGATCTGGCCACGCGCAATATTTCCGCCATGCTGCGCCTGATGCCCATCGCGTACGAATTCCTGGCTCTGGCATTCCGCAACAAGTACGTCCAACATGCCCTCAAGCAGTACCTCAACCGTTATCTCGATATATTGATTCCGATTATCCAGCGCGGTATCGACAGCGGCGAGTTTCGCGCGGTGGATGCGCGCGAGGTGGCCCTGGCTGCTGGGGCGATCTTTGAGGGCACTATCTTGCTGTGGGTCTACGATAAAACCGCGGTCGACCCCATTTATCATATTCACAGCAGCATCCGCCTGCTGATGGAGGGTGTCACGGCGCCGTAGCGCCTGTCGAAAAAATTTTAAGCGGTTTCCTGACTGACCAGTCAGTTATCCTCTGAGGAGCTGACTTGCTGACTGGCTGATAGCTTTTACCGAGGAGCATGCAATGGAAATTCCAATTTTGATCGTAATCATGATTTTGGTCGGTCTGTTGATCGGCTGGGTGGCCGGTTTCCTGTGGAAGGGCAAGCGCCCGATCGGCGTGCGCGGCGATTACCTGGCTGCCGTCATCACCGCTGTGGCTGTCGGCCTGTTGGATTGGTTCGTCATCCCGGCCATGGGTTTCAGCCAGAGCCTTAAGTACCTGGGTGTAGCCCTCGAGCCGGCCCTGGGCGCGCTGATCGTGCTGTGGATCATCCGTCAGGCGCGCAAATAACGCACATGGATGAAAAACCCTGCATCGTCACCCACCAGCTGACCCGCGATTTCAAGAAAACGCGCGCGGTAGATGGGTTGGATGTATCGATCCCCTCCGGCGAGCTTTTTGGCCTGGTCGGGCCGGATGGCGCCGGCAAGACCACCACCCTGCGCCTGCTGGCGGGCCTGCTCAATATCACCGAAGGCGAGGCCGAGATTCTTGGTTTCGATCTTCGCACCCAGGCCGAGGCCATCAAACCGCATGTAGGTTACATGGCCCAGCAGTTCAGCCTGTATGCCGAACTCTCCGTGCTGGAAAACCTGCGCTTCTTCGCCGAGTTGTTTGACGTGCCGCGCGCCGACCTGGCGCAGCGTACCGCGCGCCTGCTGGATTTTGCCGGTCTGTCCGATTTTAAAGACCGCCGCGCGGCACACCTCTCGGGTGGCATGCAGAAAAAGCTCGCCCTGGCCTGCACCCTCGTCCACCAGCCGGAGATTCTGCTTCTCGACGAGCCAACTACTGGCGTGGACCCCATTTCGCGCCGCGAATTTTGGGATATTTTGACCGAACTCCACATCCAGGGCGTCACCATCCTTGTCTCCACCCCCTATATGGACGAAGCTGACCGCTGCTCGCGCGTCGGGCTGATGTTTGCCGGCCGGCTGGTGCGCTGCGACACCCCGCGCCGCATCCGCGAGACCCTGGAAGGTGAGATGATCGAGGTTCAGGCTGCCGACTGGCAGGCCGCCCATAAACGGATCGACGGGCTGCCGGGCGTGCGCGAGGTTCAGACTTACGGCGAATCACTCCATATCCTGGTGGATGATGGTCAAAAGCGCCTGCCGGAAATCGAGCGTGCCCTCCATGAGGCCAACATCGATCTGCGCAGCATCCGTGTCGCCCCGGCTCGCATGGAAGAGGCCTTTATTTCATTGATTCGTAAGATGGAGGCCGGATGAGCGTGCGCCATATCTGGGCGGTAACCCGCAAAGAAATCAACCATATTTTCCGCGACCGCAGCACGCTGATCCTGGTCCTTTTCACCCCTACCCTGGTGCTGCTGCTCATGGCTTACGCCCTGACCGTGGAAATCAAGCACGTGCCGCTGGCGGTGCTGGATTACGATCAGAGTCAGGCCTCGCGCACTTTCGTCCGCCAGATCACCGCCGGTCAGGATGTCGATCTGTATGCCTACGCTCGCGACATGGACGAGATTACCTCCCTGCTGATGCGCGGGCAGGTCAAGGCCGCCCTGGTCATCTCCTCCGGCTTCGCCGCCGATCTCCAATCCATGAAAGGTCTGCCGGTGCAGATCATCATCGACGGCACCGAGCCGGAAAGCGGCAACTTTGCCGTGCAGCACATTGCCCAGAGTGCCGAGCAGTTTGTGAATACCGCCCTGGCCGGCCAGCTGCGTTCCGCGGGGATTTCAGCCCAATCCTTGCAGCCGTTGGATATGCGTATCCAGACCTGGTTCAACCCCGATCTCAAGCCGCGCAACGATATCATTCCCGGCCTGATCTCGATGGTCCTCGGTTTTCCGGCCCTTTCTGTGGCCCTCACCCTGGCTCACGAGCGCGAACACGGCACGCTTGAACAGCTTCTGGCGACCCCCATCAGCCGCACCGGTCTGCTTCTGGGCAAGATTATTCCCTATATCGGCGTCGGCCTGCTCAACGTGATCCTCATCCCGGCCCTGGCGATTGCCTGGTTCCACATTTCCTTCAATGGCAGCTTTGCACTCTTTTTTGGCCTGTCGGCGATTTTCCTCTTCGCCGTGCTCAGTATGGGCATGGTGGTCGGGGTATTGATGCGCACCCAGGCCGCTGCCCTGGCCCTTTCTTTCCTGGTCATTTTCTTCCCCGGTTTCTTCATGACCGGCATCTTTTTCCCCCTGGCTTCTATGCCCGAGGAGATGCGCCTGGAGTCGCTGTCCCTGCCCGGCACCCATTATGCCATCATCACTCGCGGCATCTTCCTGCCCGGGGTGGGGATGGACGTGCTCTGGCCTTATGCCGTGATGCTGGCGGTGCTGGGGGTGGCCTTCACCGCGCTTGCGGCGCTGTTCTTCCGCAAGAAACTGGGGTGAGCCATGTTTAGACGTATCTGGTCCCTGGTAGTTAAAGAATTTATCCACCTCAGCAACGACTGGTGGCTGCCGGCTTTCATGCTCATCGGCGGCGCTTCGGAACTGCTCCTGGTGGGGTGGGGTACCTCGCGCCCGGTCCAAAACCTGCCCCTGATGGTCCTCGACCAGAACCGCAGTGCTGCCAGCCGCCAGTTGATTGTCTCCTTAGAGAACACCGGCACCTTCCGCACCGCACAGCAGGTCAATGACATGGCGTCCATCACTGCCGCCATGGACCGCGGACAGGTTACTGCCGCCGTGGTCATCCCGCCCGATTTCAGCCGCCAGATGGATTCTGCCAGCGGCCAGCCGGGCCTGTTCGTAATATTAAACGGCGCGGAGAGCACCCCCGCCCTGGCTGCCCAACGCGCCTTGCAGGGTCTGGCCAGCACCATCGATGAGCGCATCGTCCTGCGCCGCCTCAATCTGGATTCCGAACAGTTCAGCGGATTCAATCCCAGCCTGCGGGTGTGGTTTAACGAGAATCTCAGCGAAGCCCTTTACACCACCCCGGCCGAACTCGGTCTGATGCTGGAATTTACCGTGCTGCTCTTTGCCGCCCTGGCTTTTTCACGCGAGCGCGAACTGGGCACGCTCGAACAGCTTCTGGTGATGCCTTTTTCCTCCCTGGAGATCATGATCGGCAAGGCCATTCCGGTGGTGATCGTCGGTTTTACCGATTTTTTGCTGATGCTCGCCATGATCCATTTTGCCTTTAGCGTGCCGGTGCGCGGGTCGCTGCCCCTGCTGCTGGTTTTGGCCTTTGGCTATCTGCTGGTGGAGCTGGCCAAGGGCATGGTCATCTCGGTGATTTCGCGCACCCAGCACCAGGCTTTCTTGCTGGTCATGCTGGTGGGCATGACGGACTTCATGTTCACCGGTTACGCCGCACCGGTGGAGGGCATGCCGCCCGCACTGCAGTTTTTTGCCAATTTCGTTCCCGCCCATCACTGGTTGGAAATCCTGCGCGGCATCCTGCTCAAAGGCACCGGGCTGGATGTGCTCTGGCCGCACGTGCTGGCCTTGATGGGTCTGGGGCTGGTGATCGGCATTTTCTCCTGGCGTTTCGTACGCCGGGCACTGGATTAATCGTATGGATGAGAATACCCCTGCCATTGCTGCTCACAACCTGACCAAACGCTTCGGCGATTTTACCGCCGTGGATGGGGTGGATTTTGAGGTCCGCCGCCGTGAGATTTTTGGCTTCCTTGGCCCCAACGGTTCTGGCAAGACCACCACCATTCGCATGATGCTCGGACTGATGAAACCCAGCGCCGGGTCGGTGACAGTCCTGGGCATACCCGTCGACGGCGGCAACCGCCGCATCCTGCCCCGTGTTGGCTATATGTCGCAGCGTTTCAGCCTGTATAACGACCTGACCGTGCAGCAGAATTTGCGCTTCTATGGCTCGGCCTATGGCCTGCCCCCTGCCGAATTGGATGCGCGCCTGGAAGAGGCCCTGGCCCTGGCCGGCCTGGAGGGCCGCCAGGATGACCGCACCAGGGACCTCTCCGGCGGCTGGCGCCAGCGGTTGGCCCTCAGTGCCGCCATCCTGCACCATCCGGAGGTGCTCTTTCTGGATGAGCCCACCGCCGGGGTGGATCCCATCTCGCGCCGTGCTTTCTGGGATCTGCTCTACCGCCTGGTAGCCGGCGGCATGACCGTCTTCGTCACCACGCACTACATGGACGAGGCCGAACACTGCCATCGCCTGGCCTTTATCCAGCGCGGCCGGCTGATCGCCAGCGGATCGCCGGCAGAAATTAAAGCCCGCGAGATGCGCGGGCAGGTGCTTGAACTGGTTCCCTCTGACCCCATCCAGGCAGTCAAGATCCTGCGCGCTGCCCGCCAGTCTGAGAAACTGCCCCTGCTCGAAGTTGAGCTTTATGGCTCGCTGGTGCATGTCGTCGCCCGGCAGGTGGACCAGCAGCGCGCCGCGATTGTGGAAGAACTGCGCGCCGCTGGGATCCAGCCCGGCCAGATGACGGTCATCGAACCTTCGCTGGAAGATGTTTTTATCGCCAGCATGAAAGCCTCAGTTGCCTGATCGCTGACCGTCTGGCGCGCCCCCTGAGCGTCGAATGCCCGCAGGGGCGTAGAGAAGGCAAGCTGAAATGTTGTTTTGGAGGAAACTATGAAACTAACCCTTAAATCAATTTCCCTGATCCTTGTTCTGCTGCTCTCTTTGGCTGTTGCCGGGTGCAGTGCCCTGACAGGCACCGCGTCCAGCACCTCCCTCCAGGCCTCCGGGGTTATCGAAGCCGCCCAAACCAGCATCTCGGCGGAGATGGGTGGTCGGGTGGCTGAGATCCTGGTAAAAGAGGGTGACGCTGTGAAGAGCGGTGATGTGCTCCTCCGTCTGGACGATACCCTGCTCCAGGCTCAGCATCAGGCTGCTGCTGCCGCCGTGGATGCGGCCAATGCCGGTCTGCGCACCGCCCAGGTGGGACTCGAAGCGGCCCAGGCCCAGCACGACCTGACCTTGAACACCGCTCTGGCAGATGAGCAAGCCACCCGCCTGGAAACCTGGGATCAAACCAAACCGGCTGCCTTCGACCAGCCAACCTGGTTCTTCTCGAAGGCTGAACGCCTCCAGGCCACCCAGGCCGCGCTGGATGCCGCCCAGCAGGATCTGGGAGACGCCCAGGCCAACCTGGAAAGTGTTGAAAAGAAGGCTGGTAGTACGCTCTTTTTGGACGCCGAGCAGCGCCTGGCGCAGGCCCGCGTCGCCTACCAGATCGCCCAGACGGTTTTCGACCGCACCAACGGCGCCTCTGACGGGCAGAAGCTGCATGATGCCGCCCAGGTAACCCTCGACCAGGCTCGCCTGGATCTGGATAATGCCCTGCGTACCTATAATGACGCCATGACCACCGCCGGCGCCCAGGACGTGCTCGAAAACCGGGCGCGCGTTGCCGTGGCCCAGGAGAACGTCGACAGCGTGCACGACGCCCTGCGCGCCCTGCAGACCGGGACCGACGCGCCCGAGGTGGCGGCGGCTGCCCGTGCCGTCGACCAGGCCCGCGCTGCCCAGCAGCAGGCCCAATCTGCCGTCGACCAGGCCCAGGCCAATCTTAACCAGGTGGATGCCCAGATCGGTTTGATGACCCTGCGTTCCCCGCTGGATGGGGTCGTCCTCACCCGCAGCATCCAGCCCGGCGAAGTTCTCCAACCCGGTGTGACCGCCCTGACCATTGCCCGCCTCGACAATTTGAAGGTCACGGTTTATATCCCTGAGAACCGCTACGGGCAGATTAAAGTTGGCGACTCGGCCGAACTGCGCGTCAATTCCTTCCCCGACCAGGTCTTCAAAGCTGCTGTCACGCGCATCGCCGATAAGGCCGAATACACCCCGCAGAACGTCCAGACCCAGCAGGAGCGCCAGACCACCGTCTATGCCGTGGAACTTTCCCTGGCCAACACCGACGGCCGTCTCAAACCCGGCATGCCGGCTGATGTGACCTTCCCCAACGCCGCTCCTGGAAATTAGCTTCAAGCGCGCGGCTGACCAGAAGAAGGGTTGAATTTGGCCTGTATAGGTCAATTTCAACCCTTTTACTCTTTTTATAAACATTTTTGGGGCTGTAAGGCTTGAAAGGCCAGGGAAAATTCTGTATCCTTTATAGGAGGGGTGATTTGGTCGGATTGTGGGTGGTTCGTCTGGGTTCTGCATAAAGGAGGGAAATATGTGAGTTCTTTCCACCAGCATCATCGAGGTTAGAGATTGGCTGGCGAGATTGAATTTCTATTTCCGTGGTACACCTTGACTCGATGATGTTCTTTCCGGTTGACGGATCAAGAGCCTGATTGGATTTTAACTAACCCCCTCGGCCGAGTGAAGCGGAATGCTGCTGGGGGATCAGAGGCAGAAGGAGGAAAATCGTGAAAAACCGCAAAGGTAAATTTGTATTTGCAGTGGGCGTCACCCTGGTGCTTTTGCTGCTCGCACTGGTTGGCTTCGTAAGTGCCCAAACTGGCGGCTCAAACAGTGATGACGATTTAACCAATGCCCCGGCTGCTTTGGCCGTTATTACGAACGATATCGTACAGGTACAGGGCCGTTTGACCGATGCCAGCGGCAATCCGATCAATGGAACGGTGACCGTTACCACCTCGATCTACGACGTGTCCAGCGGGGGTATCGCCCGCTGTACGGATGCGGATACAGTAAACGCTGTCAAAGGTTTGTTCACCATGGAGATGGATTTCTGCACCGCCAGTGATTTCAATGGCGACCAGCTGTATCTGGGCATCAAGGTGGGCTCCGATGCGGAGATGACGCCGCGCCAGGCAATCTACGCTGTGCCGTATGCCTGGGGCCTGCGGCCTGGCGCGATCGTCAAAGGCGCCGACTCGACCATCTTTGTGCCGGGCAATTCATTGATTAAAAACCTCAATACGGACACCACCCGCTGGGATATCCAGGCCAATGGCGCTGCGCGGATCTGGCGCGGCACAACTGCCGGTACCAAGGTGATTTATCTCCCAGTTACTTTGCCGGGAGTTTTATATGGACAGAACGTAACCATAAAACAGGTCAGGGTCTACTACAGAAACCAGAACGGCACAAACAACTACATTACAGAAACCGACCTTTACGTCCAAACAGATGCAGACAGCTGGTTGCAAATCGTCCAGGACACAGCCAACCACACCAGCAATACCGCGGCGAGTTACACGCTGACTCCCACACAAAACAATGTTTTGACCAGTAACCAGGGCATCTTGGGTCTCTTTTTGTATTTGAACTTCGCCAACGACACGGAATATATTCAGATTGGCGGTGTTCGGTTGGTTTTGGGCCACCAGTAAACCGGGTGAAAGGAGCATTTTGATGAAATCGAAGCCTTTCGTGGCGATATCCGCCGCGCTTATTCTCGTGCTTCTGGTGTCCGTGAGCGTTTTGGCAATGTCTTCTGCCAGCTTTAAACTGGATTGGTTTGTACAACCGCCCGGCAACGGCGGTGGACAGTCGAGTTCGTCCTCCTATGCGGCAAACTTCACCATCGGACAAACCGTTGTCGGACCCGCCACCAGCACGAACTACAAAGCCGGCCTGGGCTACTGGGCTGGGGCAGGTGGCGAGTACACGGTCTTCTTACCGGCAGTGAAGAAATAATATTGAGGTGGTTGGGTGATAATGGCATCTTAATCACGAATTGGCAGGAAATGGACCGCAGCACAACCTATACCCCGATCATCATCTCAGCGATTAATTTCTTCCTATTTTCAGGTCCAGGCGGAATATAATCAACCCCATGTCCATCTCTCCCCTCGTACTGCACAGGCTGGCCAACCAGCGCCTCCTGGACGCCAAATTTGAGCGCCCCGAACAGGTCGTGCGCTGGATGGGCGCCCTCCAGGCCCAGGATTATGCCCAGGCGGTGTGGGCCATCGGTTTGCGCACGGGTTCCGCCACGCTGGCGGAGGTCGAGCAGGCCATCGCCGCTAAAAAGATCGTCCGCACCTGGCCCCTGCGCGGCACGATCCACTTTGTGCCAGCGGAGGATGCGAAATGGATCCTGCAGCTTGGCGCTGCGCGCATGCTCGCCAGGGCCCGCGGCCGCCAGGCCCAACTGGGCCTGGATCAAGCTGTCCTGGAGCGCAGCTGCCGGCTTTTTTATGACGCCCTGCATGGCGGCCGCCGGCTGACCCGGGCAGAGATGCTGGCCCTGCTCGAGCACGCCGGAATCCCTGCCCAAAAACAGCGCGGCTATCACATCCTCTGGTATGCCGCTCAAACCGGCTTGATTTGCATGGGCCCGATGCAGGCCAAACAGCAGACTTTTGTCCTGCTGGAGGAATGGGTTCCGCAAGTCAAAGAACTGCCGCGTGAAGAAGCCCTGGCCGAACTGGCCGTGCGCTATTTTTCCAGCCACGGTCCGGCGGCACTGCCCGATTTCGCCTGGTGGGGCGGGTTGACCCTCACCGACGCCCGCGCCGGGCTGGCCGCGGCCCGCCCCGGATTGGTTTCCCAAACCATTGATGAACGGGAATACTGGTCTGGCAGGCAAATCGGCGGCAACTATCTGAAGAATCAGAACGCATGGCTTTCGCCTGCTGCCCGGATTTGACGAATACCTGATCGGGTACACCGACCGCGGCGCGGTCCTCCCCGGCGAGTACGCCGCGAGGATTATCCCCGGCGGCAATGGTATCTTTCAGCCAATGATCGTCTCCGGCGGTCAGGTGGTGGGTACCTGGAAGCGCAAGATGAAGAAAGACACCGTCGAGATCACCCTGATCCCGTTTACCCCGCTGTCTGTTCCGCAGGAGACCGTGCTACGCCGCCGCCCAGCGCTACAGCCGCTTTCTGGGGCTGCAGTTATCCCTGGAATAGGCCACAGTGCAAGCAGCCCGTCCATCCCCATTACCCCCTAGCGTAGGAGCGAGTGCATGTACAGCAAACAGGTCATCCGCCAGTACCATACTCCGAACTACATCGGCCAACGTGCTTTGGGCGAAGTGTTCTCGCAAGAGCTTTCCCCTGACGCAGGCGCTGAGTTGGACGCGTGGCTGCCCTGGGCTCCGGTCTCGCTCCTGCAGCAGCGCCTGCAAAGCGGCGAGCTGACCAGCCGCCTGCTGGCTTCGTATTTTCTGGGGCGCATCCGCCGCTACGCGCCGCTCAATGCCGTCGGAGAGTTGAACCCGGATGTGTGGGAGGTGGCCGGTCAGTTGGATGACGAACGCCGCGCAGGCACCCTGCGCGGACCGCTGCACGGTATTCCCATCCTCTTGAAGGACAATATTTCCACCGGCGACCGGATGCACACCACCGCCGGAGCTAAAGTGCTCGAACACTTCCGGGCCGGGGCCGATGCCTTCATTGCCCAGAAGCTGCGCGCCGCCGGGGCGCTCATCCTGGGCAAAACCAACCTTTCGGAATGGGCTAATTTCATGACCAGCACCTCGGCCAACGGCTTCAGCGTGTTGGGCGGCCAGGTGCGCAATCCCTACGGCAAATTTGATGTCTCCGGCTCCAGTTCGGGGTCGGCGGTGGCCGTGTCGGCCGGGTTGGTTCCGCTGGCCGTGGGTACCGAAACCTGCGGCTCGCTCATCGCTCCCGGCGCGGCCAACTCGCTGGCCGTGCTCAAGCCCACTCTGGGCCTGGTCAGCCGCCGGGGAATTATCCCAATTACCGCGGTAACCGATACCGCCGGGCCGATGGCCCGCAGTGTGGCCGATCTGGCCCTGCTGCTGCAGGCCATGGCGGGCCCCGATCCTGAAGACCTGGCTACCCTTCAGCCGCAGGCGGAGTGGCCGGTCGATTGGTCAAGTTTTCTCGATGCGGACGCTTTGCGCGGCCTGCGCCTGGGATTTGTGTCCCCCCGCAAACCCCGGCCGGCCAAGCAGGACCTGATCGAACGCTGTACGCTTGTTTTGCGCGCCTGTGGGGCGCAGGTCGTCCATCTGTCCACCCGCCGGGCGGCCCCGTGGAAGCAGGTCATACAGGTATTTTGCTATGGCATGCAGCATGACCTGGCAGCCTATTTTCAGTCCGTGCCCGGCCCTGCCCCGGTTTCTTCGCTGGCCGAGATCATCACCTTTAACCAGGCCGACCTGCCCAACCGCGCGCCCTTTGGCCAGGATCTTTTGGAACGCTCGCAGGCTTTATCGCTCACTTCTGCCGAGCATGCCGCCCTGGCTGAGAAAGTCCGCGCCGTTACCGGTGCTGAACTGCGCCGCTTGCGCAGGGAGGGACAGGTTGATCTGCTGGTTTCGCTGGATAACTCCCTGGCCGGCTATTATGCCATCGCCGGCTACCCGGCGCTGACCGTTCCCGCCGGCTACCGTAAGGCCGGCAAACCCTTTGGCCTGACCTTGGTCGGTGAGCCCTATGAAGACAGCCGCCTGATCGCTGCTGCTTATGCCTTTGAACAGGCCGCCAGGGCGCGAGTTGCGCCTGTGCTTCCAGGGGGGGCATAGTGTAGCGTCTTTTTCGATCATTCTTTTTGTTTTTCTCTGTGACTCTGTGCCTCAGTGGTTAACTTCACATGGCGCGCCCCAAAAATCCCCCTTGACAGATCCGAATTTCGTCCTATAATCCCTTTTCAGCATGTGCAGACAACTCTTGTTACCGCGTATCCCCCATCGGACGGCCCCGTCCCACCTGGGGGATTTGTTTTTACTCCCCGCTTTCAACCCCATCCCGGAAAATACTTTCCCGGGATATTTTTTTGTACGCGTCGGGGAGGGTCGCGGTGCTGCACCCGCCAAAAAAGATAAAGATCGCCTGGTTTCTTCCCCGGTCTTCAACCACTTTTTACCTTTTGGCTTTCTTTCCCCGCTTCTTTTCCAGGAACGGGGATTTTTTTATCCTTAAGTAGGAGGTGTTATGCTCAAACTTCCCGGCCTGATCGACCCCCATGTCCATCTGCGCGAACCTGGTGGCACCCACAAGGAGGATTGGGACAGCGGCACGGCTGCCGCTCTGGCTGGCGGATTCACTCTGGTGCTGGCCATGCCCAATACGCAACCGCCGGTCACGGATGCCGCCACGTTGGAAAGGCTCTCTCCGCCGCCCGCCGCAAGGCGCGCTGCGATTACGCCCAATTCCTCGGCGCCGGAGATCCAACCTTGAAGTTGCTGCCGGTCTCGCCCCCCAGGCGGCCGGCCTCAAAATGTATCTTGACCAGACCTACGGCCCGCTCCGCCTGGACGAGATGAGCCTGTGGCGCGACCATCTCGAGCGCTGGCCGCGCAGCGCGCCGGTCGCCGTCCACGCCGAGGGCCGCACTCTGGCTGCCGTAATCCTCGCTGCTTCCCTGGTGGGGCGCAGCTTGCACATCTGTCACGTCGCCACCCGTGAAGAAATCCTTCTGGTGCGCGCCGCCAAAGAACACGGCCTGCCGGTGACCTGCGAGGTAAGCCCGCACCATCTCTTTCTAAGCACCGCCGACCTGCCTGGGCTGTCTGCCGGGCGTGGCGAGGTCCGTCCGCGCCTGGCCTCGCCCGCCGACTGCCAGGCCCTGTGGGACAACCTGGATGTGATCGACTGCTTCGCCAGCGATCATGCTCCGCATACCCTGGCCGAAAAAGACGGCCCCAACCCGCCCCCCGGTTTTCCCGGTCTGGAGACCAGCCTGCCCCTGCTCCTGAGCGCCGTGGCCGAGGGCCGCCTGACCATCGAGGACCTGGTGGCGCGCTGTGTCACCAATCCGCGGCGCATCTTTGGCCTGCCTGCCCAGCCGGATACGTGGGTCGAGGTCGATCCGCAGGCCCGTTGGGAAATCCGAGGCGCTGATCTGCAGACGCGCTGCGCCTGGACGCCCTTCGAGGGTCGCCAGGTGCAGGGCCGTGTGCTGCGGGTCGTCCTGCGCGGGCAGGATGCCTTTCGGGACGGGCAGGTTCTGGCCCGGCCTGGCACGGGCAGGCACCTCATCCGGTCCGTTGAAACAAAGAGTACAGGATACAAGGATGGATAGGATGGATAGGATGAAAGGTTTTATCCTGGCTATCCTAAGTATGCTTTCATCCTGTAAATTGTGACCAACTGAAATAATAACTGACTCAAATATCAAGGAGATTATCGTATGGCAATGCACACTCCCCCCCTTCGCCAGCACAGCCCGTACCTGCCCTTTGGCGACCACCAGACCTCGCCGTTCTACGGCAAGAGCATCTTATCGGTAAAACAATTTGACCGCGATGACCTGGCGTACATCTTCGGTGTCGCCCAGGAAATGCAGGAGATGGTGCGCCGCGTGGGCAGCTTCGACCTGCTCAAAGGCAAGATCCTGGCCAACTTGTTCTATGAGCCTTCCACTCGCACCTCTTCGTCCTTTACCTCAGCCATGGAGCGCCTTGGCGGCAGTGTGATCCCGATCAATGAGGTGCGCTACTCCTCTGTCTCGAAGGGTGAATCGCTGCCCGATACCATCCGCACCCTGGAGTGCTATGCCGATGTGATCGTGCTGCGCCACCCCGAAACCGGCTCAGCCGAGCTGGCGGCACGCTACGCCCACAAGCCGGTGATCAACGCCGGCGATGGCATCGGTGAGCACCCCACCCAGGCCCTTCTCGACCTGTATACAATCCAGGCCGAACTTGGTAAAATCGACGGCCTGACCGTCACCATGCTCGGCGACTTGCGCTTTGGCCGTACGGTTCATTCGCTGGCCCGCCTGCTGACTCTGTATAACGTCAAGATCAACTACATTTCCCCTGAAATCTTGCGCATGCCGCCTGAAATTTTCGAAGAGATCGCTTCGATCGGTGACTCCGGCACCCGTCAGGCCGAATACCGCCAGCTTGATCCTGTTTTAGCCAGCACCGATGTGCTCTATGTCACCCGCATCCAGAAAGAGCGCTTCACCGACCCCGAGCAGTACGAGGCGGTCAAAGGCAGCTATGTCATCGACCCGGCGGTGATGGCTGGCGCCAAAGACGAGATGATCGTCATGCACCCCTTGCCGCGGGTGGGCGAGATCAGCATGGATGTTGACGACGATCCCCGCGCGGCTTACTTCCGCCAGATGGAATACGGCCAGTACGTGCGTATGGCCCTGCTGGCGATCGTACTCGGTAAAGCATAAGAGATCAGGAATCACATGGCCCAATCTTTTTTTGAAAATCTCGAAGCGCGCGCCCGCCAGACCGGTTCGCTGCTGTGCGTCGGGCTGGACCCGCATCCCGCCGACCTGGTGGAAAACAGCGCCGATACGCGCGGTACGCCCGCACTGCGAGCGGCGGACCCTCGTCAGGGTGCCGAAGCGGCAGACCCTCGTCAGGGTGCCGAAGCGGCATTAAATTTCTGCCTGCGTCTGATCGAAGCCACCGCGGAGTTCGCCCTGGCCTTCAAACCCAATGCGGCCTTCTTCGAGGCATTCGGGCCGTCCGGTTGGGAGGCGCTCAAGGCGGTGATCGCCGCCGTACCTCCCGGCATTCCGGTTATCCTGGATGCCAAGCGCGGCGATATCGCCTCCACCGCCGAGGCTTATGCTCGAGCGGCGTTTGAAACCATGGGCGCCCATGCCCTGACCGCCAGCCCATACCTGGGGCGCGATTCGCTCGAGCCCCTGCTGCGCGACCCGGCCCGCGCGGTCTTTATGCTGTGCAAGACCTCCAACCCCGGTTCGGCCGACCTGCAGGACCTGGAACTGGCCGGCTTTCCAGGGGGGGTGGGGGAGCCGCGCCGCCTGTACGAGCATGTGGCCGGCCTGGCGGCCGCATGGAATGCGAACGGCAATCTGGGCCTGGTAGTTGGCGCCACCCATCCCGCGGCCCTGCAGCGGGTGCGCGCCCTGGCGTCCGATCTGTGGATCCTGGCGCCTGGGGTGGGTGCCCAGGGGGGTGACCTGCGTGCGGCCTTGAAGGCCGGCCTGCGGGCCGACGGCCTGGGCCTGCTGCTGCCCGTTTCGCGGGCAATCTCGCGCGCCGCGGATCCCGCACAGGCCGCTCGCGCATTGGTGGACGAGATCAACGCCGTCCGTAAGGATTTAAAGCAAGCGGACTCTGTTCAACGCATTTCAACCAAAGAACAGTCGCCGGGGAATGCGGGTTTTCCGGCTGCCCTGGCGGACGGTTTGCTCGCTGCCGGCTGCGTGCGCTTCGGCCAGTTTACGCTTAAGTCAGGCCTGGTCTCGCCGATTTACATCGACCTGCGCCGCCTGATTTCTCACCCCGCCCTGCTGGCGGCGGTTGGCGCCGCCTACCGTCCGCTGCTTGCCGGGCTGTCCTACGCTCGGTTGGCAGCATTGCCTTATGCTGCCCTGCCGATCGCGGCCGCCATCAGCCTTCAGAGCGGCCGACCATTCATCTACCCGCGCAAAGAGGCCAAAGATTACGGCACGCGGGTTGAGATCGAGGGTGAGTTTCAACCTGGCGAGACTGTGGTGGTGATCGATGACCTGGCCACGACCGGCGAGAGCAAATTCGAAGCCATCCAAAAACTGACCGCCGCCGGCCTGACCGTGCGCGACGTGGTGGTGCTGGTCGACCGCCAGTCGGGCGCCGCCCAAAACCTGGACGCGGCCGGGCTGCGGCTGCATGCTGTGTTCACTTTGAGCGCCTTGCTCGACTACTGGGAGCGTGTCGGGTCGGTCCCGCCGGACCAGATTGCCGCCGCCCGTGCATTTTTGGCCCAATGAGCGCCTACGATCGCCTGCGCCCGTGGATCTATCGCCTCAGCCCGGAGCAGGCCCACGCCATCACCCTGGCCTTGCTGCGCCTGGCGGGTGCACTCCCTCCCGCTCGAGCGCTGCTGAGAAGCTGGTTCCAGCCGCACAACGCTTTCTCGAACCCGCCTGTGCGCGCCTTTGGGTTGGATTTTCCGAATCCGGTCGGTCTGGCAGCAGGCTATGATAAAGACGGCCTGGGTTGGCGCGGCCTGGCCTGCCTGGGTTTTGGCCATCTCGAGTTGGGGACGGTCACGCCCCGCCCGCAGCCCGGCAACCCCAGGCCGCGTGTTTTTCGTCTGGTCGAGGATGAAGGCGTGATCAACCGCATGGGGTTTCCCGGCCGGGGGGCCAGCTTCATGGCCCAACGCCTGCAGGGTGCACGCCCGTCCGGGCTCGTGCTGGGGGTCAATATTGGCAAGAACAAAGATACCCCGCTCGAGCAGGCTGCCCGTGATTACCTGGATTTGTTTGCCACTTTTGCCCCCCTGGCTGGCTACCTGGCAGTTAATGTCAGCTCGCCCAATACGCCCGGCCTGCGCTCTCTGCAGACTCGCCGTGCCCTGGAAGGGCTGCTTGGCCCACTGGCCGCCGCCCGCGAGGAGTATGCCCGCCTGGCAGGCCGTCATGTTCCGCTATTGGTCAAGCTGGCCCCCGATCTGGATGAGGCCGGCCTGGATGGGGCATTGGAGGCGATTCTCGCCTGCGGGATGGACGGGGTTATTCAAGGCAACACCACGCTGCAGCGTCCCGGCTTACACTCATCCTTTGCGAGGCAGGAGGGCGGCTTAAGCGGCCGCCCGCTGGAAGCACTGGCCTTGGCATCCTTGCGCCGCACTATCGCCTGCCTTGATGGTCGCCTGCCGGTAGTTGCCAGCGGCGGCATCCTGGACCCGGTCGGGGCGCGCCTGCGCCTGGAAGCCGGGGCCGTGTTGGTGCAGTTGTATACAGGCCTGATCTACCGCGGGCCCGGGCTGGTGCGTGAGGTGCTCGAGGAATTGTAGCGTTTACCCTGCTATTTCAAAGAAATTCGATACAAACTGCGCATCATCGCGCGGTTTGTATTTTTTTTGTCTGCCAAACAAATGTGCGCCAGGTAGGCTAAAAGGCATAAAAGTGCAATTCGTCTTAATGGTTTGTTAATTAATTAATATTGAATTAATATTTTGGATCACTATAATCATCTTATATATCAGATTAATGCTATCTTATTTGGTAAATAAGGAGGGTTATGGATTGATTTTTGAAAAGTTCACATGGTTGCCAATCAAAAGTTTTCGATTGAACAAGGAAAATAAAGGGTAAAATTATGGTTTCACGTCGCAAATTTCTCCAATCTGCCGCATTGTTTGGCGCAGGCTTTTTTCTCCCCAAGCCATTATCCGGTCCGCTTCTCCCTCAGGACTATCATCCTCGTCTGGACCCCACCTTAATCCCCAAGTACGCCGCCGATTTAATTCTGCCTCCGGCCATGCCCAGAGACAGTGTGATTACCGGTGCCAAAGGTGAGGAGGTCGATTACTATGAAATCGGGGTAAAGCAGGAGTTACAGCAAATTCTCCCGCCGGGAGGGTCGACCAACTTCAATAAAACCACGGTGTGGAGTTATTATTCCATCGCAGAACCAACGACATTCAATTATCCGGCTTACACCATCGAAGCCCAGGCTGACCGCCCGGTGCGGGTGAAATGGGTCAACAAACTGGTTGATTCCCAAAACAATTACCTGCCCCATATCCTACCGGTCGACCCGACTCTGCATTGGGCTAACCCGGCCGGCCCGCGCGATATGCGCCCGACCTTCACCACCCAGCCCTTTGCCTACCGCGGGCCGGTGCCGATAGTGACCCATGTTCATGGGGCCCATGCCTTTGAAGAGAGCGATGGTTACACCGACGCCTGGTTCCTGCCAGATGCGGACAATATTCCCCCTGAGTATTTCAAGGTGGGAACCCATTATGACGAGTTTAAAGCCACCTTCGAGGCCAAATACGGCCAGGTGTGGGAACCGGGTTCAGCCGTGTTTCAGTACGATAACGACCAGCGCGCCGCGACCCTCTGGTATCACGACCACGCCCTGGGCATGACCCGCCTCAACGTCTATGCTGGTCCGGCAGGCTTTTACATGGTGCGCGGAGGATCTTCGGATCTGCCCGCGGGCGATTTGCCTTCCGGTAATTACGAAATTCCGATCGTTATCCAGGGCCGCTCATTTTATGCCGATGGCAGCCTGTATTTCCCCGATTCGCGGGAAGAGTTCGATGATTTTTCCGGGCCTTTTATTCCTGACAGCGACATCTCCCCGATCTGGAACCCCGAATTCTTTGGCGAAACGATGGTGGTCAATGGCCGTACCTGGCCCGTGCAGCATGTGGAACCGCGCCGCTACCGCTTGCGCTTTTTAAACGGCTGCAATGCTCGCTTCGTTATTTTAAAACTCACCACCGAAGATCCCAGCTTGATAACAAGCACTCCCCCCTATACCTCGGCTGTACCCTTCGGGGTGATCGGCACTGAAGGCGGTTTTTTGGCGGACGCCGATAAGGTTCAGCTGGAAACGCTTTTGATAGCGCCTGCGGAACGGATGGATGTGATTGTCGACTTCTCCACCTTCGAGGACGGTGCCGAGGTGTACGTGGTCAACCTTGGCCCGGACGAACCCTACGGCGGTGGAGTGCCGGGGGTTGATTTCCCGTTTGCGGACCCCATGACTACCGGGCAGGTGATGAAGTTTGTGGTGGACCTCGGTTTGGTGGGAGAAGACACTACCCTGGCTTTTGACAGTATCACCCTTCCTGAACTGACCCGCCTTGGAACGGCACAGCGCACCCGCAAGGTCTCGCTCAACGAAGAGGATTCTGAGGTTTTGAATGAGGTCGGCCCGCGCGAAGCCGTGCTGGGCACGGTCGAGATGGTAAACGGTATACTGACCCCAATGCCCATGCTGTGGGGCGACTCGATCACCGAAACGCCGGTACAGGGTGTGGAAGAAATCTGGGAAATTTATAATTACACCATGGATGCTCATCCCATTCACATTCACCAGATCATGTTCGAGGTGGTCAATCGCGAAAGCATGCAGGCCCCTGGTACACTTCGCCCGCCGGAAAGCTGGGAGACGGGGTTTAAAGACACCGTGATAGCTTATCCGGGTGAAATTACCCGCGTGAAGCTCCGTTTTGACAATCTTGGCCTGTACGTGTGGCACTGCCACATTATCGACCACGAAGATAACGAAATGATGCGCCCGCTGCGCGTCGTGCGCCAGTATTTTTTCCCCAACATAAGCGCGTAAACAATACGGGGGCTGGCCATTTTGGCCAGCCCCCGTATCTAAAAAATACCCCGATCAATCACGAAAAACCACGCAGCCCTGTGCTTCCAACTGCCCGATCCACTCCGGCAGCACGCTCAATTTATTCCAGCGTAAATCCAGTTTTTCCAGTTTACCCAGCTTTGCCAGGCTGGCGGGAAGCGTTGCCAGCCGGTTGGCGCGCAGGTCCAGGGTGCGCAAATTGTGCAGGCTGCCCAGTGTCTCGGGCAGGGCTGTCAGGTGGTTGTCGCGCAGATCCAGGTCGGTCAGGCTGGTCAGATCGCCGATGGATTCTGGCAGGGCGGCCAGCTGGTTGCCCTGCAGGCCCAGCTTGCGCAGATCGGTCAGGCGGCCGATCGATGCGGGGAGCGCAGCCAGCCGGTTGTGCATCAGGTGCAGCTCTTTCAGCTTCTCCAGAGCGCCAATGCTTTCCGGTAGACGGGAAATCTGGTTGTTATACAGGCGCAGTTCGATCAGACCGGTCAGGCTGCCGATCCAGTCTGGCACGAGGGTCAGCTGGTTGTCGGTCGCGTTCAGGTACAGCAGGTTGGACAGGCCTGCATACGACTCAGGCAGGTCTGTCAGGCGGTTGTTGCTCAGATACAGAAACGCCAGGCGGGCCAGGTTGCCGATGGCGGACGGCAGGCTGGTGAGCTGGTTGTGTCCCAGGTCCAGCATGTGCAGGTTGACCAGGCGGCCAATCCCCTGCGGCAGTTGCGTGAAACGGTTGTCGGCCAGGTTGAGGATCCGCAGGTGGGTCAGACCCCACAGCGTCTCGCCCGAAGAGGCGAGGTCTGTCAGGCGGTTGCGGTACAGGCTGAGCTTTGTTAGCTTTTCCAACCGGCCCAGGCTGGCAGGCAGCGCCTCCAATTGGTTGTCGTCGAGGTTGAGTTCCTCCACTTCGCCTGAATCGACGATCGCCTCGGGCAGTGCGCTGAGCTGCCGGCCGCTCCAATCCAGAACTTTCCCAGAGGACATTTACCCGCCGACCCTGTGCGGTGTCTCTTGGGGCGACAGCCCTTCCGGATCGTTGACCAGCGCCCCCGGCGGCGCGGGCACCGGCCCGTCCAGCAGGGGATCGTTCGTGGTTCGCATCCAGCGTTCCAGCCGGGCGCGCATCTCGACCAGCAGGCCGGCATGGGCATCATCCTCGGCCAGGTTGTGGGCCTCGTTGGGGTCGAAGGCCAGGTCAAAAAGCTGTTCGCCCGGAAGCACCGTCTCGCCCCAGCCGCGAGCCAGCAAGGCCGTCTTAGAGGGCGAATCGTCCGCGTTGGGCAGCACCCGCCGGGGACCGCCAAATCGGCGGATATATTTCCAGCGGCTGGTACGCACTGAACGCATCGGTTCATAAGCGGCGTGATAGGTCACCTCGCCGAACAATTCTTCGTGCAAGGAATCGGTCTCGCCGCGCAGCAGCGGCAGGAGCGAACGTCCCTGCAGCCAGGCCGGTTCTGCCAGCCCCAGCAGTTCGCACAGGGTGGGGTAGATATCCAGGTGCGAAACCATTGCATCCACCACCTCGCCGCTTCGCAAGGGGAGCGGCCCCTCGGAATTTTTTCCGGGCAGCCAGCGTAGGATTAGATGCACACCCAGGCCGTGATCGGTCAGGGTGCACTTCATTCCTGGAAAGGCGATACCGTGGTCGGTGGTTGCAATCACCAGGGTGTCATTCGCTGACCCTTCTGCCAGGGCTGCCAGCACCTGGCCCACCCCGTCATCCAGGACGCGCGCGCTGCCGATGAATTGGGCCATATCCTCGCGTATTTCGGGCAAGTCGGGCAGCGGAGCCGGGGGCAGAATGTAGCGCGGGTCGTCGCGCGGGTCACGGGCGGGAAATTCTCGGTGGGTGTCGCTGAAGCCCACCGAGAGGAAGAATGGCTGGGCGGGCTCCCTCAGAAAATCTGCGGCTGCCGCGGCAATATCGGCGGTTCTCCCACTGCGCACCGGCAATATTTCGTGGTAGCCGATCAGCGTGCCCGGGGCGGGAGCCTCGTGCTGCACGCCTACCAGAGCGGTGTGGTAGCCGGCGGCCCCCAGAAACTGAGCCAGGTGCTGGCGGTAATCGTTCAGGCGAAAGCCGCGGTGGGCCAGGCCGATCATCCCGGCTGAATGCGGCGCCTGCCCGGTCAGCAAGGCCGAGCGGCTGGCTGAGCACACCGGCGCAGCGCAGAAGGCCTGGCGGAACAGCACGCCTTCTTCGGCCAGGCGCTGCAGGTTGGGCGTGGGCACCGCCCGGCCAAAAGGCTGGATATAGCGCCCGGTATCGTGGGAATGCAGATAGAGAATGTTGGGTCGAGACATATGTGGCTCCTCCTGTGGCGTGCAAAAATGTGTCCCTGCGGCCCTGGATGGCAGGGGGATATCCCCGCCGGCGGTCTGCCGGGTTCGCCTAAGGCGCGCTGGCCTGCCGCCAGACCGAATCGATCACCTGCAGAGCGGTCACGTTGCGTATCGCCCAGCCGAAATTCGAGGCGGATGGTTCTGATAGGCGCTGGTATAACAGCGGGTCTGCCGGGTGCAGGCTGTCGTTGGTCAGGTGGAAGCCGTCCTTGCTCAACCCGCCGTTGGGCAGCGGCTGCACGGCTTTCCAGAAATTCCACAGGGGGATATCGTACTCGTATGCCAGACGGGCCAGAGTGGCGTTGATCGAAAAGTCGCCTTCCAGGTTATCGGCCTTGGTTGCCAGGATCGGCAGGGCCTTTTGGGCGATTACCAGGTCCAGGATCTGGCGCATATACTTCTCGTATTCCGCGGCTGGCTTCTTGGCCCACCAGGTCTCCATCGAGATCAGCACGATGCTGGGCCGGTTGATGCGCAGCTCGCAGGTGACCGGGTTCTCGCCTGCCTTGCATACTGCCGGATCGGCCTGCAGTGGGCTGAGCACCGCCGCCACGTTAAATCCGTTGCGCACTGCCGCGCTTTCGCGGCTGAACATGCCGTGGAACTGGTCGATTGCTGGCTGCAGAGATTCATACTTCGACCCCAGCCTGTAAAGCTTTGGGCTGTCAAACGCTGCCAGAAAAAACGAATTGATATTCTGGCAGTCGCCGATCTTGGAGAAGGCATGCGGGTTGTTGCCCGCGTCTAACCCGGCCTGGTAAAGCGCTTTGGCACCCGCCGATAGGGTGGGAATGACTGGCCAGTCCTGCCACTGTTCCGGAGCGGGACGGGAATCGGGGGTAGAAGTGGATGGTAGGATCGTCGTTGGGGCGCTGGTCGCGGGTGGGGTAGTGGGGAGGATTGTCACCGCCACCACCGCCGAAGGCGTGCTCTGAGTGTCGGGGGCGGAGGTCGGGGCGAGCGTAGGGGCGGAGAATGTGTTTGTGGCGGTAGGGGCCTGGGCAGGGGTGGGAGGGCCTGCCAGTGGTGCGCAGGCTGCCAACCCCAACAGCCCGAGGATTGCGAGTTGGGTACGCAGCATGGCCGAATTATAACTGATTCATGGAGAAAAAATTGGCTCTTTACCGGCAGGCCAAAAGACTATCTTTCGGCCCACAGGGCCGTGCCCGCCGTTCCGGTTAGCAAACCTCCCAGTGTCAGGATAGGCAGTTCGCCAATCAATCCGGTCACTCCCAAAGCGACAGTCGCTATCATCAGCAGGAAGATCCCTGCCGTACGCACCCGCACCGCAAACATCATCAGCTGCGGGCCGGCTCGTTCCAGCAAGCGCACGATCCCGGCGCAAGCCAGCAAGCCGAGCAGCAGCAGGTCAAAAGTCAGCAGCAGGGCGTTTAGCGGCGCGGTCTGGTTGTAAATGGCCACACCGTCTTTGCAGCGCCCGTACGCACCCAAAAAGGCGATAGATATGCTGCAATCTTCGGCCAGAATCTGGAGGACCACCAGGCCCAGGGCTGTCAATCCTGCCGCTAAAAAGGCAGCGCGCTGCCAGCGCGGAGTGCTGTGCAAATCGTACCCTGTACCCCCGTCAGGGTGGTAAGGTGCTGCATCCAGCCCAAGCACCACCTGAATGCGCGCCTGGCGGGCATGGCGCGCGGCGCGCAGCCCCACGGAAAGGAAAGCGACCGCGCAGGCCAGTATCAGCAGCAATGTAAAGGTCCAGGCGGGTCCCACCCAGGCCAGCGCGCCGGCATAGAAGCGCAGCGGCGCCAGCAGCCCGCCCCACAGCAGGTTAAAACGGGCCCGAGAAGGTCTTTCGGCCTGTCCGGGGATGGGTAGGGTCAGCTTCTCGACCGTCTGCTGGATCAAGATCAACACCGCCAGAATCAACAGGGCTGGCCCGCCCAGTAAAAAGGCCAGTCCTAGAGCCAGAATCAACCGGGTAAAAATTTGCACGTAGATGAATGACCGGTTTGGCGCAAACTCGGCCTGGATCTCCCAACGCCACAACTGCGCTGCGGGGAACAGTAGAAATTCGATGACCAGGAAATAAGTCAGACCCACTGCCATCTCGGCTGCCAGGGGGACGCTGTTGGTAAAATCAATATTGCGCCGGAAGAGGGCGTTGATCAAGGGCAGCTGGCTGGCATTCAGGCCCATGGTCAGCAAGGGGACGATGAACCCGGCGCTGAACAGCCCCATGCCCGCCAGTAATTTTGCGGGGAAAGGCATCAAAACCTGGCGAACTTCGCCTGTGGTGAGGGGGGCTTTATCGCGCCACAGGCGCCATACCGACAATCCAGCCAGGACCAGGGCAGCATTCAAGAGGATAAAGACCACGCCAAATGCCGTTCCGGCGGCCCGGCTGGCATCGTAAACAGCGCGCAGACTGTAGAGCAGGGTCAATCCATAGAGCACAATCAATCCGCTGATCGGCAGTATCAGCAGGGAATGCAGAAACGGTGTTCGTGTTGAAGTCTGCGAGAGGGAAAGGCCGGCCTGGCGGCGCAGTTGGTTGACCTGGGAGCGGGCCGCCAGCCGCCAGGCAAACAGGGCCAGCAGCAAGGCTGCGCTGGCCAGAAAAGGCACCGGCGCGGCCCAGGCATAGCCTGGTTTAAGATCTGCCCGGTTGCCAAGGGCGTAGGCTGCCGCAGCCACTGAAATCAGCAGCCCGACCACGCCGCTCAGCAGCAGGCGGTCTTCAATACGCTGCAGGCGGGCCAGGGCGGCCTGATATTCGACAGAGAAAAGTTCGGGCGAGGGATCACTCACGAATTGAATCTTACACTACCCTTGGATGGTGTGCAAGTAAATGGATAGACCACCGGCTGCGGCACGCCGCAGCCGGTGGTCTATCCATTAGTTATTTGAGCTCAGATGTGCAGGCCGGGCAGCGCGTGGCCTTCTTGGGTACCGCTGTCAGGCAGTAAGGGCATTCCTTGGTGGTCGGAGCAGCTGCCGGGGCCGGTTTTTGCATCCGGTTGACTGCCTTGATCACAAAGAATAACGCCACACCGATCAGCAGGAAGTTGATGATGCTGTTGATAAACACACCGTAATTGATTGTAGCTGCGCCGGCATCCTGGGCAGCTTTCAAGCTGGGATAGGCTGTATTGGTCAGGTTGATATACAGATCGGAAAAGTTGATCTGCCCGAGCAGCAGGCCAATGGGCGGCATGATGATGTCCTTAACCAGTGAGGAGACGATCGTACCGAAGGCTCCGCCGATGATAATACCGACGGCCAGGTCGATCACGCTGCCGCGCATAATAAATTTTTTAAACTCTTTCCACATTTGGATCCTCCACTCTAAATGAGATCATTTTAAGAATCATATCTGTGTTGAGATCATTATGCAAGCAGATTTCTAACCTATGGTCACGAAGGGGCCGGATGTGGGATATTTTATTCAGAAAGCTGTGCTCAAGGAAAAAGTTCCTCGCGCTTTCCCTGGCGGCGGGAAAAGACCAGGTAAGATGCAGCCAGAATGGCTCCCAGTCCAATAATGAGCAGGTGCATATACAGCGGTGGTTCGAGCGGCAGGAAGCGTAGGTCAAAAGCAGCCAGGGCCGCCCAGGCACATCCCAGGAAACCCATAGCAGTTGGCAGGCGACGCGCCAGTGGCAGTGTGCGCCAGGTGTGCCCTGCCAGCAGCAGGATACCGGGCCACAGGCAGGCCAGCAGCAGCACAAAGCAAATCCCGAACCAGGGGTTGACGGTCATCACCCGGCCCATGCGCCGAAAGCTTTCCAGGTAAAGGGGCAGTTCCGCCAGGGTGGCGGCGAGCAGGATGCCCGCTGCACCGGCATAAACCAACAGCAGTTTTTGCCATTTGAGCAATTGAGATTCAAGTTCATTCATGCCATCACCTCTTCTATCCGTTTTTCAACTTCTTCGTCTCGAAACAGCAGGATGTTGCGCGCTACAAAGCAGCGCAGCAGTTCCTGACCCTGCCCGGTCAGTGAGTAATAGCGCCGGGCCGGGCCTTGCGAGGAGGGCTGTAGTTCGCTGCTTACCACCCCAATGTCTGCGAAGCGGTTAAGGGCGCGGTAGATGCTGTTGTCGTCTGCTGAGATTGTACCGTGGCTCAGGGTTTCGACCATGGTTCTCATTTCAAAGGCATAAGCGGGACGCTCATGCAGCAGCAGGAGCAGCCAGAAACTGAGCAGACCCTTTTTATAGGATTCTTCCCATCGATCCAGAAGTTCGCGAGTATTGGGGGAAGGGCAATCAGAGATTCATTAGTATTCCATAAGATTAGTATTATACATAAAGTATAATAGATGTTTTCATCCTGTTTGTCAAGCGGTAGTTTCGCCAATTTAAAACGGAAGGCTCGCCCCAGTATTCCATTGGGCGAGCCTTCCGTTTTGCTCCCGGGCACTCAGGCCTGGCAGAGGTTGAAATCTTGGTCCGTAGTTTCTTTGAGGGGCGTTTTCTTGGCTGCCCGTTTGCGTGGGGCAGGCTTTGGGGCTTCCTCCTCTGCAAGCTGCTCCGCGGGTGGGGCTGCTTTGGCCGTTCGTTTGCGCGTGGTCTTAGGCGTTTCCTCTTCTGCGGCCTGATCTGCAGGAGGTGTTGTCTTTGCCGCCCGTTTGCGTGGGGCCGCTTTTGGAGTCTTCGCCTTCAGCGGCTTGTGCCGTGGTGGCTGCCTTCTCCTCTTGAGACCGCTTCGCGTTGCGCCGCGCCCTGGCGGGTGGGGTGGCGGGTTCGGTGCCGTTCCCATGCGGGTCAGCCTGCGTGGATGTTGAGGCGCTTTCTTCGGCCTGGGGTGCGGCAGGTGTTTCCTCATCGCCGCTGGCGTCCCTGGTCTTCGCCTCCAGTTTGTCGATGGATTTCATCATCTCATCCATGCGGTCTTTTAACCGCGCTTCCATCCCGTCTGCGCTGTTAAGGTTAAACCGACCGGAATGCCCACAGCCCAGGGCGCCGGAGTCTCAGCCGGCGCCAGACCTTCGAGAGCGGCTCCTTCGGTTTCCTGCGGGCCGCCTGTGGTTGCACCTAAAGACTGGGCGAACAATTCCAACCGGCCAACATAGGGTAGTTTTGGGAGAGTCTCTGCTTGTGCTTCTTTGGGCGGTGTTGTGGGAACGGCGTTTTCTGCAGGGGTCACGTGGAAGATCGTGTCTTCTTCTGGTTCTGTGCCTTCAATCTCTTTTCCGCCTAATCCGGTAGCGAATGCTGTTAGCTGAACTTCGTAGGGAGTAATCAGGTGTTCTTCTTCTGGGACAGGCACTGCTTCATCCAGTGCGGTGGCTTTAACCTCGGCCTGCGGCGGTGCAATCGTATTTTCACTGCCGGATAGTCCGGCAGCCGCGCTTTGCATCGCGGCCTGTGTTTCGGCGCTGGCCTCTTTCATTCCCTCGTTAACATCCTGAACTGCGGTTTGCATCTCGCGGTTAACCTGCGTGGTTGCCGCCTGCATTTCGGTGTTTATTTCGCGCGTGGTTTCTTTTAAATCCGTCTTTACTTCGTCGGCCGTTTGCTTGATTTCATTCATCGTATCTTCAAGGCCGGCTTCGCGCACGATTTTATTGGGCAGATCACGCAAATCTTGCGAGGTTGACATAATCGCCCGCCAGGTAGGTGAGCGCACAACACGGTACACCCACTGCCCGATCTTGCGCGCAGTGCCGACCATGTCTTCCGGACCCAGGATAATCAGGGCCAGGACTAACACTAAGATGAATTCGAGCGGGCCAACGCCGAATATTTCCATAATAAGGGTAGCAAGCAGCTAATAAACAGCCATCCCGGTCGCAATCAGCGAACAGCAATCAGTAGTTTGTTGCGATGTTGATCTGGCTAACGTTCGACCGGCTGTATCTAACCGGATGTCCGTTAAGCCTGGCACTGACAGGCCGGCATACTGACCGCCTGAGATGCTGGCAGGAAGGCTGAGAAGCTAGCTCTCTTTCTTTTCCTCGTTTTCAGCTTCAGCTTTCTTCTGCTGTTCTTCTTTTTCTTCTTTTGGTCCCTGAACGCCTTCACGGAAAGCGCGGATACTGGAACCGATTTCGCCGGAAATCTTGCTGATCCGGCCGACGCCGAACACCAGCACGACGATGACCAGGACAATGATCCATTCCCAACCACCAAGTGTACCCATACGAACTACCTCCAGAACGGTAATAATATTGTTTGCGCATTAAGCGCACCGTATATTATACCAGCATGTTAAAAGCTGGGCTTATTTAAATTTTGGGTTTGCGAGTAGGGTTGCGCCCGGCGATCGCTGCCATGCCCACACTCAAGAAATACAGCACGATCAACGGCAGCATCAAGATGCCCATGTTGATCGGATCGGTAGTCGGCGTAACCACCGCCGCGACGACTGCGATGATCACGATTGCAAAGCGCCAACCTTTGAGCAGGAAACTGGAAGTCACCAGGCCCAGTTTGGCCAGGATGAACATCACCAGGGGCATTTCAAACAACACCCCAATCCAGAACATTAACCCGGTGACAAAATCAATATAAAACGAAGGCCGGGGGGTTGTCTTGATCCCCAGAAAGTTGATTAAGAAAGGGATCGCCGTGGGCATCATCACGAAATAAGTGAAAGACACACCGCATAAGAACAACAAGGTGGCAAATGGAATCGAAATGTAGATCCAGCGTTTCTCTTGATCGGTCAGGCCGGGCATCACAAAGCCCAAAATTTCGTACAGGATAATCGGCAGTGAGAAGATGAACCCGCTCAGCAGCGAGACGCGCATGAACACGCCCATATTTTCGGTGACTTCGATCGAGAGGAAGTTCTGGATGCCGCCCAGCGGGCTGGCCAGGACGCCAATAATCCGGTCGGCAAAAATAAAACTTAACCCAGAAGTGACCACCATCGAAATCAGGCCAATGAACAGGCGGTTGCGTAGTTCTTTTAAATGGTCCCAGATGGTCATCCCATCTTCTAAATCATCTTCAGTTTCAGGGCTTTGTAGTTGGGGTTTTGGACTTTCCGTCATTCGGCTCCAGTGAAAGTGGAAGTGAGTTGATTATACCGCAATCTTAATCGGTCAAGATCAGTTGGTAAGCCTTCCTTGCCTGAATCACTGACAACGTTGTCTTAAAACGATTGACGGTTTTTCCGGTTTGTGCTAGTATTTCATCTGGTATTAATTTTTTCAGAGGGAATGCCTCTCATATGAAAAAGCTGGAAATCAAACTCGCCCACATCCGGGCTTTGCTTGACCAGCATCACCTGGATGCTTTGCTGCTGCAGCGCGTGAGCAGCTTTACCTGGTCTTCCTGCGGGGCGACGTCGTGCGTCAAGGCGGCTTCCACCACCGGGAGGCCACTTTATTTATCACCCGTGCGAGCTGCGATGCGGCCTACCAGACCAGGCGCTCCTCAAGGATACGGCATCGAATCAATTTGACGGTGACTCCAGGGTGAAAATCACCCTTAACCATTTTAACTTTGAAACCAGGAGTGATGAGAAATGGAACCAGTTTTGCAAGATATTTTCGATAGCATATTGAACGGCCAGCAGAAAGTGACTTCGGTCAAAGTGCAGGAAGCGCTCGAAAAGGGCATTGCCCCGGGTGTGGTTCTGAATGAAGGCATGGTCACGGCGATGGCTGAGGTCGGGCGCCTGTTTGAAGAGGGCGAATACTTTGTGCCCGAGATGCTGATCGCTGCCCGCGCCATGCAGAGCGGCCTGACAGTCCTCAAACCCGCCCTGGTGAAAGCCGATGTCAAGCCGATTGGCAAGGTTGCGGCAGGCACGGTTAAGGGTGACCTGCACGATATTGGCAAAAATTTGGTATGCATGATGCTTGAAGGAGCTTCTTTTGAGATCCTCGACCTGGGGACCGATGTTACTCCTGAAAAGTTTGTCGATGCCGTGCAGAACCAGGGCGCTAATTTCATCGCCATGTCGGCTCTGCTGACCACCACCATGCCCAATATGAAATTCACCGTCGAAGCACTCAAGACCTCTGGCCTGCGCGATAAGGTCAAAGTTTTAGTGGGCGGCGCCCCGGTCACCGATGCCTATGCTAAAGAGATCGGCGCTGACGGTTACGCTCCTGATGCCTCGCGCGCTGTGGCTTTGGCCAAATCTCTGCTTTAACAGCTCGTTCGTTAGTCAGCAATTAGCTCACCCTTTCGGGTGCACGATCCTACGCGATCCTAAAGGATACCCTTGCGGTGTACCACCCTTGCCCCTTCGGGCACGCCTGGGGCGACGGGGGTATAGGGAGCGGACTCCACCCAAAGGGTGCGCTTCGTATGCGGCAAGGACACCCTTGCGGTGTGCCTGAGGTATGCTCAACACTCCTGGTGCACCCGAAGGGGTGGGGTGAGGGTGCGTCAGTCGATCAGATAGTCGGTCAGCGATTGAGATGTCGGTTATCTGACACAAAACGCTGGTCAATTGAAGGACTGACAGGCTTCTTTAGGAGGTGAACATGGCAGCTTCATTTCTCGACCGTTTGCGTACCGGGGAAGTCCTGGTAGCCGACGGTGCCACCGGGACTAACCTGCAGCAGCGCGGCCTGGGGCGGGGTGTATCTTCTGAGCGATGGGTGCTTGACAACCCGGATCAGATCGTGCGCCTGCACGCTGATTTTATTGAGTCTGGGGCGGATCTGATCCTGACCTCAACCTTTGGCGCTACCAGCATCCGCCTGGAACAATCCGGCCTGGCCGCGCGCACCGCAGAAGTCAACCGTAAGGCGGTCAATCTGGCCCGCCAGGCCGCCGAGCCTTCGGGGACGCTGGTAGCCGGATCGATTGGTCCGACCGGCCACCTGCTTAAGCCGCTTGGCCCGCTGGAAGAGGCGGATGCCGTGGCTGCTTTTACCGCTCAAGCTCAGGCCTTGACGGCCGCCGGGGTGGATCTGCTGGTGATCGAGACCCAGTTTGACCTGGGTGAAGCTCGTTCAGCGATTAAGGGAGTGCGCTCGGTTTCCAATCTGCCGCTGGTGGTCTCCTTCAGCTATGACCGTGGTACCCGCACCATGATGGGCGTGCGCCCGGCAAGCATGGCGGCCGAACTGGCAGATCTGGGTGTCGATGTGCTTGGCATTAACTGCGGCCGCAGCCTCGAAGACAATTTAAAAGCTCTGGGCGAACTGCGTTCATCCACCATCCTGCCGATCTGGTTTAAACCGAACGCCGGGCTGCCCGTACTGGATGAAGATGCCAACCCGACCTACACCATTTCGCCCGAGCAAATGGGAGTCCAGGCCCGGTCCTGGATAGCCGCCGGGGCGCAAATCGTTGGTGGGTGCTGCGGCACCAGCCCTGCCCATCTGGCAGCTATTGCTCAGGCTGTAAAAAAATAGCAGTTGATTACAGTGCGATTTACCACAGAGGCACAGAAACACAGAGTTTTTTTTATATTTCTCTGAGACTCTGTGGCTCTGTAGTTGATTCTATAGGATTTACATGACAAAATTTTTAGTGGATCTCCAGCCGGTGGGCCGCCGCATCGAAGTAAATCCGGGGGTCAATCTGCTGGAGGCAGCCCAAAAAGCCGGCGTGGACCTCGTGGCGGCCTGCGGTGGGATTGGCATTTGCGGTACCTGCAAGGTGCGCCTGGTAAAAGGCCAGCTTAGCCCACTCTCGCTTACCGAAGAAGAACTGCTTTCCCCGGATGAGATTGCCCAAGGGGTGCGCATGGCCTGCCAGGCTGAACCGCTTTCCGATCTCAAACTGGAAATCCCGCGCGAGAGCCTGCCCGCCACCCAGCAGATGCAGATCGACGGTCGTGAAGAGGCCGTTGTCCTGGATCCTTCTGTGATCGCCATCGACCTGAGCCTGGCGCCTCCCGATCTGCATGATCTGCGCTCAGATCTGACCCGCGTGCAGCAGGCCCTGGCTGAGCGAGGGTATCCTGCCTTGCATGGTGATCTTCCCTCCCTGGCGCGCTTATCGCCTCGCCTGCGCGAGCAGAATTGGTCTGTGCGCCTGGTTGTGCGGCCCATGCCGGGCAGCCTGGAACTGGTGAATGTCCTGCCGCCCGGCACGCCGCTGCTGGGTCTGGCGGCCGATATGGGCTCCACCAAGCTGGCTGTCTACCTGGTTGACCTGCACAGCGGCGCTACCCTGGCTCGGGCGGGGGTGATGAACCCGCAGATTGCTTACGGTGAAGATGTGGTCAGCCGGATTGCCTTTGCCAACCGCTCCGAGGAAAACCGGATCCTGCTGCAAACCCGCCTGGTGGAAGCCTTCAACCAGGTGCTTGCCGACCTGTGCGCTGAAGTCAGCGCTGGCTTACCTGCCGGCGAGGGCGGGGCCTGTCCGGACCAGGTGGTGGACGCAGTCGTGGTGGGCAACACCGCCATGCATCATTTCTTTACCGCCCTGCAGGTCGACCAGCTGGGTTCTTCGCCTTATGTTCCGGCGGTCAGCCAGGCGCTTGACGTGCGTGCCATCGACCTGGGGTTGAATATTGCTCCGGGTGCGCAGGTCCATCTGCCGGCGAATATTGCCGGCTATGTTGGCGGCGATCATACCTCCTGCCTGCTCACGATCCAGAATTCTCCTCCCGATCAAAACCTGGTGCTGGTGGATATCGGCACCAACACCGAGATCAGCCTGGTGGTCGGCCGCCAGCGCCGCCCCGATCCGCACGGGATACCCTCGGACGATGGGGATGCCCCGATTTTCTCCTGTTCTTGCGCTTCAGGGCCAGCGTTCGAAGGCGCCCATATTCGGGACGGGATGCGCGCTGCCCCCGGCGCGGTGGAGCGCGTGCGCATCCGGGAAGGTGTTCCTTTTGTCAAAACGATCGGTGAACTGCCGGCTGTGGGAATCTGCGGTTCGGGTATCCTGGAGGTTGTGGCCGAGTTAACCGGCACCGGGGTGGTCGATTCGCGCGGCGTACTGCGCCGCGACCAGCCCGGAGTGCGCCTGGACGGCAATAACCGGGCCGAATATTTGCTGGTTCCTGCCGCGAATACCGGTCACGGGCGGGATGTGGTCGTGACTCGCAAAGATATTCACGAAATCCAGCTTGCCAAAGGGGCCATTCGCGCCGGGATCGAGATCTTGCTTGGCCATGCCGGGATCACCGCTGGCGAAGTTGACGCCTGGATCATCGCCGGGGCATTCGGCACCTACCTGGATCTGGACGCTGCCCAGCGCATTGGCATGCTTCCACGTCAGCCGCTCGAACGTTTTCACCAGGTGGGGAATGCGGCCGGGGTAGGTGCGAAACAAATGCTTCTCTCACGGGAGGCCCGCCTTCTTTCCAGCCGGGTCATCGACCGTGTTCGTTATATCGAACTCACCGTCCAACCCGAATTTACCGATGTCTACGTTGACGCGCTGGAATTAATTTAATCCCCTGTCAGGTGGAGGTGCTTCATGGAGCGCCTGTCTTTATTCGAAGCCGGGGATGGCGCTTATGCCATCTACCGTATTCCCGGGATCGTGGTTACCGCAGCCGGGACGCTGCTGGTGTGCTGCGAAGCCCGGCGTAGTGCCCGCGGTGATTGGGGGGCGATTGACCTGCTGCTGCGGCGCAGCGCTTCGTCGTCCCCGCAGGGGGGCAGCGCTTCGTCGCCCCCGCAGGGGGGCAGCGCTGACGGCGGCCGCACCTGGGAGCCGCCCCGGCGAATGAATCGTTCTCCTGAACCGGTGAAGCGCAACCCGGCAGCCCCGGACCAGAGTATGGCGGCTGCCGGACAGACCTGCAATAACCCGCTCCTGATTGCCGATCGCCAGCCGGGTCGGGTTCATTTTCTTTACTGTGTGGAATATGCACGCTGCTTTTACCGGTCAAGCCAGGACGACGGCGTGCGTTGGAGCGAGCCGCTCGAGATCACCTCTGCCTTGCAAACACTCCAACCGCGCTATCCCTGGCGGGTGTGCGCGCTGGGCCCCGGGCACGGGATTCAGCTTTCTTCGGGACGTCTGCTGGTTCCCGTCTGGCTGTCGCCCGGCACTGGCGGACATGCCCACCGTCCCTCGGCTGTGGCCTCCATTTACAGCGATGATGGAGGCCTTTCCTGGCATGCCGGCGAGATCATCCTTGAAGATGGACCGCAATTTGCAAATCCCAGCGAAACCGCCCTGGTTGAACTGAGTGACGGGCGGGTGATGGCCAATATACGCACCGAATCCGCATTCCTGCGCCGGGTTACCGCCCTCAGCCCAGACGGCGCGCGCGCCTGGTCTCCGCCGCGCATCGAACAGGATCTCTTCGACCCGGTGTGTTTTGCCGGGCTGACGCGTTTTTCTGCCGGTAAGCTGCTGTTTTCCAACCCCGACAGCCTATCCACCACCGGACCCGGGCGCAATACGCATACCGAAGGGCCACGGCCCCCATGGGGGTACGCACCGCAAGGTACGCCTAAAGGGCGGCGCGAGAACCTGACCGTGCGCCTGAGTGAAGACAACGGTCGTACCTGGCCTACGGCGCGCGTGGTTGACCCTGGTCTGGCGGGATATTCCGATCTGGCATCCGCCCCGGACGGCACGATCTACTGCTTTTATGAAGGTGGCGGCATAGGCGGGGATGCCTATGCCAGCGCACATCTCTGGCTGGCGCGTTTCGACATGGCCTGGCTGCGCGATGGTTAAATCAGGACGCTACTATAATAGGTTTTATATGTCATACTGACAGCCTGAAAGGCGGATGCACCCTGCCGAAGGCGTGCTTTGCGTGTTGGGGGGTGCTGATAAACTGACCGGCTGATCAGTTCAACCCAAGGAGTAAGAATGAAAGGTCAGGATCTTCGAAAGGCTCTGCGCAGCGGACAGCGTGTCTACGGTACGCTGATCGTTGCTGATTCTCCACGTTGGCCGGCGGATGCGGTGGCGCATCTTGGCCTGGATTTTGTGTTCATCGACAGCGAGCATGTCCCCCTGGACCGCGGTCAGCTGTCGTGGATGTGCCGCACCTATGCCGCGATGGGGATTGCTCCCATTGTGCGCATCCCCAGCCCGGACCCATATAGGGCTACCATGGTGGTGGATGGCGGCGCCCAGGGTGTAATTGCGCCTTATCTCGAGCGACCTGAACAGGCGCGCCAGGTGGGCAGCGCCATCAAGCTGCGCCCCTTGCGCGGCCAGCGCCTGGAACGGGCCGCCTCCGGGCAGGAGCCGCTCTCGCCTGAGCTGCTTGAATACACCCAGACGCGCAATGCCGGGATCAGCTTCATCGCTAATATCGAGAGCATCCCCGCCATGCAGGCTCTGGATGACATTCTGGAAGAGGAATTCCTGGACGCGGTCCTGGTTGGCCCGCACGATCTCTCGACCAGTCTGGGTGTTCCCGAGCAGTATGACCATCCCGATTTTATCGCCGCGGTGGATGAAATCTTCCGCAAGGCGCGCGCCCACGGTAAGGGGGCCGGCATCCATGCCGTCTACGAGCAGGCCGTGCAGCATGAAATTCGTTGGGCGCAGATGGGCGCGAACCTGATTGTGCATTCCGCCGACATCTACGTCTTCCGCCGCGGCATGCAGGCCGACCTGGCCGCGATTCGCGGCGCCCTGGGTGATTTTCCACAGGGAGAAAGCGAAAGCAGCAGCCCGGCCCCTCGCGGGGGAACAATCTGAACGGGGCAGTCCAGTAATCGAGCAGGTTTGATTGACACTCAATTCTCGCTCTGCTATAGTTAAACCAGCATTGTTATCGATAACAATGCTGGTTTTGGCAGATTGATCTTTATTTTGCGGTTAATCTCATCTCCCAAGGAGACTCCCCATGTTCGACCTCAAAAAACTCGAAGTCTGGTTCGTCACTGGCAGCCAGGGCCTTTATGGTCCCCAGGTGCTTGAGCAGGTTGCCCAGCACTCGCAAGAGATCGCCAGTGCCCTTTCGCTTGCCCCGGCCATTCCGGTTACAGTGGTCTTCAAGCCGGTGCTCACCAATCCGGATGCGATCCACAGGCTGTGCCTGGAAGCCAACGCTACTCCGAACTGCGTCGGTCTGATCACCTGGATGCATACCTTCTCGCCGGCCAAAATGTGGATTGCCGGGCTGACCGCGTTGAAGAAGCCCCTGGCCCATCTGCATACCCAATACAACCGCGACATTCCCTGGGCCGAGATCGACATGAATTTCATGAACCTCAACCAGGCTGCCCACGGCGACCGGGAATATGGTTTTATCGTCAGCCGCCTGCGCCTCAACCGCAAGGTGGTGGTCGGCCACTGGCAGGATCCCGAAGTCCAGGCCAGCCTGGGCGCCTGGGCGCGCGCCGCTTGCGGCTGGCATGACCTGCAGGGCGCGCGTGTGGCCCGCTTTGGCGATAACATGCGCGAGGTGGCGGTCACCGAGGGCGATAAGGTCGAAGCGCAGATCCGCATGGGGTACGATGTCTACGGTTACGGCGTGGGCGACCTGGTTCAAGAGGTCCAGCAGGTCAGCGACGCCGAAATCGACCGTCTGGTAGCCGAATACGAGGCTGCTTACAGCATGGCCCCCGATTTAAAAGTTGGCGGCAGCCGGCACGCCTCCGTGCGCGAAGCAGCCCGCATCGAGATCGGCCTGGGCAATTTCTTGAAAGCGGGCGATTTCAAGGCTTTCACCTCCTCGTTTGAAGAACTGCATGGCCTGGCGCAGCTGCCCGGCCTGGCCGTCCAGCGCCTGATGGCAGCCGGATACGGCTTTGGCGGCGAGGGTGATTGGAAAACCTCCGCCCTGGTGCGCGCCATGAAGGTGATGGGTGCGGGCCTGACCGGCGGCACTACTTTCATGGAAGACTACACTTACCACCTCGATCCTGCCGGGAACAAGGTGCTGGGCGCGCACATGCTCGAGATTTGCGAGAGCATTGCCGAGGGCAAGCCCTCGCTGCAGGTGCACCCCCTGGGCATCGGCGGCAAAGCCGACCCGGCGCGCCTGGTGTTTACCGCCCGCCCCGGACCGGCCCTTAACGCTTCGATCATGGATATGGGCAACCGCTTCCGTATGCTGGTCAACGTGGTCGATGTGGTCCCTGCCGAACAGGCCCTGCCCAAACTGCCGGTGGCCCGCGCCCTGTGGATTCCCCAACCCAACCTGAAGGTCGCCGCCGCGGCCTGGATCTATGCCGGCGGCGCGCATCACGCCAGCTACAGCCAGGCGGTGACCCCCGAGATGCTGTCCGACTTCGCCGAAATCGCCGGCCTCGAATTCCTGCTGATCGACAAAGATACCAGGGTCGATGAATTCAAGAAGGAACTGCGCTGGAACGAGATGTATTACATGCTGGCCAAGGGTCTTTAGCCCACCGCTCGGAAAGCGGATCAGTTGCAAAATACTCGATTGATCCATTCGACTGTATCCAGGCCGGAGTCGCGACTCCGGCCTGCTGATTCATGCGCCTTTGGCCAAAAAAGATACAATGCACTTCGTATAGGGCGAAATTGTGTTGGGCTTACCCGAACGTATCCCGGATCGCCTCCAGGTATTCCATCCCGTTTTCAGTGTCCGGCTCCAGGTAGCTGCCCTCGGTCCATTCATTCCAGGCGTTCACCGTCACGATTTTTGGCCCATTTCCGGTCTGCAGGCGGGTTTTGATATCCGCCAGCGCCTGGCGGAAGCGGGCTGGAGAATTGCCCGCCAGCACCGGGGTGTAGGGGTAACCGGCATTGATCCAGACGTCCGAGGGCAGGGTGCGCGGGCTGGAATCCCAACCCATGGTCGCGTTGGGGAAATACGGCAGGTCGATCTCCCCGGTGATCTTTTCCCAGTATTCCAGGTAGCCCTGAAAAACGGCCCAGTAATCGCTCTCGGGAAAATCCGCCAGCGGCACATGGTGGATCCAGACGTAGGAAGTAAAACTGTCGAAGCCCAACCGCTTGAGCACTTCGCCTGGGCGGCGTTCCACCGTTTCGCCCGGCAGGATCCCCCGGCTCCACAGCACCTGGTTGAGGTGCAGGTCTGGAAACCCGGCGGCCTGCGTGCGCGCCCGGAAATGAGCCAGTGCGTTCCGCGTGGCTTCGACCCCGCCGAAGCTGCGCACCAGGCCGGGCAGATCGTAAATCGAAAAATAAGGCGCGCCGTCGATCAACCAGTACGAAGGGTGTTTAAAATAGCGCGTGATGACATCCGCGGTCATGGCCTCAAAAGCGGCTGGAGTGAGCGTGCCGGGGTACAGCAGCGGAGAGGCCTGCCGCTGAATTTCATTCAGTTTGGCCGGGTGGATATCCGTCCAATCGTGGTTGGCCCAGTGGATGGCGAATTTCAGCCGCTCGCGGTTTGGCGCGTGCCAGAAACCCTGCTCCAGGGCCCGTTCCAGATAAGGGCCCTCTTCCTGGGATTGGGCGCCTTTCGCGTAGAAATACCAGTCGAACAGGAAGGCGTCCACGCCGTGGTCGGCGGCGGCGTCGATCTTGCGCGCCATGACGGCCGGGTCGGATTCATCTTCGTATCCCCACACAGGCACGCGCGGTTGGCGGTGCCCCGGGTAGCGCGGTTCGGCCCGCCGCACCAGATCCCATTCCGTCCAGCCTGGGCCGTGTACGATGGCATTTCGCGGGTCGGGATGATAGTTGGGAAAATAGTAAACCGCGACCTGGATCTCTTTTTTGACGGGTTTCATGCGTTAGTCTCCGCGAGTCGGAATGGCTTTATTATATAATCTATCCTGTGTCCGAATAGATTAACCGGAGAACACCATCAGCGACCCAACCAGGGTGATCATGCACGCACCTTTTTGATTTTTCTTCGTGCCTCTGGGTCTATGGGTTTTCTTTCTCTCGTGATCAACCAGGAGAAAAATTGAGCACTACCAATATTTCCATCGATCTCACTTCCCCCGATCTGAGTTTTCAATCTGGCCACCTGCGCATGGGCGGAAGCAGCCCGGAGGGAGTCGAAATTAACGCCAACAGCCGCTTTTTGACCCTGGGCGGCCGCCCGTGGTTCCCGGTGATGGGCGAATTCCACTTCTCGCGTTATCCTGCAGCCGAATGGCGCGACGAACTGCTTAAGATGAAGGCCGGCGGCATCCAGGTGGTGGCGACCTATATCTTCTGGAACCACCACGAGGAGATCCAGGGCCGCTTCGATTGGGATGGGAATCGCGACCTGCGCCGCTTTGTCGAACTATGCGCCGCTTTGGGATTGTACAGCTACCCGCGCATTGGTCCCTGGGCGCACGGTGAGGCCCGCCGGGGCGGTTTTCCCGATTGGCTGGCGGCCGCCTGCCCGCGCACTCGCCAGGATGACCCGGACTATTTAAAGTATGTCGAAATTTTTTACCGCCAGATAGCTGCCCAGCTCAACGGCCTGCTGTGGAAGGACGGGGGCCCGGTCATCGGCATCCAGCTCGAGAATGAACTGGCCGACCAGCCTGAGCATATTCGCACCCTCAAGCGCGTGGCGCGGGCTGTTGGTTTTGACGTACCGCTCTACACCATGACCGGCTGGGGCCTGGCCCAGGTACCCCAGGACGAGGTCATCCCGGTCTTTGGCGGCTACCCGGATGCCCCCTGGGATCATGCAATCGAGGGCTGGTCGCGTGACAGCCGCAAGCTGTATTTCTTTTCCCCGGTGCGCGACCAGCAGGTGCTGGGCGGCGACCTGCGTGCCGATCCCAACGCGCCGGACCAGGCTTACCTGGCGCGTTATCCATTTGGCACCTGTGAGCTCGGCGGTGGGGTGCAGGTCACCTACCACCGTCGCCCCTATATTCAGCCCCAGGATATCTCGGCCATTGCCCTCTCACGCCTGGGCAGCGGCGCTAACTGGTTGGGTTATTACATGTATCACGGCGGCACCCAACCCCTCGGCCAGCTTTCCACCCTCCAGGAATCACAGGATACCGGTTATCCCAACGACCTGCCGGTCCGTTCCTACGATTTCCAGGCCCCTTTGGGTGAATCCGGCCAGGTGCGCGAGCATTACCACCGCCTGCGTCTGCTCCATCTGTTTCTGCAAGATTTCGGCGCGCAGATGGCCCACATGCCTTCGATCTTGCCTGACCGGCTGCCGCCTGACCTGGATAACCGCTCTGTTGTGCGCTGGGCTGTCCGTTCGGATGGGGAGCGTGGTTTCATTTTTATCAACAACTACCAGCGCATCGAGAATTTGCCTGTCCGCCTGGGCGTGCAGTTCGAACTGCGCCTCAAAGATGCTGTGCTGCGCTTGCCGGCTGCCCCGCTGGCTGTTCCCGCAGGGCTGCACGCCATCTGGCCTATTCATCTCGATCTGGGCGGCGTGCGCCTGGTGTATGCTACCGCCCAGCCGGTTTGCCGGCTGGACAGCCCGCACCTGCCCTGTTTCGTCTTCGCCGCGGATGATGGCCTGCCCGCCGAATTTGCCTTCGACGGCGGCGATAAAAATACGGTTGTTACCGGCTGGCTGCGCGAGCCCGAAACTGCCATGGTCAATCTCAACCCGATTGAAGGCCGGGCGGGAATATATCAACTTTCTTCCGGGGCTGACCGCATATATACCGTTACCCGTGGCGATCAGCCGGTTTGCAATCTGATTCTGCTTTCGGTTTTTGATGCGCTGCGCTGCTGGAAGGCGCGCATGTGGGGTGCGGAGCGCATTTTCCTCTCCCCCGCAGCCTTGCTCTTTGACGGCGAGAACCTGCGCCTGCGTGCCGCTCAGGTTTCCGATCTGTGGTTCAGCGTTTATCCTGCCCTGCCCACAGCCCTGCGCTGCCAGGACGCCTCCCTGACAGGGATCAACCAGGGGCCATTTACCTTTTTTCAACTGCCTCAGCCTGACGTGAAATGCCCGGTCGCGGCTCGCCGGCTCCAGCCGGCAGGACCGGCCCGCGTGGTGCCCCTTGGATTGGCGGGCGTGGCCCAGTCTCCCGGCGATGCCGATTTCGAGCAGGCCGAGGCCTGGCGGGTGGACTTTCCTGAGGGTTTACCGGTCGATGCGGCTGGGGTCCGCCTGCGGGTGGACTACACTGGTGATGCGGCCCGCGCTTATCTGGGTAGCGAACTGGTGTCCGACGATTTCTATGCCGGCCGCCCATGGGAAATCGACCTGCGCCGCCTCGATCCTCGCATCCTGGCAGATGGCCTGGTTTTGAAGTTCCTGCCCCTGCGCAGCGATGCGCCCATCTATTTGCCAGGCGATTGGCGTTCGGCTCTCGGGCCGGAGGATGCGCTGCTGGAAGTGCGCGAGATGCGGGCGGTGGTCGAGGTTGAGGCTGCCGTCTCAACCAGGGAAGGATTGCAGTGATAACGCTCCCTGATTTTTTTATCCCCACCCGCTTAATCCCCGACCAGGACTATCGCCTGGATCTGGCCGAGCGCGCCCTGTTGCGCCGCCTGGCGGCGCGCGTGGCTGAGCTGGCCGCTCAACCAGAGCAGGCTGAAAAACGAGAATTGTGGCGCCGCCATAACCGTCTCGAAGCGCTTCGCCCGCTGATTTTTTGTGATCCCGAGAATTCCTGGCACGAAATTCTGCCCGAAGAAACCCTGGCCTGCCGCGGCCCGCTGGCCCGCCAATGGGAGTTTGCCCTGCGGCGCGAGATCTTCTGGGGCGAGCAAATGGGCGACGACCGCCCGCTTGAGCCCTTTTTTAACGTCGCCGTGCCCTACGAGAAGCCCTTTTGGGGCCTGCGCGAGCGGCGTGTGGGTGGGCAGGACGGCGGGTCTTATGTCTGGGACGCCCCGGTCAAGAGCGAGGCCGATTTTGATCGGCTGCGCCTGCCGACCATCGCCGCCGATTTTGCGGCTGCGGACCGTCTGGAAGACCTGGCGGGCGAGCTCTTCGACGGGCTGCTGACTGTCCGCCGCCGTACAGCCTGGTGGTGGACCACGGGCATGACCTGGACCCTGGTCGACCTGCGCGGCATGCAGCAGGTGATGTTTGATATGACCGACCGCCCGCAGTTCCTGCACCGCCTGATGGCCCTGCTGCGCGACGGTACCCTGCAGCTTGCGGAAGGGCTCGAGCAGGCCGGGTTGCTGGCGCCCAACTGGGACGGGGCCTATGTCGGTTCGGGCGGCCTGGGGTACAGCGACGAACTGCCCCAGCCGGACTATGCCGGGCAGGTGCGCATGCAGGATCTGTGGGTGTTGGGTGAAAGTCAGGAGACGGTCGGGGTCTCGCCGCGCATGTTCGCCGAATTCATCTGGCCTTACCAGCGTCCTATTCTCGAACGATTTGGCCTGGTGTGTTACGGCTGCTGTGAACCCCTCGATACCCGCTGGAAGGTTATCCGTGAGCTGCCCAACCTGCGTCGGGTCTCGATCTCGCCCTGGGCCGACCGCGAAAAAATGGCCGCTGCCCTGGGCAGCCGCTACATTTTCTCGATGAAGCCCAACCCTGCCGACCTGGCCATGGAAGGCTTTGATCCTGAGCGCATCCGCGCTGTCCTGCGCCGCGATCTTGAAATTACCCGCGGCTGCCGGGTGGAGGTGGTCATGAAAGATAACCATACCATCCGCCGCGATCCGCGCCGCGTGGTCGAGTGGGTGCGCATCGCTCGCGAAGAAGCCGGGCGCATCGGGTAATCAGCCGGTTGGCGCGGCAGCGCCAAAATCAGGGTCGACCGACCTCAGACTTGCAAATAAATGATAAAAATCTCACATTTTTATCATTTATTTGTTATACTGTAGCTGGTAATTTTATCGTGCAGGGCGCCTCTGCCCACGGCAAGACCATAAATTGGCATCCTGTTTGCTTTTTTTAGCTGCGTTGACCCGGATGGAGATGGGGTGGAACTGAATACTTTTCATGTATTTTTGCAGCAGCTCAGTCTACCTCTCGTCAGGCGGGACCAGTACATCACGTTGGTTGGCGAGTTTGAAAGCTTCTGCCAGGAAATGGGCGCCAGCCCGGCTGGCTGGACAGCGCGAGCCTTTATCACCGAGTTAACCCGCACCGGCCGCGACAGTCACGAAAATCTGCTTGCCCTGGCGCACTACGGGCGTTTTCTCAACAATAATGAAATTTATGTTGCTGCCTTCGAGCTACTGGACGGAGCCGAAGTGATGGGCAATCTCTCTCAAAAGCTGGCGGCCGAAGTTGGCCTGGTGCGGCGCGATGCAATCTTTGCCAGCGTCCCGCTGCCTACACCGGGTACGTCCGGCGCCGAGAAGGCGGCCCGCATGCAGGCTGTGATTGACCGCATGGAGCGGACACTCGACCCGGAGGTTTGCCACCGCGTATTGGGCGATGGGCTGCGCGACCTTAAAGACGAATGGTATCTGGATGAGCGCCGAAAGTACCAGGAATGCGGTGGGATCGATGCTTACCTGGTGCGCAAGAAGCAGGACTTGATTGCCGAATTGGAGCATATTCAGGCCGGGGGCGGGCTTTATTTCAGCCAACCGGTTACCCCGGAAATGCTGGATTTTGTGCGCTGCACGCCTGAGATCGGCGGTGGTGTGCGCCAGGGCAATATCCTCTACGTTGTCAAAATTCCTTACCAGGCGCATGAATACGTAACCGCTGGCGATGATCTGCAAAAACGTTATGCTTACTGCCACTGTCCCTGGGTGCGCGAATCGCTCCGCCCGGGCAGCAATTTGCCCAAAGTATCCTCTACCTTTTGCCAGTGCAGCCTGGGTTTCGTCAAGAAGCCCTGGGAAGTTGTTTTTGACCGCCCTCTGGAAGCCGAGGTGGTTGAGTCGGTGCTGGAAGGCGACATGTGGTGCAAGATCGCCGTCCACCTGCCGGAGGAAGTGCTCCAGGGCGGCGCGCCCGGCGGTTGATTGCCGGGTCAGGCATGCTGAATTCCAGCCGGGGGATGCCTTGATTGAGAAACAGCGGTAAGTTTACCTGCGCGGGCCGCACGCGGAGATCACTCCGGCGCTGATGGAGGCTTTTCCTGTGTACCGGCCAGCGCAAAAAGCACAATCCCTGACACGATAGCGATATCCGCCAGGTTCATGATCCCCGTGCGCAGGGGGCCAATCCCAAAACTGACAAAATCGATTACCATCCCCTGGTTGAACAGGCGATCGAGCAGGTTTCCCAGGCCCCCAGCCGCTGTCATGGAGAGGCCGGCTAACTGCCACAGGTTGATGCTGTTAGCCCGCAGTGCGAATACCACGGTCAGCGGCAGGATGATTGCCACCAGGACCACAAAGAGTAGAAAGCGCGCTTCGCCCGGCAGGCCGGCGCCCAGACTGAGCATACCGCCCGAGTTTTCCGCGTATTGGATACGCACCACACCCCCCAGCAGCGAGATTGGTGCAGCGGAGGCCAGTGTATTTTGCGCTATTTTCTTCGTCATCTGGTCACAGCCGGTGCAAAGCACCAGTACCAGGATCACGATGCCCAGCCGGGTAAAAATCTTTGTTGATATTGGCATTTCTTAGCCAGAGTAAATTGCAGCGTTCATTTCTTTTTAGCGCCTGAGCGGCTCAGCAGCCAGCATACTGTTCCAAATGCTGCGCCCAGCGCCGCGCCGAAGGCTATGGCTTGGGGCCTATCCATCAGTACTCGACTGCCTTCACCCAAAACCGTTTCTTGTGAGAAGATCATCCCAACCACCCCATGGTTTATAATGGCGGATTTTCCCGCCACCAGCACGCCACCGCCACCGCCGCTGACTTCAATATTACCGCCGGCTACCAGGGCATTCCCGCCGCTGTTGGAAATTTGCATATCCTTGCCCGCCACCATGGCATTCGCCGCGCTCCGCGAAATCCACATCTCATTTCCCGACCGGGCTGCCAGCGCCACAGAACGCGACAAGTACACAACTTCTGCTTCCGCCGTCTGGCTTGTTGGGTCTGCGTTGGTCTCTGCTTGTTGGTCTGCCATGTTTATCCTCCGTTAGATTTTCCTTTACCCGCACGGGCCTGCGCATAGTGTGCTTTCGGCGAGGTGTGTTTTGCCTAATTTTACCCTTACTCTGTTCTGGGTGGTATCGATCGCTCCTCCGGGGTCAAACACTGGCAACCGCTGCTCGAGAATCGTTTAAAAAACGCCTGTCCCGGGACGCCGGTTTCAGTTTGTAAATCGCTTTCCTTTGGGAAAACCAGTTTTAAGGATAACCCTTTGGCCCCTACGGGGTTATACTGCTTAAGCTGCTTGCGCAAGGCCGGTCAGGTTGTACCGGCTTTTTCTCCGGACTCTTTTCAGGGAAAAATTTCGTTCGCGTCGCGCTGAATCTTTTAGCACAGGAGCTGCGTCAATGCCCGAAAAAAGCTATCGTGTTTACGGCTACCGCTGGGTAATACTGGCAATGTTTATGTTGATAAATCTCACCATCCAGATCCTGTGGATCTGCTTTGCCCCCATCAGCGGGCCCGCGGCCCAGTTCTACGGCGTCTCGGACCTGCAGATTGGCTTCCTGGCCATGTCGTTCATGGTGGTTTATATCCCGTTTTCGATTCCGATTTCCTGGTTGATCGATACCCTTGGCTATCGCAAAGCAGTCGGCATCGGGGTCGGCATGATGGCCGTCTTTGGCCTGCTGCGTGCTTTCTTTGCCGCCGATTATGGTTGGGTGCTGGCTGCCACACTTGGCCTGGCGCTGGCTCAACCTTTCATCCTTAATGCGGTCAGCACGGTCGCCGCCAAATGGTTTCCGATTGAGGAGCGCGCGACCGCATCCGGCCTGGCGATCGTCGCCAGTTTTGTAGGAGTGGCGGTCGGCCAGGTCACTTCGCCCCTGCTCGTCTTGAGCGGCGGCATTCCCAATATGCTGATGATCTTCGGAATTGTTGCGGCAGCCTCCGCGGTGCTGTTTGTAGTGTTTACCCGCGAGGCACCACCGACCCCGCCCTGCCCACCCGGGCAGGAGACCCGCGCCTTGATGTTCGATGGTCTGAAATCCATGCTCAAAATGAAAGACATCTGGCTGCTGCTTTTCCTCTTCCTGATTGGGATGGGCATCTTTAATGGCGTTTCTACCTGGATTGAAAATATCGTACGTCCGCGTGGATTCTCGATCACCGAAGCCGGTGACCTGGGTGGATTCTTGCTGTTGGGTGGTATTGTGGGTGCGATTGTCATTCCGCTCCTTTCCGATAAGCTCCGCCGGCGCAAGGTTTTCTTGCTGGTCGGGGTTGTTCTGGCAATCCCGGGCCTGATCGGTTTTACCTTTGCCGCCGACTATACCCTGTTGGTCATCTCCATGATCTGGCTGGGATTCTTCTTAATGAGCCTGGCCCCGATTGGCTACCAGTACGCGGCCGAGATCACCTTTCCCGCCCCCGAGGGTACTTCAAATGGGCTGCTCAACCTTGCCGGCCAGGCATCGGTGGTCTTTATCTATGGCATGCAGGCCTTCAAGAGCGCTGACGGAAGCTTCACCCTTTCGCTGGTCATTCTGGCGGTGATGCTGGTGATCAGCGGCTTGCTCGTCCCGGCCCTCAACGAGTTGGCTCTGGTCCGCTCCCCGGTGGAATCGTAAACCGCGGAGACTCGCGGCGTGCCGATCCTTTCCTGAAATAGTTTTAACCCGGGCAGCGCGAACTGCGCAGCTGTCCGGATTTTCTTTTGCGAGACAAAAATTTTGGATGTGCCTTTCTCCTGTGGACAAGTACCCCTCTCTGACCAGTTTAGATAATCTCCTGGCGCGCATCTCGGACGCGCTGCGCGGCCTGCCGGGCGCCCAGGCATTGTATCTGTTTGGCTCGGCAGCCGACCCGGCTCGAAAAGATCGTTATTCCGACCTGGACCTGCGGGTGATCAGTTCGCGGTTCGAGCTCAGCCGGGCGGCCTGGCCGGCTGTTTTAAGCCGGGTCGGGAAATTGGCCCTGGTTTTTCAATTGGACCCTGACGACCCGGCCGCCCAGGAAACTGCCTTCACCCTCGGCTTCGAGGGCCAGAGCCTCTATCATAAAGTGGATTTTGGCATCACCGACTGGCGCCTGGCGGACGGATTTTTCAACCAGTTAGCAGGTAAGGTGCTGCTCTGGCAGCAGGGTGCGCTGGTCGAACCGCTGGAGGAGGCACCCCGAACCGCCTGGCGCCCCGCCTGGAATTCTCCGGGACATTTTCTGCTGGGTGAACTGCTCAGTTCCGTGCGCTATGTCAAGGCCCGCAAACGCCGGCAGCATTTAGCCTGCTGGCGCTTTTTGAGCGCCAAATTCAACGCCCTGCTGCGCTGCTATCATTGGAACCGGGATCCGCTCCACTTTCCGGAGGCCGCCATGAACACCTGGGACTTTATCGCCCTCGACCGCCAGCTTTCCGAGGACGAACGCCTGGGTTTGCTGTCAGGTCTGAAAGCCGCTTCGCCGCCCGAAATGGACCGCAGCCTGATTGAAATTACAGGCCGTATTGCCGCGCTCATCGACCCGGACTATCCTAAAAAAGACACGCACCAGGGCCCCTGGTGCGTGAAATGTTGCGCTTTATTCAGAACGAGCTTGTTATCGATTGACCCGTTATATTCCAGACCACGGCTCCTGTAGAAAGACGTGGCGTGTTAGGAAAGGCTTGTCGCATGCCAGACAATTCATTCTACGATCCGCAAGCGTTGGGCAGCTATTTTGATTCTTATGGCGAGCGTGAATGGCAGCGCCTGGTCGCCGCACCTCTCTCCGAGATCAGCCTGCATCTCCACCGCCACTACCTTGAAAAGTACATTGCCCCTGGCGCGCGCGTGCTCGAGATCGGCGCCGGGGCGGGTCGTTTCACCCAGATTCTGGTGGAATTGGGCGCGCGCGTTGTGGCCGCGGATATTTCGGACGGGCAGCTCGACCTGAACCGCCAGCATGCCGCCGAACTGGGTTTTTCGAGCGGGGTGGAAGACTGGCGCCAGGCCGATATCTGCGATCTGAACGGCTTCGCAGATGCCTCTTTCGATGCCGTGGTGGCTTATGGCGGGCCGTTCAGCTATGTGCTCGACCGGCGAGATGCTGCCCTGGCGGAGTGCCTGCGCGTGCTCAAGCCGGGCGGAGCGCTGCTGATGAGCGTGATGTGCCTGTGGGGCAGCGTCCGCCGCCATCTGGCGGGCGTGCTCCAGGGAACGCCTCCCGAAGCCAACTGGCAGATCATTACTACCGGGGATATCACCCCCTATACCTATCCCGAGCGGCAGGACAATTTCATGCATCTCTTCCGCTCGTCCGAACTGCGCACCTGGCTGGAATCCGCCGGCCTCAAGCTGCTTGCCCTGTCTGCTTCAGGCTGCCTGGCATGGCCTGAGAGTCCCTTGATGGAAACGCTGCGCGGCGATGCGCATCTCTGGGAAGAACTGCTGCGCATGGAACTGGAAGCCAGCGCCGAACCCGGCTGCCTGGATATGGGCACCCATCTGATTGCCGCTGTGCGGAAGTAAGACGTTAACCGGCGCCCCCGCTCAGCGGGCCGGGTTCGCCAGGCCGTCCAGCAAGGTCTGGGTGGCCGCCGCCACCTGGGCCACGGCCTGTTCGAAAACGGCCTGGTTGGCGCGGGATGGCACGCGGTAGCCGCTTACTTTACGCACGTACTGTAAGGCTGCGTCTTTGATCTCTTGCGTGGTGGGGGGCTGGTCTGCATCGCCGGTGGCGTTATTCTTGGGGCGCAGCTGCTTGATATTACGGCACATACTTGCTCCTTGTTCAATATTCTGAAAGAGCTTATCCCGGCAGAACCTGTATCCACCGGCGCAGCGCATCGAAGGCAGCCGGCAGCCCCGCCAGCAGCGGCTCGCGGATCGAACGCCCGTCCAGCAGCTCGGCCGGGTCAAACTTCCGGCCGGAGAGGTAAGACAGTTCTACGCCAACCGCCTGGGCCAAAGGCAGCACCCCGGCGATATCCCACAGGCTGGTGGTGCGGGTCAGCATACCCACTGCCGCGCCGCTCGCCACGTAGGCCAGATGCGCCGCCGTCGAACCCATCGAGCGAATGCGCGGGGCGCCGATCTTGAAGTAATGGTGAAATTCCGAGGGTACGCCCAGAAAGGTCAGCGGGTTGTCCGGATCGAAAGTTTCCAGCCGGGGCATAGGTCGCTGGTTGTACCAGGCTTCCCGGGTTGTGCCGGAATACAGCTCGCCGGTCACCGGCAGGTAGAACCCGCCGGCGTAAGGCAGCCCGCCGCGCAGCACACCGGCTGAAATTCCCCACACCGGCAGCCCGCTGGCGAAGGCCCGCGTGCCGTCGATCGGGTCGAGCGCCCAGGCAAAACTGGCTTCCCCTGCCGAACCTTTCAGTGCCGGATGCAGCCCGCTTTCCTCAGACAGGATCAGGTGGCCGGGGTAGCGGGCCTGGATGCGCTCGATAAGCATGGCCTCCACCTGGCGGTCGACGGCCGTCACCGGGCTGCGGTCGGCTTTCAGTTCAGCCTTCATTTGTCCATGAGTCGTGCCACGCTGTGTGCCTCCCTCAGGGAGGTCGGAGAGGAGCTGTATTGAGCCAGGGCCAGCGCGCCCGCTTCGCGCAGGCAGGCGTTTAAGAAATCAAGATCGATCTCTGCTTCGGTCATTTAGGCGTTCCTCCTGTGGAGGATTTTACCTTAAACAGTCGGGCAGCCAGCCTGATAAAAAACCTAAGTTGCTACCTGTCACGATATCATTGCGAGACCGGTGAATTTTCCGGTTCGAAGCAATCTTTACTGCCATTTTCAGACTGCTTCGTCGCCCGCGAAGAACTCTCGCGAGGCTCCTCGCAGTGACATTTTTTGAGATTTATTTCAAGGTGGTAACTTGAGTTAAATATTTTTCAGACACGTTGATCGACTGAACTTCGTTGGCATGTAATATTGGGATGTTGGGGTAAAATGAATCTCGGAGAAACCCTTATGCCTGAAAATCTGCTGGCGATTGATAACGGCACCCAATCGGTGCGTGCCTTGCTGTTTGACCCCCGCGGAAATTTGCTCGCCAAATCTCGTGTTCCACTGACTTACGCCGGAGAGACCCAGGGCATTGGCGAGCAGGCCCCGGTTGCTTTCTGGCAGGCGGTCTGCCAGGCCTGCCAGGCGCTCTGGCAGCAGCCGGGCGTCGACCGCGCCAGCATCGCCGCAGTGTCGTTGACTACCCAGCGTTCCACGGTCATCAATCTCGACGAGCACGGCGAGGCGCTCCGTCCGGCGATCGTGTGGTTCGACCAGCGCCGCACCCCTGGCCTGCCGCCGCTTGGCGGGTTGTGGGGGCTGGCTTTTATGCTTTCGGGGATGACCGATACGGTCAACTACCTGATGGCCGAAGCCGAAGCCAATTGGATCCGCACCTCCCAGCCTGACGTGTGGCGCCGGACTCGCCACTACCTGTTTCTCTCCGGTTACCTGACCCACTGCCTGACCGGACGCTATGTCGATTCGGTCGGCTGCCAGGTGGGTTATGTCCCCTTCGATTACAAACGCCAGCAGTGGTCGCGCTGGTATGATTGGAAATGGCAGGCCGTGCCCATGGATAAGGCCATCTTGCCTGACCTGGTGCCCGTCGCCGGGCGTCTGGGTAAGATTACCCCTGAGGCCAGCCAGGCGACTGGCATTCCGGCTGGCCTGCCGTTGATCGCCGCCGCCGCCGACAAAGCCTGTGAGGTGATCGGTGCGGGGGCGCTCGATCCGCATATCGCCTGCCTGAGCTACGGCACAACCGCGACCATCAACACCACACACCGGCGCTACATTGAATCCATTCCGCTCATTCCACCCTACCCGGCTGCCGTCCCAGGCGCCTATAACCTTGAAGCCCAGATTTACCGCGGCTTTTGGATGGTGACCTGGTTCATGCAGGAGTTTGGCCTGGCCGAGCAGCGCCTGGCTGCCGAGCGTGGGGTAGAGGTGGAGGCGCTGTTTGACAACTTGCTGCTGGCTGTGCCGCCTGGTTCAGATGGCCTGGTGCTCCAACCCTATTGGTCGCCTGGCCTGCGCAGCCCTGGCCCGGAGGCGCGCGGCGCGGTGATCGGTTTCAACGATGGCCATACCCGCGCTCATCTGTACCGCGCCATTCTTGAAGGCATTGCCTATGCCCTGCGAGAAGGTGCTGAGCGTGCCAGCCGGCGCAGTGGGGTGCCGCTAACGGCGCTGCGCATCGCCGGCGGCGGCAGCCAGAGCCGGGCTGCCATGCAGCTCACTGCCGATGTTTTTGGCTTGCCGGCCTCTCGCCCGCACGTTTACGAGGCTTCCGGCCTGGGCGCAGCCATCGACGCCGCAGTAGGGGTGGGCATCCATGCGGATTTTGAAACCGCTGTGTCCGAAATGACCCATATCGGAGAGACTTTCGAGCCAGATATGGCCGTCCATCATGTCTACGACCATATCTACCACAACGTTTATCAGAAGATGTACCCCCGTCTTCAGCCGCTCTACCGCGCCATTCAAAAATTGTCCGAGAAGAATTAATCCAGGCTTTACGGCCTTATTCCTCCGGCGCATCCAGCGAGATATCAACCCGCTGGCTGCCGTCGGTTTCCAGGCTTGCGGTGTTTTGAGTTGCCAGACTGTGTGAAAGCAGCGCTCGCAGCCGGCCGGCATCGATGGTTTCATCGATATCCACTGACAGCCGGCAGTCGGTGTAATGCACCCGTCGAGCGCATATATCCGGTAGGCATCCCCGTAGCGGATCAGCAGATCCTGTTCCTCCGCCCAACACATAACCAGAAAAATGGGGAAATATACGAAGCCAAATATAACCAGGGCGGGCGAGTGCAGTAGAAATCCGATCCATAACCAACTGAAGACCTCGCCCGCGGCCTGCGGATGACGAATCCGGGTATAGATCCCGCGATATATCGTATGTTCTTTTTTTGGGGCGACCGCTTCCGGGCCAGCATCTCTCAACCCGATGATCATCAGGCCTATGGACCAGTAACCTTTTCCAAATCTGCCGGACCGACGCTCAAGACGTAAAAATATAGAAATAACAGGCTGACGAAAATTAAGATGGTGAAATTGGATCGTGGCTTCGCTCAGGTGAACCGGTTGGTTAGATCTGCAGCCGCACCTCAATCTCCCGTCCGGGTCCGGCGTCGTAGCTGATCTCCAACCATTCCGGCTGGCGGCTCACCTGGGTGCTGGCTGGGGAAGCATTTACCCTGACGGTCAGGTCGGGCATGACCCAGACTTCAGGATGCAGGTCGTTCTCCGTCAGGCCGGGTGCGTAAATTTGAAAAGTCAGCATCCCGCTGCCCTGAATGGTCAGCGTGCGTCCTGCGACCACGGCGTCCACCGGTTCGGCGTGCACCAGGCGCATCCAGCCCACGCCACGTGCTCCCGCAGGGGAGCCCACGCTGTGGGGAGCGGCTCGCCCCTGGCGCACCCCAAGGGGTGTCCAGTGCAGGGTGGCGGAATGGAACTGCGTATAGCCTTGTTTGGAGCGGCTGGTATGTTCGGCGCCCCACATGAAGTTCTCTTCAAGCCAGGCGGTTGCCGTGCGGCGCGGTTCGGAAGCGATGACGTGTTCCACCTGGCGCGGACCCTGGAAGGCCAGGAAGTGGGCCCGGGCCTCTTCCGGCACCGCCGCGCCGAGCAGGGCGGCGCAGGGCGAATAGAAAAATCCGAGCGTATGCGCAAAAGGCAGCTCGATATCCGGGAAGGGTGCCTGCTCCTGCCCGGTCACCAACCAGATCCACTCGCCTACCACGGCGGCATAGTGCGTCATATCCATGCCGTAGGCCCGGTCAAACGGCCCGCACAGGTTGCGCAGCCCGGCGTGGTAGTAGCGGCTGATGTCGGTCCACAGCATTCCTTCCATTTCCGCTCCCAGGCGGCGCAGCACGCTTGAACCGTACGCGCGCCACAGCGCCAGGGCGTATAGATCTACCCCATAGTAAGTGGGTGAGTTGTATTCTTCGAATGCCTGGTTGGGCCGGAACAGGTCGTAGATCGCCTGGGCCATTTCTTCGCCGCGTGCAAACCAGGCCGGTTCATTCAAGCGCTCACCGGCGGCGCACAGCATAAATGCGTGCATCAGGGCGATATTGGTGTAGGTGGCGGGCAGTGGGCGAGCCAGGGCCCCGGCGACCGCCAGGCGCGTGGCGGCATCGATCCGTTCCACGATGCGCTTTGGCAGCAGCCCTTCGTATTCGACCAGCAGAATCTGCAGTGGGGTGATGATAAACTCGCGCCAGTTGGGGTCGTAATCCCGCCATTCGCGCGCACCGGGTTGGGGCAGGGGCTCTTCCGGCGAACGGGCAAAGGTGCCGTGGTAGGGTTGGTCTGGGGCATCAATCTGGTGGTCGAGGACGGCCTCAATGGCATGCAGCGCGCGGAACACGTCCGATCCCTGGCGGCGCAGGAACAGGCCGGTCACGTACCAGATCGTGTCGCGCACCAGGTGGGAGCGCCGCCGCGCACCGTGCGCGGTCGATTCATATCCTGGATACCAGAGCAGCCCGCTGGCCTCGTCCCAGAAGGGGTCGGCCCAGGCGGTGGAAAGCTCCGCCAGTTGGCGGGCGTGCGGTTCGAGCGAAGAAAGCGATTTGAAAGACATGTTCATTCCTTGCTGCGCGAAGTGCGCCTTCAGTATGTGACAGGGATAACGTACTGTTGAAATTATAGCCCGGCCGGCCCGGTTGAAGTGCCTGAAACCGCCGTAGAAAGTGGACGAGACCCGATGAACCAGGAACTGGCCGGGTATGCTAAACTTGTCTGCATGCATTTCTACTCTCATCTGGTGGTGGCGCAGGCCCTGCTTCCCCATCTCCAACCAGTCAGCCTGCCGGAATATTACTGGGGCGCCGTCGCACCCGATATTCGTTATGCCGCCGGGATGCGCCGCAAACAGACCCACCGTCCGGCTGCGGAAGTGCGCGGTTGGTTGGATTCTGCACCTGAGATGCACGATTTTATTCTGGGTTACCTGGTTCATATTCTCACCGATGAGCGTGATGCGGCCGGTACCTTATACGACGGCTTCCCTATCCGTGCCATCCGGCGTCGTTTGCCGCGCTCCCTGGCAGCGGCGCTGCTCGAGTCGGCTTATATAGATTCGGTCCCTCTGGCGGTGCAGCTTGCCGGGACGGATAATGCCCTGCTGCAAGAGATGGGCGTGCCGCGGGCGCTGTTGACGCCTTTTGCCCAGGCTGCCAACCGCTACGCATCCGCGCCCTCCCTGCCGGTAGCGCTCGAACTGCTCTCCGGCCTGGGTCTGCAGGGAAGCCCTCGACTGCAACGCTACCTGCGTATTGCCCGCTGGCTTGAAAGCTATCCGCGTGTGCGGCGCCTCGTGACGAGCCGGGTAGATGTGATCGGAGTGACCCGCCGCATTATGGACGATTTGCTGCGGCAAATTCCGCTTTATTTGCGATATACTTAATCTTATGTTTCCTGCCCTTACTCCGCGCCGGCGGCGCATTTTAGTCTGGATGATCCTGGGTGTGCTGGCCCTGGTGTTCCTGGCTGGCGGGTTAAGCACGTTTACCCTCCAACCCGGTAAGGTCTTTCAGCAGCCAACCTACGAAGCGCCAGAGCAGACGGCGCCAGTCTTGACTGATACGCCTTCAAGCGACACTTTTAACACCCTGCTGCGTGGCATCCTGGCGGTGCTTTTGGTGGTTTTACCGCTTTCGGTCATTTTGGCGATGTTTTCGAAGGAGGGGCGCAAGCGTTTGCTCACCAACGCCTTGATGATCGTTATGGTGCTGATCGTTCTCAGCCGCGTTCAGGAAGCCCAGCAGCAGGCCCGGGAAGCATCGCAAGCTGAGGTAGGCATCGGAAACCAGCTGCCGGCAGTGATGGGCGAGCCGCTCCCGCCGCCTCCGCCCCCGCCTTCAGAGGAATTTGTGCTTGTGGCCAGCCTGGTGATCGTGGTGATCGGGCTGATTTTGGTAGTCTGGTTGGGGCGGCGCTGGCTGTTTCCTCCCCAATCTTCGGCCCTGATCCAAATTGCCGAAGAGGCCGACCGCGCGCGAGACGAACTGGCTGGTGGCGGCGCGCTGGAAGATGTCGTGATTCGCAGCTATCGCCAGATGACTAAAATTGTGGCTGAAGCCCGCGAACTGCGCCGGTCCCCTTCGGCCACACCGCGCGAGTTTGAAGATACCCTGGCCGGGGCTGGCTTGCCTCTGGGACCCCTGGACGACCTGACCAAACTTTTTGAGCAGGTACGCTATGGTGGTCTTGTAGCTGGTCCTGCCGAACGCCAGATCGCTATCAACAGCCTGACGGCAATTGCGGCGGCCTGCCGCGAAGAGCAGCGCAAAATACCCAATCCGCGTGCGTCTCGGATGGATACAAAACGTGACTCAGGGGCTGTATGATGAAAGCCTATTTTACGCGCCGCCGCCTGCTCACGCTGCTGTCTGCCGTGGTGTTAACCGCTATTCTGACGCTGGTTTTGCGCGATTTTGTGCGCGAATATGTCGTTTTGCCGCTCGTCAATTTAGGATGGATCGCCTGGATTGGGGTGTTGAGTGTTCCCCAGGCAATTTATTGGGGAGCCTTTTTGCTGCTGGCTTTAATTGTCGCCGTGCGCAGCCTTTCTTCAGGCTCAAACCGCATCAGCGGCCGGTTTGAGCGCTCCGTGCCGCGCTATCGCAGCCCTTCGCGCTACGGCTATTGGCAGACTGGCCTGAAATCGATCTCTCAAAGCTCGTTTGCTCACGAACGGGTCGAACGCGAGCTGCAAACCCTGGTGCTGCAGATCCTGGCTGAGCAGCGCCGCCTGGCGGTTGAAGAGATGCGCGAACAGATGTTCCAGGGTACCCTGGATATTTCGGCTGAGGCTCAGGTCATTAAGGATCTGTTTGAACTTACCCCGCATACCTTCTTACGTCCCGCGCCGCGCGGTCCGTTGGCCTGGTTAGCGCGGTTGTTTGGCCGTTCTACGCCTCACACCGCCTCCAGCTTGGATATTCCAGGTGTCGTTGCCTGGTTGGAAGAGCAAACCGGCAGTCCGCCTGATCAAATGGCCGCTTGATCACAAACACCAGCGACGCGCACATCATCTGGAGTGTGTCTTAACGCGCTGTGTCTTTGCCCGTAGGGTGCACTTCATGCGTATCGTTGTGGCAGATTTTCTTGATCTATTTAGGAGAAACCATTGGAACTCACCATCCCTGAAACCGCCGAACTGGCGAAAACCGTCCTCACTGAGGTCGAGAAAACAATTGTGGGCAAACAGCCTGTGCTTGCAAAGGTACTGGCCTCATTTATGGCTGGCGGCCATGTGCTCATGGAAGATTATCCCGGCCTGGCCAAAACCTTGATCGCCAACAGCTTTGCCGCTGCGTTGGGTCTCGAATTCAAGCGCATCCAGTTTACCCCGGATCTGCTGCCCGGCGACATCACCGGCAGCTATGTTTATGATCGCGCCCAAAACACCTTTGTGCTGCGCAAGGGGCCGGTCTTTGCCAATATTATTCTGGCGGATGAAATCAATCGCGCCTCGCCGCGCACCCAATCCGCTTTGTTGGAGTCCATGCAGGAAGGCCAGGCCACGATTGAAGGCGAAACCTTGCCCTTGCCCCGGCCTTTCCTGGTCATTGCCACTCAGAACCCGATCGAATATGAAGGCACCTTCCCGCTGCCGGAGGCCCAACTCGACCGCTTTACCATTCGTATGCGGGTGGGCTACCCCACTCAGCCTGAAGAACAGGAGATTCTGCGCCGGCGCATTGAGCGCCGCCATGATGATTTTGATCTGAACGCGGTTACAAATGCCGAAGGTTTTCTGGCTATGCAGCGCTCGATTGAGACCGTGCGCATCGACCCTGATCTGCTAAACTATATCGTCAATATTGTGTCTCGCACCCGCACGCACCGCCAGGCCGCGGTTGGCTCCAGCCCGCGCGGTTCATTGGCCCTGCTCAAACTCGGGCGGGCCTGGGCTGCCATCCAGGGGCGGAGCTTTGTGCTCCCGGATGATATCAAGCAATTTGCCCAGGCGGCGCTTTCTCACCGCCTGATCTTAGAGCCGGATCTGTGGACCTCACCCCTGGCTTCCGACCGTATTATTGATGATGTTGTCCTGTCTGTACCGGTGCCGGTGGTGGCCGAGGATGCGAGCTAACCGTTACTTTTTGCTGTTCCTCATGTTTGGATTGGTGATTGCCAGCCTGGCGACCCGGCGTGGTGATATCATTGCCTTGGCTATGCCTTTTCTGGCATACGTGGGACTGGCTTTTGGCTTTGCGCCGCCGGCCGCGTTTCAATCCCAAAAGAATAAAAATGTTTTTGAAATGCCTGATGAGACGGACGGTAAAGAGAACCAGGCTGGTGAAGATGGCAGTGAAGAGCCGGGGGAAAAATTGTCCCTTTCGCGCACTTTATCGCGCAGCAACGTAAAGCCGGCGCAGCCCATTGAGCAGCCGCTGACATTAAAGAATGAGGGCACTGCGCTGGATGAGGTGCTTTTTTCCGGCGGGCTGCCGCCAGGGGTTAGCCTGGTGGAAGGTCCTGCCCAGGCGCGCATGCCGTTGGATGCCGGGGAAACTACCGTGATCGCGCAGACCCTGCAGGCGCGGCGCGGGGAGTACGCGTTTCCCGCCGGCGCAGGTGGTCCTCAACGAAACGTTCGGCCTGTTTTCCGTACAGGCCAATCTTACGGCGGCGGCTCGCCTGTCCGTCGAGCCTGATGGCGAAGTTTTGCGCCCCTTTATTTTGCGCCCACCGCAAACTCGCGGATTTGCCGGACCAGTTCCGGCTCGCCAGGGTGGGCGCGGCACCGATTTCTTCGGCGTCCGCGAGTACCAATCCGGTGATTCCCTGCGCCACATCAACTGGAAGGCTTCCAACCGGTCGTTCCGCTCGCTTTATACCAATATTTTTGAACAGCAGCGCATTGCTGATGTAGGCATCATTCTCGACGCGCGCGAGCAGGTCGACCTGCACAACCCGGAACTTGGCAGCCTGTTTGAATATTCCGTGCGCGCCGCTGCGGCCCTGACCGAACCCATCCTGCATGCCGGCAACCGCCTGGGCCTGCTGGTTTACGGGCCGGGAATGGAGAGCGTTTTTCCCGGATATGGCAAGATCCAACAGCGCCGCATTCTGCGCGCCCTGGCTCGCGCGGGTGCTGGTCACAACTTTGCCCTCGAATCGCTGGCCCATATCCCCACCCGGTTTTTCCCGGCCGGGTCGCAGATTATTCTGATCAGCCCGCTTTCGCCTGAGGACCCCCCGCTGGTAGCCCATCTGGCGACATTGGGTTATGGCGTGCTGGTCATTTCACCCAATCCGCTGGTTTATGAAAATTTGACTCGCAGCGAAGCGCCCCTTCCCGACGACCTGGCCTGGCGGCTGGCTTCCGCCGAGCGCCGCTTCTACTTCCAGCGCATGCAGCGCGCGGGGGTGCAGGTGGTCGATTGGGACGTGAGCCAGCCGCTGGCGCCCCATCTCCAGATGGCGCTGCGCCGGCGCAGATAAGGTGTCGGAGGCGGAACAAAATAGAAATGTTGAGCGTCTCATAATTAGATCGCAATAAGGTCTGGTTAGCGGACGCTCCCCGTACTCCCGTCGCCCTAAGCGTGCCCGGAGGGGCAGGGGAGTGGTTATACCGCAAGGGTATCCTTTAGGATCGCGTAGGATCGAGTGACATGGAGGAAAAATGGACGCGAAAAACACACTCTATTTTGGACTGATCGATATTGTTCTGGCGGTGTTGGCCCTGGTCAGTGCGGCGGCCTTGCTGGCATCCCTCTAAAGCATACAAACTTTTAAAACCACGGTGATTGCATTTTCTGGCAATCACCGTGGTTTTTTAATTCTCGTAAAGCGCAGAAGCTCTTCTGCCAGATTCTCTCAGGCTGGGAGAATCCCATATTCGCTCAAATTAACCTTTTCCTGATTCACACGTTGGACCATGCTGGCGATAAATTGATCTTCATCTTCGGGTAGTTCATCGCTCTGGCTCGATAGTTTGTCCAACCAGCGCAGTTCAACCCGTGAGAGGGGGAAAGCGCCGCCGGCATGGGCCTGGCGCAGGCGGGTCAGCACGCTGAGAGCAGCCCGACGGGTACGCAAGTAGGGGGTAGGTTCGGCGATAATTTCGCCGGCGATAGCCAGCACTACATCTGGACGCAGTACATAGGCCTGCGGATCATAGGCTGAATCCGATTCGACCCACCAATCGCGCAGGGTAAGGGCTGAGGCAGTGCCTTTTTGGCTGGCGGTATTCATCAGCCGGGTGGCATATACCAGCTGCTCCAGCGAGACGGTAGGTGCCATCGCCCCCAGCAGTTTAATGTTTTGGACCGATTCGTTGCTCCACAGATCGGGTACGGCTTTGGCGATGTTGCCGATCGGTGAAAGGTGGGCACAGGCCGCTTCCGCGCCTTCCAGCGAGATGGGGTAGCCGGTGATCGCCTTGATATAAGGGCCCTCGTAGGCGCAGTCTTTGTTCGGGCCGACCGCCCCTTGCTCAAACGCCACCAGGCTGCGGGCCACACTCATCACCCGGATAACTGCCGCCCACACTCTTGGGATAAAGCGCTGCTCGGCCAATACCATGGCCGTATTGCCAAAGCCGCAGGCCGAATCGCCTGCCGGCACGACGTCGTATTCCTTAGAAATTTTGACGATCTGCTCCCACAAATAAGCCATGTCACGGCTGCCCAGTATTCCTAGCGCAAAGACTGAAAGCGGCAGGTCGCCGTTGAGGATGGCGTCGTCGTGGACTTCCTTACCGCCCGTTGATTCAATTGAGAACATGTCGGCACCGGCTTGAGCACAGAGTTCGAAGCTGCGAAACATTTTCTCAACATATTCCCCCTGGCGCATCAGCGGCGGCCGCGAAAACTCTCGAATATCATTGGGCGTGACTCGCAGCGCGGTCTTAATTCCATGTTTTGCTTGCGTTTCGTCCAGTGTGTCGCGTAAGATTTTGGTGATCTCGGCGCCCCATTCCGGCTCCAGGGTCAAATCAGGCAGCAGCTCAAATTCCACCACCAGGCCCGGCGCATGCAGTTCGGCGCTCCGCGTACAGGCGCCTGAGATCATCTGGGTGTATTCGCTGCGCACCTGGGACATACTTTCAGCGTCGATGATCATATTATCAAGGGTGAAATTGAGTTCGGGATACACTACACCGCCGCCAATCACCAGCCCATTTTTGAGTTTAAGGGGGTGAGGGCAGCGTCCGTATATAAATTGATCCAGATCTGAGATTGCCAGTGACGAAAATGTTTTCATAGCGGCTCCATAATAGGACTATTTGAATACGAGTATACCGATTTATGACAACGTTGTCAACGTGTAATCACCGGCATCAGGCCTTCTCTCATGTTTTCGGCCCGCTATAAACCTGGCGTATAATTAGCCTATCCAGTTTTTATACGTACCGGAGGATTCCATGAAAGCTGCTGTTCTTTATAATGATCGCGAAATCAGGCTGGGCCAGGTGGCCGACCCGCAGGTGGGTCCGGATGATGTCTTGATCGCACCCAGCTACGCCGGGATTTGCGGGACCGATCTGCATATTTATCGCGGTGAATTCCACAACCGGGTCCAGTACCCGGCTGTGCTCGGCCACGAGTTTGGCGGGCAAATTTTAGAGGTCGGCCAGAATGTAAAAGGCTTCAAACGCGGCGACCGGGTCACAGTGGATCCGATTATTTCCTGTCACGAATGCCCGGCCTGCCTGACCGGTCATCCCAATGCCTGCCGCAAGCTGGCGCTCCTGGGGGTGGAATATGACGGCGGCTTTGGCCAGTACGTGGTGGCTCCGGCCAGCCATGTCTTTGCCTTGCCCGATAACTTTGATATGCAGTATGTATCCATGGTTGAAATGTACGGTCTGGCCTGCCATGTTTTAGGACGCGGCATGGTTCAACCGGGCGAGTCGGTGGCTATTTTGGGAGCGGGTAAGCTGGGCCTGGCAGTCATGGATGTGCTTTGCCATACACGAAGTGCACCCTCGGGTGAAGGTGTGGCCAACCCGGTGATTGCCGTGGATCTGCAGCCCTTCCGGTTGGAAACCGCGCGCAAGCTCGGCGCGCAGGTCGCGATCAATCTTGAAGATGAGGATCCGGTGGAACGGGTGATGGAGATTACGGGTGGGTTGGGCGTCGACTGCGTGATTGAATGCGTTGGGCATTTCCATGAGGTGCCGGGACGGGAAGCCCCCATCGCCCAGGCGGTTCAGATGATTCGCTCAGCCGGACGGGTGGTCATCGCCGGTCTGGGGGAGCAGCTTTCGCCGGTCCATTTCAAGACCCTGGTGCTCAAGGAAGCTCAAATCATTGCTTCCAGGGTCACCCTGGGTGAGTTCCCGCGGGCCATTTCGCTCATGTCGCGCGGGGTGCTCCATCCTGAACTGCTGGTCACCCACCGCATGTCCCTGTCGGAAGTGACCGGGGCCTTTGAGCGTGTCGACCAGGATGCGCCCGATACGATAAAAGTAGTGCTGGATATTCAAAACTAGCTTATCAAAACTTGCTGTTGGGGTTATTTTGAGCCGACCCGGCTCAAAATAACCCCATTGCATTTAATACTTTAAAGTGCCAGGCGCAGCTCGCCGTGGGCATCAAACCAGGCCTGTGCCGCAAAATCCATTGCCACCCGCGTTTCAGGGCGCAGTTCGGGATAGGCTCGCCCGCGGCTGGAGACCGGCAGGCCGCGTTTGGCAAGCAGATACTTGGATCCTCCGGGGTGCACCGCGCGCTGCGCCAGCTTCATCGCGCACAATTGGGCCTGCAGCCGTTCGGCATCCGCATCGCCGGCCTGAGCCTTATCGATCACTGCCGCCACCAGTTCAGGCAGCCAGATGGCCGCGATGGTCATCGAGCCTGGGGCTCCAGCCCGCACCGCATCCAGCATGTACGGCGTGTTGGCCTGCAGCAAAGCCAGCGGAGTGCCGCGGATTGCTGCCAGGTGGGCGCGGATGATATCGATATCGCAGCTGGTTTCCTTGAAAGCTGTGAAGCGTCCGGTGCGGGCCAGCCGCCCGGCCAACGCCGGGCTCAGGTGATACCCCCGGTGTGCCCGCGAGGGCGCAGGGTGCGGCAGCGGGCATTCGTACAATCCCAACGGGACATCCACCTGCCCGGCGATGGACAGGAAATAATCTTCCAGTTCGCGCTCCTCATTGAGAAATTCAGGCACCACCAGCATGACCACATCCACCCCTTCAGCGGCCATACGCTGGCACAGGGCGAGATGCTCGGCGGTGTTATTTCCCAGGTTGCCGGTGGCGGCCACTGGCACGCGCCCACCCGCGGCCTGAACGGCTTCGCGCGCCAGCTGCAGGCGCTCGACATTGCTGAGATGGTGCATTTCGCTGGAGAGGCAGTTGGCATACAGCCCGCCAACCCCGTGAGCCAGGTACCATTGGATCATGGCGCGGTACGCGCCGCTGTCGATCTTCAAGTTTTCATCGAAAGGGGTGACCATGGTTGGCCAGGCCCCGTGTAATTGGGTCATGCTGCACCTCGAACCAGAGAAATTGGCCGGAAAAAATATGACCGGCAGGGATTGTATCACGGACCTCGCGCGCGATTCAGCCGCGCGCGAGGTCCGCAGGTAATGCGTGAAAGCCTCCAGAATTTAGGGTACCGGCGTACATCCGCCCTCATCACGGCTGAACTGGCAGGTGGGCAGCGGTACCGGAGTAGTCGAGGGTGTCGGGGTATTCGAGGGTATCGGTGTATCGCTGGGCGCCAAAGTATCGGTAGGCGGCAGGGTGTCGGTAGGCGCGGGGGTATCGCTGGGCGGTAGGGTATCCGAGGGCACCGGGGTATCCGTGGGCGGCGAAGTGTTCGTGGGGATTGGCGTCTGCGTCCGGGTACTGGTACGGGTGGGAGTCGGGGTGACATAGGTGCTGGTCGGCTTCGAGCGTGGTTGTATCCGGGAACAGGTACGGTCGCGGGATGGGCATCATTGCGCCAATATTGCCGTTTTGCCAGCCAAGTTGAATAAATGCATTCTGGATGTTCTCGTAGTACTCCAGCCTGATGATGTGTGAACCGCAGTTCAGCGGCCAGGTGAAGGTGTCTGTAGATTTGCTGTGGTTGGTCCAGTTGGAAATGATCGGGTTGTTGTCGATAAACAGGCGCACGCCGTCATCCGAAACTGTAGTGAATGTGTAGTTTCCGGGGTAGGGTGGGTAGATCAGCCCGGACCACACCACGCGGAAATTGTCCGCCGGCATAAAGCCTGGTATCGGGCTGCTAGTGCCCCAATTAAAGTCAACCACCTGGTCGGTTTCGAAATAGACCAGGTTGGTGAAGGGGTCGGTGTTTGCGTCGCCAACAAAGGCATAGTAGCGCGCCAGCAGGCCGTTACCGTCGGGGGGCACCTCGCACGGCACGGGGGTGGAGGTGGGGGTGGAGGTGGGCGGGGAGGTCGGGGTGTCGGTGGGCGGGAGGGGGGTTGGCGTATAAGGTGCCATGGTTGACATGCTGCCCGCGAGGCCTGAGAGGCGCGCGGTGCGGAACTTTTCAACGATCGCGTCCTGGGTGTGGGAGATTTTGAGGTGCGGCCACAGCGCCTGGAAGTAGGGAATGATCAGGGGATGGTTGTAGGTCACCGTCAGGCGGATGCGGTCGCCCGGGCCGCCGGCGTCGTCCATGTATTCGCTGTTAACCACGCACACCCCCAGGAAGCGGGCGTCATTGCTGGCGGTCAGGTTGTTGTAATAATGTGGATTAGCGGTGTCAAAACTTACCCCGGCCCGGTTGCTGCAGATATTGATGCTGATGTAGCCGTTGGCGGTCGGATTGCCGCGGTATTGGTCGCTAAAACTGGTAGAAGGATGGCTGAGAAACTGGATGTAGTCGCCGGAGACGCCGGGGTCGAACAGCAGCCCGATAGCCCCGCCGTTCATCGCCGCGTCGCGCGTGGAGGGCATGCGCGCCCAGTCCTGCAGGGCGGCGGTTTTTGCGTTCGAAATCGGGTTCACTGGATGGGACCACACAGTCGAATGTGCCGTCCGCTGACCTGGTCGTCGGTGACCAGACCCAGTGCGTGCGCCGCGTCGTCACAGTATTGGACATCGTATTGGCCGGTCACGGCGTAGCGCGTGCCGATGCGCGTCACCTCACCAATCGCCACCCAGGTATAAAAGGCATAGCCAAATTCGATAATTGCGGTTAACACCAGCAGTGCAAAAGGAATGATGATGGCAAATTCGACCAAAGCCTGAGATTTACTGCGTTTTTCAGACATCCATTTCACCATTCCCCGCTCATTAAGTACAGATAAAAGTTTTTCACGATTTGTCGAGTATTATCATACACTTTTTTTAGCGTTTTGCAAAGCTGTAATAATAACGTGCTTGGGTTGTCCATACACATACACGAATCACCTCTTAATTCAATTCCCCCGCCCTCGCTGGGCGGGGGTTAGGGGGTGGGTGGTGAAGTGTCCCCGTGACCATCCTGAAATATTAATTTCGGGGTAGGTCATGTATGTGTAGAATCTCACGGTTTGTACAGCCTCGCGGGCTATCCTCTCCGCATTAAGGGATTGGCATACAAACGCCCGCGTTTGGGGAGATCCCGCGGGCCGGCTGTGGAGTCAAGGTGGCGGTCTTCGCCGGGATGTTGGAAGGCACCAAAGTGTTGGTGGCTGCCGTGGTTGGCCTGGGGGTGAAGGTGTGCGTCGGCGGCTGGTAGACCGTGGGCGTATAGGTGCTGGTCGGCGGCTTCGGCGTTTTAGTTGCTTTGGGCGTATAGGTGCGGGTCGGGGTCGGGGTGAGGTAAGTGCTGGTCGGCTCGAAAATCACCGGAGAGAACAGATACTTCTGCTGGATGGGCAGCATATCGCCCGTGTTGCCGTTCGTCCAGCCCAGCTTCGCCACCGCGCCGCCGGAATTTTCGTAAAATTCCATGCGGATGTCGTGCGCGCCGCAGCTCAAGGACTGGTATCCGCTGTAGTTTTTGGTCGAACCGTGATTGGTCCAGTTGTTGATGATCAGGTTGCCGTCGATGTACAGGCGCACGCCGTCATCCGACCAGGTATAGAAATTATAGTCCCCCGGGTAAGGCGGGTAAACCTGCCCGGTCCATTCCACGCGGAAGTAGTCCACCGGCACCGAACCCGGTACCGGGCTGTTGTTGCCCCAGTCGAAGTTGACCTCCCGGTCGGTGCGGGAGTACACCAGGTTGGTAAAGCGTAGGGGTTCTGGTCGCCAAAATAGGCAAAGAAGCGCGCTAACAGGCCGTTACCGCCCGGCGGCACCACGCACGGCAGGGGGGTGGGGGTATTGGTATAGGTCGATGTGGCGGTGGGGGGGATCGAGGTTTGGGTCGGGGTGTCGGTGGGGGCCGGGGTAGGTGACCAGGTGGCCAGCACCGAAATGCCGCTGGAGAGGCCGGCCAGACGTGAAGTGCGAAACTTTTCGACAATCGCGTCCTGGGTGGTGGAAAGTTTGAGGTGCGGCCACAGCGCCTCGAAGAAGGGGATGATTAAGGGATGGTTGTAGGTCACGGTCAGGCGGATGCGGTCGCCCGGGCCGCCGGCGTCGTCTTTGTATTGGTTGTTCACCACGCACACCCCCAGGAAATGGGCGTCGCTGTCGCCGGTCAGATCGTTGTAATAGCGTGCAGCAGGATCAAAGCCTACCCCGGCGCGGTTGCTGCAGATATTGATGCTGATGTAGCCGTTGGCGGTCGGGTCGCCGCGGTAGTTATCCTTGAAACCGTCGTTGGGCAGCAGCCCGTCGCGCGGGAAGACGTCGCTGAGGAACTGGATGTAGTCGCCGGAGACGCCGGGGTCGAACAGCAGCCCGATGGCCCCGCCGTTCATCGCCGCGTCGCGCGTGGAGGGGATGCGCGCCCAGTCTTGCAGGGCGGCGGTTTTTGCTTCGAAATCGGCGATATTAGATTGGACCACGCAGTCGGCGGCGCCGTCCGCGCTGTCTTCGGCGGCCAGGTAAGGCCAGGAAGCGACGGATGTGGTCAATGCGGCCGCCGCAGCCGGGCAGTATTGGGGGTCGTATCGGCCGGTCACGGCGTAGCGCGTGCCGATGCGCGCCACCTCGCCAATCGCCGCCCAGGTGTAAAAGGAATAGCCAAATTCAATAATGCCGGTGAGTACGAGCAGCAGGATGGGTACAATAATGGCAAATTCAACAAGAGCCTGCGCTCTCGAATGCAGATGAAATTTTTTGGTCCCGGCCCGAATTGGGTTTATTGGATTACTCCGAAATCTTGGTATAAATGCGAGAGGCGATATCCTGAAATACAGGTAAAAGAGCGCTGGCGTTTTGGGCAAAATAATATTGTCCGCAGGATTGCTTGGCGGCAGGTCCCACGCATGGGTCGGTGTTGCGGTCGCCGTCATCTCCGACGGCCGCCATGTAGCGCAGCAGGGGTTCGCCCAGGGCGGCGATGTCGCCGAAACCGACCGAATAAATGGCGATATCATTGCCGACGGGCTCACTGGGATTGTAGTGCGACGGGTCGGGGGGGTCAGAGCGTACATGGTTAAAGCGGCGCGGTCGGTCATGTCGCGCGCGTAGTCTTCCACGCTGTAGGGCGGGGAAGCCATTCCTGTGAGGTGCGTTGAACCAGGCGGGCAGGTTGTGGCATCGTTGTTAATGCAGTAGCGCGTGCTCACGTCCCAGTCGACGCAGCTCGTCTTCCAGTAGTTCAACCCGCTGCCGGTGCCGCTGACGTCGATCTTGCCGCCGCAGAAGCCGTTAGGATAAATGGAGGGGATGCCCTGGCCCGTGCTGGCAACATAGGGGTAGGTGGCGGGTGTGTCGGACATGTTGGCCAGCCCGTCCGAGAGGAACACGATCACCCACACCGCGTTCGAGCGCCCCTCTCTCACCAGGTTGTCGGTCGCTTCGCGAATGCCGCAGCCCGAACAGGTGGAGACCAGCGACATCGGGCCGTTCGTGGCGATCCATTGTGTGGTCTTGCAATAGTCCGAATTCGGGTTGTCAGCGCAAGTGTCATCGGAATAATGACCATCCTGGTCCCAATCGAAGGCGTCATTACGATTGGAATTATCGCAGGGGATGCCGGTGGGGGGGGTATTGTTGGGGTCGCCGCCAAACCGACCGCTGCCGTCGGGCGTGCACACCGTGGAATCGGCCGCCGGGCTGTTTTTCGGGTCGGCGTCGTCGCCGTTGTTGTCGCGGTCTTCCGGGTTCACCGGGTTAAACCGCCCGCCGGTGCCGTCGTTGTCCCACGAGGCAAACAGCTTGTTGACCGGTGGGTCGTCGTGCAGTTTCACCTGGCTGTCGACGGCGGCTGCGGCGGTGTCCAGGTCGCCGCTATTATCGGTAAGCTGGACGCGAGTGTGGGCCTGGGAATCAAAGGTCACCACCGCTGCCCGGTCGTAGCCATGGTACAGGCTGTTGATCAGCTCTTTGGCTGCATCTTTGGCGGCTCGCAGCGGCTGGCAGTTGTTGGCGGCGTTGCACGCGGCGGGGTTGAAATCCCCCGAGTTGAAGCCCGTGCTGTCGCGCCCCATCGACCCGGAGGTATCCAGCACGATCACCAGGTCGACCGGGGCCGCTTCGGCCACTGCCGTGGTCGAAATCGGGATGGTCTGGATCCCCAGCAGGCTGACAAAGTAGGTGGGCGAATTTTCGTAGGCGCGCACATAGATCAGCTTCTTCTGCAGCCCCGAGGCCGGGCACAGCTTGTAAAACTCGGGCACCTCGGTTTCCAGGTTGGCATCGCGGATGCCGTCGCCGGGGGGGAGGCCAGTAGGTTGTTAATTCATCGCACATATAAACCTTGATCGCTACCGTTTAGGTGTCGATCTGGTGCATATTCAAGATTTCCAGGGCCGCCTTTCCATCTCGTCCAGGGTCGTGCCGCGCCGGAAATCGTTGGCGGCGGCCACCGCCGCGGCATCCACGGCGCGTTTCAGGCGCGTGTAGTTCAGGAATAGCTGCGAGCCGTCGATCGCCAGGCCGATAAAAACCAGCAGCACCAGCAGCGAAATGGCAAAAATGACCAGGACCTGGCCTTTATTTTCTTGGGGAAGTGAATGATTGCGCATAGATAAATACCTGTCAGGGCGTTTTTGGCGTCGGGGTGGGCTGCGCAGACGGCAGCGGCATCACCGTGTAGGTGTGGATCTTCATCGGGTTGGGCAGAAATTGGGCAATGATGGGGATATTCAGCACCTGGTGGTAGCAGTAAATCACTTCCACCACCACAAAGCCCTTGTTGGGCATGGCGGTGTTGTTTAAATAGCTCTGCATGGTGGCTGCGGTGAACACCGGTTCGGCCGGGCCTGGGCTACATTGGGCAGGCGGTTGCAGTCGCGCCGCCAGTTATTATCGTGGCTGGTGTCTGTGTCATGGTTTGACCAGACCCAGGGGTTAGTTGCCCCATTGTCGGTAATTGAAGGCACGATAGTGCCGCCTTGATTCACTCCTGTCTCGGTGAAAACCGAAATCAGGATATCGTCTTCGCTGGATTTTATGGGCAGGGTCGAATTAAATCCGTTGCAAAAAGCCGCATTAGGGCACGATCCGCTGTCTTGCAGCGGTGAAAAGATGCAGGCCGTATCGTAATAGAAATTAAAACTGTTGGGTGTGCTGCAGTCGTCTGTCACCGTGCCGAGGCCAGTGCAAACGGATCGCGGTTCGAGGCAAAACGCGCCGCCTCGCGGGTCAGGTCCACCAGGTTGATGTAGGAACCCATAAACAGCGTCAGTTCCACCACTCCCAGCAGAATTAACAATAAAATCGGGAGTATCAGGGCGAATTCGACGAAGGATTGAGCCTTTTTACTCTTAAATACCATCTTATTTCCCCTACTCCCCAGTAAACCACCTTTCCCATGCAGCCAGGGAAAAACTTTCTCAATCTCTATCATACACGTTTCGCGCAGCCTTGAGTAGTGGTCGTACATAATTGATAACACCTTGTAAGGATCTTAGAACGGTTCATGGGCGCTTCTTCTGCCCTAAGAGGGCAGAAGAAGCACGGGTTAACGACGTACGAATGGCGGGCGCACTTTGAAGAGCCTGGGGTCTTACTTAAAGACCATCGGTGTGAAGACCTTGACCGGGTCGATTTGGATCATCTCCGACTGGCTGGGGATGCCATTCACATATACGGTCAAAACCACCGGACCGATCGCAAAGCTGAGCGGAATAGAATTAAATTCCGTTGCGCTGAACCCCAGCGTGGGATCGGGCGAAAGCCAGGCTACCTGTCCGTTATCGGGGCGGCGCAGCTGCACCAGTGGGTAGTTGCTCGGCAATTCTCGGGTCGAGCCGCTGCTGGCTTCGATCTGTTGGTATCCGCGGAAATTGGTGCCGCTGAAGGTCAGGATTTGCCCGGCTTTGATGCGAGCCGGGAGGCTGTCGATGGTCGGGCGCCAGGCAGGCAGGAATCCCTGTCCGATGTCGTACAGTTCGGCGCTTTTCAGAGCATCGACATTTTGGCCGCCAACCGCCAGTATTCTACCATCGGGCAGAACGGCGGCGGCGAACGATTGGCGGGCTGTATTCATCGGGGCGACAGACTGCCAATCGGCGGTGATTGGATCGTACACCTCGCAGTCTGGTATCGGTCCGGTAGTATTATCATTCCCACCAACAACCAGCACTTTGCCGTTTGGCAGCAGCTTGGCGCTGTGCGAATAATGGCCCGAGTTCATGGGGGCGGCAGAACTCCAGCCGCCGGAAATTGGATTGTACAATTCGCTGGTCGTCAAGCCATCATTTAAACCACCAGCGACCAGCACCTGCCCATTGGGCAGCAAGGTAGCGGTATGGTTGCCGCGTTTGGTGACCATCGAGGCGGTCGGCAGCCAGGCGTTGAGCGTAATATCGTAGCGTTCGCTGGAAGCCAAATACCCATTGTCGTATCCGCCGGTCACCAGCACCGTGCCGTCATTCAACAGGGTGGCGGTATGATCGCGGCGAGCGTTTTGCAGGGGGGTGACCAGGCTCCAATTGCCTGTATCAGGATCGTACACTTCGGCACTTTTCAGGTACAGGCTGCCGTTGGTCAGACCGCCCGCTACCAGCACCTTTCCGTTGCGCAGCAGGGTGGCGGTGTGGTTGGCGCGGGGGTCGTGCAGCGCGCCAGTGTCATACCAAGCACCTGTCTGCGGATCGTACAGTTCACAGTCGTTGATGAAGGTCGTGCCACTGCCTCCGCCCGCCACCAGTACCTTGCCGTTAGGCAGCAGGGTGGCGGTGTGGTTGGCGCGGGGGCTGTGCATGGGATTGGCGTTTGCCCAGCCGCTGATGGGGTCGTAAATTTCCGCCAAATTGAGTGTGCCAAGCTGACCGGTGCCGCCGGCGACCAGCACTTTGCCGTCAGCCAGCAGGGTGGCGCTGTGCCCGGAGCGTTCAGTGTCCATTTCGGAGGTTGCTGTCCAAACTCCGGTTGTCGGATCGATTTTTTCGGCACTGGCCAGGTAGTTTTCCTCATGTTTACCTCCGGTCAGCAGTACTTCACCGGTCGGCAGCAGGGTGGCGGTGTGGATAATGCGAGGAGATTCCAGGTTGCCTGCGCCCGACCACAAACCGGGTATCGAAGCATCAGGATCGTACAATTCGATGCTGGTCAGCGCGTGCGGTGGATTCTCTGGAGCATTAAGGTCGCCGCCAAAGCCGCCGGCGACCAGCACATTGCCGTTTGGCAGCAGGGTAGCCGAATGTCCGCTGCGTGAATTCACCACCATCGATCCGGCTGCTGTCCAGGTGCTGTCAGCGGGGGTTGTTTCGTCGAAGGTAAAAAGTTCGGCGCTGTTCAGGAAGCCGTCGTCATAATTATCTCCGCCGGCGACCAGCACCTTGCCGTTTGGCAGTGCTGTGGCCGAATGCCCCAGTCGGGCTTTAGAGAGCGTAGCATTTACATTTGTCCAGGTGTTGCTGACCGGATTGTAGAGTTCGGTGCTTTGCAGTGCACCGGTCTCATCTTCCCCGCCGGCGATCAGCACCCACCCGTTGGACAGCAGGGTGGCTGTTTGACCCCAGCGGGGTGTGGGCTCGCTCATCGAGACCGTGTGTGACCAGGTGCCATTTTTGGGGTCATAGCGTTCAGCCGCCCCTGCCGGGGCGCCATTAGTAACCATCCCGCCGACAACCAGCACGCTGCCATCCGCCAGCAGAGTGGCGGTGTGCTGGCTGCGCGCCACTGCCAGATTACCGGACGCGGTCCAGGTGCCTTTGGCCGGGTCGTACAGAGTGGTGCTGGCCAGGGCGCTGGTGCCATTTGACCCACCAACCACCAACACTTTGCCGTTCAACAGCGTGGTCGCGGTATGGCTCTCGCGTGCCGGGCTGATGCTGCCGGTGGGCGACCAGGTGCCAGCGGCTATGCTGTACAGTTCAGCGCTGCCGTTTATGACGCTGCCGTTGTACCCGCCCACCGCCAGCACCTTGCCGTTCTGCAGCAGGGTGGCGGTATGCTTGACCCGGGCCGTGGTCATCGATCCTAAACCCGCGGGCGCATCCGGCGCAGCCTGGATAGACTTGGGCAGAACCATCGCCAGGCCGCTGATTGCCAGGCAGGCGGTCAAAAGAACGCGGATAAGTTTGCGAAAAAAAGATGAACCGGTTTTGTATTTTCAGAGTGCATGCTGTCTTCCTCCGGATAAAACTGCAGGGTTAGCCTGTATGTTCAAGTGTGCGCTTTAAGGCAAGGGATGTGTTTTAGCATAATTATTTGATTTAAATGCCGGAATTGGCGTGATTCCCGGTTTCAATTCCTATATTTAATTTGATTAAAAATATATCACGAGAAATTGGATTTTCCAACCCCCTTGAGTTTACAGAGTTGAAAGCCCCGGGTCAGGCGGACTGCCGGAGAAATAGCCTGAAAATGGCGACTCTGCTGAATGTCTGTCCTGTCAACTTAACCAAAATCATGCTTAATCAAAACAATTTCAAATTCTTAATTTATAATAATTTGGATCGGTTGGGTATCGGGTCAGATTGTTCCCCAGACTGGAAGATTCGATCTTCCGTGGGGCAAGAGGCCATCGGAACGTATTACAGTGTAAGGGGGGCGGTTATCTTTGTTGCAGATAGGTTGGTTATGCAATCAATTGCTGGCATAGATCGCAGCCAATTGAAAGCGCACTTTGTACGACGCGATTGGAAAACATGCTCTCATTATCAAATAAACGTTTTATTTTCACGGTGACCACCGGTCGGACCGGGACCGGGTACCTTGCCCATCTATTAGGCATTTTCAGAGATACGCTCACTTTTCACGAGCCGGACCCATCTTATGTGTCCTGTATGCGCCAGGCTCAGGCGGACCGTGCAGTTGCCCGCACATTTTTGCTGGAGACCAAGCTGCCGGTCATCGCGCGCCAGGCGGTTCGCCCGATTTATATTGAGACCAGCCATCTTTTTTGCAAGGGGTTCCTCGAACCCTGGCTTGAGATTCCCGCGCTGCCCGTCCCTGACTTGGTTCTGCTGGAAAGGAACCTCAGAGACATTTCTCTCAGTTTTCTGAGCCTGCACGACGTGCCCGGCAGGAGCGAAAACGGGCTGCGCTTTCTGCTTGCGCCCACGGATCCAACCTGCCTGACCGGCCTGGAAGATTGGCAGAGTATGACGGATTACCAGCTGCTTTACTGGTACTGCCTGGAAATTGAGGAACGGAAAAAGCGCTACCGCGCCATGATCCTGGCGCGCGGCGGCAGATGCTTGCGCACCTCGATTGAGCAGATACAGTCGATTGCCGGGATTTTAGCCGTCAGAAGAGAGCTTGCCCTGCGCCCGCTCACCGTTCGCGGCTGGCTGGCCTATTTCAAGCGCAGGAAGAGTAAAATCAACGCCAAGACCACCGCCAAAGCAGAGGTCGAATTTGACCCTCACCAACTGCAAGATTGGGAAGATGAGGTCAGGCAGCGCCTCGTGTATTCCTCGTAGGCGCTGGAAGATTAAGTGTCTATCCGGAAAATATCTCTCCTGGAAGTAATTTTGGACAGGTTCCAGGTCCTTAGCACTTTGGCGTCAGTACAGCCAGCTGTCGTGGACGGCCTGGCGCATGGCGGCGATATTTTCCGGCGGCACGCCCGCCTGGATATTGTGCACCTGACAGAAAACAAAACCGCCGCCGGGTTTGAAGATTTCAATATTCTGCCGGGTGTGCTGGTAAACCTCTTCCGGGGAAGCAAAGGGCAGCACCGCCTGGGTATCACAGCCGCCGCCCCAGAAACACAGCCGGTCGCCAAATTCACGCTTGAGCCGCACCGGGTCCATCCCCCGCGCGCTGATCTGGACGGGGTTCAGGATATCGACCCCGGCATCGATCAACCCCGGAATCAATTCGTAAATCCCTCCGCACGAGTGCAGGAAGACCGCCACCTGCGGCTTGAGGGTGTGAATGCGCCCCCACAGCACCTTTTCGCGCGGTTGAATGATCTCGTAATACATTTTTGGGCGGATTTGAGGACCGTTTTGGGTGCCCAGGTCGCCGCCCATCTGGATGATCTGGATATAGTCACCCACCGCGTCCAGGTACAGCTCAAGGTTGCGCAAGCTTGCATTCAGCAGCCGGTCGAGCAGCGCCTCGGCAAAATCCTGGTCTCCCGCCAGGTCGAGCATGAACTGGTCCCACCCGCGCAGGCCCTGCCCGCCTTCCAACAGCGCCCCGCCAAACGAGCCCAGGATCGCGTAATCGGTCTCTTCATACAGCCGTTTGGCTTCTGTTTGCAGCCTGGTGAGATCCTTATCGGTTAAAACGGGGAAGTGATACAGGTTGAGGTCCGATTTGGACTCGGCATACGCCAGTGGGTGGTAGAGCCCGTCGAAATACAGGCTGTCAGCCGGGCGGTGGCCCACCCTGCGTCCGCGTCGTCCCAGTGAGAATTCACCGCCCTGTCCGTCGGGCACGGTGCGAAAACCTTTGACAATGTGCGCCGGGGTGCCGTCAGGCAAAGTATAGGGGCGCCAGCCGCCGAGTAATCCGCGGTCGAGGGTCAGTACATCTACCCCCATCCAGTCGCGCACTGCTTCTTCTACGTAGGCCAGCTGCTGCCCGGTATCGTACACCAGCGTATTGCCGCTCTCGATCCCCAGGTGCTGCTTGAGGTGCTGGTAGGCGATCGCCATGATCCCGGTGGAACGCATGCCGCCCAGGTCGACCGGCAGCCGGTCGGGGGTCTGGTGGCGAAAAGCGGCTGTAATCCGTTCGCGATGATTCATATCGACCCTTCCCATATATTATTTAGCCATATAGACACACAGAAGATCAATCGCCGCGGGCGCTTTCAACCCGGTGCAAAAGCCTGGTTCCAGGTTTCAAACTGGTCGCGGTAGATTTCGAGTGGGTCGGCCCGGTAGGCCTGTTCGATGGCCTCCAGCGCACCCTGCATATCGCCATCGTTGGCACGGATCAGGGCCTCCTGATAATTGGCAAACCCGGCCCGGCTTTGCTCGATCTGGGTGTGAAAGGCGTGTGCCTCTGGCCATTCGGCAATTCCCCAGTCTTTGGCTTGCAGCCAGGCTTCGTTCAGCCAGCGCAAGGCTTCGTCGAAACGATACAGGGTATAGGTCTCCCAGGCCCGGCGGTAGCCAGCTGCCGCCCGCGGGGGCACAGTTGTGCGTGGGTCACAGTTCTGCAAGCAATTTCTGGCCCGAGCCAAAAATTCACTGGCCTGACGCAGATCTGGTTCGATGCGCAGTGCATCCTGGTAAAGGGCGGCGGCCCTGGCAAAATCTGGCACGTAGAAGGCCATATCGGCCTGCTGCAGCAGGTCGATCGCCAACCGGTGATTTTCATCTGCCGCGGTTGGGCGCAGGGTGATCATCGGGCGGTGCGCCGTGACGCTGGAACGCTCGGGCGCAGCCGTTGGCCGCTCCACCTGAAGGTCGAACATGCCGCGTTTCATGCTTTTCAAGTCGAAGGCCAGAATATCCCAAAGCACCTCCCAGGGCACCGCCTGCAGGTCAGTCGCCTTGATCTGCAGGCACAGGCGCAGCCCCTTCCATTCCTGCACTGCACTGGTGCGCATTTCGTCAAACAAGCGCTTCAACTCACCAGAGAAAATGAACCGGTAGAGCAGTCCGGCAAACTCTTCCACGGTGCGCTCTTCCTCGTTGGCGCTCCGTCCGGCACCCAGGTCCACCCGCGCCAGCACCCGGCGCAGGGCTGGCAGGCGGGCGTGCAATCCGGCCGGGCTGAGCGGAAAACGGGAAATTTGGCGCGCTGAGACTTCGCCCGCGTGCCCGATGATTTCATATGAGCGGCCTTCCCAAGGATTGATTTCGATGTCGAGGTGTAAATAATCCATGGGAAAAATTATACATCAGGGGGAACCCAGGGGTGCCTCATGATTTTTCTTTCTATCCCCCCAACAGTTGTTAGACAGTTCCGCTCTGCCGGAGCTGTCGCTGCCGTAGGGCAGGTTTAATTTACAATACAAAAAGGACCGCCATTGACGGCGGTCCTTTTTGTATTGTTGTTTATGGCTTGCGTCCGGTGGGGTGGCACTGCATACAGTCAGCCGGGAAAGTAATGCCCTTCTCCGCGTGATGCTTGGTCAGTTCAGTCTGGTTGTGACAGCCCCAACAGGTGTAGGCTGTGGTCAAACTGGGGTGGCAGGTGGCGCAGTTCGAGTTGGCCCCATTGTGGTTTAAGGGGAACCTGTGGTTAAGCGTCGAGGGCTTCCAGCCAGAGGTGTTGTGGCAGGTTGAACACTGGTCCTTGAAATGGACAGCGGGGCGTATGGCAGCATGGCAGCCGGCGCAATTGGTGGCGTTGGCGGCGGCGTGGTTGAAGATCGCCCCGGTCCAGGTCACGCCCGGGTTTTTGTGGCAGTTGGCGCAGTCGCCGGCGTAGTGCCCGGCCGGTCGGCGGCTCTCATGGCACGAGGCGCAGCTGGTGACGTTAGCATGGTTGAAGATCGCCCCGGCCCAGGTCACGCCCGGATTCTTGTGGCAGCCTGCGCAGTCACCCTGGTAGTGGTTGGCCGGGCGGCGGTTCTCGTGACACGAGGCGCAGCTGGTGACGCTGGCATGGTTGAATTTCGCCCCGGCCCAGGTCACGCCCGGGTTCTTGTGGCAGCTGGCGCAGTCACCCTGGTAGTGGTTGGCCGGGCGGCGGTTCTCGTGACACGAGGCGCAGCTGGTGACGCTGGCATGGTTGAATTTGGCCCCGGCCCAGGTCACGCCCGGGTTCTTGTGGCAGCTGGCGCAGTCGCCGGCGTAATGACCATTGGGGCGGCGGTTCTCGTGACACGAGGCGCAGCTGGTGACGCTGGCATGGTTGAATTTGGCCCCGGCCCAGGTCACGCCCGGGTTCTTGTGGCAGCTGGCGCAGTCGCCGCTGTAGTGGTTGGCCGGGCGGCGGTTCTCGTGACACGAGGCGCAGCTGGTGACGCTGGCATGGTTGAATTTGGCCCCGGCCCAGGTCACGCCCGGGTTCTTGTGACAGCTGGCGCAGTCGCCGGCGTAATGACCATTGGGGCGGCGGTTCTCGTGACACGAGGCGCAGCTGGTAACGCTGGCGTGGTTGAATTTGGCCCCGGCCCAGGTCACGCCCGGGTTCTTGTGGCAGCTGGCGCAGTCGCCGCGTAGTGATCCATTGGGGCGGCGGTTCTCATGACACGAGGCGCAGCTGGTGACGCTGGCATGGTTGAATTTGGCCCCGGCCCAGGTCACGCCCGGGTTCTTGTGACAGCTGGCGCAGTCGCCGCTGTAGTGATTGGCCGGGCGGCGGCTGGCATGACACGAGGCGCAGCTGGTGACGCTGGCGTGGTTGAATTTGGCCCCGGCCCAGGTCACGCCCGGGTTCTTGTGACAGCTGGCGCAGTCGCCCTGGTAGTGGTTGGCCGGCCGGCGGCTGGCATGGCACGAGGCGCAGCTGGTGACGCTGGCATGGTTGAATTTGGCCCCGGCCCAGGTCACGCCCGGGTTCTTGTGACAGCTGGCGCAGTCACCGCTGGTAGTGATTGGCCGGGCGGTGGTCGGCATGGCACGAGGCGCAGCTGGTGACGCTGGCATGGTTGAATTTTGCCCCGGCCCAGGTTACGCCCGGGTTCTTGTGACAGCTGGCGCAGTCGCCGCTGTAGTGATTGGCCGGGCGGCGGTTCTCGTGGCACGAGGTGCAGCTGATAATACCACTGTGATTGAATTTGGCGCCTTTCCAGCTTCCCCCTGGGTCCAGATGGCAGCGAGCGCATTCGCCCGGGTAATGGTTGGCTGGGCGCAGGCTCTCGTGGCATGTGGCGCAGTTGGTAGCCCCAGTGTGGTTGAATTTGGCGCCTTTCCAGCTTCCCCCCGGGTCTATATGGCAGGTGGCGCAATCGCCCGGGTAATGGTTGGCTGGGCGCAGGCTCTCGTGGCATGCGGCGCAGTTGGTAGTCCCAGTGTGGTTGAATTTGGCGCCTTTCCAGCTTCCCCCCGGGTCCAGATGGCAGGTGGCGCAATCGCCCGGGTAATGGTTGGCTGGGCGCAGGCTCTCGTGGCAAGAGGTGCACGAGGCGGTCCCGCTGTGGTCAAATTTGCCTTCCTTCCAATCGGTGCCGGCTACGTGGCAGGTTACACAGGTTCCCTCCCAGTGATTTGCCGGGCGGACGCTTGCGTGACATACCACACATTGCGTGGCTGTTATCGTTGCATGGTTAAATTCTGCATTCTGCCAACCGGTCGGGGTGTGGCAGGCGGCGCAATCACCTTCATAATAGGTGTGGCTTTCAGGACGGTTGCTTTCGTGGCAGGTGGCGCAGGTGGATGAATCGGGTGCCATGGAAGTATTGTGGCACGCCAGGCACGAGACTTCAGCATGCCTGCCGACCAGGACGAAGGGATGCTCAAAACCAGTACGATTCTGTTCTACGCCGGGCAGCGGTATATCCAGCCGCCAGTTGGCTATCTTAATCAGATCCGCGACAGAGGGCGTACCTGCTGCCAGAAGGCCGCGCAGGGTGGTGAGTTTAGTGCTAAAAGCGACAGCGTGCGGTTCTTGCTGCTGGACAACAATCAGACTGCCGGTGATCTGCATCAAACGTTCAACCTGACTCATGATGCGCATACTGGCCGCTGCACGTTCTTCTAGAGAAAGGTTTGAGAGTTCCAGTACGGCCTGGTTGAGGGTCTGGTCCACCAGGATCAGGATTTCCATTTCATCGGGTTGGCCGATGGCATTCACCAGGTCGCGCGTGCGGCGGTCAAGCAGATCCTGGGCGTATGAGGCGCGTGCGGTGGGTTGGGGTTGCAACCCCAACCAGGATTGTTCCGCCAGACCTTGAAGGGCAAATAGCCCCGAGCCGGTTGAAATGGGCCCGGCCGAAGCCAGCGCGTAAAACAGCACTCCCCCGGCCAACAGCACCAGGGTCAGGGCGATTATTACTCGAAGGATCAAGGGATTACGCATGGGCCCTCAGGGTGAAGATTAAAATAATAGTTTATAAATTTAGTAAAAATTTAGTTTGTTTTAATCTAAAAATTTTTAGACAAAACCTATTGGATTAGTCGTTAAATTTAGGTTAAAGTTACGGTTAAAAAAACATGAGATTTGCAGGGTTTTTCCGCAAATCTCATGTTTTTTGTTTTTTTCAAAGACGGTCAGTCTTGCGGCGTCTCCAATTCCTTAATAGTGACCCCCATTAAGGCTACGACCTGGACGGCCTGGGTTAAATCGATCACGGCTCCTTGAAAATCGCCGGCACCGACATTCATCCCATTCAGAAGAGAACCACGAAAATCGGTGCCTTGCAGTTTGGTGCCGTTCAGATTGGCTTGCGTCAGGTCGCAGTCACGGAAAACCGTGCCGCTCAGCTCAGCCTGTTCGAACAGAGTTCCACGCAAGTTGCAGTGGTCAAAACGAGCGTACTTAAAAACGGCTGAAGCGAAAATGGCCCCTTCCAGATTGCATTCCTTAAAACGGACGTGTTCCAATTGAGCTTCGAGCAGTTGGATGCCGATCAGGCGGCAGTCAGAAAATTCTACCTGGCGCAGACGGGCCTTTTCCCAACCGGCCCCTGAAAAATCACTGGCAGATGCGCGCACGTCGAACAGGCGTAGCCGGTCCAAACGGGATTGCTGAAAAATGGTGTGCTGCAGAGAAACCTGGTCGAATAACACACTGGAGGCGGTCTGTTTGCTAAAGTCGCTGCCCGCGATCTGACAGGACGCATATTCGGCGCTGTTTTCCAGATTGATAACCTCCCGAGTTGGCAATGGCTTGGGGAGCTGGGGGGGCCGCAGGCCTGATTTTATTTTATTTTTCATGATTAAATTATAGCGAAGCTGGCCGGTTTTTAGTTGGCTGTCAAAATGATAGGCTGTCTGTTTGTTTACGCAGTATAATGCAAAAGAACGATCATGTTCATTTAATGAAGATACCCATTTGATTGGAGGCAAAATGACTGGTAAGTCTTTGAAGACCTTAGGATTGTCGTTGTTCGTGATCTTAACATTGATTGGCGCATTTGCGTTCCCAGCTTATGCCAACTCCCAGTTGACAATGGATGTGATCAGTGTGATCCCTGGCAGCCTGGTACAGCTCAAGATGAATAATCTGCCGGCGTTTACCGAGTTCACAGTGACCATGGGCCCGGCCGGCAGTAGGGGAATTGGCGCCCCGGTGGTGGCTCATTTTCAAGCGCAGTGGGGTGTCAATATTGGCCGCTGGTTTGAGATTCAGACCGAAGTCAGCAAGGCCCCCTTCTTTGATGTGCGCATCGATGATGGCGCCGGGACAGCGGTCTACGCGACGGTCGATAACACCACTCGTTTGTCTATACCCGCCGAAACCAGGACGCCTGCTCCGACCCCGACGCCCATACCTCTTGGGTGGAATATTACCGCGCGCCACGTTGGCCTGATCAAGATTTTGCACGTCCAGCGCGATGGGGTCGTGGTAGCAGCCATCCGCAATATGCCGGCCAATACCGTATTTACCACAACCATAGGCCTGGCCGGGACGAAGGGGATAGGCGGTTATCCGGTGGGCACGCTGACCACTTCCATTAATAGCGGGCAAGCGATGGTCGGTACCTTTGAAATTCCCAGTATGCTGCGCGGCGCGCACATGCTGGATATTCGCGTTGCCGCGCCAGGGCACGTGTATTACGCCACGTTCTACAATATCGACTATTAAATCCCGCCTGGTAAAAAATAATAAAAATGCCGTTTATAAAAATTCCGCCCATGGGCGGAATTTTTATAAACTATTCTTATCCTTACCTTTAAAACATCCGCACCCCGTGCCGGTTGATGAAATTCGTGATCCTGGACATATAAAAGTCTTTGGCTGCCATCCGCTCGGGAGGGATTGTATTCAGGTTGTCTTTCCGCCAGGCCAGATAGCTGCTCAGCGCAGACTGCAGGTGGTAAAGGTTCACCCTTTTGCGCAGGTGCGGGATTTCAAACAGCGTAGGATAATGTTTCTGCAGAAGCGGGATCAAACTCGCGAAATCGGCCGTACAGCAGACCTCATTGTCTTCTTCTGCCCAATCGTTTGGATAAAGGCAAAAAGCTTCCATGACTAACAGTTCGTAGTCGATTGGGGCCTGCATCGAATACTCAAAATCCAGTATTGCAGAAATTCTCCCCTGGTCCACCAAAATATTGACTAATGTCAGGTCGCCATGAATCAGAGCGGGAGCGCTATCCGCAAGCACTTGCTTGTTTTCGTTAAAATAATTCACCGCCATTTCAATGAAGCCTGGAACCATGCGAATATTTAATGATTCAATTTCTTCCTGGGTATGCTTGAACTGCTTCGAAATCAAATCTTCCCAGGTGTCGTACCGTTGGCCATCGTGGCTGGCATATCCGGGAGATGCCGGCGGCATGCTGTGGAGAATTTTCAAATAGCCGGCAAGTTCTGCGGCAAGGCGATCCTGTGTTTCCGGCCGCAAATTCTTCCAGAGCAAATAGAGCTTCTGCCCGGGTAAATACTGTTGGATCTGGTAAACAAAGCCATCCTGCTGGCCAAAAGCGAAAATTTTTGGGACAGGAATTTTGTTTATAAGACTTTGCAGCAGTTCTGTTTCGCGCTTCAGTCGCTGAAAGGCGTCTTCCCTTGCGCCAATCCGCAAGACGTACGCATCATCAATCAGGAAAACTTGATTGACCTGTCCGCCGCTCAAAGCGCGGAATTCCCGGATTTTTAGCCCTTCCTTTGAGCAGATTGTTTGGACTAGATTTTCCATGCGTCCGCATCCTGCTGCCATAATCCCAACTCGCTGAGGGCCGGGCAGGCTGCGGCCTGGGTGATGCGCAAACGGACGGCATTGGTGATGGTTTGGGGGGTGCGCAGCAGGCGACGTGCGCCGATCGAGCTTCCGCTGACCAACGGCTGCCACTGCCCGGCCTGCCAGGAATCCACCGCAAAACCTTCCACGCGCTGGCCCAGCGGCAGGTATTCGCGCAGGCCCACCACGTTGAAACGTACGGTTTTGGGAAAGTTCAGAATAACGACCGGACTCAGCAGGGCATCGTCCACTGTCCAGTAGCTTTCCAGGCTGCCATCCAGCAGGTTGTCCGGGCCATAGCGCGGCTGGTCGCCGCGAACCGGGGCGCTGATTCGGGCAGTACGAGCCAGGTTGTGGGCAAACAGAGTCTCCAGTCCGCGGTGAAAAGCCGCCAGGGCCGCTGCATCGACCGGGTGCACCTGCCCGCGCCGGTCGGGGGGCAGGTTGAGCAGTAACGATCCGCCGCGCCCCACGGAGGCAAAATAGAGGTCTGCCAGCTCCCTGGCGTTCTTGACCTGCCCATCTTCGGAGGCATGGTAGAACCAGCCTGGACGGATGGAAACGTCGCATTCGGCCGGCACCCAGTGGCTGCCTGGGCGGTCACCCCGGTTCAGGCGCGCCGGATCGGCATCGCCCGGTGCAAAGTCGTTCCGGTTAAGAGTTGCCCAGCAAATTTCTCCGGCCTTGCCTTCCTCATTGCCCACCCAGCGCAGATCGGGCCCGGCGTCGCTGAAGATGCACGCCTCGGGCTGCAGCCGGCGCACCAGATTCCACGTTTCCGGCCAGCCGTAATAGCTGTGTTTGTCGATGGTGCGGACTTCCCGTGCCCCGCCGTAATAGCCGTCGCCGCCATTGGCGCCATCGTGCCACACCTCAAACACAGGCCCATAATTTTCCAGCAGTTCGCGCAGTTGGTGGCGGTAAACATCTACATAGGCAGGCGAGCCGTAATCGGCCCGGTTGCGGTCCCAGGGTGAAAGATAAACGCCAAATTTCAACCCATGCCGCCGGCAGGCCGCGGCAATTTCTCCCACCGCGTCGCCCTGCCCACCCCGCCAAAGGCTGCTGGCAACGGAGTGCAGGGTATAGCGCGAGGGCCACAGGCAGAAGCCGTCGTGATGCTTGCAGGTCAAAATCAGCCCGGCCATGCCGCCGGCGGCAGCGGTGCGTGCAATCTGGTCCGCGTCAAAATCTGTAGGCGCGAACAATGCTGGCGGCTCGTCTCCGTAACCCCATTCCAGATCGCTGAATGTGTTTACTGTGAAGTGCAAAAAGCCATAAAACGCCAACGCGTGCCATGCCAGTTGGCGCTGGCTGGGGAGCGGGCCGTAAGGTTCCGGGTCTGGGATGTTCATAAGCAAGAATTCCTTTACTGCTGATTCTACTGAAAAACCGCTCTACAGGCGATTTTTAAGACATCTTTAATTTCGTGGTTCATTATTCTTAACAGATGTGCAAAAAAACACTTTTTTTTTCTATGGAAATATGTATAATGATAATCAAGAATGTTGTTGGGGGCAAATTTGCCCGGGTGAATTCAGAGTCAAATTAGGTGTGGAGGATAAAAAATGATTTTGCAAAAGTTGTTGAAAAAAGTATACTCATCTCGGTCGTTGTTTGCGATGGGTCTCATTGCAGCGTTGGTCGCGGCCCTGTTTGGCGGGGCCTTTCTTCCGGTTAATGCGGCCCTCTCGCCGGTGATCACCCAGGTTGGTGTGCGGAATAACAGCATGGTGCAGCTGCGCATCGATAATTTGCCGGCGAACACCGAATTCGCTGTCACCATGGGCAAAGCCGGCAGTGGTGGCTACGATCACCTGATTGCGCATTTCACCACCGCTGGCGCCGGATCTTACACCTACTGGTTTGAGATCCTGACCGACGTCAAGAATGATCCCACAGCGGATGTACGCATTGACGACCACTCGGGCACCTCGGCCACACTCACGTTCAACACCGCATCGACCACAACCGTGGTCTCGACCCCTGTCCCCACCGCGGTGCCTTCAACTACCTCTACCACCACCACAGGTTCCGGCGGGGCGTATGTCTCAACCTCAACCTCGGTGAAAGCGGTTCATGTAGTGCAGGGTGGGCTGGTCCTGATTCAATATAGCAACCTGCCGGTCGATATCGAATTCACGATCACCATTGGCGCCGCCGGTACTCAGGGGATTGGCGGCACATTGATTGCCCACCTGAATTCTGGCAGCACCGCGGGCAATGTGGCGATCAGCAAGTTTGAAATCCCGACCGATTTGCACAACGCGGCTTCCATGGATTTCCGCATGGAAGGCGGTGGCTACGTCTACGTTGTGACGTTCAACAACGTAACCTACTAGTCCTGGTATCTTAAATGATGAGGGTTGGACGTTATTCGTCCAACCCTCATCATTATTTAAATTACTTCCAGATCGTTTAAGCCTGGCAGGTCAGGGAAGGGCGCGTGCGGTTCAGCCTGATACCAGAAAGCTGTCGATGCGATGTCATCCTGCAGTGGCAGGTAGCGGCTCTTGCCCTCCAGCTGCGAGCGCCAGCCGAGGGCCTGGATGGTGACGCGCAGATCCTGCTGGAAGCGGATTGGGTCCATGACGTGCCAGCGGTACATGCCGAAGCGCTGCTGGGCACGGTACAGGCCGTCTGGTAGGATGACCTGCGGCAGCCCGGTATACGGGCTGGAAAAGACGCCGTACTGCCCGCGAGGCTGTTCGAAATCCCAGGCTCCGCCGAAATAATCCTCGGTACCTGTGCCGCAGATCGTGGGCCATTCGCCGTCACCGTCCATGAAAAACTTGATCTCCCCTTCACCCCACCAGCCATTATTGTTCACGCCCCATGCCAGGTAAGTGCCCACATAGTGACCCTGACCGCGCACTCCATCCAGCAGGGTGTGCACATCCATGTACTTCAAGGGATTGGAGCGGCGCCATTGGGCATGCAGGTAGGCCCGGGTCTCCGGAACTTCGGTCAGGGTATAGGTAACCTGGTAGTAAAAGCCGCGCAGCTCATCCTGAGACAGGTTTTCGATGGTGATCCGGGCATGCTTGCGAAAGGGCATTTCCCAGTAGCAGTTGAAACCGCCTGCCGGGTTGACCGCCAGCGGCAGCGAGGTAATGTTGCAGCGCGTGCACCAGCCGTTGGCGAAGAAATCGCCCAGCGGCACCTCGATCGAGGGCGTTTCCTCGCCGTCCCAATAGGCGCGCAGTACCAACCGTCGCCAGAAATCAGGATGGCAGGTGATCCAGATGTGCTGGATCGCTCCCGGCCCTTCGATATCGGCCAGGGTTGCGGTAGTTTTTCCGGGAATGTTGATCGAGGGGGATATTTTCCAGCCCTGACCCAGCTCGCGGGCGGCAACCGCTCCGGTGCCTGTGGTAGCCTTACCTGCCTGGCCTTTGGCGCCGGTGAAGTTCTCGGCGCTGATCGAGCGGGTTTGGGCGTTTGAAAGCTCGGCCAGGTTGCCCAGGTTGAGACCGAGACCGTTAAAGAGGGGGGTAGGCATTTAAGAGACCTCCAGATGAGATAGGTGGTGAAGCGTTTTCAGCATATGTGCCGTGAACGCCTCACCATATCATTGTATGTTATTTCTGGCAGGGCGGGCAAAAAACGTAGTGAAAAAATGCTTATCTCGATTACCCTGAAGACCTTGTTTTCGGGCCTGGGCATTCCGGTTGAAAAGTGATTTAAAGCCCAATACGCGCTGGTTTCAGCGCGTGAGAAAATGTATCTTTAATTTTTCACAAGCCTGCGAGTTCGACCTTAGTCGGTTTTCTTTGCACGGTAGGGTGCAACCTTCGACCAGTCGACGTTAATGTAGGTAATGCTTGATCTGTACCATACTTCGGATGTGATGGGCCGCGGGATCACGTAATAGGCGCTTTCTTTGCCTCGATCCTTGGCCGGTGTGAGACGAGTGCAGCTAAACTCTCTCGCAGCTTTTGTGTCCCCGTTTGGTATCTTCATTACTCTCACCTCTTCGTGTCGATTGGAGCGCGTGGGTGTGAGGGCTTCGATGCTTAAGTTGGGTCCGCTTTGTTAATAATAGTATATGATATTGTACAATAAATTACAAGCGGTATGGCAGTTTGTCAATTTTTCTAGGTGCTATAATCATCCTGACCGGATCTCGAAGCAAAGAAAGGGTATATCGGATGGCCAACGTCAAAATCGCCTTAATCCAGATGAACGTGATGGTGGATAAGCAGGCCAACCTGCAGGCAGCTGTACAGGCCATTGCTGAATGCGCCCGCCAGGGGGCGCAGATCATCTCCCTGCCGGAAATGTTCTGCTGCCCTTACCAGACCGAAAATTTTCCCGTCTATGCCGAAAAGCAGGGCGGGCCGCTTTGGAAGGCGCTGGCCGCGGCGGCACATGACAATCGGGTGTATCTGGTGGGTGGGTCGATGCCCGAGGTGGATCAGGCCGGCAAGGTGTACAACACCTGTTACATTTTTGATCCCTCCGGGCGGCAGATCGGCCGCCACCGAAAAATGCACATGTTCGATATCGATATTCCGGGCGGACAAAAATTCAAAGAGAGCGACACCCTGACCCCGGGAAACGCGGTTACGGTGGTCGATACGTCCTTTGGGCGAATGGGGGTATCGGTGTGCTACGACCTGCGCTTTCCCGAGTTGGCCCGGCTGATGGCCCTGCGCGGCGCGAAAATGTTTATTGTCCCCGGCGCATTTAATATGACCACCGGTCCGGCCCACTGGGAGATGCTCTTTCGGGCCCGGGCGGTGGACAACCAGGTCTATACCCTGGGCTGCGCCCCGGCCCGCGACCCGCAGGCTGGCTATGTGTCTTACGCCAATTCGCTGGCGGTTTCGCCCTGGGGAGAGGTGATCGAGCGATTGGGAGCCGAACCCGGCGTGCTGCTGGCTGATCTCGACCTGGATCGCGTGGAGCAGGTGCGCGGGCAGCTGCCTTTGCTTAATCAGCGCCGCACAGATCTATATGAATTGAAAACACTGGACGGTTCTTAAATCCCCCGACATGACAGTTTGGGATGGGCGCGCTCAGCGCGCCCATCCCAATTTTATTAAAGGTTCTCCCGCCCAGGACGCGCGCTACTTCCTGCAGCTGGTCCATGATGGGGATGTTCTGCGGACACTTTGACTCACATTCGCCGCACTGCAGGCACTCTTCGGCTTGCTTGCCCTCGAAGTATCCCCACGGGGTCCAGGTTCCCTCCGGGCTCAGTTTGGCGTAGGCGTCTTTGGCGGCTTCTTCCATCCCCCACACCTTGTGCCAGTTCATGTAGCGGAAATTTTCTGGGATTTGCACCTCGTTGGGGCAGGGCAGGCAGTAATTGCACCCGGTGCAGTACAGGTCGGCCAGCTTCTGGTTTTGATCCAGCAGCAGGCGGATCTGCTCCTGCTCGGCGGCGCTCAAGATCTCCATGCGGTTAGCCGAAGCCACGTTCTCTGCGAGCTGTTCGAGATTGCTCATCCCGGAGAGGGCCACGCTCACTGACGGGTTGTCCCACACGAAGCGCAGGGCCAGTTCGGGGGTCTTCATTTCCAGAATGCCCTCGCTGTCCACCATCACACCGCCCGGCACGGCCAGCCGCCCGCCTGCGACCGGTCCCATGATCGAGACGCCCATGCCGGCCTGGTGGGCGCGCGCGATCGCCGGCTCGTTGTGCCGGTCGAGGTAGTTGTACTGCACCAGCATACCCTCGAACTCGCCGGTGTCGATCAGCTTGATCACATTTTCGGTGGTATCGTGGCTGGAAAAACCGATATGCTTCACCAGACCTTCTGCCTGTGCCTTGCGCGCCACTTCCAGGGCCATGCCGGGGCGGCTGACGTACTGATCGAAGATCTCCCAGCGCAGGCCGTGGAAGAGCACGAAATCGATATGCGTGTCCAGTCGCTTGAGGCTCTGTTCCAGGCGCTCGCCCCACGAAACCGCGCCGGCTTTTTCGGCGTCGCCCGCCGGCACCTTGGTGGTGATGGTGATCTGCGAGCGGTCGTACCCTTTGACGGCCTGGCCGACGGCGACTTCACTGGTGCCCTCGCAGTAGCCGTGTGCGGTGTCGATGTAATTGATCCCCAGGTCCAGCCCGCGCCGCAGCAGGGGCACGGCCTTTTCCAGGTCGGCAGTGCGGTCTTCGTGGGTTGGGATACGCATTGCCCCAAACCCGAGGATGGATACTTTTCGGCCTGACCGGCCAAATGTGCGGTACTGCATGATGATAACCCTCCCAGAAACGATAAGTTTAGATTTATTTTACCTTTGTTTTCCAGCCGGGTTCCTCGGAAATGAATTTGACACTCTTCAATGCTCGCCGTTTTGGATTGGTTTTTTTGTCGAGCACGATATATACTACTTTCGTAACGGATCAACCATGATCTTTTCCAGCGAGGGTATAAAAATCAGCAAGCAAGGAGAAGCGAAAATGCGTGTAAGCGAGTGTATTGCCTGCCGGGATTTTCCCTGCGCAGACGTTTTGCACCAGAGTTACAGCGTGCCCGGGGTGGAGATCGACCCGCAGGACGTCTCCATCATCCTCATTTCCGAGGCGTCCCCGGCGGGCCTCAAGGACGGCTATTACGCTCCGGGGGAACCGCTGTTTGCGCAAACCACCCTGCAGGCGTTCAATGATGCCGGGGCAGAGGTCGCCTCGATGCAGGATATTCTCAACCTGGGGGTATATCTGACCAGCGCGGTGAAATGTGCTAAAACAGCCTATGCCATCCGCACGGATACGGTCAAACAGTGCGCGAACCTTCTGGCAGAGGAATTGGCCCTTTTTACCAACGTCAAAGCCTACCTGCTGATGGGGGATGTGGCCATCAAAGCCTTCAACACGGTCGCCCGGCAAACCGGCGAGAAGCGGGTCATCCCGGCCGGGTCCACCTACAAGATTCGCGGGCAGCCCTACTTCTTACCATGGCCAGGCGGGCTTTCCCGTCTTACCTGCAGGCCGGCCCCAGCTTCTTCATTGAAAAGAGCAAGCGTAAAATGATCGCCGAGGATATCGCTGCCGCGCTGCGCACTGCGTCCGCCCCAGCCTGAACCGCGTGCTCAAACTTTGGCTCGATGTTGGAGTGATATAATCGTTTGGAGAAATTGCGAAGCAATTTCAAAGAGATCGCAAATGATCAATTGGCGGAGAGGCAGTGGCCGTGTTTCTGGATGACCAATCTTACTTTTATGAGTTGATCCAGAACAATCTTGATTTGCCGCTGATTTGGAAACAGCGTGTAGTCAACCTCAACCGTTTTGGCGCACCGGCTGATGTCTACCTGCTGGACGATTTGCTCGATCAGGATCTGCCGCCCTATAAGCTGTATATTTTCCTCAACCCCTTTCACTTGAACAACCGCAGGCGGGCACAGATTAAGCAGGTACTGCGTAGGGATGGGCACGTGGCGCTGTGGATCTACGCGCCTGGTTATCTTAACAGCGATGTGCGCGAGAAGCCGCTGCATATCGATCATATGACGGACCTGACCGGCCTGCACTTTGTCCAGGGCGATAGTCCCTGGGGCCCTTTCATGCATGTCACGAACTTCCAGCATCCCATTACCCGCGGTCTGCCGCAAGATTGGTTCTGGGGCACAACCAATCCGATCGGTCCGTTGTTCCACCTGGACGATCCCGAGACGGTCACATTGGGCGCTCACTGGAGTGGTTATCACCCTTTGCCGGCTCTGACCCGCGGGCCCTGGGGCGTGTCTTCCAGGAGGTAGCCCGCGGCATCGATTTGGGCGCGCAGCGCATCGGCGTCTTGCCAGCGCTTTTCCTGGCGGGCCTGCTGGCGCTGCTCGACCAGCGCCAGAACCTCCGCCGGGACGGCGGCTTCCTCGGGCTGCCATTCGGCCAACCGCAGGCCGAGTACGCGGTCGAATTCCAGCAGGGTGGCCTTTTTAACCGGCGCGGGCAGATCACTCTTGACCAGTTCCCACACCACAGCCATGGCGCGCGGCATGTTGAGGTCGTCGTTGACCGGTTCGGCAAAGCGCTCGTTGAATTCCGCGTTTATTTCGCCCGGCGCGCCCCACGCAAAAGCCGCCGCTCGCAGGCGCTCCAGCGCTTTCGCGGCGCCATCCAGCCCTTCCCAGGTGAAATTCAGCTTGGCGCGGTAGTGGGCGTTCAAGGAGAACAGACGGTAAGCCAGCGGGTCGTAGCCCTTATCCAGCAGGGTCTGCACGCGCAGGAACCCGCCGCCTGATTTAGACATCTTCTGTTCCTCGCCAATCTGCAAGAAATAGCCGTGCAGCCAGAAATTGGCCAGGCGCGTGCCGTAGCAGGCCTCGGTCTGGGCGATCTCGTTGGTATGGTGTACGCTGATGTGGTCCTCGCCGCCGCAGTGGATGTCGAAAAAGCTGCCCAGGTATTTGGCCGACATGGCCGAGCACTCGATGTGCCAGCCGGGGAACCCCACCCCCCACGGGCTGTCCCACTCCATCTGGCGCTGCTGGTCGGTAGGGCTGAACTTCCACAGCGCGAAATCGGTTAAGCTGCGTTTTTCACCCATCTCGATCCGCGCCCCGGCCTGCAGCCCCTCGATATCCAACCGCCCCAGCCTGCCGTAATCGGGCAGCCGGGAGGTGTCAAAATAAATTCCATCCGTGGTGCGGTAGGTGAAGCCCTTTTCTTCAATGCAGCGGATGAGATCGATTTGTTCGGCGATGTGATCCGTGGCCCGGCACCAGATGACCGGTTCGAGGATATTCAGGCGGTCCAGGTCTTTCTTAAACTCTTGGGTGTAAATCTCGGCCAGTTCCCAGGCGGTCTTGCCTGTGCGGCGCGAGCCCTTTTCCATCTTATCCTCGCCGGTATCGGCATCGGAGACCAGGTGCCCAACGTCGGTGATGTTCATAACCTGCTTCACCTGCAAGCCGTTAAACTCCAGCGTACGGCGTAGGATGTCCTCGAAGAGGTAGGTGCGCAGGTTGCCGATGTGGGCGAAATCGTACACGGTCGGCCCGCAGGTATATAGGCCGACCTCGGGTGGGTTGAGCGGGGTAAATTCGCGCAGGCTGCGCGTATAGGTGTCGTAGAGGCGGATCGGTTTCATGGGATTCTATCCTGGCTTGTGTGATGAATATATTCTACCCGATCCGTAATTCATGTAGAATAAAAACGAATTAAAAGTAATTTATTTTTGCCACCACCCGCTACCCGGATGTCCGTAGCTCAATACCATAACAGGAGACGATATGTATTACGGTGTTCAATATTACCCGGAACAATGGCCCGAATCGCGTTGGGAGTTGGATGCGCAGATGATGCAGCGCGCCGGGGTCAACACAGTGCGCATGGGCGAATTCGCCTGGAGCGCCTATGAACCCCGCGAAGGGGAGATCCATTTCGACTGGATGGACCGCGCTATTCATCTACTCAACCAGCACGGCATCCAGGTCATCATGTGTACCTGTTCGCGCACCCCGCCGCCCTGGGTGTTTACGCACTATCCGGGCGTGCTCAATACCCGCGAGGATGGGCATATCAATCCCTACGGGCTGCGCTATACGATTGGGTTGGACCACCCCGAGTTTATCGAACTGTCCGAGCGTATCGACCGGGCGGTGATCGAACATTTCGCCGGGAACCCCGCCATTACCGGTTGGCAGGTGGATAACGAGGTGGGCGGTTTTAACGACTGTTACTGCGACCGCTGCCTGGGTTCGTTTCAAGCCTATCTGCGCCAAAAATACGGTACGGTCGAGAATCTCAACCAGCGCTGGGGAGCGCATTTCTGGTCATTTTAACTTCAGCGATTTCAACGAGGTGCCTCGCCCGTCCCAGTTGAGGAGCAACCCCCAGTTAGCGCTCGAATACCGGCGTTTTCTTTCCAATCTCAATGTTGCTTTCACCCGTTCACGCAGTGAGATGATCCATCAGATCGACCCGGGCAAGTTTGTGACCACCAATTTCCAGTCTTTCCAGGCCAGGCACACCGATTATTTCGCTACGGCAGAGACCATCGACCTGCCGGGGATGAACCACTACCCGCCGCGCTCGCCCGAGCTGATTCTGGATTACTACCGCGGAGAAAAGGAGAGCGTGCTGGTCCTCGAACAGCTCAGCCGCCTGGCCGAATGGGATACCGGCGAAGGCTGGATGCGCCTGTGGGCCTACCGCGCCCTGGCGCACGGGGCTTGCGGCACGATCTTCTTCCGCTGGCGCACGGGACGCTACGGTCAGGAACAGCATGCCGACGGTATTCTGCCCCACGCCGGGCAAGAGAACCGCCGCTACCGAGAACTGGCCCGCATGGGCGCCGAGCTGGCGCAGATCGGTACGCGCATCGACGCCACCCGCGTCGCCGCGCATGCGGCCATTCTGATGGGCTATGAAGGCCGTTGGGCGATGGAGGCCGGCTTGAAGACGGCCAACATGCAGCCGGACCTGGATGCGACCCGCTTCCATAATGAATTCCTGCGGCGCAACATCACCAGCGACGTGCTCGACCCGCACTGCGACCTATCGCGCTACCGCCTGGTAATTGCGCCGCGCCTGTGGCTGGTGGACGAGCGTATCGCCGCCAACCTGCGCGCCTTCGTGGAGCGGGGCGGGGTATTGTGCCTGACGGCCGCCAGCGGGGTGGTCGATGAGTTCAATGTCAGCTTCGATACGCCGCGCCCCGGGCCGCTGGCGGAGATGACCGGGATCGAGGTCAGCGACCTTTCACCGCTGGAACGGGATTTTGTCTTGCGCAGTGCTGACGTAGCCGGGCTGGAGTGGGGCATCCGCTTCCGTAATGGCCGACGAGATCCATCCCGGCGCGGCCGAGGTCCTGGCCGAGTACGGCGAGGGCTGGCGCGAAGGGCTGCCCGCACTGACCCACAACCGCTGGGGCCAGGGGCACGTTTTTTACCTGGGGACGGTGCTGGCGGGGAGTGGGCTGCGCGCGCTGGTCAACCTGTTGTGCCTCCAGGCCGGCATCCAGCCGGTTTTGGTCACCCCCGAAAATGTGCGCGCCCACCTGCGCGTGGGGCAGGGTTTCCGTATGCTGTTCTTGCTCAACCAGACCGAGCAGCCTCAGACCGTCGTTTTGCCGCCGGGCTGGCGCGATGCATTCAGCGGCGAGCCCTGTGCCGAAGCCGCACTCGACCCGGTGGGTGTGCGCATTTTGGAACAGGAGACCCAATAAGCAGGCCGCCAGAGCGTTTGCGATGACTTTTTGAAGTATCGGGTGCGGCACCTGGAAAGGTGCCGCACCCTTCAAACCTCTTTTTATGAGCTGGTATTTTAAAGGTATAGGAGTAAGCGATGAGCAAAGGACGCATGGAGGCTTTCAGTGATGGCGTGATTGCCATTCTCATTACCATCATGGTGCTCGAATTAGCGATCCCGCATGGGGCCGAGATTGGCGACCTGCTGCCGTTAACCCCCATCTTCTTGAGCTATGTGCTCAGTTTCGTTTTCCTGGGCATTTATTGGAACAATCACCACCACCTGCTCCAGGCCGTAAAACACGTCGATGGGGGCGTGCTGTGGGCCAACATGCACTTGCTGTTCTGGCTCTCTCTGGTTCCCTTTGCCACGGGCTGGATGGGTGAGAACCAGTTCGCCGCCTGGCCGGTGGCGCTCTACGGCGGCGTGCTCCTGTTTGCATCTGTCGCGTACTATATTCTGGCCCGGGCGCTGGTTGCGCTGCACGGTCGGGAATCCACCCTGGCCGAAGCCCTTGGCCGGGATTTCAAGGGCAAAGCCTCGATGGTGGTTTACCTGGCGGCCATTCCGGCGGCTTTTGTCAGCGCCTGGATGGCCTGCGGGTTGTACGTACTGGTGGCAGTGGTGTGGTTGATCCCCGACCGGCGCATCGAAAAGACGCTGAACCGCTGAAAATTAATCTCAGTTGAGCAGGAAGGGCTTCATCGTGGACCAGCGTTCCTTCCAGACCATAGGCACAAGCTGCTGGGTGACGACGGGTGGCAGGGTTTGTGAGAAAATCGCCCGGTCCTCCGGTGCAAGGTTGTAAAGAATGAAGGGGATCACCAGGGCGTCGCGATCACCAACCATCTGCATGCTGTGTTTTGAAAATTGCTGGGTGAGTTCCGCCTGCTGGTATGGCTGAAATATGCTGCGCATATTCTGAACACTGAATACTGTCTCTTCCAGGTGGATATGCCCACCCCAAATCGCATTTAGTTTTTCGAGCTGTTCTACCAGCAGGGCTAAAGATGGTTCGCTGTCGGTCATCAGCCGCTCGATTTCATCCAGATGGACCTTCATTTTTTCGTGGTCGGCACAAAATTGATCCACCGGTGCGCTAGGAATTTTTACCCGAATCAGAGGAAAGGCAATCACATCTTCACCCGAGTGGTGCGAATGCAGCACCGTCATCAGGGCTTTGACAAAATTATAAAAACCCTCACGCTTGGGCTCATCTGGGAAACCGGCCGCCTGGTAGGCTTTTCCATTTTCAAGCGATACTTTAAGGCCGCGCGTTACAACCTGGTGAATGCGCAGTAAATCGCCTGCCAGGTCCGGATTTCGCTCTTCTGTCATTTTCTAACCTCCATCGATGAAATATTGTTAGACAAAATTCGATTTCCTGTTGTCTTTCATGCCGGAGCAATTTCTGCTCATACCTGGCGTGAAAGATCTGCCATAACTCTGCGAATTAATAATATACACTTATTTGATAATAATTATGTTAATTCTAATCGTTTGCGTGCTTTTGTCAATTCACAAAATGTCGAGAAGTGAGGCCGTATGCCAGGCGCGGTGGGCACGTCAAGCACCTGCAGGTAACCTTGGACCGCGGCCGATCGGCCGCGGTGTGTTTTCTTGGACACTTTCGCAATGGCAAGCAGCCCTGCTCTTTCTACCGCATCCTGGTCGAGGATTGAAAAAGAAAATTAACCACAAAGAACACAAAAGGCACAATGACAGAAAAACGGATGTTTTTTTCTTTGTGAGCTTGGTGTTCTTCGTGGTGAAATGGAATGCTGCAGCCTCAAAAGCATATGAACCGGGCACAAGACACGATTATCCGGCCGCTATTTTCCAAACAGCCGGATCGGTCCCTGCTTCCCGAGGGGGGGCGGTTGACAGAATCGTGTCTCAACCTACAATAGTTGATGTATACAATTCTGTTTCACCCAATTGGAGGCTGTTTTATGACCGCAGTAAAGGTTTCCGTTATCGGCGCAGGAAGCGTGGTTTTTTCCCTGGGCCTGGTCAAAGATATGTGCCTGACAGAGGGCTTAAGAGGCAGCACCGTTCACTTTATGGACATAAACGAAGAACGGCTGGATGTGGTTTACCAGCTTGCCCGGCGCTACGCTGAGGATCTGGGAGCGGATCTCAAATTTGCTCGTACTCTGGACCGGGCCGAGGTGCTGCACGAGGCGGATTTTGTGATCAATACCGCCACCATCACTCACAACGAATACTTCATGAAGCGCCGGCGCGAGATGGTCGAAGGGCACGGCTACTTCTATGGCCGCACGGGCATGCCCGAATACCACAATCTGCAGTTGTTCCTGGATGTGGCCAGAGACATGGAAACGATCTGTCCGGATGCCTGGATTTTGCTGGCGGGCAATCCTGTCTTTGACGGCACCACCTTGATGGGGCGCGAGACGGATATTAAGGTCTGCGGCCTGTGCCACGGGCATTATGGCTACCGCAACGTCGCCAGGGTGATCGGCCTCGACCCCGACAAAGTCACCTGGCAGGCGCCCGGTCTCAACCACAATATCTGGCTGACCAGGTTCTTCTATGAAGGCCAGGATGCCTATCCGCTGCTCGATCGGTGGATTGAAGAAAACATCGAGCAGTATTGGGAAGAGCATAAAGAGACGGGCGTCTCGGCCCAATGGTCCCCTGCGGCGATCCACCAGTACAAGATGTACGGGCTTTTCCCCATCGGCGATACACCACGCCAGGGCGGGTGGTGGTATCACACCGATCTGGAAACGCGCGCGCGCTGGTACGGCGCGGGCGGTGGGGGCGATACACCGGAAGGACGCGACCGCATTCTCAAGGGCAAGGAAGAAAAATACGCCCAGATGAAAGCGGCGGCCTACGACCCCCAGGTGCGCCCGGTTTCCCTGTTTGGCGACACAAAAACCACCGAGCAGCACATCCCGATCGTCGACGCGCTGGTCAATAACAACGAATACCGCGCTCAAGTCAACGTGCGCAACGACGGCGCCCTGCCCGGCATCCCGGATGACGTGGCGGTGGAAGTCCCGGCGATTGTCAACCAGATGGGCATCCAACCCATTCGGGTGGACCCGCTGCCAGCCAAGGTGATGCTGGAGTGCATCCTGCCCGATTGGTTGGAGATGGAGCACACCCTGGAGGCGCTGCTCTCGGGAGACAAATCGATGATGCTGTACGGTGTCTTGCAGAGCCACCAGACGCGTACATACGAACAGGCCGTGAAGGTGATGGAAGCGCTGATCGATATCGAGCCGAATGAGCCGATGGCATACGTTGAGGATATCCACGATCACTACCAATGGCCGGAAAACTGGGATCTTCCCTCGCGGAGCTAATCGTGATATTTTAATGGGGCGCAGGTACTGCCTGCGCCCCATTCATTGTCAAACAGGAAGACCTATGTCCACCAAAAAACGCACTACCCAGGCCAGCCGCCGCGCCGCCAGAAACGCCAAAAGATTCAATACCCGCCTGATCGCGATTGGCATCTTTGCCGTGGGTCTGATCGCCATCATCTGGGCGGTCAGCAGCAGCGCGCAGAAGCCGGCTGCCAATGCCGCGGACCAACCCGCGCTCGTCGGCACCAAGCAGTATTCTGCCGCGCCGCCTATGCTGATCGATCCCAAGAAGCAGTACACCGCTACCGTCAAAATGGCGAAGGGTGGCCAGTTTGTCATCCAGCTGTATGCCGATAAGGCGCCGATCACGGTCAACAGCTTCGTCTTCCTGGCGCGCCAGGGTTATTTCGACGGTGTCACCTTCCACCGCGTGCTGGAAGGATTTATGGCCCAGGGCGGCGATCCGACCGGTACGGGCAGCGGTGGGCCAGGTTACAGTTTTGTCAATGAGAACAGCGACCTGACCTTCGATAAAGCCGGTGTGGTGGCCATGGCCAATGCCGGGCCGGATACCAATGGCAGCCAGTTTTTCATTACCTTTGGCCCAACGCCCAACCTGAACGGTGGGTACACCATCTTTGGACAGGTGATCAGCGGCATGGATGTGGTCAACGGCCTCACCCGCCGCGATCCCAACCAGAACCCCAATTTCCCCGGGGATGAGATTGCCAGCATCACCATAACCGAAAAGTAGCCGGACCCGAAGAATCGCGCACGTGTCAAAAGCTGGAAACTATCCCGATCTTGAGACGGTTTACCGCCAGTGCAGCGGGCCGGGTGGGCTCAAGCTGGCTGAATTCCTGGCCGATAAGCTGAATCTGCAGAAGGGCCAGGTCCTGCTGGATGTGGGCTTTAACCGCGGCTACCAGACCTGCTTCCTGGCCAAAGAATACCCCGTGTTTGTGGTTGGCATCGATCCCTGGGCAGACCGCAGCGACGGCCGGCCGCACGTCGAGCATTTGATGGCCAATGCCCGCGCCTGGGGCGTGGAACGGCGAGTGCTGGGAGTGCAGGTTGGCCTGCCGGATACCCGCTTTGCCGGCGCATCTTTCGACGCTATCTACACCTCCACCACCATGGAAATGATCCGCGGGGCGCAGGGTGAGGCGATGTACCGCACCTGCCTGGGTGAACTTTTCCGCCTGCTGCGCCCCGGTGGGCGCCTGGCGCTGGGCGAGCCGATGCATTTTGACGTTCCGGTCCCTGAAGATCTGGCGCCGCTCTTGCCGCCGGGGAACCCCTCGTGGGAGGAATGTTTCTCCACCGTTGACCGCACCGTCGAATCGGTCCAGTCTCAGGGTTTTGCCATCCTGGAAGCGGATTATGCCCCCGATGCTCGCCGGTGGTGGCTGGAGTTTGCGGCATACGATCCGGGCTGCCGGGCGAACCCACAGGAAGAACCGCGCGCGATCGCGGTCGACGGCGGGCGCTGGTTGAGCTTTGGCTACGTGATCGCCCAAAAGCCGGTTTAATAGAGAGCAACAGGATGAAATCGCAGCGCGCATTTGAAAAGCATTCCTACGCATTTAGTTTCCTTCTGCTGATTTTATTTTTTGTGGTGACCGCGGTGGGGGTAGTCATGGCGGACCGCGCCGGCCTGCCGCCCGCCAGCTATGCCTTGTATACGGAGCTGGCCCTGGTGGTGATTCTGGTCGGGATCGTCTTCTGGCTCGGCTGGTGGGGCGAGATTGGCCTGCAACGCCCGCGGTCCGGCGCGGCGCTTCTCCTGTATTTGCCGGCCCTGGCCATTTTGCTGGGCAACCTGACCTTTGGTATAACCATCCAGAACCTGCCTGACCTGCTGAACTATTTTGTGCTGGCCTGCGTTTCCGGCTTTGTGGAAGAACTGGTCTTTCGCGGCCTGATGCTGCGGGCCTTTCTCCCGCGCGGGGGGGTGACCGCGGTGCTGGTGACGGCATTTTTCTTCGGTATGGCTCACGCCGCCAATGCGCTGGCCGGGTCGAACCTGCTCTACGTGGTGGTGCAAATTGCCTACGCCCTGGCCATCGGTTTTGGGTTCGCGGCCATGCGCCTGGCAGGGGGCATGCTCTGGCCGCTGATGATCGCCCATGCCCTGGGTAACTTCATGGCCTTTATCAATACCGACAGCGGGCAAATCACCGGCGGAGAGGTGACCGCGCAGGTGTGGGTTGTTTCGCTGGTGTATATCGTTCTCTTTACCGGTGACGGGCTGTACCTGATGCGCCGTAAAGTGCCGCCTGCCCCACAGGTTGCAGAGTCTGTTTGAAGAAGGCGCACTCGTCCAGACCAACCAGGAAGGTGGTCGGTGATCGATATTAGGAAAGGTCCAAAATATGCAGATCAGTGAAACGGCGCGTAAAAATCATGAGGAATTGTTCTCGAATCGAGAATTGGAATTAATGCGAACCGATCCGGAACTGATTGAGATGTTCGATAATTTTGTGTTTGATGAAGTGCTTGATTATGGAAATTTAGATACCAGAACAAGGTTGATGGTCATTTTGGCTTCCATGATTGCCAGCCAGGCTTTAGGCGAATATAAAGTGATGCTGGGTGGTGCGTTGAATGTAGGGGTGACCCCGATTGAAGTAAAGGAAATTGTCTACCAGGCGGTACCGTATGTTGGCATGGCCAAAGTGGTCGATTTTATCCAAGCCACCAATGAAATATTGGAAGCCAGGGGAATACGGCTGCCGTTGGCAGGACAGTCGACAACTTCATCAGAAACACGCTTTGAAAAAGGATTGGCAGTTTAAAAAGTTGTCTTTTGTGATTTGATTGATCAGATGTACCAGGATTCACCGGCCAATCAAACCCACATTCAAAAATATTTGTCGGCGAACTGCTTTGGTGATTACCTGACCAGAACCGGTATTGACACAAAGACCCGAGAGCTTTTGACTTTTTCCATGCTTTTAGCGTTAGGTGGATGCGAGCCGCAGCTCAAAGGGCATATCCGGGGTAATGTTAATGTGGGCAACGATAAAGTAATTTTGCTTAGTGTTGTAACTCAGTTATTGCCTTATGTCGGTTACCCAAGAACATTGAATGCAATCAGATGCCTGAATGAAGTCATACCAGAATAACGATCAACGTCAGGAAAAATATGGAGGCACCCTCATGACAGAATGGACGAGCAATGAACTCAACAAGATCGGAACAGCAGAAGAATTGGAGATAGCGGGTCTCCGGCGCGATGGGTCGCTGCGCAGCTATCGGACGATTTGGGTCGTCCGGATTGGGGACGACTTATACGTGCGTTCGGTGAATGGGCGCGGCTCAGATTGGTTCCGCGGCGTTCTGACGCGCCATGCGGGGCGCATCCAGGCAGGTGGGGTGGAGAAAGACGTAACCTTCGTGGAGCAGAACGATCCTGTGGTGCAGGAACAGATCGACGCCGCTTACCGTAAGAAGTACGGCCATTACCCCAAGGAATACGTAGATGCCTGTTTGACCCCCCAGGCGCACACCGCCACAGTCAGGCTCAAACCGCGCCCATGAGCCGGGTGGTTGAAACAGCGACGATGATTTTAAGATGAAAACGTGATAAAACCTACCCCCACCCTTAAAGGGATCAGCTTTCTAATTTTGGCGATGCTGATCATTTCACGCCAGGGGATCGTCGTGAAATGGCTTGGCGGCGACTATCCGGTAATGGAAATGGTTATTTTTCGCAACCTGATTGCCCTGCCATTCACGCTGCTCTTTTTTCGATATGAAGGGAAGCGCGGTCTGCCAACCACTCCTCAGTTTAAGCTCGAATTCATCCGTGGTATTTTCTTGTTTCTTTCCTACACCACCGCGATGATGGGATTGGCAGCGCTGCCGCTGGCCGAGGTGGAAGCGATTCGCTTCTCGGGTCCGATGATGATCACACTCTTATCGGTTGTGATGCTGGGGGAAAAAGTCAGTTCACATCGCTGGCTGGCGCTGATCGTTGGTTTTATTGGGGTGCTGTTTGTCGTCAGGCCCGGTTCGGCAGCTTTCAATCTGGGTTCCATTTTTGTATTGATCTCCGTGGTTTTCTATGCGCTCACGGTCATGGTCACCCGAAAACTCCAAACCACAGACAGCAGTGCAACGATGGCCTACTTCAGTTCGCTGGTTTACCTGCTAGCAGCGATGATCCTGGCGCCGATCGCAGTCGCCACTGGTGAGATTCCGAATGCCCACCCGAGTATTGCGTTTTTTTTGCACTCCTGGGCCATGCCAACCCTGTTGGATGGGGTGATTATGGCAGGCTTAGGGCTGGTGTGGGCGGGCTGGACGTATTTTATGGCGCGCGCTTACAGCCTGGCGCAAGCCTCGGCGGTGGCCCCGTTTGAATATTTATCGCTGCCGATTAATTTAATGTGGGGTCTGCTGATTTTTCATGAGATCCCAACCTGGATGATGTTGGCAGGCGCCTCTTTGACTCTACTGAGTGGGATGTACATATTGTATCTGGATCGAAAGGCGCGCCAGAAAGCCGTCGAACCGGCCTGAATACCGCCGGTATTGAGAAAAAGACAAACAATGGATCACTTTCGAAAGGAAAAATTATGGAATACGCTCGATTAGGATCAACGGGAATGAAAGTCTCACGCATCTGCCTGGGCTGCATGGGCTTTGGCGACGCGGAACACTGGACTCATAAATGGGTGCTGAACGAAGAAAACAGCCGGCCGGTTATTCAGAAAGCGCTCGAGTTGGGGATTAATTTCTTCGATACCGCCAATGTCTATTCCATAGGGGTGAGTGAGCAGATTCTCGGGCGCGCTTTGAAAGATTTCGCCAAACGAGATGAGGTGGTCATCGCCACCAAGGTGCGCGGCAGAATGCACGATGGACCGAATGGCGAAGGCCTGTCGCGCAAGGCGATTCTCAGCGAGATCGACAACAGCCTGAGGCGGTTGGGGACGGATTACGTCGACCTTTACCAGATCCACCGCTGGGATTATGAAACCCCTATCGAGGAAACGATGGAAGTGCTGAACGATGTGGTCAGGGCTGGCAAGGTTCGCTACATCGGCGCCTCCGCCATGTTTGCCTGGCAGTTCCAGAAGGCGCTGCACGTCGCCGAGCAGCACGGCTGGACGCGCTTCGTCTCGATGCAGAATCATCTGAACCTGATCTACCGCGAAGAAGAGCGCGAAATGCTGCCCCTCTGCCGCGATCAAAAGATCGGGGTGATCCCGTACAGCCCGCTGGCATCGGGAAGATTGACGCGGGATTGGTCGTCGCAAAGCACGCTGCGTTCCGAAACGGATCAAATCCAGAAGAGTAAGTACGATGCGTCTGCCGAAAACGATCGACCGATTGTAGAACGGGTCGCGGAAATAGCGAAACGGCATGGGGTTCCGCGCGTTCATATCGCCCTGGCCTGGCTGTTACAGAAGGACCCGGTCACGGCACCACTTGTTGGGGCGACCAGGATCTCGCATCTGGATGATGCTGTCGGCGCGCTGTCGGTGAAATTGACCCAGGAAGAGGTCGCATTTCTCGAAGAGCCGTACGTGCCACACGGCATCGTCGGTCACCAGTAAATAATGTTTGGTGTGAACTACTTTCGAGTTGTACAACTCGAAAGTAGTTCACAAAGCATAAAAAAGGAAAAAAGACATGGAATATATCCGCTTTGGAAACACCGGTATGAAGGTCTCGCGCATTTGCCTGGGCTGTATGAGCTATGGCGATCCGGCTCGGGATGGGTGGGCATTGAACGAAGAGCAAAGCCGCCCATATATTCAGCGCGCGCTGGAATTGGGGATCAACTTTTTCGATACGGCCAATGTTTACTCTAATGGCATGAGCGAAGAGGTGACCGGGCGCGCCCTGCGCGACTTCGCCCGGCGCGATGAGGTGGTCATTGCGACAAAAGTTCGTTTTGCGACGGGTAAAGGCGCCAACGATCAAGGCCTTTCACGCAAACATATCCTCAGTGCGATCGACGCCAGCCTCAAGCGCCTGGGAACGGATTACGTCGATCTGTATCAGATCCACCGCTGGGATTATGAAACGCCGATTGAAGAAACCATGGAGACCCTCAACGATGTGGTCCGCGCCGGCAAAGCACGCTACATCGGTGGGTCGGCCATGTTTGCCTGGCAGTTTGCCAAGGCGCTTTACACCGCGGACCTGCACGGCTGGACGCGTTTTGTGTCCATGCAGAACCATTACAATCTGATCTATCGCGAAGACGAAAGAGAAATGCTGCCGCTCTGCCAGGATCAGAAAATCGCTGTGATCCCCTTTTCACCGCTGGCGCGCGGTATGCTGGCTCGGAAACCGGCGAAAGAACAGGATGAAACCTTACGTGCACAGTCCGACGGCCTGATTAACAAAGGTATGACCGGGAGGATAACGCCTCCATCGTACAGCGGGTCAGCGAACTGGCTGAGGCGCGCGGTCTGCCGATGGCACAGATAGCTTTGGCCTGGGTGCTCTCTAAAACGTTGTCACCGCCCCGATTATCGGCGCCACCAAACCGCATCACCTGGAAGATGCCGTCGCAGCGCTGTCTGTCCAGCTCACGCCGGAAGAAATCCGGCAGTTAGAAGAAGCCTACCAGCCCCATCCGGTGATTGGGTTTTCGTAATTTGCTTTCTATTTCTTCACGTCTGCCGCGCCAGCCACTCCCGTTGTAGCAGCGCATACCATTCCTCATCGGCCCAACCGCCCTTAAACCACAGGCTTTCCACAAAGAGCCCTTCGACCCGAAAACCCAGCCGTTTCAGCAGGCGCGCCGAGGGGATGTTCTGTGGATCGATATTGGCGTGCACCCGGTGCAGGTTGAGATCGGAGAACAGGTAATCCAGCAGCCGGGCCAATGCCTCGCCGGCATAGCCCTGCCTTTGGTGGGCGCGCGCCAGGGTGTAGCCGATCTCCGCCTGGCGCCCGTCGGCGGATACGCAGAAGGCGCAGTCGCCGATTATTTTCCCCTCCGATCGCAGTTCGATAGCTGCCTGGTACCATACGCCGGGTATTCCCGGACGCGCCTGGATCATCTCGGTCACGAAACGGGCCGCCTCATCAGGCGGGAACGGGGCTTGCCAGCCCTGAAATCGGGCTACTTCCGGGTCGGAACGGTAAGCGGTGAAGGGCGCGACATCCCGCTCCTCAAAAGCACGCAGGATCAGGCGTGGGGTCTCCAGTCGCGCGAAGCGTACCCTTGGGTAAAAAGGCATGGCGTGAACTCCTGTCGCTTAATTTTATCCCGCCGGATTGAATCTGCCGCCGGAAAATCGCTATAATGAATCAGGAAAAGTCACGTGTATCGGCATGGACCGTGCGCCCGTACCGAAGGCCGTTGATAGCTATCCAAGGCCTTTCGGCGCATCAGGTCCAGGGAGTCTCCTGTGCAAATTACCCTGATCGGGCACAATACCCTTTTGATCGCGTGCGGCGGGCAGCGTATTCTGACCGACCCTTATTTCGGCCTGGAGGGCAACCCGTTCTACATCCGGGTCACGCCGCCGGCGCTGCCGCGCGAAGCGTTGCGGGACGTTTCCCTGGTGCTGGTCTCGCATACCCACTGGGACCATATCGACTCTCCGTTTCTGCGCATGCTCCCGCAGGTTCCTGTGCTGGTCCCCTGGCAATCTGTTTGGGAGGCCCGCCTGCACGGCGCGCGCATGGTGGAGGGCCTGCGCGCCTGGGGGACCCGCCAGGTGGGGCAGGTCACGATCACCGCCGTTCCGGCCGTGCACCTGACCTTCGCCCTGGGCTTCGTGATCGACACCCCTGGTGCGCCCGAAAGGGGCGGAAGCGAAAGCCAGCGCGTCTATTTTGCCGGGGACACCTTCTACAACCCTGCCATGCGTGAAATTGGGCGGCGTTTTGCGCTGGATGCGGCTCTGATCCCGGTTACCACTTTTCGCCCGCCAATGACCATGGGTGAGGTGGGCGCCGTGCGTGCCGCGCGCGACCTGAACCCGGCCCTGATCATTCCTATTCATCTTGGCGTGCAGCCGCGCATGTCCTTCCTGCGTACCGCTCATTCCGTGGCGGGCTTCGAGCGCCGCCTGCGCGCCGCCGGGTTGGAAATGCCGGTCGTATGTCTCAAAGAAGGGCAAACCTGGAGCGCACCGCCCGCCTCGAAAGGATAAGAAGCGATGCAACCTGTGACGATAACCACTCCCCGGCTGATTCTGCGCCCGTTTACCCTTGAAGACGTCGATCCATTCCACCAGATTTTGTGCGGCAAAGATGTACTGTGCTACTTCCCGCGCAGCGATCCCCCACCGCGTGAGCGGGTCGAAAAATGGATTCGGCAGGTCCTGGCGCATTGGCAGGCGCATGGTTACGGCCTGTGGGCGGTCGAATCCCGCGTTTCTGGTGAGTTGTTGGGGCGCAGCGGTCTGCAGTGGCTGCCAGAGACGGGCGAGATCGAGGTCGATTTTCTGCTGGGCGAGCACTTCTGGGGACAGGGTTTTGCCACCGAAGCCGGGCGGGCCAGCCTGCGCTTCGGCTTGGAGAAGCTGGCGGTCGAATTTGTGGTGGGCATCGTCCACACCGAGAACCTGGCCTCGCAGCGTGTACTGGAGAAGATCGGCATGACCCGCCGCGAACGAGCGTGTTATTTTGGTATGGACTGCTACCGCTACGTCGTGGATCGCGCTGTGCTCAAGCAGTTGTACGGCACGCAGGTCGGGCCTCAAGAATAAAGCAAAGGTCAGATGGAGGGTATTCAGTCATGTACGTATTATTTTTGGTTTTGACCATCCTGTTTGGTGTGGCGTTGGTCGCCGGGTTCGTCTGGTTTCTGTTTGGCGCGGGGCGCACCACGCGCCGCAGCGCACCCCGGGGGGGTGGCGAAGTGGGGGCGGAGATCATGGGCGCGGTCACCGACCAGGAAGGCGACGAAGAAGACCAGGTTTCGATCCCGCTCGCCGACAAAACCTGGTTCCGCGGCACAGGCGCGGCCGTGCACAGCGAGGCCGGGATGTCCTACGCAGAGATCCGGCGACTGCTCGATGAAGGCCACCTGCGCCAGGCGCTTCCTGCCTTGTTATTAATTGTGGGGGTGATCGGGACGATCTTTTTTCTGGGTCTTACCCTGCTGGCGGCCGGTGTCGATGCTATTTTTGGCCTGTTTTTTGTAGGTTTCAGCCTGTATGTGGTCTACCTGGTGGGGTCGGGCATCCTGCGCGCAAAATAAGTGCGCCCCGGCGCTCAATCCAGCAGGTGCCTGAGGTAGCGCTGCGGGTCTTCAAGGAACGCGCGGGTGAGTGCCACGTGCTCCAATTCCTCGTAGCGCGCCAGTTTGATCTGGCCTTCATCGAAGCTGAAAATGGCCGCGCCCGGGTAAGCCAGAATGATCGGCGAATGGGTGGCGATGATGAACTGCGCTTTCTGGTCGACCATCGTTTTCAGCATCGCCAGAAATGAAAGCTGGCGCAGCGGGGAAAGGGGCGCTTCCGGCTCATCCAGCAGGTACAGCCCCTGCGGCACAAAGCGCGCCTGGAATAAGTTTCAGGTAGCTTTCCCCATGCGAGCGCGCGTCCAGATTTTCCCCGTAATCCCGGCGCATCGCGCCCAGCTCGTTGGCATACGCCGCCCTGGCATACAGCCGGGCGGTGGGGGATTTGTTTTCATACTCTTTTTCGGTTTCTTCCAGGGTCTGCTTGAGATCCGCGCGGATGGCGGACATCTTGCGGGCGTAGCCGAAGAAATCTTCAGAGCGCATGAAGAAACCGCGCCGCGTGCGTTTTGTCCATGCCAGCTTAAAGCGCTGCGCCAGGGGGCGCAGTGCGGATAGCGTCTGGTCGATATCCACACTCTCGGCCCCCACCGTGATCGAGCCAATCGCGCAGGCCAGCCCCTCCAGCAGGGTGGATTTGCCGCAGCCGTTATCCCCCACGAAAAACGTGACCGGAGAGCGGAAATCCAGCCGGGTCAGGGACTGAATGATCGGCACGTTGAACGGGAATTCGTCCGGCGCGTTGGGGCGCGGGGTATAGGTCAGCGAGCGTAAGAGAATGCCTTCGTCCAGGAGCATGGGCTGTCCTTTGAATGACCGGGCCAAATGGGCCTCGTGATTTCTCCTTTATCTTATAATAATCCAGGAATATTATAAGGCAGGGGAGGTTGGTTTGCTGACCTCCTCATTTCGGATATCCAAACCATTGTACGACCTATCCTTGACTGAAGTGAGATTGATATGACCGATTTTCCCATCCCGGCGAAATGGCAGTGGTTTCCTGAGGGGCGTTTTGGATTGTTCATCCATTGGGGGCCCTATGCCCGCTACGCGCGCGGCGAGCAGGTTTTGTTCCGCGAGCATCTCGACCAGCAGGAATATGCCCGCCAGGCCTGCGCCTGGGCGCCGCGCTTCTTCGATGCCGCCCAATGGGCCGAGACGGCCCGCGCGGCGGGCTGCCGCTATGCCGTGCTCACTACCCGCCACCACGACGGCTTCTGCATGTGGGATTCACAGTTGACCAACTACACCAGCGCGGCCCAGGCCGCCGGGCGCGACTTCGTCGGGGAATATGTCGAGGCTTTCCGCCAGGCCGGCCTGCGGGTGGGGCTGTACTATTCGCTGGCCGACTGGCGCATCCCGGCCTATTGGGAGGGTCCGCAGCACGACCCGCAGGGTTGGGCGGATTTCCGGGCCTATGTCCACGGGCAGGTGCGCGAGCTGCTCACCCGCTACGGCAAGATCGACGAGCTGTGGTTCGACGGCGCCTGGCCCCATTCCGCCCTGGATTGGAAATCGCCTGAATTGGTGGATATGATCCGCGCGCTCCAGCCGGATATTTTGATCAACAACCGCCTGGGCCTGCTGCCCGAGGAGGCTTCTGGGCAAGCGCACCTGGACGACGGCACTCTCGCCGAAGGCGCGCTTCGCGTGGGTGCGCCCGAAGGGGCGATGGGTGTGGGCGAGTCGCGCCGCCTGGGAGATTTCGGCACGCCCGAACACCATATCACCCCCGACCCGGCGCGCCTGTGGGAATCCTGCCAGGTGACCACCTGGCGGCTGTGGGGTTTCACCGAGGGCGAGCGCTGGCGCCCGGCCGATCTGTTGCTGGATATGCTCGTGGAGAGCGCCAGCAAGGGCGGTAACCTGCTGCTCAACGTCGGGCCGGACGGCGAAGGCCGTTTCCCGCCTCAGGCCGTGGAGCGCTTGACCGAGATCGGCCGCTGGCTGGAAGTGCACGGCGAGGCTGTTTACGGCAGCGAAGCCGGTGAGGTGTGCGAGTTTATCACCTACGGCCGCCAGACGCGCAAGGGGAACAATCTGTACCTGATCATTCGTTTCTGGGATGGGCGTCCAAGCCTGCGCCTGGCCGGGCTGGCTACAGCGGTGCGGCGGGCGGTGCTGCTCACCAGCGGAACCGAACTGCCCTTCCAACAGGACGGCGACCAGCTGGTCGTTTCCGGCCTGCCGCGGACGGCTCCGACGACGCTCTTCCCGGTGATTAAGCTGGAGTGCAGCGCCCCACCCCAACCCGCAGCCTGGGCCGCCGACCGCCTGTGGAGCGGCGACCCGCGCCGGATGACCCCCTGGGCGGGCGAACGCGGGACCGGATTTGATGTATGATTAGGGCGAAACAGCCGGCGGCGGGATTTTATCCGCATGTCCGCCGGGCGAAGATGTCTTGTTGGAGGTCTGATGAAGCGATCTGAAATCAATCAAATACTACGCCGGGCCGATGAGTTTATCCGCTCGCGCGGGTTTTATTTGCCGCCATTTGCTTACTGGCGGCCTGAGGAATGGCGTGATAAAGGGCCGGAGGTGAGCGAAATCGTTGAGAACCACCTCGGTTGGGATATTACCGATTTTGGCAAGGGCGATTTCAACCGGGACGGCCTGTTCCTGTTCACCATCCGCAACGGCCACCCGGATAACTGGGCGCGCAAAGCGGGAAAGTTGTACGCTGAGAAGCTGCTGATCTCCGAAGACCGGCAGCTTACCCCCTACCACTTCCATTGGGCCAAGATGGAGGATATTATCAACCGCGGTGGCGGCACGCTGGCCATCCAGCTGTATAACGCCTCGGCGGAGGATGGGCTGGCCGATACCCCGGTCGAGGTTTCGCTGGACGGCGTGACCCGCACTCTGGCCCCCGGGAGTGTGCTGCACCTTTCGCCGGGAGAGAGCATCACCCTGCCGCCGCGCCTGTACCATTCCTTTTGGGCTGAAGGCGGGCGGACCCTGATCGGCGAAGTTTCTTTGGTCAACGATGATTACCGCGACAACCGCTTTCTGGATGCGTCCGGGCGCTTTCCGGAGATCGAGGAGGACGAACCCCCGCTATACCTGCTGGTCACCGATTATGAGCATTATTATGGGGTGAAGCGTGGCAGCGCCTGAGGCCCTTCCCGGCGTGGTCGTCGCCGGGCATCTCTGCCTGGATATCTTCCCCGATCTGACGTCTATCCCCGAAGGTAAGTTCACCCAACTTTTCAAACCCGGCCATCTGTTAGAAGCCGGGCCGGCTGGCTTTGGCGTGGGTGGGGCAGTCTCAAACACCGGTCTGACGCTGGCCCGCCTGGGGATCCCTACCCACCTGGTGGCCAAGATTGGCGCAGATCCCTTCGCGGATATCGTGGATGCAATCTTTCAACGCTATGCCAAAGCTCGCATCGACGAACACGGCATGCTCATTTTGCGGACCAACTTCGTCGTCCAACCAGATGCGCCGACCTCTTATTCCCTGATCATCTCGCCGCCGGGGGTGGATCGGATTTTCCTGCACTGCACCGGCACCAACGACACCTTCGTCGCCAATGATGTTGATTTTCACGCCCTGGAGGAGGCCGCAGTTTTCCATTTCGGCTACCCGCCTTTGCTGCGCCAGTTTTACCGCGAGGGTGGGCGAGAACTGAGCGACCTGTTTCACCGCGCGCGCAAAACCGGGGTCACGACTTCACTCGACCTGAGCCTGCCCGACTCGTCTGGTGAGGCCGGGCAGGTCGATTGGATAGCGATTCTCGCTGCCGTCCTGCCGGATGTGGACATCTTTTTGCCGAGCATCGAGGAGATCTTTTCATGCTGCGCCGGCATACCTATGATGTGCTCCAGGAATCGACCGGCAGCGGCAGCCTGGTGCGCCTGGTGACGCCGGAACTGCTGCACAGCCTGAGTTCTCAATTATTGGATATGGGGGTGAAGATCGCCGGGTTTAAACTGGGCGAGCGCGGTTTTTACCTGCGCACCGCCGGCCAAAAGGCGCTGGAAAACCTGGGTCGCGGCAGCCCGGCCGATCTGGCAGCCTGGGCCGGGCAAACCCTGTGGGCGCCGGCTTTCAAGGTGGAGGTTGCCGGCACCACCGGCGCCGGCAATTCGGCGATTGCCGGTTTTTTGAGCGGCCTGCTGCGCGGCCTGGGTCCGCGCCAGGCGCTGAGGGCCGCGGTGGCAGTAGGCGCCTGTAATGTAGAAGCTGCCGATGCGCAGAGCGGGCTGCGCTCGTGGAAAGATACCCTGGCCCGTGTTGCTGCCGGTTGGAACCACCATGCCCTCGATCTTTCCCCGGCCGATTGGGCGTGGGATGAAGACAATGGGGTATGGGTGGAAAAAGCCTGACCCGCCTATTTTGGATGAGTGAAGGAGCTTTTTTATTTTATGGAACCAAAGAAGTTTGCCCAAATTGATATCCACGTCCCGTCGCGGACGAATGCCCTGTTAGAGAAGGCATTGGTTGTGATCAACGGGGATGTGGAGATCAAAACCTTGTGGCGGGTGCTAAACGTCAATGCCATCGACCGCCTGGAAATGACCGATCACGGCCCGGTTCACTTTCAGATTGTTGCCAATATCGCCGTCCGCCTGGCGCGCATCCTGGTCAAAAACAAGATCGAGATGTCGATTGTCAAGGATTACGACCTGACCAACGATCATGCCGAGTTGGTCATCCTCCTGGCCAGTCTCTTCCATGACCTGGGAATGTCAATCAGCCGTGACGGGCACGAAGACTTCAGCCTGTTTTTGGCCAACAATATTCTGCATCGCATCCTCGATTTTCTGGATATTGAGGAAAGGACGATTGTGATTTCGGAAGTGCTGCATGCCATCATTTCGCACCGCAGCGGTGGGAAGCCAAATACGATCGAAGCCGGCATTGTGCGGGTGGCAGATGCGCTCGATATGAGCGAGGGGCGTTCGCGCATCCCCTATCAGGCTGGAAAAATCGACATCCATTCCGTCTCTGCCGCGGCGATCGACCGGGTGGAGATCGCGGAAGGGGTGGAAAAGCCCATCCAGATCAATATCTGGATGAACAATATGGCCGGAATCTTTCAGGTGGATGAACTGCTGCGGCACAAGTTGGTGGGGTCGGGTATTGAACGCTACATGATTGTGAGCGCATACCTGGACGAGGGGTCAGACAAAAAGCTGATCAAAGAATTCGAGATTTCTTGATTCATCCGCCCTGCTATCTATTGGGCAAAGGCCCTGCGCTTTTACGTAAGGCCTTTACCCGTTAAAATCATACGCCGGTGGGCCGGAAGGGCAAATCCTGGTAATGGGCGTAATCGGTCAGTTCTTCCAGGGGCGTGGCGTTTTGGGGGATGCAGTTGGCGTAATATGGATGATCCGCCTCAATCGGCAGTTCGACCGGCTGGTTGGTGTCGGCCGAATAATAGACCGCGGTCACCAGTTCGATTGCCTCGCGCGCCTCGGGCAGGGTCACCGGGCGCGGCTCGCCGCTCTGCACGCTCTGGTAATAGCGCGCGAACTGCCCGGCGAAGCCTTCGGGTGGGGTGGGGGTGAAGTCCGCCAGCGCTTCCTTGATTTGGGCATCGATGGCCGGGGTGCGCCCGGTGAAGGTCCAGGGGTCGCTGGTATGACCGGCGTAGGGGCTGGTGTTGCTCTCCGCGGTCAGGTTTTCAAAGCAGTAGCGGTGGCGGCTGATCTCGGTCCACGAACCGAAGGTCACCGAAAGCGCCGCCAGCGAGCCGTCGGCCATCTCGAGTGAGACCGACAGTGTGTCTTCCACCTCGGTCGGGTTGACCAGTGCCTTGGAGCGGGCGTAAACGCTGCGCGCCGGGCCGATCAGGCGGTAGAGCGTGTCGTGGGCGTGGATCGAGTGCCCGATGAAGGCCCCGCCCAGGGCCGTGCGCCAGCCCATGCGCCAGCGCAGGTTGAAATACGGCAGTTCGCGCCGCCAGTGGGTCTCGACCGTGCTCAGATAAACCCTTCCGGGAATGCCCAGACGCTGCAGGTGCTGCAGGCGCTGCACGGCAAAACCGTAGCGGTAGTTGAAGATCGGCATGACCTTCTTGCCGGTGCGCTGTTCAGCGGCGATCAAGGAATCGATATCGGCCAGCGTGCCGCCGGCGGGTTTTTCGACGAAGGCATCTTTGCCCGCCTCCAGCGCCATACGCGAGAAGGGGGTATGCAGGTAGGGTGGGGTGGTGATATCGATCACGTCCAGGTCGGGCATTTTGCACAGGGCCTCGATATCCGGCGCGACGCGTGCCACCCCGAATTCTTCTGCCCGCGCCTGGGCCTTTTCCGGGAGGATATCGCATACGGCCGCCACTTCGAAGCGGTCCGCCAATTCGCGGTAAGCCAGTAAATGAGCGCGGCTGATCCCACCGCAGCCGATTAATCCGATCCGTATTTTCTCTGCCATCCATAACCTCCTGTGATATTTGAGATCCTATCCCCGATCATACCCTTTCTTTTCCCATTATTCCATTCTTTTGCAATCATCCGCTGTGATTTATTTAGGGTCATCTGGCGTGTGATCGATCTCGGAAATTTCCGAGAAAACTGCCTGGCGAGCATGCTTCAGATAATATTCCTGCCGCGACAGGCCGGATTCGTCGCGCAGTCGATACAGGTCTTTCCGGCTCAGCCCGGACGCAAAAGATGAGGCGAACTCCTGCCGCCAGGCGGCGCTTCCGCCCACGCCATCCAGGGCATCCCGGATTTGCCGGACCATCCAGGGCAGGATGGGTTCAGGCAGGTTGTTTAACCCAAACCAGCCTGCCTCGATGACCTCGTGCGGATCGGGGGATAAGGCGCCACCTACCGGGGTGGCGGCAAATACGATTTCGTGTGAGCCGCCATTAGACCATTTCGGATTCGAATAGACCCCGACCAGGCGCTCGATGCGGATCTCCAGCCCGGTCTCTTCCCTGGCTTCGCGCCGGGCAGTTTGGGCCAGCGATTCTCCATCCTCCACGCTGCCCCCTGGCAGGCACCATACCTCGAAATCTTCGCGTTTGGTCAGCAGGACTTTATCACCCGTTAGCATCGCGATCCCGACTCCAAAATTTGGCATGTCTTATCCTCCAGATTGTTCAGGTTGCGCATTTCTTATTATAAAGCGAGGGTCTGAATGTTGTGTTCGGTCCTGCTACCGTCAAACCCATTCTTATGCTATATTTTTCCACTGTAGCCTATAATCGAACTGCACCTGTAAGGGTTTTTCCCATATTCTCCGCATGATTTGACGCTCTGGTGTCGATGTTTCTTCTTCTCCGTGCCTCCGTGGTAATTATTTAAAAAAGGAACCCAAATGGCCTCCAAAATTCTCAATGCGCGCGAACAGAAAGCGCTCCAGCCGGCGTACGCCTTATGGAACCAGTACCATCCCGAAAACGCTCCGTACCGCTTCACCGCCCAGAATCCGGAGCAGGCCGCGGCCTGGCAGGCAAGCACCCGCCAGGCGCTCAACCGGGTGATTGGTTTTCAGGATCTGCCCCCGGTAGATCCCCAGCCAGAAGTGATCGAGGTTGTCGATCGCGGCGATTACCTGCGTGAGAAAGTGCTCCTGCGCACCGCCCCCGACACGCTGATGCCGGTTTACCTGCTCATCCCCAAGACGATTGTCCAACCCGCCCCGACGGTGGTGGCTTTTGCCGGCCACGGTTATGGGGTCAAGGACATCGTCGGTTTGTGGGAAGACGGCGTGGAGCGCTATTCGCCGGACGGCTATCATAAAGATTTCGCCGTGGCCCTTTGCCAGCGCGGTTTTGTGGTCGCCGCGCCCGAAATCTCCTGCTTCGGCGAGCGCCAGACCGATTTTAGCTACCTGAACCCCTTGATCGGTCAGGAAGACCCTGGCACCTGCACCCACACCGCCATGCTCGCGTTTCACCTGGGCGGGTCGGTGATCGGGCTGCGCGCCCACGACGGCAAATGCCTGATCGACTACCTGGCGACCCGGCCCGAGGTGGATATGGCGCGGCTGGGTGCGATGGGTATCTCCGGTGGGGGCATGCACACCTTCTACTCCACCTGTCTGGATGAGCGCATCCGTGCCTGTGTGATCAGCGGCTACTATTCGACTTATCAGGCCAGCATTCTGGCCATGCACCACTGCGCCTGCAACTTCGTCCCCGGACTGGCCCCGTTTGGCGAGATGTACGATTTGGTGGGCCTGATTGCCCCGCGCCCCATGCTGGTGGAATCCGGCGACCACGACGGCATCTTCCCCAGAGCGGCCGTGGAGGAAAGTGTGGCCCGCGCCCGCGGTGTGTACGCCGTTTTCGGCGCCCAGGACCAGGTCGAGACCGATTATTTCGAAGGCCGCCACCAAATCAGCGGGCGCCGGGCTTACGATTTTCTGGCGGAGCAGTTAAAGTAATTGATTACATCGCGACAAATTAACACAGAGACACTGGGACACAGAGATTTTTTTAAATCTCTGCGAAATCTCTGTTTCTTCTCGGTGTTCTGTGTTAAATGTTTCCCTATTTAACCTTGCGTATCCTGTAGCGCAGTTCCTCGCCGGGGTCGGCCAGGTCGATGCGCGCCATGGCGCACAGCCCGCGCCGGTTCTCGAAACCCTGCGCCAAAATCACCACCCGTTCCGCCGGGCCGTCCCATTCCACCGCGATCACTTCATTGCCCAGTTTGAGTTCCAGCCTGCCGGGGGCGGTGGAAGTTTGGGTCACCTGGCCTGTGCCGGGGTCGCGCAGGAAAGGCACCAGCAGGGTGTGGTAGCGGGTCAGGCCGGGGGTGGCCTCGCGCACCTGCACGCCGTGCGGATCGAGCTGCGCTTCCAGCGTGTAGGGGTACCACGCCCCGCGCGGGCGCGCCGTCAGGCGCAGGCTGGCGGGTGTATCGCCCTGTTGGAGGGGTTCGATCAGGGTCGGGGCCGCGCTCGCCCCTGGGGCGTACCTTGCGTATTGTCCTCCGCGCAGGTGGCCTTCGCCTTGCGCGCCAGCCGGGTTGAGCACCAGCGGAGAGCGCAGCGCGCTCAGGCTGGTCAGCGGCGGCAGGGGGCCGGGCTGGACGGGGATGTCGCGCAGCGCCAGACCGGGATTGAAGAACTGCCCGGTTTCGGCAAAGCGCACCGAAGAGACGAACTGCAAAAAGCGCCCCGGGCCGAAGGTCAGGTCGGTGATGCCAAAGGCATCGTAATGCGGCGCCGGAAAGGCGTTGACCTGCATGCTGGCCTCGCCGTGGTGCAGCACTGCGCGCCAGATGGGGTCGTTTTCGATCCAGGTCTGGGCCGGACGGGTTTGCAGGGCAGGACATTGCGCCGGGTCGAAGCTGCTGTGGATGGCGCTGGCCAGGAAAGCCAGGGCCAGGCTGGAATAATGCCCGTCCGCGGTATATGACTCGTAACCCACGCGCAGTTCGGGCGGCAGCAGGTTGTGCACCGGACTGAAGACGCCGCCCGGGCGCTGCCAGCGCTGCAGCGAGTGGTAAGCGCGCAGGGCCGCTTCGCGGGCCGCAGAAACCAGGTCGGGTCGACCGGAGAAGAAATTGGCTGCCAGGGTGAAGAAGGCGATCTGCGCCCCGTCCGTCCAGGATTGCCCGGCGGAGCGGTGGGCCGAGGCCAGGGATCCATCCGAAAGCTGCACCGCCAGCGAACGGCGCAGGCCGGTCTCCAGCAGGCGCTCCATCTGCGGCCGCCAGCGCCCGTCGTAATCGCCGAGCAGGATATCGGCGAAGTGCAGGCGGGTGAACAGGTCGTACGAGTTGGGATGGCCCGGTTCCTGGTAAAAGCCTTGCTCGAGCAGGATGTGCCCCTGGAAATAGGTCCCCAGCCAGTCGTCAAACTGCTCGACGCTGAAAGGCGACAGCCCGGCCCGGATGCGCGGCCACTCGCCTGAGAGCCACACTGCCGCCCAGTTGGAGGGCGGGCGCTGGGCAAAGGCCGCCATCGGGTCGACTCGCGCGATCGCCTCGGAAAAATGCGCATAGCCTGATTTCTGGGCTGGCAGGGGTTCGTTTAACGCGCCAATTTCACCCAGCAGGTGCCAGGTCTTGATCACCGGGGGCCAGAAGAAGTCGCGGTGGTTGCGCCCGCCCGCAGCCCCGCTCTCGCGCTGGAAATCGGAGGGGTAGGCGGGCAGGTCGGGCGCGAGCAGGTAATCCAGCGCGGCCTGCAGCCCGCGCCGCGCGCGGTCCGCATATTCACTGCGCTCTGCTCCGTCCAGGTGGGCGGCCAGCACGGCATTGCCCCAGGCATAATAGGGCGTGCTGTACTGGGTTGGGCAGCCAAAGACCGGATCGTTGAGCAGCCCGGTGCTTGGCTCGAAATACGGAAAAAGCGAGTTAACGCCTTGTTGGAGGGTGGAAAGGGCAGAGTTCATGAGGGGTATTGTATCAAAATAAAGGACTGAACGAGTCACTTTTGTTTTATGAGATCAGGGTGCTATTACTGTTCTGCGTGGGTTGGTGGGTGTGGTTAACCGCCGAACATCTCAAGCAATCAGAGAAAATTAGGGAATCAAAAATTGGAACGCGATTATACTTAAATTGGGTCTGACCCGCGGGGATACGATACCCACTCCACAAAAACAATGCAGTAAAAGGGAAAGGAATGAATATCAATTCGCGCGTCTATCGGATGGTTGTCATCGGGCTGGCTGCCCTGTGGATGGCGGGCCTGCTTTTTGCGGTACAGCCGGTTTTATCCAGTCGGGCTGCCGGCCAGATCGACCTGATAGGCCCGGCTGGCAGTGACCAGTTTGGGAAAAATGTGGTCGCTCTGCCCAACGGCAATATTGTGGTGACCGACCCGCTGTATAACAATGGCACGGCAATCCACACTGGCGCCGTATATCTTTATAATGGCACAACCGGGGCAATGATCAGCAAATTAACGGGGACTGCGCTGTATGATGGGGTTGGTTATGTAGAAATTGTGGTGCTGAGCAACGGCAATTTTGTGGTGCGCAGCCCTAATTGGAACAATGGTATTGAAAGTGATGCCGGTGCCGTGACCTGGTGCAGCGGGACAACAGGGTGTAATGGGGTCGTTTCAAGTTCTAACAGCCTGGTTGGTACAACCGGAAATGACATGAAAGGCGCAAATACCAATGTTATCCCTCTGAGTAACGGAAATTATGTGGTGATTAACCCGAATTGGGCAAACGGTGATCGTGGTGCAGCCGGAGCAGTAACATGGTGTAACGGGTTGACCGGCTGTCGGGGGGAAATCTCGGCTTCGAACAGTCTGGTTGGAAGCGCTGCCAATAATATGGTTGGCTTCTATGGGATCACAGTCCTCACGGATGATCGTTATATTGTTCGCAGCCCATTTTGGGATCATGGCATGGTGATCAATGCCGGCGCCCTGACCTGGTGCAGCGGGACGTCTGGCTGTACTGGAGAAATTTCAGCTGCCAACAGCCTGATCGGTACTTCAGCCAATGATCTCGTTGGTTACAACGCCATAACGGTCTTAAGCAATGGAAATAACGTGGTTAGCACACCGGGTTGGGATAACGGCGATGTTGTGGACGCGGGCGCCGTGACCTGGTGCAGCAGTTCGTCTGGCTGCACGGGAGAAATTTCAGCCGATAACAGCCTGGTAGGCAGTACGGCTTATGACCAAACGGGCAGTTTTGCTGTCATTTCTTTGACGAACGGTAATTATGTGGTGCCTAATCAATCTTGGGATAACGCGGAGGCGGTTGACACGGGTGCCGTGACCTGGTGCAGCGGCGAGGTGGGTTGCACAGGGCCGATTTCAGCCGCCAACAGTCTGGTTGGCAGCACATCCGCTGACGTGGTCGGTATTTTCGTCACCGCTCTCACCGATGGCAGCTATATGGTGAACAGCCCTTACTGGAGCAGCGATACAGCAATGCATTCAGGCGCGGTAACCTGGTGCGATGGCGCGTCTGGTTGCAGTGGGACAATTTCCTCAATCAACAGCCTGGTTGGCAGTACGGATGGCGACTATGTCGGCGCATTTGTCAAAGAGTTGAATCATGATGCTTATGTGGTAAGCAGTCCATCCTGGAGTAACGATCAAGGGGATCAGGTGGGCGCGGTTACATGGTGCAGCATCGGGGAAGGTTGCAGCGGGCCGGTATCATCCACCAACAGTTTAGTCGGGAGCACAGCTGGCGATCAGGTTGGGAATGTGGTTGTTTTGAGCGATGGAAATTATGTGGTGGTCAGCCCGCTTTGGACCAATGGCTCTGTACTGGGCGCCGGAGCGGTGACATGGTGTGATGGGACGAGTGGGTGTCTTGGGCTTATTTCGCCCGAAAATAGTTTGGTGGGAAGCGCAAAGGCGGATTGGGTCGGTGAAAGATCTGTTGTTCCTTTACATGAAGGAAATTATGTGGTTTTAAGCCCTGACTGGAATTATGGTCAGGTATTAGATGCCGGAGCCGTGACCTGGTGCAATGGAGCCGGTCATTGCACCGGAGAAGTTTCCGAATCGAACAGTTTGGTGGGCGGCACTGCCAGGGACCAGGTAGGAAGCAGTGTCGCCGTCCTGAAAAATGGCAGTTATGTGGTCAGCAGCAATCGCTGGACAAACGATTCGATCCCTCGGGCCGGGGCTGTCACCTGGTGCAGCGGGTCGGGAGGCTGCAGCGGGCCTGTTTCGTCTGCCAACAGCCTGGTGGGAGGTTCAAGCGATGATGAAGTTGGTTTAGGGGTATATGGCAACGCGATCATACCGCTTGCCAAAGGCGGCTATCTTGTGAACACAAGGTATTGGGATAACGGCTCAACGATTGATGTTGGCGCAGTGACGTGGTGCAGCGGCGTGGCAATCTGTTCTGGGAAGATCTCGGCCGCCAACAGCCTGGTAGGAAGTCATGTGAATGATCAGATCGGTTTCGATGACATCCTTCCGCTAAAAAATGGAAATTATGTCGTCGGGAGTTCAGGTTGGGACAACGGCTCGCTGGCAAATGCTGGCGCGGTGACCTGGTGCAGCGGAGCAACGGGTTGCCTGGGAGAGATTACATTCGGCAACAGCCTGGTGGGTAGTGCCTGGTACGATGGAATTGGTGGTGGCGGTATCCGGGAGTTGGGCGATGGCAGCTATGTCGTTTTCAGCCCTTTTTGGGCCAATGGCGCGGCAGAAAAGGCGGGGGCGGTGACCTGGTGTGGTGGGACGGTGAACTGTAATGGCGCAATTTTTCCAGGCAACAGCGTGGTCGGGCTGGCTGCGGGCGGCCAGGTGAGTTCTTCGTTTGCGTTTGATAGCATCAACCACCAGCTGGTCGTCGGGCGTCCGGCGGAAAACCGGGTGACTTTGTTAAGGACGAATATTGTCAATCAGGTCTACCTGCCGCTGCTCCGGCGTTAGGCTGGAGGCTGCGGTGCGCCACCGCACCAATCTTATTCGGCTAGGCGGCAAAGGATGCGGTTGGTTCTTATCGACCGCATCCTCCCTGATTGCTTGGTCTCACTCCAACCTGGCCGCTCCTCAAAAGATGCCGCGCTTGTGCAAAAAATCCAACGCCAGGCTGGGGCGATTGCTGGTGATGGTGTCAACGTCCCAATCCAATAATGTTTCCAGCATCTGGAGCGAATCGCCCTGCCAGCCGGCAACATTCAATCCCGCGGCGTGGGCAGCCTGGACGGTGGCTTTATCGCTGTAATGCAGCGGGATGCCGGCCCGGTAACACCCCAGGGATAAAGCCGCCTCGAGATGTTCGGGACGGTCGTAATGGCTGATGTACCCCCGGCGCAGATCCGGGGCAATGCGGCGCATGATTTCCAGGGCGTGCCGGTCAAACGAGGTAACCACCACCCGGCCCGCGATCTCGAAACGCTGGATCTGTTCTGCCAGCTGCGGGCAGAGGATTTCCAGGTTTTCAGGCGGGGCGGTTTTGATCTCGATTTCCCAGGATTGCGCTCTCTGGGCGTAGGTTTCGAGCACGGCTTCCAGGGTGGGAATGATGGCTTTTTCATGCCAGCCTGGAAAAAGCGCGGTGGCGTTCAACTCGGCCAGTTGGGCCGCGGTCAGCTCGCCCACTTTGCGCGCCACCCCGGCCGTCCTTTGCAGGCTTTCGTCGTGCAGAACGACCAACTGCCGGTCGGCGGACAGGCGCACATCCAGCTCGAACGAACGAACCCCGATGCTCCAGGCATAAGCAAAACCCGCCAGCGTATTTTCAGGCGCTTCGTACGCCGCACCGCGATGGCCGAGCAAATCTTTGATCAATGGAAACCTCCGGAATTTATCTGCGCCAGCTGCAACAGGGTACGTGCGAGAAGCGCGGGCTGAACAGTGCAGACAAGCCGTCATGCCCATCAGCAGTCGAACACCGACCAGCAGATCTCGTTTCGCAACCGCTGATCCTCCAGGACGAGTTCGCGAATCGCGTCCGGGAGCTGTTCGCGCTGCCAACGGCACTCGAGCCGGCCGGCGTTCTCGCCCTCGCATCCAGAGGCGGCCGCGCGCGCGGCCTTGATCGCGTAGGCCGCGGCGCCGAGTTCGTGTGCGGCGACATGCGCCACCGCTGCGGCCTGGCCGGCAGAAAATGCGGCGTGCCGAGCGGCTCCGCTCAGTTCTCTTGCCGCAGCCTGGGCATGACCAGCCGAATCGCGAGACTGAGACATCTTGATCTCGCCGCGGGCCCATGCCCGAGTCAGCTCGATCGCCTGGCGGGGTCGCGGGTCCGAGGGCTGCACCGACTCGAAGAGGTGCAGAACGTGTTCTGCACACGCGGCCGCCCACAAAGCCAGGAGGCGATGGTCGGAGTCCGTGAGCGTCCCCCCGCGGCGGATGGTGATGAAGCGGGGGTCGCGGTCTTTGGGGAGGATCATGGTTCTTCTATTATACGACTGCCCTACCCATGATCAAAAATGGAGTGGAACTCCCGCCCAACTGCGCTATAACAGAATTTTCGCAGGTTAACTACCGGTAGACGGAATTTATTCTTGATAAAACAGGTTCGATCCTGATCGGGTCTGCCGCTGGGGCAGGGGGCGGCCTGAAGTTGTGTAAATACCCAATTGGATATAAACTAAATCAGCCGAAAAATTACATTCGCCGTATAGGGAAAAAATTACGCGCGAGGGGTATGTCTATCATCGGGAGGGAAACATCATGCTATTAAACATACGGCGCATTTTAAATTTGTTGCTGGGAATCGTAATCCTTACTTTCATTTTAACTGGCTTTCCGCCAGGGACCTCTGCCGCGCCCCCAGGGCAAAAATACCGCGAAGACGGCGTGTTGGGGCTGGCCCCGGTTTCGCTGCCGTCCTATCGCCAGGTCTGCACGGGATCCACCATCCCCCTGACCTTTCAGGTCAAGAACGTTTCCCCGGGCCTTGAAATCCCGCTGCCCGTGGTGGAAGCCATGGTCACTGTCACGGATAACCAGGGAGTGATCCGCGCCCACGTGACCAATGGCGCGGGGTCGGTCAGTTTTTATTGGCCAGCCAATAAGGAAGGCACGCTCACCTTCACCGTCGAGGCTGAGAAAGAATATTACCTCCCTGCCGCTCCGCTCAAAATCCAGATCGAGGTGACGCCCTGCCGGTGGGCGCTCAAGGTCTCCTTTCATGAAGAATACGCCGTTGTGTCCGATTTTGGATTGGTCGTGGGCGCAACCACAGAGTGGAGCGGTGGGCTCACCAGCAAGATGGGAACGGGCGAGAACCCGGTGCGCGAGATCGAGCTGGCGGGTGGTTCGGGCCAGTACCAATTCTACACATCCGACCAAATTGCCGCTCCGTTTCATTTCAGCCTGGACCCGCAGGTATCCGGCGAGTATTCCTTGAAAGGCAAGGGCACCAGCGATGGCCGGGAGATCCGCCTCAATATTGGGACAGACCCGGTCGAATATCCCAAGGTCATCACCTGGAAGATCACCGACTACTCCAACCAGGGAATTACGATCAAATACCAGCCGCCGGTAACCACCTCGGACGGGAATGGGTTGTTCCTCGAGTTGAATAAACTCAACGATCTCACGTTTCCAGTCTCAGGAGGGATCGTCAACCTGGATTCGGGTATGTCATGTTATTTCTTCACCCCCGACCGCACCAAATACAACCTGAGCATCATGCTGTACGCGCTCTCCAGCGATGTGTACTGAACGGGAGGGAATTGTGAAATTCGTTCAAAAAACACTTGTTTCTATCCTGGCGCTCAGCCTGATCGCCGGCTGCCAGACGCCCCAAACGGCGCTGCCCTCAGCCGAAAGCCCTGGCGGGGCGACGTCTGCCCCGTCCGTTACCCAGGCCCATGGGCAGGGGGCGCCATCGGCCTCCCTGCCTGATCCGGCCCAAAACCTCGACCAGTTGAGCGCTTACCGGGCCTCACTGCAGTTCAGCTTTAGCGGTACACAGGCCGGGAAACCGGGCCAATGGTCGCAGTCTTACCAGTTAGGGGTTGCTCAAGAGTTCGAACACCCGCTTGCTGGCATATCAAGAAACCGGGTTGGAGCCTGGCGCTGCCCTTTATCCGGCCTTCAGCGGGGTTGCCTCCGGCGTCGATTATTACCGCGGCACAGAGGGGGATGCCTGCGTGGGCAATTTTGCCCGCGAAACTCCCGATCTCACCAACTTACCCGAACCGGCCAGCCTGTTGCCGAAGATTAATGCCCTTGTCCAATCCGGCCCACCCGAAACGGTCAACGGCCTGTCCGCCACCCCGTATACCATCGACAGCGCCTCGTTCAGCAACATCGCCACCGCCCAGGCCAGCGGACAGGTCTGGTTGGCGGCCGATGGAACCGTGGTGAAATATATCCTCCAAATCGATGGCGGAAACGATTTCTTCGATCGGGATACCCAGGGGACCATTTCCTGGGATTACGAGATCCAGCAGCTCGCCGCGGATGCGGCACTGCTCCCGGCCGACTGCCCGCTGCCCCTGCCAGACGTACCTCTGCTGGAAGATGCACGCAGCACGATCAAATTCCCGGGATACACCAGTTTTGAAAGTGGGATGGATCTGCGAGACGCCGCCGATTTTTATATGAATACCCTGCCTGATTCAGGCTTTGCGCCGGCCCAGGAGGCCCAAATCGGCGCAACCACCGCCTCCCTGACCTATACCAAAGGGCTGCAAACGATCGATATTTTGATTGAAACCAAAGATGTGACCCGGGTGGTCATTACCCGCAAGGCCGCGCCGCAGGTGAGTGATGCTGACGGGCAGCCCCTGCCAACCCCCAGCCCGACCCCTAACCTGGTGGCGACATCGGTCGCCGGCAGCCCGCAGACCCGGGTGATCAAGTCCCTTTCGCTTTTGAACGGCGAGGACGACCAGCCTTCCGTGTTCCCCTCCTACCATCTGGACTACGCCTCGAAAGCGCCCGCCTGGGATAGCGCTCAGGGCAAAGTGGTCCAACGGGAAAGCCGGTTGGCCGCCGACGTCCAGGGAAAAAACGTCCATTTTACTTCCACCGCGGTGAGCGGAGGCGGTTCGAAGACGTCGGATGTTTACATCATTGACGACCAGGAATATGAGCTGATCAACGGCACGCCGACCCCGGGCCTGGGGCTGGCGTCCCTGACCTGGACGATGTGGCCGTTGGATGGTATCACGGTTCTCGGCGTCAGTTCGCTGAAAACCGAGCCAGCCGGCACCGAAATGATCGATGGCCGGGTTGCCGAAGTCTACCAGCTTTCTGGTAAAGTGAGTGACGATCCCACCGGGATGATCGCGACCTTCGGCCAGCCCATCGCGCAGTCCGATGGCAAGATCTGGATAGACCAGGAAAGCGGCGCCCTGATCAAACTGCTGATCGATTATGAGGTGGATGTGAAAGACACGTCCGGCACCGTTCAGGGCCGCGCCTCGGGCAGTCTGGAAATCAGCGTCACCCAGATCGGTGCGGTCAAGGTGGAACTGAAATAAACGGCTCGCACTGTGGGATCCATACAAAATGATGCCGGGTGTCTTGGGAGGCTGCACCTCCCAAGACACCCGGCATCATCAGGGAAGCTTGCGATTACAGATCCCGGCGTGAAAACGCCCGTATCGCCAGCCCCAGCGCCCCCAGGGCAAAGAGCCGCCGCGTAGCCAACCATCAGCGGGCTGGGCACCGAGGCCCCACCGCCGAAGGGGTTGAAATTTCCCAGGGAGCGCAGCAGCGGTGAAGTCATTTCGTAGGCGGCGCGCCGCCACAGCGATTCGCTGGGCATCAGCAGGCTGGCCAGCACCCCCACATCCACCGCGGTCTGGTTTTGCAGCAGCGCGCCAATTTGCTCTACCCAGCCGCCCAGAAAGGCGATCCCGTACATGCCGAAAACGGCTGCTCCCGTGGCCAGGGTAGAAAGCCGGCTGGAAAAGGCCAGGGTTACACTCATCACCAGCACGGTTTCCAAATAGATCAGCCCGACCCCCACCGGCAGATTGGCGGGATAGTAGCTGCCCTGCACCCCCACCGAGATCACCAGCCCACCCGCCAGCAGCAGTACGTAGAGCGCCATCAGCCCGGCAAAACCCAGCCATTTGCCCAGCACAACTTCGCCGCGGTGGATCGGCTTGGAGACCACGGTGTGGATCGCCCCCGAGCCGATTTCGCCCGCCAGGGAATCGGCCGATACCAGCACGGCCATAACCCCCGCCATGAAGTTGGCGGCGTACAACCCCATCATCAACAGCAGGTTGATCGCATTTTTTTGGGCCAGCGCGGCGCTGGGTATGCTGTTCGGCTGGGTGCGTACGAAATAGAAGGCCAGGTTGTAGAGCAGCAGAAAGCCCAACCCAAGCACAAAAGCCGTCAGGGCGATCTTGCGCCGCGCGGCTTCGCGGAATGTCAGTTTGGCAATCACTAAAATTCGCATTTATTACCTTTTAACCACTGAGACACAGAGAACACGGAGGGAAAAAAGAAAAGAAGGAAAAAAAGAATGCTCTAAGCCTTCATTCCTCTGTGTCTCCGTGCCTCTGTGGTAAGAATTACAGTCCGCCATCCGTGCCAACGACCTGGATGAACAGGTCTTCGAGCGAGATGCGCTGCGGGGTGAGGGCGTACAATTCGGCCCCGGCAGTGACCAGGTAGCGGGCGATCTCCGGCAGGAGATCGTCGTCGCTCACGGTCAGGGTCAGGTGCTCGCCGTCGGCGCGCACATCGTGCCCAAAGCGATCCAAGCCGCTGACCACCTCCGGCGTCAGCCCACCGGCGCGGATCGAGAGGCTGATTTCACCCTCGATCTTCAGGGAAGAACCCGCTTCGGCACTCAGGGACTGCAGCGAGCTGGTGCGCAGCACTTCACCGTGTTTAATAAATGCTACCCGATCGCAGGTGATCTCCACTTCGCTCAGCAGGTGCGAGTTGAGGAAGACAGTCGCTCCACTGCCGCGCAGTTCGTGGATCACATCGCGCACCAGGCGGCGGCCCACCGGGTCCAGCCCGGAGGTGGGCTCGTCCAGAAAAACCAGTTCCGGGTGGTTGAGCAGGGCCTGGGCCAGGCCGATGCGCTGCAGCATGCCTTTGGAAAAGGTGCGCAGCTGCTGGCGGCGGAATTCCTCCAGCCCGACCCGTTCCAATAGTTCGGCACTGCGCCGTTTCAACGCTGCGCCGGGCATGCCGTATAACTGCCCGTGCAGGGCGAGGAATTCTTCGGCCGTCAGCCAATCGTGGAAGCGGAAGTGCTCCGGCAAAAATCCGGTTTTGGCGCGGGCTGCCGTCGACCCGGCGGGTAGGCCCAGCATGTGCGCCTGCCCGGAGGTGGGTTTCACAAGCCCCAGCATCATCTTGATGAAGGTGGTCTTGCCGGCTCCGTTGGGCCCCAAAAAGCCAAACACTTCTCCGGCCTGCACCTGCAGGGTCAGCCCTTTGACCGCCACGCGCGGCCCAAATTCCTTGCGCAGATTTTCGGTTTCAATCACCAGCATGCGGGTTTCTCGTGTCCTTACGGATCAAGTAATTGGTGCGGTGTACCGCACCAATTACTTGAAAATTTTTATCTCGTATTCAAGTAATTAAACCACAGAGTCTCAGCGGCACTGCGATTTTCTCTGTGTCTGCCGCTGCGGCCACCCGTAGCGGTGCTGAGACTCTGTGTTAAATTACGTTTATTGCAGGCTGTTGCCCAGGTCCACCGCACGCGCCGGATCGCCGGAGCCGAGGATACCGTAAACGATGCCGTTCTTGACCCACACCAGGCTGTAAGTGGGTGCCATACTCGAGTCGGATGAAAGCTGGCGCAGCAGGGTACCGTCCGTCCCATCCACTTTTACAGTCTGCGAATCCATCTCGCCGCGCGGAATGGGGATCACCAGGGTGGTGGTCCAATCGATCTGGCTGGCCACCTGGGCAGCCTTGTCCGGCGCCATGCCCATCACCTGCAGGCCGAGTTCTGCTAATTGGTTGATAGGCAGGTCGGGCGGGGTGTCAACCGTCGGGCTGGGCATCTGCACCAGCAGCAGGCACTTATCACCGATACCGAGGGTCTCACCGCCGGTGGCGGAGCGGCTTTCGGGGGCGGTATTGTAGCGGCACTTGCCGTAGGCCGCCGTCACCGAGTCGGGAATGTTGGCTTTAACCACTGCGCCATCCAGCCCGGCAGGCAGCGGTAAATCGCCCTTGCCAAAGCTTTGCAGGACGGTTTCGGCCAGGGCCTGGTTGAAAGTGCCTTCAAAGGCGATGCCGGGCTGCAGCATCAGCCGGCTGAGGGATTGAGCCGGGTCGCTGCTCAGGCGCACCTGGAAGCCGGCCTCCTGGCTGGCCTGGCTGGCGCCGCTTAAATCATGGGGCTGGCCCGGCTGGCGGGTTATTTTGACCTGGTCTGAAAGCACCTGGCTGATCGTTTCACCGATCGTGGGATCGAAGCGGGCGTCTTTCAGGTTGGTCATATCCAGCGGCAGCACGGCAATCTGCTGCACGCGGAACAGGCGTAAGAAGTTGGAAGCCAGGGCCTGGACCGAAGGGAAGCTGAAGGCCACCGCCAGGACGGCGATAAGCGTCAGCCCAATCCATAAGGGCCGCAGGCGTGCAAGACGTTTAGACATAGATGGTTTCTCCTGTAATTTTTGTTCGAATTTGCGCCAGGCAGCCGCGCTGCCGGCAGTGCGGCGCGCCTCGGCGGGGGTGGGGGCCAGGGCATCCAGCGCGGCATTCACCTGTTCTGCCCGGGTGGCCAGCCCGCTAAGCGCTGCCTGGCATTCGCTGCACTCCGCCAGGTGGGCGGCAGTGTGCTCTTGCTCCGCTTCGGGCAGTTGGCCGTCTTGATAGGCGCGCAGTTCGTTCTCGCTTGGATGCATCCTTTCCTCCTTGATCACCGGTCAGTCTTTCGTTGCCGTGGGGTCGGCCGGTGGAGATTCCCACAGGCTGGTTTGCTGATAGCGCTCCGTAAAAGTTTGTTCGGCCCGGGCCAGCAGGGTGCCCACCGAGGCCGGGTTCAGGTTCAACGCCGCGCCGATTTCCTGGTATGAAAACCCGGAATGGCGCAGCAGCAGCAGGCGAGCCTGGCGTTCATCCATTTCCGCCAGCACGCCGCGCACCCTGGCTCGTTCGGCCCGGCGCGCAATCTCGCCTTCCGGATCGCCGGGCGCTTCGCCCCGCAGTGCTTCGCGGGCGGCGTCCAGTTCGTAGCGGTTGCGCCGGGCGGTGCTGCGCAGGCGGTTGAGCCCCAGGCGGGTCGCCACCCGGTACAGCCAGCCGCCCAGGTTTTCGGTACGGGCCGGCGGGCGCTGCCAGAGCTGCACGAATGCTTCTAATGCCAGGTCCTCGGCTTCGTCCGGGTCGCCGGTAAAACGGTACAGCGCGGCGCACAGCCGGCTCCATTGGCGGTGAAACAGGTCTTCCAACTCGGCGGGGCCGGGCTGTTCATGGGTGGCTGCGAGCGGTTTGGGCTTCTGGGGAAGTGTCATGCTGCGTTGGGCCATTCTACAAGACAAACACCGGCCGGGCCGGTTTTGTGACAGTTCGTTGGTGATGTGCGTTGCTTTTTCAATATAATGATAACAGAAGGATGGGTCTCATCCGGGAATTTCTACCTGGGGAGGGGAAGATGCGCAAGCGCAAGCTGTATGGGGGTATGCTGCTGGTGGCAGTTTTGATCGCGGTCGGGCTGCTCCTGGTCAGCACGGGGCTGGTAAAAGCGCCAGTTCTGCGTGAGGCGGAAGATGAAAATATACCGACCTCGGTTTATTCTCCCTTAACCCAACAGGATGAAATCCAGATTTTCGCCGCCGTGATCCGGCACTTAAGACGCGGGACGGGACCGGTTTACATTCTGCGCACGACGGATGACCGCGGCGGGGACCACAGGCTGACCCAGAGCAATGCAAGCCTGCTTTCGCCGTCCACCCAGGCCGGGATCAGCACTGCCCTCAGCGACCTTTCGTCCGGGGTCGTGTGGCTGGATCAATTTTCCGAGGTCGAACGCGATCCCGTGGAGAAGGGCGGGCGGTTAAAGGACGGGGGGGTAGTGATCACCCTGGGTAATCTGAAAACGAAAAGTGGGACCCGGGTGGAGTTGGTCGCACGAAATTATCGCGGCAGCCTGGATGGGGCCGGATACGCCTATACAGTTGAAAAAGTGCGCGGCGTTTGGGCGATTACCGAATTGCGATTGATCTGGGTCAGTTAATCGGAGGCAGGCCCCGGCAGTTCCACCCGGTACAGGTAGCGCGTGATCGCACAGGTTTGCGGGTCAAACGGGGCATCGCCAGAGTCAGATTCGGCCAGGATGTAATCGTACAGCCCGAGCTGCCCTTCGGCCTCGAAAGCGGGGCGCAGCGCCTTCCCGATCTGGTGCTTGCGCTGCAGGTGCCGGTGCGTCTCGCGGCTGAAGTCCCGGGTGGTGAACGGCAGGCCTGCCCGTTTTAAGGCCTCGCCCAGCGGGGTGCGCTCCGGCTGCAGCCGGGCGCGCTCGCCGCCCACATCCCAGATGGCGGTGGAATAGAATATGCCCATCCGCCCGCCTGGCCTGAGCAGGGCGGCCATTTTGCGCAGGGTGGCGTCCAGGTCGTTGGGCATGTAGAGCGTGTCGATCGCAACCAGCGCGTCAAACGACCCTTCCGGAAAATTCAGCGTGTCCAGGTTCTGCACGGCAAAATCCAGCCGCTGGCGTTTTGGCGCCGTGCGTTCCAGGGCCTGGGCCACGGCATCCGGGCAGTAATCGATCCCGGTGAAGGCCGCGCCGCTGCCGTCCGAGAGATATTCCGCGATCAGGCCGGTGCCGCAGCCTAAATCCAGCGCCCGCTCGCCAGGATGCAGGGCGAGCGTTTCCGCCAGCCGGTCGAGCTGGTCCATGTCGCTGAAATTGGTCTGGCATAAGAAGCGCCCGTACAGTTCTTCGCAGAAGCGGCGGTAGGCCGGGCTGTGCGGGGCGCTGGTGTAATACGCGCGGTACCAGTAGTAGATCGGCGGGCGCGCCCGGCGCACTTCGGCGGCGGTTTTCAGCCCCGCGGCGGTCAGCACCCAACCTTCGGGACCGGGTTCCAGCAGGCCGCGTTCGGCCAGGTCGTCGTAAGCTTCGCTCCAGTCGACGCGAAATCCTTTAAAATCTGTGGCCGCTTCCTCAATCGTTTGCGGGTGGAAGCGGTAAAAATTGTTGTTGGGCGTCTCGACCGGCTGGGAAAGCTCGATCAGCGCAATCAGCACCTGAATTTCGGCTTCGCTCAAAGCGTGCATACCATCTCTCATGAATGGGTTTGGGTTGCATAATTGTACCCAGGATTGATTTTTTCCGGGAAGCTGCACCCAGATTGCAAATTGTTTGCAATGGCACGGATACGATATAATTCACCCGCCTATGGCCTTCATCGAGCTCGATCACGTTTCCTTTCAATATCCATCTGCCCCCACTGCGGCCCTGGATGATGTTGCCCTGGCGGTCCATGAGGGCGAACGGGTGGCGATCGTGGGCGCCAACGGTTCGGGGAAGACCACCCTGGCGCGCCTGCTGAACGCCCTGTACCTGCCGACCGGCGGACGGGTGCGCATTGCCGGGATGGATTCCTCCGACCTGAGCCAGCACCGCGCCATCCGCCAGCTGGTGGGGATGGTCTTCCAGAACCCGGAGGACCAGCTGGTGGCGGCGGTGGTCGAAGAAGACGTGGCTTTTGGGCTGGAAAACCTGGGCCTGCCTGCCGCGCAGATGCGCCCGCGGGTGGATGCCCTGCTGCAGGCATTTGACCTGTGGGATCACCGCCTGCGCCCGCCGTTTATGCTCTCCATGGGGCAAATGCAGCGCCTGGCGCTGGCCGGCGTGCTGGCAGTGCAGCCGCGGGTGATCGTTTTCGATGAGACCACCGCCATGCTCGACCCGGCCGGGCGGCGCACGGTGCTGGCGCGCATCGACGAGCTGCACCGCGCCGGGACCACGATTATTTCCATCACGCACTTCATGGGCGAGGCAGCCCGGGCGGAGCGGGTCATCGTCCTTTCGCATGGGCGGGTGGCGCTGGATGGGCCGCCGGTTGAAGTGTTTTCGGATCCGCAGCGCCTGCATGCCCTTGGGCTGCACCTGCCCCCGGCGGCGGCGCTGGCGCGGTCGCTGCGTCCGGTCCTGCCCGGCCTGCCGCCGGATCTTTTGAACACCACCGATTTGCTGGAAGCTCTGCCGGTCTGCCCCAACCCTGTTGCCGTGGCGCCGGAGGCTGAATCTGCGCCGCAGACGGCTGCCCGCGCTGATGTGATCCGGGTGGTTGGTCTGGGGCACATTTACCTCAAGGGCACGCCCCTGGCGCACCGCGCGCTGGGTAATGCCAATCTGCGGGTTGGCCTGGGTGAGGTGCATGGTTTGGCCGGGGCCACCGGTTCGGGAAAATCGACCCTGCTGCAGCATCTCAACGGCCTGCTTTTCCCTCAGGAAGGTCAGGTCACGGTTGGTCCGCACCATTTGCATGAAGCCGGCGCCGACCGCTACGCCGCTCGCCGCCTGGCGGGGCTGGCCTTTCAAAACCCGGAAGTGCAGCTGTTCGAGACCTTTGTCGGCGACGAAATTGCCTACGGGCCGCGCCAGTCCGGTTTAGACCGGCCCGCGGTGCGCGAGGCCGTGCGCTGGGCAATGGAGCGGGTCGGGCTGGGTTTTGAAGCCTTTAAAGACCGGCGCAGTTTTGCCTTGAGCGGCGGCGAACAAAAAAAGGTGGCCCTGGCCTCCATTCTGGCCAGACGCCCCGAGATTTTGCTGCTCGACGAACCCCTGGCCGGGTTGGATCCGCGCTCGCGCGACGAACTGCTGGTGACGCTGCGCGCGCTGGTGGATTTGGGCCTGACCCTGGTGGTCTCCAGCCACCAGATGGATGACCTGGCCGGCCTGGTAGATGATGCCACGCTGATGTCTGGCGGGTGCGATGTGCTAAACGGCCCGGCTGCGATGGTGTTCGAGCGCGAGGAAGAACTGCTGGCTTCTGGCCTGGAAGCCCCGGTGGCGGCGCGTGCTGCCCTCGAGCTGCGCCGCAAAGGGTGGCCCCTGCCGCCCGGCCTGGTGACCCCCGAGAAGCTGCTGGCGGCGCTTCGTCGCCCCTGAAGAGGGGCCGCCCTGGAGCGCCTGCCGGACCTTCCGGCTGACCCGTTGAAAAGCTGATCGCGACTTTTGATTATGAGCGAATTTGAGTATCTGCGTAATCTTCCCTTTGGACAGGTGGTTCCCGGTGATTCGCCGGTCCACCGGTTGGATCCGCGCGCCCGCATCCTGGCCTTTACCATCCTGCTGGCGGCCATTCTTTTTACCCCGCACCCGCTGGGGTTAGTATTTGGACTTGTGGTGATTGCAGGCGGGCTGCGCCTGGCGGGTCTGCCCCTGGGTTATGCCCTGCGCTCGCTGCTTTCCCCGCTGCCGTTTCTGATCATTCTGGCGCTGCTCCAGGTTTTCTTCAATGCCCAGGCCGATACCGGGTTGGTTTTGCTGCGCCTGGGACCGGTGCTGATCACTCCCGCCGACCTGCTGGTGGGGGGCATGCTTCTGTTGCGTTTTGCCGGCCTGGTCCTGGGAATCAGTTTTGCCAGCCAGGTGCTCTCGACCTCGGAATTGACCCACGGGATGGAGTCTTTGTTTCGCCCGCTGGAGCGGGTGCGCCTGCCGGTGCATGACGGCGTGATGGCGCTGGTGGTGGCGGTGCGCTTCCTGCCGTTTTTAGCCCAATCCGCCGAGCGCATCGCCAAGGCGCAGGCTGCTCGCGGAGCCGAATGGACTCGGCCAGCCCGCCCCTTCGGGCGCACCAAGGGTGCAGGGCGCAACCCGTTTACCCGCCTGTGGGCGCGTGCGCGCGCCTTGCTGCCGCTTTTGGTGCCGGTATTTGTCACCAGCCTGCGCCGGGCTGAAACCATGGCCCTGGCCATGGATGCGCGCGGCTATGCCAGCCGGGCGCATCCCACCGCACTGGTGGAGATGCGCTTCACCCCGCGCGACGGGCTGGCGGTCGGGCTGGCATTGATCCTGGCAGCGGTCGTCTTGTTTTTGTAAATCGGGGATCGATTATTCGCTATTTCCGGTAACTTCCATCGCCGTAAGCGTGCTCCACAAAAAGCCAAAGATATCGGTCCATTCTTCGATCTGCTTGGCGGTGGGCTTGCCCCCGCCGTGCCCGGCGCGCACGTCGATGCGGATGAATACCGGGGCCGGGCCGGCCTGGGCGTGCTGCAGGGCGGCGGCGAACTTGAAGCTGTGGGCCGGGAAAACCCGGTCGTCATGATCACCGGTGGTGATCAGTGTCGGCGGGTAGGCCGTGCCAGGGCGGATGTTGTGATAGGGCGAATACGCCAGCAGGGTTTTGAAATCCTGGGGGTCATCCGGTGAGCCGTAATCCGAGGTCCAGGCCCAGCCAATGGTCCACTTATGGAAGCGCAGCATATCCAGCACGCCCACCGCGGTGATTACCGCGCCGAACAGGTCGGGGCGTTGGGTCAGGCAGGCGCCGGTCAGCAGCCCGCCGTTCGAGCCGCCCTCGATCGCCAGGCGCGAGGTGCTGGTGTAGCGGTTGTCGATCAGCCATTCGGCCGCGGCGATAAAGTCATCGAAGACGTTCTGCTTTTGGTGCAGTTTGCCGGCGTCGTGCCAGGCCTTGCCGTACTCGCCCCCGCCGCGCAGGTTGGGCTGGGCAAACACCCCACCCATCTCCATCCACACGATCTGAGATGGGTGAAAACGAGGCGTAAGGGGGATATTAAACCCGCCGTAACCGGTCAGGAAGGTCGGGTTCTGCCCGCTGCGCGCCAGCCCCTTTTTATAGAGGATAAACATGGGGATGCGCGTGCCGTCCTTGGAAGGATAAAAGACCTGCTCTGTGACAAACTGGGCCGGGTCGAAACGCAGGTTGGGCCGGCGGAAGAGCACGGCCCGGCCGTTTTCCAGGTCGTAGTGGTAAATTTCACCGGGTGTGGTGAAGCTGGTGAACAGGAAGAAGGTTTCGCGGTCCTGCCGTCTGCCGCCAAAACCCGCCACGCTGCCCAGGCCGGGCAGTTCGACCGTTCGCAGGAAATTGCCCTGCAAATCAAAGGTCTTGACCAGGCTGGTGGCATCGTGCAGGTAAACTGCGAACAGGGTGCTGCCGGTCAGCGCGCCGGATTGCAAGATGTCGCTCCCCTCCGGAATGATTTCCAGCCAGGCTTCCGGAAGGGGATGCTCAAGATCAACCGCAATGACCCGCTGCAGCGGCGCATCACGATCGGTAAGGATGTAGAACCGCGCGCCGTCGCTGCCCAGGTACTCGTAGGTGGCGTCGAACTGGTTGAACAGTTCGACCACCGGCGCATCCGAAACCTGCAGGTCCTGGTAGAACAAACCGTTTTCCTGGTGCGTGCCGTACCAGACGGAAATCACCAGGTAGCGCCCATCGTCGCTGACCTGCCCGCCAAAACCCCATTCCTTCTGGTCGGGCCGTTCGTATACCAGAATGTCTTCTACCTGCGGGGTGCCCAGGCGGTGGTAATACAGCTTCTGGTAGTAATTTGCGCCCTTGTAGGCCTGGCCCGTGGCGGGGGCGTCATACCGGCTGTAATAAAAGCCGCGGTGGTCGTTCGTCCAGGATGCGCCGGTAAATTTGGCCCACTGGATCAGATCGGGCAGATCTTCGCCCGTCTCTACCCGGCGTACGTGCCATTCCTGCCAATCTGAGCCGGCGGCAGACAGGCTGTAGGCCAGGTACTGGCCGTCCCGGCTGACCGCGTAGGAGCCCAGCGCCACCGTGCCGTCGCTGGAGAGGGTATTCGGGTCGAGCAAAAGGCGCGGCTCGCCGTCCAGCGCTTCCAGCCAGTACAGGGCGCTCTGGTTCTGCAGGCCGTCGTTGTGGGTATAAAAGTAGCGCTCGCCGCGCTTAAAGGGCACGCCGATCCGCTCGTAATCCCACAGTTCGGTCAGCCGGCGGCGGATCTGCGCCCGGTCGGGGATCGCATCCAGGTAGGCGGTTGTCAGCGCGTTCTGCTGGCTGACCCAGGCTTCCGTTTCGGGCGAGTGATCATCTTCCAGCCAGCGGTAAGGGTCCGCGACGGCTGTGCCGTGCAGGCTTTCGGAGAGATCCTCGCGGCGGGTGAGGGGATAGGCGAAGGGTGTGCTCATTTTACTCCTGTATGCATGATGCCCGGTCTCAACCCTGGGACTGCGCTTTGGATGCCTGCTCGGGTTCTTCAACCTTTCCGGGCAGCTTCAACACGAACGGCATTCCGGCCAGCATAACCCCTGCGCTGATCATAAAGGCGGTGTGCAGGCCAAACCGGTCGCCAAGCATGCCGACCAGCAGGGTGGAAAGCGAGGTGAGAGCGAAATTCAGCGCCATATAGATGCCGTTGGCCAGCGCGCGCGACCCGCGCGCCTGCTCCTGCACCAGGGCCATGAGAACCGGTGTAGTGGAGAGCATGGTCAGTCCCACCAGCAGCAGCGCGGGGAACTGCAGCCAACCCCGCACATTGAGGAACAGCAGCACGGCCAGCGGGGCAGCCAGCGACATGACAATCATCACTCGCCGCCGCCCGAGCCGGTCGCTGACCACCCCGCCGAACAGCGCGCCGATCACGCCGGCCGCTTCCATAACCGAAAGCGACGCGCCCGCCAGCCACAAACCGGCCCCGGTTTCGGTCATATACGTCGGCAGGAAGGTGGTAATCGAAGCGAAGAGCAGTCCCCGGGTAAAGATCATGCCGACCAGAATGAAGATCAGCGGGCGGATCGACTGGATAGCGCTGCCCCAGGCCAGGCGGTTGGCCGCCGGTGGGCGGTAATCGGGGGCGTGGCGCAGGCGCAGGTAGAGCATCAGCGAAGCGGCCACCCCGCCGAAGACCAGCCAGGGCAGCCCGCGCGGGGTGAGCAGCGCTACCGCGCTGACCAGGATCAGCGGACCCAGGGTGCGCGCCGTTTCACCGGCGACCATCCAGAAGCTCATGCCGCGCCCCAGATATTTGCCGGAGAGCGTGCCCACGATCACCGGGCCGATGGCGTGCAGCCCGGCTGAGTTCAGCCCGGCCACTACCAGCAGCAGGGCCAGCAGGGCGTAAGTCGGTGCAATTCCCAGCAGGGTCATCAGGCCGGCCGCCACGGTGGGGGCGGTGATCACCAGGATCTTGAGGTTGAACCGGTCGCCCAGGTGGCCCACCAGCGGTTGGAGCAGCGAGGGCAGCTGGTAAAAAACCGAAAGCAGCCCGGCCGCGGTCTTGGTCAGGCTGAGGTTTTCGATGAGCACCGGCAGCAGCGGTGCCAGGAAGGCCGAATACGTATCGTGGAAGAAATGCGCTGAGGAGACGGTCGCCACGCCGGCAGTTTCAAAGCGTTCAACATTCGCTGCGGATTCAGAGGGCGCCTGGCCGGTGAGTTCGACTGTATTTGCGTTAGCGGACGGCAAGGAGACTCCTGACTGGGTAAGTTATGGAATATTTCAAAGGTCGGCCCCTTTGCGCCCGGTATCGATCTGGCGCCAGGCGGCGACCACTGCCAGCACAATGACGGCCGAAAGTCCGACCTCGGGCAGCCCGTTGGCGACGGCTATGCCGCCTAATACAGCCCACGGCAGCAGGCCATACAGGCCGATCACCCCTAAAACCAGGATGGTATTGGTCAGGCTGCCGGCGATTCCCGCGCCCAACAGGCCAGCCACCGGCCAGCGCTTGAGCGCCTGCCATACCAGCCAGGCTGCCGGGCCGATGAACAGGCGCGGCAGCACCGAGAGGATCGGGTTGGTGAACCATACGTCGGTCGGGCCGTTGGGTGCCACCGCGGCCTGGATCATACTGAACAGGCCGAATATCAGGCCAATCAACGCACCTACTACCGGGCCTTCCAGCACGGCGCCGATGATCACCGGTACATGCATGATGGTCAATGAAACGCCGCCAAACCAGGGAATGAAACCCCAGCGGGTAGCGCCAAGCAGAATGGAAATTGCGCTGAGTACACCGGCGATCACAATTTTGCGCGTACGCGAAGAGGACATGGTGAGTCTCCAAAAGGATTGAAAAGTTTGTGCGAATTGTAGCATATTCCCAAACCTTCACAACCTGTTCGTTTGGCCTTCACATCTTCTTCACAACTTTCCCTTAATATAGAGTTATAAAACAGGCGAAAACGATTGTCTGAAAAAAAACGAGGAGAATTCACATGAAAAAGTGGTTAACATTAGCTGGTATTGCAGTTTTGACGGTTCTGGCCGTGGCGACCGTGGTGTCGGCCCAGACGCCGCAGCAAACCCCCCAACCGTTTGGCCAGGGGTTTGGGCAGGGTATGATGGGTCGAGGCCAGCAGGCTGGTATTGGTCGCGGGGCTATGATGGGCGGTCAGGTGGATGGAGACGAAGGCCCGATGCATGATGGCATGGTTGCTTATTTTGCCGAGAAGCTCGGCTTGAGCGCGGATGTTGTCGAAGGTCGCCTGGATGCGGGTGAAACGATGTGGCAGATTGCCGAGTCGCAAGGCATGGCGGCTGCCGATTTCACAGCTTTGATGCAGGATGCCCGCAATGCCGGGGTTGACGCCGCCGTTCAGGCCGGTCTGATGACCCAGGAGCGGGCCGATTGGATGAATCAGCGCTCACAAGATATGCCCATGTTCCAGGAAGGGTTCGACCCCGAAGACTGCCCGATGTACGGCGGCTCGGCCGCAGGCCCACAGGCCGGCTACGGCATGCGCGGCGGGCGTGGTGGTGGAATGGGCGGGCGCTATAATCAGGCTCCGTCGAATACGGTAACCCAATAGTATTCTTTCAAAATTAAATAACCAGGGCGTTTTGAACTTTTATTGATCAAAACGCCCTGGTTGCTTTTAAGGGGTGGGTATTTAATAAGTACTGGCGTGTTCCAGGCACCGCCCGCTGGATTCGCGCACGATCAGCGGGCTTTCGGTCATGATGCTGTCCCCGGGCGCATCTGGATCATGGATCATCTTGCGCAGCATCTGCACGGCCGTCATCCCCATGCGGTATTTGGGCTGAGAAATGGTGGTCAGCGGTGGGCTGGCATGGGCGGCGATGGCGATATCGTCGAAGCCGACCACCGACAGGTTCTCCGGAACACGCAGCCCGGCCGTGCGTAAGCCGTGCTCCACGCCAACCGCAATCGCATCGTTAAAACATACAAAAGCCGTTGGCAGTTCGGCCTTGGGCTGGGCCAACAAAGCGCTGATCACGTGGTAGCCGCCGTCCATCTCCTGGCCGGGCGGGCAAACCAGCGACCATTCAGGCCGCAGGCAGTGTCCAGCTTCCTGTAAAGCCAGTTCCACCCCCTTCCTGCGCGCAGCGGAAATATCCAGGTCGGGATCGGAATTGGAAACAAAGCCAATTCGGGTATGCCCCAACATCATCAGGTGTTGGGTTATCCGGTAGCCCGCATTTTCAAAATCGACCGTAATACTGCTTAAAGCCGGGCCCAGCGCGCGCCGGTTGATCACAAGCATGGGAATACGGCGGCGTGACTGCACTTCAGCCAGGCCTGGGAAAATGGGCGAGCCCATCAAAATTACCGCATCTGCCACATGCTTGCTCAGTTTTTGGAGAATTTGCTGCTGGCGCTGGGGCGCATCCGTCAGTGTGAACAGAATGGTCAGCATTCCGTAACTGTCGGCTTCTTCCTGCACGCCGCGAATGATCTCCGGAAAATAGGCGTTGAGCAGATCGCCGGTAATTACCGCGATGGTCTGCTCGAGACCCTTGGATTGTGAGCGGCGTGGTTCAAAACCTAATTCAGTGATCGCAGCGTTGATCCGCTTTCGCGTTTCTTCATTGATAGGCCCCGAATTATTGATCAATCGCGAAACCGATGTGATCGAAACATTCGCCCGCCGGGCGACATCTGCTAATGTCACACGAGAGGAAGCTTTAGCCATATTCACCTGCCCTGCAGATATTGCGCGTTGATAATTTCATTATCGCATCATTTTCATGAAAAATCAAGCGAAATTCGCCGGAAAATTTCATGATAAATTGAATGGCTTATTTAAAAGGGGCATGTTGCAGTTGGCAAAAATCAGGTTGTCAGGGTGCAGATGTGTTTATAGTCGAAGTATAATTAAAGTTAATCAAAATACTGTGGGGGTGCGAGGTTAAAAGCGCCTGCATCCTGCCAATCTTTTCACAGGAGAGTGTTGTGGATGCGTTAGAAGCCATTGGCAAACGGCGCAGCGTGCGCCGGTACACCGGGGAGCCGATTCCCCGAGAGCAACTGCTGCAGATTGTAGATGCAGGCCGTCTGGCGGCTTCTGGGAACAACCGCCAACCCTGGGAATTTATTATTGTCACGGACCGTGTCCTGATCGAGCAGTTGAAAGTGGCATCCCAATGGATGGAAAAAGCCGCGGCAATCATCGCCGTGGTTTTGGACCCGACTTCGCGCTGGTGGTTGGAGGATGGGTCTGCGGCGGTGCAGAATATGCTGGTTGCCGCCACTGCGCTCGGTTATGGTTCGTGCTGGTTGGAGGGATACACCATCCCGCGCGAAGAAGAATTTAAAACGCTGCTGGGAGTGCCGCCTGATAAACGGCTGCTGACCCTTGTTCCGGTCGGCGTGCCGGTAGATTGGCCGGAGAAAGATAAGAAGCCCCTCGCGTCGGTTGTATTTTGGGACCGGTATCCTGAATCCGATTCGCCAGCTCCTCAAGGGGATCCTACCCCGTGACCGGTTTGATTTCATAAAGGTGCCCACCATAGCTGCGGGCAGCTCGCCTTTTTTGGTTCGCCACCGTCCCGCGCGATTGGTATGCGGCAGCCGGGGGCAATTATGCTCATCAACGGGTGGCTGGCGGCCCAGCTGCCCGTTGAAACCCGAAACCACAAAACCAGGGAATATTTTCACACCATGACTGACCTCAAATCTGCTGCCTGTATCAGCCGCTACCCGGACAATCCGGTGTTGTCGGCAAAAGATGTGCCTTTCGAGGCGCTGTTAATTTTCAACGCTGGCGTGACCCGCTTTCAGGGGCGTTACGTGATGGTCTTTCGCAACGACCATGGGCAGCATCCTTCCACGCCGCATCCTCTGCGCACCAACCTTGGCCTGGCTTTCAGTGCCGACGGCCTCCACTGGGAGGTGCAGCCCAGGCCCTGCTTCGATCTGCGCGATGAAGAAATTCGCCGCGGCTATGACCCGCGCCTGACGGTCATCGATGGGCGCTGCTACATGTGCTTTGCGGTCGATACCCGCCACGGCATTCGTGGTGGCATCGCGGTCACCGAGGATTTCGAGCGTTTCGAGATTCTCAGCCTGAGTGCCCCGGACAACCGCAACATGGTCCTCTTTCCGCAGCGGATCGGCGGCAAATACGTGCGCCTGGAGCGGCCCTTCCCGGTGTACGGGCGCGGCGGGGTCGACCGCTTCGATATCTGGTGTTCCGATTCGCCTGACCTGCGCTACTGGGGAAACACCCAACTGGTGCTGGGGGTGGAAGATGTGCCCTTTGCCAATGATAAGCTCGGCCCGGCTGCGCCGCCCGTGCGCACCGAAAAAGGCTGGCTGACTACCTTCCACGCCGTGGACCGCGACCCTTCGCGGGGCAAGAACGGCTGGGAAGACCGGTGGCAGAAGCGCTACTGTGCCGGAATTATGCTCCTCGACCTGGAAGATCCCTCCAAAGTGATCGGGATGAGTAAACTCCCGCTGATCGCCCCTGAAGCACCGTACGAGGTTGAAGAAGGCTTCCGCACCAACGTGATTTTTCCCGGCGGCATGATCCTTGAGGATAGCGGTGAGGTTAAAATCTATTACGGCGCTGCCGATACCGTTGAGTGCCTGGCTACGGCCGAGGTGGGTGAGTTGATCAAACTATGTACCGAAAGGCGTTGAGCGATTGCCAATCGGGCCGGTGCTAAAGGAGAGCTTATGCTGTACCCGCAGTTAAATCCATATCGCCAGATGACGAGTCTGGATGGTTTCTGGGATTTTCGCTTCGACCCGGACGAAGAAGGCAAGCCAGCCGGGTGGAGCGGGGGTTTCGCGGACGGGCGCCCGATTGCGGTCCCGGCCAGCTGGAATGACCAGTTTTCTGACCACCGCGAATACCTGGGCACGGCCTGGTACCAGACCCGTTTCGACCGCTCCTGGGGTTGGGAGGATAAAAAGGTCTTCGTGCGCTTCGCTTCGGTCAACTATCTGGCCGAGGTCTGGCTGAACGGCACCTACCTCGGCCAGCATGAGGGCGGCCATTTGCCGTTCCAGTTCCAAATTTCGGCCTTGCTCAAGCCCGAAGGCAACCTGCTGGTCGTGCGCGTAGACGGCGCCCTGGCGCCGGACCGGGTGCCGCCGGGAAATGTGCCCGCCGACCCGCTGCATTCTTTTGCCAACAGCGTCAACTACCCGCCCGGTTCGTTTGATTTCTTTCCTTTCTGCGGCATCCAGCGCCCGGTGCTGCTGGTTGCCGTGGCGCCAACCGCGCTGGAAGATCTGACTGTGACCACGACAATTCAAGGCAGCACAGGCTCGGTCCATATCCGTTTGGAGCGTCCGGCCGGTTCTGCAGCGCGGGTGCGCTTGCAGGGTCACGGCGCGGACCTGTCGGCAGAGACCGGCGGCGACACCCTGGCTTTAAGCGTCCCGCAGGCTGCCTTCTGGGCGCCCGGTGCGCCCAACCTGTACGACCTGACGGTGGAGTTGCTGCAAGACGGGCAGGTTTTTGACCGCTATACCTTGCCGGTGGGCATCCGCACCATCCAGGTTGTAGGTGACGCCCTGCTGCTCAACGGGCAGCCCATTTACCTCAAGGGCTTTGGCCGTCATGAGGATTTCCCCGTAACCGGGCGCGGGCTGGTCGAAGCAGTCATCGTCAAGGATTATTCTTTAATGGCATGGATGGGGGCCAATTCCTTTCGCACCACCCATTACCCTTACTCCGAACAGATGATGGATCTGGCCGACCGGCTGGGCTTTCTGGTGATCGATGAAATCCCGGCGGTGGGCCTGTTCTTTGCTGAGACAGGGTTGAGCCGCCGTTTGCAAGTGTGCCGCGGCTACGTGCGCGAGCTGATCGACCGCGACAAGAACCGCCCTTCGGTCATCATGTGGAGTCTGGCGAACGAACCCCATTCCCGCCCGCAGGCGGCGGTGCCCTTTTTTCGCGAGCTGTATGACCTGGCCAAGTCGTTGGATGCTACCCGACCGGTGACGATCGTCAGCCATATCGGCGTGGACGATCTCTCGTTTGAATTCCTCGACATCCTGTGTTTGAACCGCTACTATGGTTGGTATACTCAGAGCGGGCGCATCGAGGAGGGGCTCCCGCTGCTGGCCCAGGAAATCGACGCCATGCACGAGAAGTTCCACAAACCGCTCATCCTGACCGAGTTTGGCGCCGATACGATCCCCGGGCACCATGCCCAGCCGCCCGAAATGTTCAGCGAGGAGTACCAGGCCGAGTTTATCGAGCGTACCATCCAGACCATCCGCGCGCGTCCCTTTGTGGTCGGCGAGCATGTCTGGAACCTGTGCGATTTTAAGACCGGTCAGGCCGTGCACCGTGTGCAGAGCCTGAACCTGAAAGGTGTTTTCACTCGCGACCGCCGGCCTAAGCTGGCCGCGCACAAACTACGCGAACTTTGGAAGGACTAAGGATATGACCAATATTTTATGCATTGGCGCCGGTTACGTCGGCGGCCCTACAATGGCGGTGATCGCCAGCCACTGCCCCCAGCACCGGGTGGTGGTGGTGGATATTAATGCGGCGCGTATCGCAGCCTGGCAGTCGGACCGCCTGCCGATCTACGAGCCTGGGTTGGAAGCGGTCGTGCGCTCAGCCCTGAACCGCAATCTGTTCTTTTCCACCGAAGTCGACCGCCACATCGATGAGGCGGATATCATCTTTGTCAGCGTGAATACCCCCACCAAAACCTTTGGCCAGGGGGCGGGCCGCGCGGCGGACTTGCAGTACTGGGAGAAAACTGCCCGCCAGATTCTGCACAACGCCACCACGCCCAAAATTGTGGTCGAGAAAAGCACGCTGCCCGTACGTACGGCCGAGGCCATGGAGCAAATTCTTAACTACAATTCCAAGGGATTGCATTTCGACGTGATCTCCAATCCGGAATTCCTGGCCGAAGGTACTGCCGTACAGGATATGGAAAACCCCGACCGGGTGCTGGTCGGCGGCAAAGACTCGATCTCTGGCCAAAAAGCGATCCAGGCCATTGTGGATATTTACGCCCAGTGGATACCGCGCGAACGCATTCTTACCACCAACCTGTGGTCCAGCGAGCTTTCCAAGCTGGCGGCGAATGCTTACCTGGCGCAGCGGGTCTCATCTATCAACGCCATTTCGGCCCTGTGCGAGAAAACCGGGGCGGATGTGACTGAAGTCGCCCACGCCATTGGTCTGGATAACCGCATTGGCCCGCGTTTCTTACGCGCCAGCGTGGGTTTTGGCGGCTCCTGCTTTAAGAAAGACATCCTCAACCTGGTCTACCTGTGCGAGTTTTACGGGTTGAAAGAGGTTGCCAACTACTGGGAACAGGTGGTGAGCATGAACGAGCACCAGCAAACCCGTTTTGTTTCCAACATTGTCTCGTCCCTGTTCAACACCATCGCCGGCAAGCGCATTGCCCTGTTCGGCGCGGCCTTTAAGGCCAACACCAGCGATACCCGCGAATCGCCGGCTCTGGCAGTATGCCGCGGGCTGCTGGCGGAGCATGCCGAGGTGGTTATCACTGACCCCTACGCGCTTGAAAACGCGCGCGATGAATTGGGCGAGCAGGCCGACAGGGTAATCTTTGAGCCGGACCCCTACGCTGCCGCTCGGGAAGCCCATGCGATCGCCGTCGTGACCGAATGGGCGCAATACACTGAATTAGATTACAAAGCGATCTTCGCCTCAATGATCAAACCAGCGTTTATCTTCGATGGGCGCAATATCCTGGACCATAAGCGCCTGTATGCACTCGGCTTTAACGTGTACGCCATTGGTAAGCCGCCCCTGACCCATAATCATGCGGATTGAATTGAAGAAACCGGCGCGCCTGCCCCTTGAGGCGGGACGCAAAGAAAAGGTGTTGTATGGCTGTTCAAAAAATTGACCCGTTTCGCTTGACTGCTCCTGAAATCGCCGCCCTGCTGCGCGAGGACCTGCCGCTCGTCCCTGAGTTGGAATCTTTTCGCGCCAACCCGGCTGACCTGGCATCCCGGCCCGGCATGAAGCACGAGCTGGATAAATCGGCTGAATACATGCTGGGATACGAGGCAATCCCCGAGACGCGCTACACCCACTACCGCTACTTCATCAAGAACGGCGATCGTACGACCTACGAAGGCCCCTATTTCAATAAACGCCGCATCCAGGGTATGCTGGCGCTGCGTGTCTTTTTTGGCGAGACGCAGTTGAAAGACCTGCTTCAGGACTATCTCTGGAACATCTGCGAGGAAACCACCTGGGTGCTGCCGGCGCACGAACGCCGCGACTTTATCGACCTGTTTGCCGCTGAGACTGCCTTTGACCTGGCAGCTACCCTGCACCTGCTTGGCCGCACGCTGGATGCCGAGGTGCGCGCCAGGGTGCGCTGCGAGGTCGACAAGCGCATCTTCCAGCCTTACCTGGCCCACTACAACAACTTTCACTGGTACAAGGGCGGTAACAACTGGAACGGGGTTTGCAATAGTTCGGTGGCTTCGACCTTCCTGCTGTTGGAAACCGAACCCGACCGGGTGGCCCAGGCGCTGGTTCTGGCTCTGGACGGCCTTAACTATTTCCTCGAGCATGCTTTCGAGGCGGACGGCACCTCGACCGAGGGTGTGGGCTACTGGCATTACGGCCTGATCAATTTTGTGGCCCTATCCGAGATGCTGCGCGCCCGTTCCGGCGAGGCGATAGACCTGCTCGATTCCGAGCGTATGCGCCGTATTGCCGCTTACCCGGCCAAACTGCTGCTTTCTGGCTCGATGTTTGCCGCATTTTCCGATGCCGATGAGATCATCCATTTCAACCCGGGCATCATTTCGCGCCTGGCCGAGCGCACCGGTGACGCCACCCTCTACAACCTGCTGGCCAAACCGGTCGAGTTTCCCGGCGATTGGCGCCTGGAGATGATCCTGCGCAACGGTTTATGGTGGGATGGCAGCCAGTTGGATGCCCCACAGATTGGCGATGCCGTGCTGACTGGCGGCGGGGTGGCCCGCCTGGTGGCGCCCCTGGCGGGCAGCGACCAGCCGGTGATCGTAGCCGTGAAGGCCGGGCACAATGCCGAAAACCACAACCAGAACGATGTGGGCAGTTTCCTGGTGCACGTGGAAGGTGAGAGCCTGCTGACCGACCCCGGGCGCGGCCTGTACAACCGCTTCTATTTCAGCGAGCAGCGCTATGAGAACATCTTTGCCAATTCCTTCGGGCACAGTGTGCCGCGCATCGGCGGTCATCTCCAGGCCCCTGGGCGTGAGTTTCACGGCGAGCTGCTGGAAGCCGGTTCCAGCGGGGCTTATAAACGGGCGCTGGTCGAGTTTGCCCGCGCTTATCCCGTCTCCGGGTTGAGCAGCCTGCGCCGCGAACTGAAGCTGGCGGCAGGCCCTCGTCAGGGCGCCGAAGCGGCAGGCCCTCGTCAGGATGCCCGAAGCGGCGGGCACCCTCTGGCTGGAGGACACCTTCCAGTTTACGGGTGCGCCCCAGGAAGTGGAAGAGGCTTTCGTCACCTGGGGTGAGGTTGAACTGCAGGGTGCTTCGGCCCTGGTCAAGGGCCAGCGTCACAGCCTGCGCCTGACCATCGAATCCCCGGCGGGGGTCGACTTTGCCGTCCAGTCATTGGAAGAAGAATGCAAGGCTAACGCGAAAGAGGGCGTGCTCAAGCGCCTGAGCGTCAGTCCCCCGCCTGCGCTGCAAATCGTTTTCCGCATGAGACTTGAAGTGGTTTGATGGACGGTCAGGGCGCCCGCAGGGGTGCGCGGGCGCATAAAGCGTGTCATCCAGTCAGTCAGCCGGCAAATCAGTTAGCTGGCGGAAATCTTATCCTGTTGAAATGCTGACCGGGGTACATATGAATCGCAAACAGATCGACAACCTCTTAGCCGAGATCCGCGCCACGCGCGAGGAGGGCCTGGCGGCACTGGAAGACCTGGACGAGAGCGAATTTTCCCTCTCGACCGCCTCGCGACCCTGGCGCTGGGATACCCTGATCCGCGTTCTGCTGCAGTTCGGTAACCACATGCGCGAGCACGCCGTGCAGGTGGAGGGCACCCGCGCCAAAATCGAGCGCCTGCCCACCCATCCCCAGCGGGTGCATGCCCAGGCCGAGGCTGCCTGGGGCTTGCTGCTGGCGTCCCTGGTTGGCCTGAGCGATGAAGACCTGGATGCACAACCACCTGACGGCGGCTGGACCATTCGCCAGGCGTTAGAACACATCCGCAAATCTGAGCGGGATTATCTGGATGCAATTCTGCTCGCCAGGCAAAACACTTAAATATGGAGATAATCCGTTGAACCCCTTTGATCCTACCCCTGCTTTTGAGGCCGCCTTATCCAAAATCGACGGCAACCTGCAGCCGTTCGAAACGCTTTTCCCCGATGACACCACCCGCGGCAGCGTCTACTATCCCCGGCGTGTATCCCCGGCCTTGCGTGAACTGGGACTGAGCGAGGGCGCCAATATCGGCTGGACCACATCCTTCTGGACCGGACAGCTGTGGCTGGCTTACGAGTGGACCGGCAAGCCCGAATACCGGCGGGTGGCTGAAGGTCACCTGGCGAATTTCGAGCAGCGCATCCAGCGCAAAATTGATACTGACCACCACGACCTGGGATTCCTGTACACGCTGGCGGCGGTGGCCCCCTGGCGCCTGACCCAAAATCCCCTGGCCCGCCAGGTGGCGCTGCAGGCTGCCGAGACCTTGATGAACCGCTATATCCCGGCCGCGGGCATCTTTCAGGCCTGGGGGCGCATGGATGACCCTGAGCAGCGCGGGCGGGCGATCATCGATTGCCTGATGAACATGCCCCTGTTGTATTGGGCCAGCCAGGAGAGCGGTGACCCAAAATACCATCAGGCGGCCGAAAGCCATGCCCTCAAATCGATGCGGGCCTTCATCCGCCCCGATGCGACCACCTTCCATACCTTTTATTTTGATGTGCAGACCGGGGCGGAGCGCTACGGCAAAACCGCCCAGGGCGCCAAAGATGATTCGTGTTGGGCGCGCGGGCAGGCCTGGGCGATCTATGGCTTCCCGCTCAGCTACCGCTACACCCGCAACCCGGCTTTCCTGCAGGCCGCCCAGCGCCTGGCTGATTACTTCATTGCCCACCTGCCGGCCGATCGTGTGGCTTATTGGGACCTGGTCTTTGGGGACGGCAGCGGTGAAGAACGCGACAGTTCCGCTTCGGCCATCGCCGCTTGCGGGCTGTTGGAATTGGCCAATTGGCTGGAGGATGCTCCAAAGGCCGCTGCCTACCGGGCTGAGGCCCAGGCCATGACCCGCTCCCTTTTCGAACACTACGCCACCCGCGATAATCCGGCCTCCAACGCCCAGATTTTGCATGGCGTATACAGCAAACCCGGCGGGGCCGGTGTGGATGAAGCCAACCTGTGGGGTGATTACTTTTATGTCGAGGCGCTTATGCGCCTGGCCCGACCGGCGTGGAAGATTTACTGGTAAGGGAGTAGACCGATGTCAGATACAGATGGGAAGCATGAACTCCTGGGCGCGACCGCATATTGGGCGGCCGGCGTGCGCGCGCTGGAAAGCGCGCGCGAAGATCGCCTGTTCAACGATCCCTGGGCGGCTGCGCTGGCCGGCCCGCAGGGCATGGCCTGGGCCGCGGGGCGCGGACCCAATGCCGTATCGATGGTGATTCGCACCCGTTATTTTGATGATTTCCTGCAGCGCGTGGTGGTCGATTTCGGCATTCGCCAGGTGGTCATCCTGGCAGCCGGCCTGGATACGCGTGCTTTTCGCCTGGGCTGGCTGGAGGGCGTGCGCCTGTTTGAGTTGGACCAGCCGGCGGTTCTGCATTACAAGGAGCAGATCCTGCAGGCTGCGGGTGCGTCTGCGGTATGTGAACGCCATACGGTCGAGGTGGACCTGATTTCGGACTGGGAAGCGCCGCTGTTAGATAGTGGTTTCGCCCTTCACCAACCCTCCATCTGGTTGATGGAAGGCTTTTTGTTTTACCTCTGTCCTGAACACATCACCCAACTGCTTGAAAAAGCCAGCAGCCTGGCTGCGCAGGGAAGCTGGATCGGGTTTGATATTGTCAATACCCTTACGCTTACCTCTCAGTGGACGCGCCCCTGGGTCGAAATGCAGGCCGCCGCGGGTGCGCCCTGGCTGGGCACCATGGATGATCCGGAGGAAGTGCTGGCCGGCCTGGGTTGGCGGCCCACCCTGACCCAACCGGGCGCCAGCGATGCAGCCTATGGGCGCTGGACGCTGCCGGTCATCCCCCCAAAAATGATGGGTATGCCGCACCACTGGCTTGTGACCGGCTGGAAAGAATAGCCGGTCCGGGTCAGGCAGTCCATTCTCCCGGGATGCGCAGATCGGGTTCGCTTTCGTATATCTCCCGAATTTCCTCAAAATGGGTCTCTGGGTCGCTGGTCAGTTCGGCCAGGTGATCGTGCAGTTCCCAATCGCCTTCGTTGAACTCCGCGCAGTCTGGGCCCATGCCGGGCCAATAGTCCCAGGGCAGAATTTCGATCTTGTTGAGCGCCAGCAGGTCGCGGTACAGGTTGCCGCGGATAAAATCCCAACCGTGCAAGTCGAAGATGCCGAACTGTTCCGGGTCGCCCCCGCCATGCCGGCACACCCACCAGGCTTCGCCGCCCGGCACAAACCAGTTGGATCCCGGGTCGTCGGGGCTGCCCCGCCCCATATCCAGCGGGTCAAACTGCAGGTCGAGTGTTTCGCGCATCAGGTCGTCGATCTGCGGATCGCAGCGTACCCAGCGTGCCTCGCCAGCGTTCCAGTACTCGACCACCCAGTGGTCTTCGTAATGGTCAGGTAGAAAATAGGTGCCGAAGCCGCAGCGCGCGCGCGCCGGCACACCCTGGCGGATCAACATTCCAACCAGCATCACCGAAAAATCGCGGCAGTTGCTCACCAGCCGGTTTTCGGGCGGGCGCACACGGGTGAGTGGCGCCGGATCCATCTCCAGGATGCGCGCCAGCTTTTGGCGCAGCGGGCGCAGGCTGACTTCTGCCTGGCGCTCTTCGCTCAATTCCAGCCCGTAGCGTTTGGCCCAGAAGATGTGCACTGCCAATCCTTGCAAGGCGCGCACCAGTTCGGGCAGGGTGTTGGGCAGGCTGTCCAGCAGGGGGCCGTACCGCCCGGGTTCGGTCATGGGACCGGGCGTGGTATAGAAAGCGGCAAAGGATGGCAGTTTCATCGCGACAAGTCCTCCAGAGGTTTGGGTCGATACCACCTTTATACTATCTCCCCCTGGGGGAGTGTCAAGGGTAGAAAGAAATAATTTTAAGTCAAGGTGCGCGGAGCGCACCCTACCGGATGGCTAGCGCGCGCCGTCGCGCAGGAAGCTGCCGCGTCCGGTGCCCCACAGGATGCGCGCCCCGGCGCTGCCGGGTAGATCGTAAACCAGCACCCCGGAATGGGCGGAATTAATCACGATCTCCAGGTCAGGATCGTCGTCTACATTGCCCAGGGTGGGTGCGGCTAGCGCGCCGTTCCAGCTGTCCGACACACTTGGTGCGCCCGAAGGGGCGAAAGCCGGCGGCAGGTCGACGGCGTATATAACGACGCCCTGCGCGCTCAGGATGAACAGCTTGCCGGTGTGGTTGGTGCCGATCTGTGCCCATGAGGTGAAAATGACCTCGGCCCGGCCGTTGTTGTCCAGGTCAGCCACCACCGGTTCCGAGGCGAAGCGGTAAAAACCTTCAGCGGGCTGGTAGACGGAAAACGGCCAGGCGCCGTGCTCGGTCTTATCCAACCAGAAGGCCATTCGCCCATCATAAGAGGCGTACAGGATCTCCAGCTTGCCGTCGCTGTCCAAATCGGCGACCACCGGGTTGGGCTGGGCGCTCTCGATCAGGTGGTAGTCCTCGCTGAGAAAGGCACCGGTATCGATAGGCGTGCTGCTCCAATCGAACCCCCCGCTGTTGAAGCGCGTGCGGTCCTTGTTGAAGATGAATGGGCCAATGTAGCGGTCCAGGTAGGGGGTCTTCGAGCAGTCGTGGACGTTGCCGGTGACCACCACCTCGCGCTGCCCGTCGCCGTTCAGGTCGGCGATGGTGGCAGGGGTATGGGCGAAGTTAGGACGGTAGTTTTCGCTGCGCGGGTAGCCGGCAGAGCAGTATCCCCAGCCGCGTTTCTCAACGGTCAGGTCTTCCCATACCCCCACCAGTCCCCAAGTTGCCCGGTTGGGATATTCGCTGGTGTTGGCGGCGAGCGAGGTGCCGTTGGGTTTGTACGCGGTGATGTAGTGTACGTCGCTGGGCACGACCAGTTCCAGAGCGGCGTCGGATGGGTCAAGGTTGCCCACTGCGGCGTTGTCGTTATATACGCCCGCAGCCTCGCCGTCGCTGCTGCTCATTTGCGGCCAGCCGCTGCGCAGCGCGCCGTTGCTGTTGTAGACCCAGGTGTTGGTTTTGCTGGCGACCGCGGCCGTAACCACCACTTCTAGGGTGCTGTTGTTGCCGTCCAGGTCGGCGGCCAGCAGCCCGCGCAGTTCGCTGGTGGTGGGCCGTACCTGCCATTTAACCGTCTTGTTCAGACGATATACCGTCAAATAGCCGCCGCTCTGCGCGACAATAATTTCCTTGGTCCCGTCTTTGTCGATGTCGGCTACCACGATCCCCGGCCAGGTGCGCTCGCCCGAACCGGGCACCGACCAGATTTGCGCCCCGGTCGTGCCGTCGAGGGCCCACAGGGAATATGCCGAAGCGATCACATCGTCCCGGCCGTCGCCGTTCACATCCACCAGGGCGGGGGAAGAATACCAGCCTGTTTCGCACCACGAAGAATAGCATCCACCGCGCTGCCACTTGAGCACCGGGGCCGAGAACCCACTCCGATTCACCACGGGCAGGTAGATTGTATTCTGAGTGCCGCCTCCGGCCGCTGCTTCACCACCCCGCTGCCCTGACGAGAGCCCGGGACCTTGATCAGGTCCCCCTGCAGTCAAAAGGGCAGCCAATAGGGCTGCCGCGAGGGCGGTAGTAAGGAGAAGGAAAACCAGGCTGCGGTGCATGTCTTCATCTTAGCACGCCGGGTGCATGATATGCTTTGCACTTCTTTTAATCGGGCGTAGGCTGGGTGAGTTGTTGACTGCGTGTGGCATGATTTCGCTCAAAGACACTATAATATAGCCAGAGGTAGCTATGAAAAAACTTTTAAACCGCATAACTTTTTTTGGCGGGTTTCTTGCCGCCTATGTTGGCCTGATCCGCCCCCGAATCTCGCGCTGGAACGCGACCGATGATGAACTGCTCAAGGTCCAGCCCGGGGATGAATTCATCCCTCACCCATTGCTGCATACCACCCGTTCGATTTTGATCCAGGCCCCGGCCGAGAAAGTCTGGCCGTGGGTCGTGCAAATCGGCTACGGGCGCGGCGGATTCTATTCTTACGATCAACTGGAGCAGGCCGCCGGTCTGGAAGGCATGCACAGCGCCACGAGCATCGATCCCACCCTGCAGCAGCTTAAACAGGGCGATACGATCCATATCAGCCCGGTGACACCCATGACGGTGGAGTTGCTGGAGCCTGGGCGGGCCATGGTGCTGCACAGCTTGATGAGCCCTTTCACCGCGCAGCCGCTCGACCCGCAAAATCCATCCCAGCCCTGGATCGACTGGACCTGGTCCTTCCTGGTCACCCCACTCAACGATTACGCCTGCCGCCTGGTCAGCCGGGTGCGCGCGGTCTATGCCCCCTATTTCTTGCTGTGGCCATTGGTCGCCCTGGGTGTTGAACCGGCGGCCTTCATCATGGATCGCAAGATGCTGCTGACGATCAAGGAGCGGGCCGAGGGATGAAAGCCGTCCGCCTGGTGCAGCCCGGCCAACCCTTAGCGCTTTTTGAACTTCCTATGCCCGCCGCCGGGCCGGATGATGTCCTGGTTCGGGTGCGGGCGGCGGGAATTTGCCATTCCGACGTGCATTACCGGGCCGGTGTTTCGCCGGTCTATCCCCTGCCGATGACGCTGGGGCATGAGGTGGCGGGTGTGGTGGAGCAGGTTGGCGCGCGCGTGCGCCGCCTGAAACCCGGCGACCGGGTGGTGCTGCACTACCTGGTGACCTGTGGCTCGTGTGTCTACTGCGCCGGCGGCACTGAGCAGTTCTGCGCGGAAGGGAAAATGCTCGGCCACTACACCGATGGTGGTTTCGCCGAGTTTATTGCGGTCCCCGAACGCAATGCCCTTATCCTGCCGGACGAAGTGTCCTTCGAGGGCGGCGCGACCCTGATGTGCGCCTCGGCCACCGCCCTGCATGCCCTGCGAAAAGGGCGGCTGAACGGCGGCGAAACCCTGGCGGTGATCGGCGTGGGTGGATTGGGCCTTTCGGCGGTGCAGTTGGGCCGCGCCCTGGGCGCGCGCGAAGTGTACGCCGTGGATACCCAGCCGGCCAAACGCGATCTGGCGGCACGCTACGGCGCGCGGCCGGTCGACCCGGGCCAGGGCGACCCGGCCGACCAGATCCGCCAGATGACCGGCGGGCGTGGGGTGGATGTAGCCCTGGAACTGATTGGCCTGCCGTTGACCATGCGCCAGGCCCTGCGTTCCGTAGCGCCTATGGGCAGGGCGGTGATGGTTGGGCTGTGCGACCGCCCGCTGGAGATCGACACCTACCGCGAACTTCTCGGCCCGGAAGCCGAGCTGATCGGTTCTAACGACCACTTACTGCATGAACTGCCCCTGCTGCTGGAGTATGCCCGGCGCGGCATCCTCGACCTCAGCCAGGTCGTTTCGCGCACCGTTCCCCTCGAAGCGCAGGCCGTCAACGCCGCCCTGGACGAACTGGAGCGCTTTTCCGCCGGGGTGCGCACCGTGATCCTGCCGTGATCTGAAAGGAGTTCGATGGGCGATTGGAACCGCTCGACCAGAGAATGCCGGCTTGAACTTCTGAGTCCGGCGGTTAATGCTGCCATTCAGAAGCATATCGAGCGGTACAATCTCGGCTCGATCTTGAATGACGCCCTGCTGTGCATTGAGACCACGTCCGAAAGCAAAAAGAAAGGCCTGTTTGGTCTGGGTCGGGCGAAAGTGGTCGTGGCCCATGTCATCCTGACCCCGGTCTGGCTGGTGTGGGTGGTGACTTCGGATAACGACAGCACGGCCATTTCGGCTCAGATCGAGGATATTGTGGTGACGGATTATGCGGAGTCACCGTTCTACAAGCAAATTCCCGATACGGGCGTTTTTGTGGAAGGGATCCTTACCGGCCAGGTGGGGACGCACGGCAGCCAGGCGGTCAGCATGTTTATTGGCCTGGGCGAAGAGTCCGCGGCGGCGCAGTTCAAGCGGACCCTGTTGGATCAGGTTCAGCGGACGCGCAAGCCATAAGGTTTGAAAAGGTTAAATCCTGGCGCTGTCAATTGGGCAGGAATGGCGAATTCTTTTTGGATTTGGGATGGCCACCGAAATTATTTTTGAGACTCACTCGTGGAGTGAAGATAATGAACACGGCGCTGCCTCCGGCTGGCATGACAGTCCGCTGTCTGCCCGCGGGCAGACAGCGGCGCAAACGCTGGGGGTGCGGCGCCGGGCAGACGGGCTGCGGGCGGTATTTACGTCCGACCTCAGCCGGGCGATAGAGACGGCGCGCATCGCTTTTACGGGGTCAACCGTCCCGCTGTTTTACGATTGGCGTTTGCGAGAATGCGATTACGGCGAGTGGAATGGTCTGCCCGCGGCTCGGGTGCACGGCGACCGTGCGCGCTACCTCGACCAGCCCTATCCGGGGGGCGAGAGCTGGCGACAGGCGGTCGGCCGGGTGGGGTACTTCCTGGGCGACCTGCACCTGCGTTGGCAGGATACGCGCGTGTTGGTGATTGGCCATATCGCTACCCGTTGGGCCTTTGAGTATTTTCTCAATGGCGTTCCCCTGGAGGAGTTGGTCGACGCTGATTTTTCCTGGCAGGAAGGCTGGGAATACCGCTTGACATGAAAGCGATTCGCATCACCCATGCCCGCCTGCACAATCTGAAGAACATTTCGCTGGAGATCCCCCGCCAGCAGTTGGTTGCCATCACCGGCGTCAGCGGGTCCGGCAAATCGACCCTGGCTTTCGACCTGGTCTATGAATTTGGCCGCCGGCGCTACCTGCAGTCGATTGGCATGTTCACCGACCTGATCGAAGAGGGCGGCTGCGAGCGAATCACCGGGTTGGGTCCGGCGATTGCCGTCCAGCAGGGCATCATCCGCCAGAACAACCCGCGCTCCAACGTTGGCACCCGTTCTGGCATCTTCACCTTTCTGCGCTTGCTTTACGTATACGAAGGCCAATCGCCCTGTCCGGCTTGCGGCGCGCTGCGGCCGATTAACGAACCCTGTCCACACTGTGGACAGGCAGTGCCTGGGCTGCAAAGCGGGTATTTTTCTAATAATTCGTCGCTCGGCATGTGCTTACGCTGCCAGGGGCACGGCACACTCTACGAGTTGAATATGGAACGCCTGCTGCCCACCCCTCACACCACCCTGCGCCAGATGCTGGGGAATGCCGGCTGCCAGTCCACCTTTAATTACCTGTTGAAAGGGATGCTCAAGGAGTATGCAGACCGGCCTTTTGAGCAGGCGCCCGAGGACGTACGCAGCAATTTCCTCTACGGCATGCCGGTGGGCGATGGGCGCCTCAGCCACAACCTGAGCCAGCCACCTGCGCTCGAAATTTATAAAGGGGCGCGAGGTGAACGGCTGCCTCGACTACCGCGTTTGTCCCGAATGCGGCGGCGACCGGGTCAGCGCCGAGGCGCGCCAGGTAACGCTGAGCGGGCTGCACATCGGCCAGTTGAGCCGTATGACCCTGGCTGAGTTGGGATCTTTTCTTTGTTCCCTGTCGGAACAGGCGCAGCTTTCCCCCTTGGGCAAAAACCTGCTCGGCGACATTCGCAATCGCCTCCAAACCCTGCACGCCAACGGCCTCTCGCATCTCACCCTCTACCGCAGCCTACCTTCGCTGAGCGGAGGCGAACTGCAGCGCCTGTTTCTCTCCACCCACATCGGTTCGGAGCTGGATTCACTGATCTACGTGCTGGATGAACCGACAATTGGGCTGCATGAGGTGGAAAAACAGCGCCTGCTGTCCCAACTGCGTGTCCTTCAGTCCCTGGGCAACACCATTTTGCTGGTGGAGCACGATCCCCACCTGATTGCCGCCGCAGATCACATTATCGACATCGGTCCGCTGGCGGGCAGTGCCGGAGGAGAAATCGTTTATCAGGGCGATTATTCCGGCCTGCTGGCTGCGCCGCACTCGGTGACCGGCAGCTACCTTTCGGGGCGCGCCAGGCTGCCTGCCAGAGAGATAAAGCCCATCCTGCCCGCTGCGGCCCATCTCAAGCTGTCTGAGGTGCGCACCAATAACCTGCAGGGGGTGGAAGTGCACATTCCCCTCGGCGCGCTGGTGGGGGTCGCCGGGGTATCCGGCAGCGGTAAGAGTTCGCTGGTGATGAAAACCCTGGTCCCGCTGCTCGATCGTTGTTTCACGCGGCGCGGCCGCCCGGCGGACGAAAACGGCGATGTCGATCCAGGAGAGGAGCCGTCGGTCTTCTTTGCCGGGGCACGCCTGGAGGGTACGGAGCGGATTCGCGGCTTCAGCGCCGTGTCGCAGCAGCCCATTGGCCGCCATGACAACTCCAATCCGGCGACCTATCTCAAGATCTGGGCGCCCATCCGCAAGCTTTTTGCGCGCTCTGCCGAAGCCCAGGCGCGCGGTTTCGCCCCAGGCTATTTTTCATTCAATGCCGGTGGGGCCTGCCCAACCTGCTCGGGCAGCGGCAAGCGGCGCATCTGGCTGGGTGGGGCGTATTTCGCCAACCAGGTCTGTCCCACCTGCCAGGGCCGGCGCTTCCAGGCGGAGGTGCTCAAGGTCCATTACCAGGGTAAGACGATTCTGGACGTGCTGCAGATGACGGTTGACGAGGCGTATGCTTTCTTTGCCGGCGAGACCGCCATCGTGCGCGTTCTGGAGGTGCTGGCGCGCAGTGGGATGGGGTATTTGCCGCTCGGCCAACCCGCCCCAACCTTGAGCGGCGGTGAAGCCCAGCGCATCAAGCTGGCCTATGAGATCAGCCGCAATCGGGCGGGCCACACCCTGTATATTCTGGATGAGCCGACCATTGGGCTGAGCCTGTACGATACCGGGCGCCTGATGCACCTCCTGGACGAATTGGTCCGCAAAGGCAGCACGGTGCTGGTGGTCGAGCACGACCCGGTCGTCCTGTCAAACTGTGATTGGTTGATTGAACTCGGCCCGGGCGGCGGCAGCGAGGGTGGGCGCGTCATCGCCCAGGGCTCCCCGGCGCAGCTGCGGGAAAATCCGGACTCCATCACGGGACCCTACCTGTATGCCTGAAGCGTTTTCCACTTTTCCAGGCGATGAGTGGGAGACTGCCGCTCCCCAGACTCTGGCGTTGAATGCGGAAAAGCTGGCTGCTGCGGGAGACATGCTGGCTCGCCCGGGCTCGAATGCCGCTGCCTTCCTGGTCGTGCGCCGTGGAAAAATCGCCTGGGAGCAGGTTTATCACGGGACCAGCCGTTACGACCGCCATCACCTGTTCTCCGTCACCAAAAGCGTGCTCTCCTCCCTGGTGGGGATCGCCCTGCAGGATGGGCTGCTCGAAAGCCCCGACCAGCCGGTCCTCGACTTTTTCCCGGAGGTCCATCCCGATCCCTCCGACCCGCTGCGCCTGCTCACCCTGCGCCACTTGCTGGCGATGGCCTCCGGTTTGCTGTGGCCGCGCAAAGGCTGGCATGAGATCATGGTCGAGCGCCTGCGGCACAGTCCGGATTGGGTTCAGTTCATCCTTGGCCTGCCTGTGCGCCGCGAAGAGATCGGCAAATTCCATTACTGCAGCGCCGCCTCGCATTTGCTTTCCGCCATTCTAACCCGGGTTTCCGGCCAGAACGTGTGTGATTATGCCCGCCAGCGGTTGTTTGCACCCCTGGGAATCGCGCATGTGATTTCCGGCTCCGCCTGGGAAACTGACCCGCAGGGCATCACCCTGGGCGGTTGGGGGCTGCACCTTTCAGCCCGCGAAATCGCGCGCTTTGGCTGGCTGTACGTTTCGGGCGGGCATTGGGGCGGGCGCGCCCTGATCCCCGAGACCTGGGTGCAGCAGTCTACCCGGCCCGCCAGTCCGGCCAGCCCGGGCTACGGCTACCAGTGGTGGCTGCGGCCCGTGGGTCGCTACCAGGTCTTTGCCGCGCTGGGCGTGGGCGGGCAGTACCTGTTCTGCATTCCCGAACAGCAGTTGGTCGTGGTCATCCTCTCCCGCTTTTCTTCCCGCTGGACCGACCGTTGGAATATCGTAGAAGGGTTATTAGCAGAAAGATAAGATGCCCTTTTTTGATCTGACCACGGAGGCACGGAGGACACGGAGAAAATCATTTTGTGAGGTCACGGAGTGCGAGCGGCGTATGCAGTAGGGTGCGCTATGCGCACCACTCCAGCTAACCGCAGACCCTGGCACCAGCCTCCAGGGCAGGCGTAAATACAGATTGACGCAGATAGAACCTTTTTTAGATACTTTTGATCAGCGTTTGTCTGCGAAAATCTGCGGTTTATTATCTTTTTTGGTCCACGGACCAAGGTCCCCGTGGGGAGTGAGAGCGGCAAATGCAGATATCACCTGAGCTAACCTTTTATGAATCTTTACCTAAGAAGCGCATGGGAGCGGGTTGTTTGTTTTTCGACGAGCAGGGCCGCATCCTGCTGGTGAGACCGACCTACAAACCGACCTGGGAAATTCCAGGTGGAATTGTTGAGCGGGACGAGTCCCCGCTGCACTGCTGCCGGCGGGAGGTCCATGAAGAACTCGGACTGGTGCGGGATATTGGGGATCTGCTGGTGGTGGATTACAACCGCCCGGCAGGCGCCAGGACTGAATCGCTGATGTTTATTTTTTCGGGTGGTGTGCTCTCCGCTGAAGAAACAGCTTCTATCCGGCTGCCTTCCAAAGAGTTGAGCGAATACCGGTTTTTTGAGCCCGGCGCGCTGCCGCCGGAGATGACCCCGACCTTGCGCGCGCGGGTATTGGCGGCCTGCCGGCAGGCTGGCGCGGGTGGCGTCTACCTGGAAAACCAGCGCCGCCTGCAGGATTAACTTCCGCGCCGCTACAGGTCAAGCTCCCAGGTTTCGCTGACCAGGTCGTGGCCGAATACAAAGTATCACATTATCAATGGCTGCATAGTAGGGTGCGCAGCGCGCACCACTCCAGTTGCGAGTTTACAGGTCAATCTCCCAGGTTTCGCTGACCAGGTCGTGGCCGAATTCAAAGTTGGGTTCGCTTTCTACCAGGCGGAACCCGGCTTGTTCGTAAATGTGGCGCGCTGCGCTCAAAATGCTGTTGGTCCATAAAACCATCTTACGGTAGCCGGCCTGGCGGGCAAAGTGGATGCATTCCTCCACCAGCCTTTTGCCCAGCCCCAGCCCGCGCGCCTTGGGCGCGATCAGCAGCAGGCGCAGTTTGGCTTCTGTCTCAGACTTCTTCACCACGAAGACCGACCCCACGTTTTCTCCGTCCATCTCGGCGATCCAGCAGCGTTCGCGTTTGGGGTCATGCTGCCGGGCATAATCCGCCACGATTCCGGCCACCAGGGCCTCAAAATCTTCGCCCCAACCGTATTCCTGGGCATACAGCTTGCCGTGGTTCTGCACCACCCAACCCAGGTCGCCGGGTAATGGAGGCCGCAGGATATATGCTGCTTTCTGTTCGGAGGCCTCGTTTTTCATGGCTGACCGGTATCCTTACGCAGCACCAGCCGTCCGTCGTGCCGTTCGATGTGCAGGGCGAAATCAAAGCGGTCCACTTCCAGGCAGAGGGCGATATCACCTTCCGGCAGCTCCGGCACGGCCGGGTCGAGAAAGTGTTTGATATTGTCGGCCTGCCAGGCGCGCGCCAGGTAGGGCGCCGGATCGGGCTGCTGACCCAGCAGCAGGGCTTCCAGGTAATCGGCCATGGCCACATCTTCCACACCGCGATCATTTGGGCGCACGCCGGTTTCGATCAAGGTCACCTCTTCCGGCTGTAGGGCGCGGATCGCGCGGGCTGTGGCCCCTGCCACCACGAAGCTGGCCCCAAACAAGATGCTGGCCTTAGCGGCGCGCACTGCTCCCTGGGTTCCGGCGCTGGTGCGGTGGATCAAGGTCCGCCCCGAAAGGTCCAACCCGGCCAGGGCCGATGGAGAATTGCCGAAGTCAAATTCGGGTGGGCGCAGGCCGTTGACCTCGCCCAGGGCCAGCGCCCCGGGGATCTCCCGGCGCAGCGCCAGCGCTTCTTCGACCGTGCCGGTCAGCAAAATCTCGCGCGCCCCGCCAGCCAGCCCGTAAGCGGCTGTGGTGTAGGCGCGGATTACGTCAATCGCTACCGCCACACCCGTGGCAGCGGCGCAGGTCTCAAGGGTAGCGCGCTGGATTTTCATGGGTTTTATTAAACCACGGTTTTCTGTTTTTATAGGCAGTATAATTAATCCATGCGGGCTCATGAAATTCGATGGGTGGTTTTTCGTGGCGCGAAGCGCCACGAAAAACCACCAACTACTCAACTGGAGGATGGATGGAGGAAAATTATCTCAAACCTGTGCTCGATTTCTTGAGCGAGCTCGCCGAGCATAACCAGCGAGACTGGTTCAAGCAGCACCAGGATGTTTACCAGGCTGCCCGCAAGCGTTTCGAAGATTTTGTCGACGAGTTAATCATCGCCTACCGTGCCGTGGAAGACCTTGGCCCGCTTACGGCCCATGACTGCGTGATGCGCATCTACCGCGATCTGCGCTTTACCCGCGATAAAACGCCGTACCAGACCCACATGGCGGCCTCGATTGCCAAAGGAGGGCGCCATTCGCCGCGTTTTCCGTATTACCTCCACATCGCCCCGCACGACCAATCGTTTCTGGCGGGCGGTCTGTATATGACTTCTGGCTCGCAGTTGGCTCGTTTTCGCGAGCAGGTTGACCGTGATTCGGCCCCACTGCGCGCGATTTTTAACGACAGCCGCTTCTACCAGGTGTTTGGCGCCCCGGGCGGCGAAAGCTTGAAGACCGCCCCCCAGGGGTATTCGCGTGATCACCCCGATATCGATTTGTTGCGCCTGAAACAGGTCACCGTGTCGTATCCCTTGCCCGATGCGCTGGTCCTTTCCCCGACCATCATCGACCATGTGGTTGAAATCTTTACAGTGATGAAGCCCTTTCTGGATTACCTGAACGAGACAGTGGCAGCCTGATGCCACCCAAAAAGGGGGCGAATTCACCCCAGGATAAAAATGTATCCAAAAAAAGGCCGGCGCAACCAGGCGCCGGCCTTTTTTTGGATTGATGTTGATTTACGCAAACCCGATCGTGTCCGACCCGAAACCACCCCCCATCACGTCGTGGAAGGACTGTTCGTACTCGTGTATCGGCGGGCCTTCCTCTGGTTCTCCGCCGCGTTTGGCGCGAGTCTTGAGCAGCTTGAGGCGGAAGGTTTCTTCGCGGTCGCGTTCTTCCAGCGAACTCACAATGAAGTCGACGGTTTCTTCGTATTCGGGAATGAAAATGTACTGCAAGGCGTTGACCCGCCGCTGGGTTTTACGCAGCTCGATGGCCAGACGCCAGACTGTGGTTACCAGCCTGGAGAGTTCGGGGATCATCTCAACTACTTTGCGGAAGGCCACCGCGGTTTCATCCAGAGTGGCCGAGGTATTGCCCAGGCTGTAAAGCATTTCCTGCGGCCGCGTGCTTGCTTCAACTACCGGGACCGCCACGCCCATAATGCCGCGGAACCTGAGCTGCACGTCCAGGGTTTCCTTGGCTGCCAGGGCTGCCCACTCCACATTTTCGCGCCCGCGCTGTAGTTGGGCCTTTTCCATGGCGCGGTAAGCTGCTTCGAACAGCTCCCACAACTGTTCCTGGAGCACCTCGGCTTCATGTGCTATCCGGATCAATTCGCCAGTGAGCACCTCGCGCTTACGGTTGAGGATTTCGTACCCCTCGCGCGCAAACCGCAGTTCCTGCTTCATGCGCAGCAGGTTGCTGCGTGTTGGCGGGATATTAATCTTCGCCATGGCTGTTCTCGTAATATTGTTCGATCTCTTCCAGGCTGACGCGGGTTAGTTCTTCCTTGGGCAGCATCGAGAGCAGGCGCCAGCCGATATCCAGCGTTTGCTTGATATTGCGGTTTTCGGTCAGCGACTGGTTGATGTATTCGCGCTCGTATGCGCGGCCAAACTTGAGATATAACTGGTCGACATTCCCCAGCTCTTCTTCGCCAATCACCGAGGCCAACGCGCGCACATCCTGCACGTGTGCGTAAGCGGCATACAATTGAGCGGCGACATGCGAATGGTCGGCCCGCGTGCGCCCGGCGCCAATGCCGTCTTTTGCCAGACGAGACAGGCTGGGCAGCACCGTGATCGGTGGATAGATACCCTGGTGGTTGAGATCGCGTCCCAGCACGATCTGCCCTTCGGTGATATATCCGGTCAGGTCCGGCACCGGGTGAGTGATATCGTCGTTGGGCATCGACAGGATGGGAATCTGGGTGATGGACCCCTTGCTGGTTTTGACCCGCCCGGTGCGTTCGTAAAGGGATGCCAGGTCGCTGTACAGGTAGCCTGGGTAGCCTTTGCGGCTGGGCACCTCGCCGCGGATGTTTGAGATCTGGCGCAGGGCTTCACAATAGTTGGTCATATCGGTCAGCACCACCAGCACATGCATCTGGCGTTCAAAAGCCAGGTACTCGGCCAGGGTCAGGGCGGCACGCGGGGTCACCAGGCGTTCCATCGGGGGGTCGTCTGCCAGGTTAAGGAACATGGCCACGCGGGTCAGCGCGCCGCTTTCGACAAATGAATTCCGGAAAAAATCGGCCACGTCATGTTTGACACCCATGGCGGCAAACACGATCGCAAACTGCTCTCCGGCACGCTCAGACTCGCCGGCTGGCGCGCCCAGGGTGGCCTGACGCACGATCTGCGCTGCCAACTGGTCGTGGGGCATACCCGCGCCGGAAAAGAGGGGCAGCTTCTGGCCCTGTACGAGCGTGTTCATGCCGTCGATGGCTGAAATACCGGTCTGGATGTAATCGCGTGGGTAGACCCGCGCGGTGGGGTTAATCGGTTGGCCGTTGATATCGGCGTTTCGTTCGGAAAGCGGCACCGGACCGCCGTCGAGCGGCATGCCCAGGCCGTCAAAGACGCGGCCTAACATTTCTTCGGCCACCGGGATGTGCAGCGGACCACCTAAAAAGCGCACATGGGTGCCTTCGATCGAGAGGCCGGTGGTACCGGCAAAAACTTCCACCACCGCCATATTCGCGCCGACTTCCAACACGCGCCCGCGCCGTATACGTCCCAGCGAGTCGATGATTTCCACTACTTCATCATAGCCAATATTCCCGGCTCCTTCGACGACCACGATCGGGCCTTCGATCCGGCTGACTCCAACAACTTCCTGCCCGCCCAGTTCAAGTAATTCGCTCATTTATACTCCGTCTCCAACTGGTTCATCTGGTCATCGATCGCCTGGGCGATCGTATCCAGTTTTTCCAGTTCCTCATTCTTTACCTGGGATTTCATGCGGATCAAGTTGTCCACCACCGCCATGCTGTGAATGACGGCGATCGGCGCGCCGCGTTTAATGATGCGCTGCGCCCGGTTGTGGAAATGCAGAATCAGGTTCAACATTTTGATTTGTTTGTGAATATCCGAGTAGGCATCCACGTCATCCAACGCGCTCTGCTGCAAAAAACCCTCGCGCAGCAAGCGGGCGGTTTCGAGCACCAGGCGCTGCTCGTCGGGCAGCGCATCGGGCCCGACCAGCTTGACGATCTGCGCCAGGCGGCTCTCTTCGCTGAGCAGTTCCATGGCGTGGTTGCGCATCTGGTACCAGTCCACCCCCACCTGCTGCTGCCACCAGCCGGCCACGTCAGCCAGGTACTCGCTGTAGCTGTCCAGCCAGTTGATCGAGGGGAAGTGGCGCGCCGAAGCCAGGGCTTTATCCAGTGCCCAGAAGCAGCGGATGAAACGCTTTGTGTGCTGGGTAACCGGCTCGGAGAAATCGCCGCCCGGCGGAGATACCGCCCCGATGATGCTGACCGAGCCCTGACTGCCGCTTAATGTTTCCACGTACCCGGCCCGTTCGTAAAATTCAGCCAGGCGAGCCGCCAGGTAAGCCGGGTAGCCTTCTTCGGCGGGCATTTCTTCCAACCGCCCGGAGACTTCACGCAGGGCCTCGGCCCAGCGGGAGGTCGAGTCGGCCATCAAGGCTACGTGGTAGCCCATATCGCGGTAATATTCTGCGATCGTGATTCCGGTGTAAATGCTGGCTTCACGCGCCGCCACGGGCATATTGGAGGTGTTGGCGATCAGTACGGTGCGTTCCATTAAGGGGTTTCCGCTGCGCGGATCGATTAACTGGGGGAATTCCTGCAGCACCTCGGTCATCTCGTTGCCGCGTTCACCGCAGCCGATGTACACCACCATGTCGGCATCTGCGTACTTGGCGATGCTCTGCTGAGTGACGGTTTTGCCGGCCCCAAACCCGCCCGGGATGGCGGCCGCCCCACCTTTGGCCAGCGGGAAAAATGTATCCAGCACGCGCTGCCCGGTGATCAGGGGGATGTTTTGCCCTAACCGCCTGTGGTAAGGGCGCAGACGGCGCACGGCCCAGCGCTGCAGCATGGTGATCTCGTGATCGCCGTGTTCGTTGTGTACGCGCGCGATCGGTTCGTCAATCGTATATTTGCGTGCGGGGGCGATCCAGGTTAACTTGCCGGAAATATCTGGCGGAACCATGACGCGATGTTCCAGCGAAGGCGTCTCGGGCACCGTGCCCAGAATCTCGCCACCGTGCACATCGATCCCGGCATGCAGAGTAGGTGTAAAGCTCCAGTGATCCTTGCGGTAAAGTGGGGTCAGGTGAACACCGCGGCCGATAAAAGATCCGCTGCGCATTTCGATCACCGGCAGTGGGCGCTGGATGCCGTCGAAAATGCTGCGCAGCAAGCCGGGCCCCAATTCTACCGAGAGCGGCAGCCCGGTGCCATATATCGGCGAGCCGGGCTGCATGCCAGAGGTTTCCTCGTAGACCTGGATGGTAATGGTTTCGCCTTCCAGGCCAATGACCTCACCCACCAGGTGTTCGTTGCCGACCTCGACCAATTCCAGCATGCTGACATGCTTCGACCCCTTGGCGCGGATCACCGGTCCGTTAATCCACGTCACAACTCCAACCTGCTGGCTCATAAGGATTCTCCCATCAAAATGTGATGGACCGGCGAGCGCAGGGAGTTCTGCAGCCGGGCCAACCGGGTTTCCAGGGTATTGTCATAATTAATGTGCCCGTCGGGCGTTTCTACTACCACCCCGGTGCCTTTTTCCAGGGTGTCCCCCAGAGTAAGGGGCACGTTGAGTTCTGTGGAAATTTTTTCCAGAACCCCGTTCGCGAGCAGGTTAACCATTGCCTTGTCTGCCCGCACAACAGCTTGCTGAGATCGCAGCTGGACCACGGCTTCGCGCAGCAAGCTCAGCGCGATTTCCTCGTAATCGCTCCACTCTTCCACGCTCGGAAGCTGTTGGCGAGCGGAATCAAACACAGTCTGCAGCAGTTTTTCGCGGTGTTCTAACTGCCGGGTGCGCGCTTTCAACTGGCTGGTCGCCACCACCTGGCTGCGGATGCGCTCGGCTTCCTGCTCGGCGCGCTCTAAGATTTCTGCGCGCTCCGCGGCGGCTTGCTTTTCGGCTTGCTGCCGGATTGCATCTGCCCTGGCGCGAGCGTCGTTCTTGATCTGCTCCGCTTCAGCGTTGGCTTCACTTAATATTGCCCGCGAGAGTGTTTCAATACTTTCGTCTACCGATTTCATAGCTTCATACCCAATCCATTTTCCCTACACAGGCAGGTTACCGGGCCGGGGAAAATCTAAATTTTGACACCAATTGCCCGGAGAACGACATCGCTGAGGGAGGGCTGGTCTGGACTGACCCCCTCCGGGCCGGGAATCTCAACGACTAATGGCACAGTGCTGTGCAGTTTTAATTCATCCATTCGCGACTCGATCCATCCGGCGACATCCTGAGTTATCAGAATAATGCCGATATCTTTCGTCGCCAGGGCATTGTCTAAAGCCTGGTTGGCTTCTTCGGTGTTGGTTGCTACCTGGCCTTCCATTCCGACCAGGGAGAATCCCAATACCGCCTCGGGATGACCGATAACCTGCACTTTCATGGCATGCCTACCGGTTCAGTACCATGAACGAGATGAGCAAACCGTAGATCGCGATACCTTCTGCCAGACCCACGAAAATCAGCGAGCGTCCGAATGCTTCAGGTTTCTCTGCGATCGCCCCGATTGCGGCAGCGCCGGTGGCGCTCACGCCGATACCTGCGCCGATCGAACCCAGGCCCGTGGCGATTCCGGCTGCCAGGGCAGCGTACGGATCTGCCACTGCATCAGCACTGAAACCGGCGGCTAAAACCGTGGATGGTGAGGCCAGCCAGATAATGCCTAACCCGGCGGCCATCAAGCCGAGGACGATATTGAAGCCGGTCAGCCCCATCAGCAAACCACGCGTGGCGCGGGTGGGCCCGGTTTTGCGCTCGCGCAAGAAAAAGATCACGGCTGGGATCATTGGCACCAGACCTACAAGAACCGCGGCGTACAGAACCATTTTATTTCTCCTTAATTCGATATCTTTGATTGATGGGTGTCGATTTTCCCTGGCATATGCTGCTGGTGAAAACCTCTTTTCCCTGAAAATCCGAAGGTTTATTTATTTTTCCACCTCAGGTTGAACCGTGAGCGGCTGGAAGCGCAGCCCACCGCCAGTGAAGAATTTGCTGAAAAATTCGTAATATTCGAGACGCATGGTCTGAATGCCCACGATCGCCCCCTCGAAAAACACCACGAGGAGCAGGTTGCCAAAGACGGCTACAATCCACCAGACGATGCTGTATTCAGGACCGAACATACTGCCGATCATGTAGACCGCGGTAGTGAGGAAGCCGTGGGCCACCGCAAATGCGCCGACACGCACGTAAGACAGGGTGTTGCTAAGCATGCTGACCAGGGTTTCGAATAATTCGAAGAAGGCCTGGACGGCGTATGTCCCGATCCCTTCCGAGAGCAGGGGGCGATGCCCGGAGATCAGGTGCACGAAGATTTCCGAAAGCATGACCACAAACCCGCTGATGGCAGCCAGAACGATGAAAATGATCGAGGGCACGGGCATCATGGTGGGGGCCAACGCGCCGACTGCCAGACCCAGCAGCGACCAGTATAGGATCAATCCGGCGATGCCCTTGGGATTGGCCAGCATATATCCCCAATCGCGCCTTCGATAGGCGTTGAATATCCCCAGTAAAAAGCCCAGGCTGAGCAGCACACCCCCGAAACCGATGGCCGTGATCAGGATGGTCATGATGTTTTCCATCGGGGCGATCCACACGGCGTGCAGGATATCCTCCCGTCCAAAAATACTGCCGTAAAGCACGCCAAACACCATCGACATCAGTCCGCAGGCCAGTATCAGACCACCCAGGCTGGCAAGACTGCGCAGCGCTTTCAGCTTGCCGCTGCTGATCAACCAGCCCAACCCGGCTAACAATAAGCCGTGACCGATGTCGCCGAACATGGCCCCAAACAGCAGGGGGAAGGTTATCGTCATCAAAAGGGTAGGGTCCACTTCGTCGTAGCGCGGCTGGGCGTAGGTTGTTACCAGCATCTGGAAAGGCCGCAAGATTGGGCGATGCCCCAGCGAGACCGGGACTTCCTGGTTGGGTTCGTCCCGCCGGGTGGGGATGGTCTCGAGCACCGTTCCCTTCGAAATCAGTTTGAGCTTGCGGGTGAATTCGGGAATGGCCGAGGAGACCAACCAGCCCACAATCAGGTAGGTGTAGCGCATTTTGCCGTAGCGCACGATGGCGTCGGTCATCATGCGGCTTGCCCGTACTTCCCAGAGCAGCGACTGGAGCTGTTCGTGGTGCACTTCGTTCTGGCGGGCTAATTCCTTTTTTAGTTCGGCGATTTCCTGGTGCGCATTCTGAATTTCCTTGCGCAGTTGGGCGATGATCTCAGCCGGGGTGCCCTGGTAATTGTCTGGCAGCACCAAAGGGTTGAGGTAGGCGCTGCGCGCCGCCCGTTCCAATACATCGGCATTTTTGCGCCCCCCAACCAACCACACTACGGCTCGCTTGTTATCCTGGCTGAGCGGAAGGAATACATAGGGCACGCGCGATAGACTGGTTTGCAAGCGCTCCATATTTTCGACCGGCATCATGCCAATGGTGGAAAACAGGTAGCGGGGGTTGCGAATCAGGCTGATATCCAGTCCGATACCCGCGACCGGGTCGAGCTGCCTGAGCGTATTTTCCAGCTGTTCGAGCTGCTTTTGCTGGGCGGCAATTTTGTCGCTGGTGAGTTTAACTTCATGTTCAATGTGCTCAACTACCGGGCGCACCGTATCGAGGTCGGCGGTTGTCTCATATTCTTGGGCCGCCGGGCGCCCTTCTTCTGCTCCCAGGATCTGCAAAATTGTCTGGATCCGGCGCTCCAACCCGGAATAAGCGGCCGCTTTTTCGGACCACGAGGCGGCGGAAGGGGTGCCTTTGTCTGTAGATAAGTAGGTGCCATCCGCTTGATGAAAAAGTCCTTTTTCGCTCAACAAGCGGGTTACAGTTAAAAGGTCCTTTTCAGGGACGATCAGTTCTACTTCGGTCATCTCTTGTGGAAAAAACATTCGCACTCCAATAGCGTACGTGAGTAAAATAATGCATCTGCGGCAAGGGTACAGCCGCGTTGCAGTTTATGCCTTGACAGGCGCCCCCATCACCAGGTATTCGCGAAAATCCGCGAACGGCACCCGGGTCGATTTAGCTTCGAGCAGCACAACCAGGTCCTGGATTTCCAACTCGTTCAGCATCAGGTAGGCCAGGGGGATTCCGATTTGGAAGGGGTTGCCGACGAAGGCGTTCTGGCATTTTTCAACCACCTGGCGCTGCAGTTCTACCTCCAGTTTGGGCAGACCGGTATGCGCATCCTGCAGCAGGCTGTCAATGTCTGGCAGGTTTGGATAAACGCGCTTGAGCACCTGGGCGATATCCGCCCCGGCAGCGATGGCCCGCACATCTTCATCCTTTGAGTGATAGCCGAAGGAAAGGGTATAGTTGATGACTTCTTCTTCGGAAAGGTGGTGGTATACCCGGTAGCGGATGGCCCACATCAGGTTGTTCATATCTACCAACGAGCCAATGATGCGCAGGGCATGGGCGCGGTCATCTCCAGACAGGCGGTTCATCTCTTTCCATAACGCGCGCCAGTAACTCAAGTCCAGCGCTACCTCGAGCGGGAAGATATTTTGTTCGGCTGAGAAGCGTTTAAGAGCATACGACAGGGTTTCGTAATAAGGGGTATTGCGCAGCAGTTCGATTGCCGCTGTGACGCCGCCAGCTTCGAGCATTTCCTGGGCGGGAAGCACCGTGCTCGGGCCGTAAGGGAACAGCACAAAACGTACCCGGTCCCACGAGGCGCCCGTCACAATCCCGCGCAGCACAGCTTTGAGGTTGTCAACTTCAAAATAACGGTAGCGCTGGGCCAGCAGCGAACGCGCATGTTCAGGCGCCGTATGGATCAGCGACAGGTAGGTCTCTGCCAGACGTTCGCGAAGATGGAAAGCTACCCGGCGGGCATTGATATCCGTATCTTTGATGCGCTCCAGATAGGGGGCGTAGGCGGTTTGCTTAAGCGATACCACCAGGCTGTCCAGATCGGGGGATTCGTATAACCGGTCATATTCGGGCTCAGACAGCAGGGTGGAATACATCACCCTGACCCGTGAATTGGTAGCGGCGTACCCGGAAACCGAATTGAACATTATGATTCTCGCCCAAGCACCCGAGCCATCACATAGTTAACCGCCCGGTCGCGGTTTTTCATCGCCAATCCGTCGGCGCGCTTGATTTTATCTTCAGCTTCGCTCAGAATCCGGGCAGTTTCTTCCTCAGACTGGGCGTTGGCGACGATCTTGCGGGCTTCTTCTTCCGCAGCAGCGCGCGTATTTTCGATCAGTGTCTGGGCTTCTTGCTCGGTCTCCACGGGGATCTGCTGCGCCTCGTGCAGGGCGGCTTTATGGATCGCATCTGCCTGTTTTTCAATTTCCAATACTTCTTGTATATTTTTTTCGTTCAAGCTGTTCTCTCCGATTTGGATCGCATCGTAATGCAACTCGATTGGACCGGGATACGATCCCGGGTCGTTTTCTTGGATTGCTGGTAGTTTACCTGTCCTCCACACAAAACGGCTCGTGCTAGAAATTCGCAGTACGGGCGTTTTTACTACCGGTAAGTGAGGAAACGGCGAAAAATAGCTCTAATTTAGATAGGAATTGTATTTTAACAGGTAATTTTGTAAAGTGCAAGAAAACTATAATGTTGTTATTGTACACTGTCTTATAGAAAATTGCTGTAATTTTTTCCGTACAGGTGCGGTCTGGGCGTTTCCATAGGCTAAAAATATTCGAGTACAATACACTAGCTCGGCATCGACATCTCTCTCGAGGTAATATTCCTCAAGCATGACTTCTGACGAACCAACCATCCCCAACCATGAATTTTCTGGCACCCGGCCCGGCCCGGTGCGATTTCGCTCAATTGCAGATCGATTGTTTGAAGTATTGCTTATTCTTCTCATCCTGATTGGGATTGCCTATCGCTTCAGCCGGGTTAATTGGAGCCAGGGCACCAACCTTCACCCGGATGAGTACGGCCTGACCAGCACCCTGACCCAGCTCAGCCTGCCCAAAGACCTGGCTGGGTATTTCAACACCCGCATCTCACCCCTCAGCCCTTACATAAAATATGATGCCGCCGGCCAAAAAATTTCTGACGGTCCGGATAACCGCATGCGGTGGGGTCAGTGGCCGATTATTCTGCTGCGGGCCGCTGCAGAGCTGACGGGCAACACAGGCTACGACGAACTGCGCCTGATGGGCCGCCAGTTTTCGGCCCTGGCTGACGTGATTTCGCTGGTTTTCCTCTACCTGATTGGTGCACTTTTGTATGGTCGTAAAACCGGGCTGCTGGCGGCTGCCCTCAGTGCCCTGGCGGTGCTGCAGATCCAGCAGTCGCATTTCATGACCGCTGACAATTTCGCGGTGCTGTTCACGGTGCTGGCCATGTATGCCGCTGTGCATATCGCGCGGCAGCCGCTGGCGGTGCGCAGCGAACCTTCGCCCGCCTCGCCCATGGAAAGCTACCGCCCGGATTGGAAAATCCTGCGCTGGTATCTGTTATTCGGCGTGTTTTTTGGCATGGCCGTGGCTTCCAAGGTTAACCTGCTTCCACTGGGGGGTATGGTGGGGGTGGCGGCCTTCATCAGTGTGGCTGATCTTAAGCTCAAAAACCGCGCCGACCTGGAACGCATTTTAAGCATCGCAGCCGGTTTTCTGGCGCTGACCGTGCTTGCCGCGGCACTCACCTTCCGTCTGACCCAGCCCATGGCCTTTCGGGCGCTTACCGGGGATACTACCCTTGTGACTCTGCGGCCTAACCCGGATTGGATCGAAAGTATGAAGGTGGCCCAGATGGAATCGGACGGCATCGGCGGCGGGCCGCCGGGCGAGCAGTGGACCGGGCGGGCTGCCATTCTCTTCCCATTGGTCAATATGGTGCTGTGGGGCATGGGGCTGCCGCTGGGTTTAGCTGCCTGGGGCGGCTGGCTGGCCGCAATCTGGCAGTGGCTGCGCTACGGGCGCGGCTGGCGGGTGCACCTGCTGCCCCTGGTATGGGTGGGTGGTTACTTTTTCTTTATGGGCACCCGCTGGGTAAAATCGGTGCGCTATTTCCTGCCCATTTATCCATTCCTGTGCTTGCTGGCGGCCTGGGGTTTGTCTGGCGTTGTGGCGGCGCGGCGCAGGCAGCACGATCGGTGGGCCCGGCGCGCCGGGTGCACCCGCAGAGGTGGGACGAGCGCGCCCACCCGCTGGTGCACTCCGTGTACGGCGATCTGCGTCTTTCCAGCGCAGGTTGCTTCCTGCTGCCCTGCTGGCGCTGGTCACCCTGGGCACGTTGGCCTGGGCAACCGCCTACACCAGTGCCGTGTACTGGACCGACCATACCCGCCTGCAGGCTACCCGCTGGATTTTCCAGTATGTACCCGCGCCGATCAACCTTGCCCTGCAGACCGCAGATGGCTTGCCCTTGAACGTGCCCGTCGGCGCGCCGGACCAGCTGCGCCTGGGCGGGCAGGCCTACATTCAGACGTTTACGCCCCAGGATAGCGGCAACCTGGTGGGTGTGGAGATCCCGCATGCCGCGGCGCAGGGCGGCGGGGGTCAGCTGCAGCTGGTGCTTGCGGCAGACTTGGAAGGCAAGACGGTCCTCGACCAGACCAGTCTGGAGGTCTTGGCGGCCGCGCCCGGTGAGCCTGGCGGTCGGGCCTTGGGTGTGTTTCATAATGTCTACCTGGAAAGCGGGATCACTTATTACCTGCGCATTTCGGTGCCTACCGGGCTTCCGCAGGTTGTCCTCTCGCGCACTGTGCTTTCCAATGAAAGCTGGGACGAAGGCCTGCCTGTGCCCTTCGAAGGTTACGATCCCTTTGGTCAGCTGTATCGCGGCCTGACCATGCAGGTGCGCTGGGCGGATGACGAGAACAAGCGCGCCATGTTTATCGATACCATCGACCAGGCTGATTTCATCATCGTTCCCAGCCAGCGCGCGGTGTGGGCCAGCTGCCGCCTGCCGGATATGTATCCGATGACCATGGCTTACTACCGCGCCCTGTTTGATGGGCAGTTGGGCTTTGACAAAGTAGCGGAGTTCAGCGCCCCGCTGCGCCTGGGGCCGCTGTATATTTCCGATCTGGCGGGCAGCGTCGCTTTGGGCCACCCACCGGCCCTGCCGGTCTTCAACCACAGCCTTCTGGCGGCGGAAGAAGCTTTCAGCGTCTACGATCACCCGCCGGTTTGGATTTTCCATAAGCGTCCCGACTTCAATATGGACTCGGTACTGGCTGTGCTGTATTCGGTTGATTTGAACCAGGTAGTAATCCAGTCGCCGCGCACCGCCACAGGCGCGCCGTGCCAGTAAATTGAGGTGGGCATACACGCGGAGCACCGCGGCAGCTTTCTGGCTGACACCCTTGGCGCACCCGTAAAGGTGCGCTGAAATGCGAAATCAGGAGTAGCCATGCGAATTTTGATCATTGGGGGTACCCGTTTCATGGGGCCTTTTGTGGCCCGCCGTCTGGCGGTCCTGGGCCATTCGGTGACCGTCTTTCACCGCGGGCAGACGCCGGGAAACCTGCCGCCCGAGGTTCAGCATCTGCACTGTCCGGACCTTGATTTTGGCACCCGGCGCGAACTGGCCGATTACCTGCCGGCTTTGCGCGATTTGGCTCCTGAAGTGGTGTTGGATATGATTCCCATGACCGAAGCCGCCGTCCGCATCACCCAGGATGCGCTGCGCGGTGTTGCCAGCCGGATGGTAGTGGTCTCCAGTATGGATGTGTACCGCGCCTACGGTGTGCTGATTGGCAAGGAAACCGGCGATCTTGATCCCCTGCCCGTTACCGAAGAATCGCCGCTGCGCAGCCAGCTTTATCCCTATCGCGGTGCGCAGCCGCGCAGCGCAGATGATCCGCGGCGCTGGATGGACAATTATGACAAGATCCCGCTTGAGCGGCTGGCCTTGCAGGATGCGGACCTGCCCGCTACCGTGTTGCGCCTGCCCATGGTCTACGGGCCTGGTGATGGACAGCACCGTCTGTATGAATATCTCAGGCGCATGGACGACCGCCGGCCTTACATCCTGCTGGATCAGGGCCTGGCGGGTTGGCGCACCACGCGCGGCTATGTTGAGGATATCGCTGCCGGGATCGTCCTGGCGGTGACCGACCCGCGCGCCGCCGGGCGCATCTACAATGTAGGTGAAGCGCAGGCCGTGCCGGAGGCAGCCTGGGTACAGGCCGTGGCCCGAGCCGCTGGTTGGGGGGGAGAGGTGCAGGTTTTGCCCGGTCAGGCGCTGCCTTCTTTCTTGCGCGCCGACATGGATACGCGCCAGGACCTGGCAGTGGATACCAGCCGCATCCGGCGCGAGTTGGGCTACCGCGAGACGGTTGACCCGCAGGAGGCCCTGTCGCGCACCGTGGCCTGGGAGCGGGTCAACCCGCCGGCCCAGGTGGACCCGGCCCAGTTTGACTATTCTGCCGAGGATGCTGCCTGGCAGGCATGGCGGAAATAGAACATTTTGTGTGAATTTCGGCATGCATGCCGAAATTCACACAAAATATCTTTAAAACCTTGACAGAATCGGGAATCGGGTATATCATTAACTTCAGTTAAGGGATTACCGGACGCAGTTTTGCGCCGGGTCTTTTTTTTAACTCCCGGGCGCGAGTTTGTTTTGCAAACTCGCGCCCGGGTCGTTTTTACCACTGCCTTGTGGGCGGGCATCCAGCAGCAGAGGATGCCTGCTCACTTTTTTTATTTAAGAGCGGCCTTTGCACCTGCTGCGCACTTCGTGTTGGCGTGGGTATCGCCTTGAAACGGGAGGATGAAATGCTTCAATATGGTTCGTTTTTGTGGATCTGGGCCGGGCAGGTGATCTCGATCTTCGGTTCCAACCTGAGTGGATTTGCCCTGGGGGTGTGGTTGTACCAGGTGACCGGCTCGGCATCCAATTTTGCCCTGGTGGCGTTGTGCACCGTCCTGCCGCAGCTGCTCGTCTCGCCGCTGTCCGGCGCGCTGGTCGACCGCTACCCGCGGCGCTGGATGATGGTGTTGGGCGACAGCGGGGCGGCCCTGTGCACCCTGGCGATGGCAGCCCTGTTCTTCAGCGGGCCGGCGCTGGTGCAGCCCTGGCAGGTCTTCCTGGTCACGGCGCTCAGTTCGACCTTTGGGGCTCTGCAGTCTCCGGCCTACCTGGCTTTGGTGCCGGGGATGATCCCGGAGGCCCAGTTGGGCCGGGCTAACGGCCTGATTCAGCTTGGGCAGGGTCTGGCGGAGATCCTGGCACCGGCCGTGGCTGGCCTGCTGGTGGCCGCCATTGGCGTGCCGGGGGTGCTGTTGATCGACCTGGGCACGTTCGTTGCCGCGGTAAGCGTGCTGGCGTTGGTGCGCGCTCCCGAGAGTGCGCCAGAGACCACCCTGCATTTAGATGCGCATAGACACAAAGAACTCGGGCGCCATGCTGATCCGGTTGGCCGCGAGGCGGGGCTGCGCAGCTTTTTTAACGGCTGGTGGGCAGGCTGGAAAGCCATTCGTGCCCAACCCGGGCTGGTCGGATTGCTGCGTTTCCAGATGATTTTTTCGTTTTTATGGAGCCTGTTTGGGGTGTTGGTTTCGCCCATGATCCTGGGTTTTTCGGATGCGCGCGGTCTGGGGCTCATTCTAAGCGTGGCGGGGGGAGGGATGCTGGCCGGCAGCCTGGCGATGTCGGTCTGGGGCGGCCCGCGCCGGCGGTTGCGCGGGTTGTTGGGCTTTGAACTGGCCAGCGCGGTGGCCTTTGTGGGAATAGGCCTGCAGCCCAGCCTGGCTCTGGTGGCGGGGGCCGCCTTTCTGGCCCACGTGACCCTGGCCTTCGTCTCCGGTCTCAACCAGTCGATCTGGCAGAGCCAGGTGGCGCCGGGGGTGCTGGGACGGGTGCTGGGGCTGCGCCAGGCGGCGGTCAAGGGCGCCACTCTGCTGGCCTACCTGCTGGCCGGCGGTCTGGCGGACCGCGTGCTCGAGCCTTTGCTGCTGCCTGGCGGCGGTCTGGTATCCAGCCTGGGAGCGTGGATCGGGGTTGGTCCCGGGAGGGGAATCGCGGCGCTGTGCGTGCTGATTGGCCTGGTGAAGGCCGTGACGGTGCTGGCGGTTTACGCCGCCCCGGGCGGGCGCGAACTGGACGGACGGTTGGTCAGCCAACCAGTTGGGGCAGAATGATCAATTCGGTTTGTTGATGGCTGCCAGGGCGTCATCGAAAGAGCGCCGCAGTGCCGCCCCCTCCACCTCATCGTTCCAGAAACCGATAATTTTTCCTTGAGAGTCAACCAGGTAGAACTCAGGCGTGGTGCTGAAACCGTACTGCTCCATCAAAGGCCGGTTTTCAGGAAAAAGTATATTGGCATGCACGAAGTCAATCTGGTCGCCGTAAATTTTTTCCAGCCCATTCACGATGGACATCGCCTCGCGGCAGGTCGATCACAGCGGCGAGTAGAACTCGACAAACTGCAGCTCTGGCGGGCCAGGCTGCGCCGGGGGAGCCATAACCGGTGCAGCACTGACCAGTAACCCTAAAATGGCGATGATAACCCCCGCAAGTATTCGAGCGGTTTTCATAGCAATCCTTGCTGCCAGTAATCGCGGCGGGGGAGGGCTGTCAAGGCCCTCCTCCTGCGTACTTTCAGATCGTTTCACGAAAACGGCATATATTTATTGGGATTGAACCTTCAACGCCGACCAGCGTTCATAGGCTTCGGCCCAGCGGGCAGTTTCCTGGGGTTCGTAGCGCGTCACCTCAAATGAATTGCGCACCACGGCGCGCGCCTCGTCCAGCGAGTTCAACTCGCCCAGGGCCACGGCTTGAATCAGGATGTTGCCGATGGCGGTTGCCTCTACCGGGCCGGCGATCACCGGGCGGGCGGTGGCGTTAGCGGCGAACTGGTTGAGCAGCTTATTTTTGGTGCCGCCGCCGACGATGTGCAGCGGATCCAGGCGGTAGCCCAAAGCGCCTTCCAGGCTTTCCAGCGTTTTACGGTATTTGAGGGCCAGACTCTCCAGGGCACAGCGCACAAACTGGCCTTTGGTCGCCGGCACGGGCTGGCTCGTTTTGCGGCAGTATTCGGCGATGCGCGCCGGCATATCACCATGGGGCAAGAATTCATCCCAATCCGGGTCGATCAGCGAGCGAAACGGCGCGGCTTCCGCCGCCATCAGGGTGATGTCGTCGTAGGAAAGCGCCTCACCTTGCAGTTGCCAGGTTTGCCGGCACTGCTGCACGATCCACAACCCGATGATGTTTTTAAGGAAGCGGATCGTGCCGCCTACCCCGCCTTCATTGGTCACATTAAGGGCCAGCGTTTGGGCGTTGATCACCGGCTCGGCCAGTTCGGCCCCCAACAAGGACCAGGTGCCCGAACTCAGGTAGGCGAAACCGCGCCCGGCTGCCGGCACGGCGGCTACGGCACTGCCCGTGTCATGGCAGGCCGGAGCGATCACTTTCACCCCTTTCAGACCGGTCTCTTCGGCCACCGCTGGCAGCAGTTCACCCAGTACGGTGCCTGGCGGTACCACTTCGGGGAAGATTTGCCCCGGGATGCCCAACTGTTCCAGCAAGGAAAATGCCCAATCGCGCGCGCGCGGATCGTAGCACTGGGTGGTGGTGGCGATGCTGAATTCGGATACTTTTTTCCCGGTCAGCCAATAATTAAACAGGTCGGGCATGGTCAGCAGGGTGCGCGCCGCCTTAAGGGCCGGGGAATTGGCGCGCTTGAGCGCCAGCAGCTGGTAGAGGGTGTTGAGTTGCATAAATTGGATGCCGGTGGCCTCGAAGATCGTGTCGCGCCCGGCCAGCGACCAGGCTTTTTCAACCATCCCATCTGTACGGGTATCGCGGTAGTGGTAGGGGTTGCCCAGCAGTTCGCCGCGGGCATCCAGCAGGCCGAAATCCACCCCCCAGGTATCCAGCCCGATCGAAGCCAGCTTCACAGCGCCCCGCCTCCCGGCAGGCCGTTCTCTGGCGATTTCTTCGCAGGCCAGGTGCAGCCCGGTTTTTATTTCGCTAAACAGGCCGAGTGCGTTCCAGTGCAGCCCGGTTGGCAGGCGCACCGGGTCGTTGGGGAAGCGGTGAACTTCTTTCAATTCGAGGCGGCCGTCGTTCAGGCGGCCCAGGATGGCGCGTCCACTTTCTGCGCCAATGTCAAGAGCAAGGATGTTCAGGGGCATAAGGTCTCCAAAATAAACATTTCAACGTCTCAGCCTGTCAGCCGATCACTGTTTCAGCAGATAGCCGTTTCAACAATCAAGGAATTTTAAGCTGATCACCTGGCCGGCTGATTGGCTGACCAGCTTTAACGTATTTCTGATATTTCATTTGTATTTTTCTAATATACCGATTTTAACATAGAGAGCGTAAAAGGTAGTAACGGATGCAGCCGCCCGGCGCCACAAGTTATGTTTGGATGGATCGGGCAGCAGCCCGGGTCAAAATGCATAAATTTGAAAGGAGGTTTTTATGTTACGAAGACGTTATATTCCCAACATGTGGAATGAAATGGATCGCTTGCAGCGAGAGATGAACAGCTTGTTCGATCACTACGACCGGCCATGGTCGCAGGTTGCCGGTTATCCGGCGGTGAATGTCTGGATGAACGATGAATCCGCGGTGATCACGGCGGAACTGCCAGGCGTGGACGTCAAAGACCTCGATATCAGCGTGGTTGGCGAAACCGTGACCCTGAGCGGCGAGCGCAAGAGCGATGACCTTCCCAAGGACGTCACCTACCATCGCCAGGAGCGCGGCACAGGCAAGTTCACCCGTACAATCGACTTGCCCTTCACCGTCGAGTCGGGCAAAGTTCAGGCCACGCTCGAGAAAGGCATCCTGCGTGTCTTGCTGCCGCGGTCTGAAAAGGATAAACCGCGCAAAGTGATGGTAAAGGCGGTCAGCTAGTCAGCAAAAGCAAACCTGCCAGAGCGCAGATTTTCTAAGACATTGAAATGCTGAGAAGCTGGGAAGTTTTGAAAGGAGGAACCTATGTCTGAATCGAAGTCGGATGGAAAGAATCTTGTGCCTCGTAAATCGGAAGTAACGTATGACAACGGTGAGCCAACCCGCAACCGCAGGGTCTATTCACCCCTGACGGATATTGTCGAGACCGCGGATGAGATCCTGGTGACGACCGATATGCCGGGCGTCGACGAAAAATGCGTCGACATCACGCTCGAGAAAAATGTGTTGACGATCCATGCTTATCCACCGGAAGAAACGGTTGAAAACTACTCGCTGGTGTTTGGCGAATACGGTGTGGGCGATTTCGAACGCAAGTTCGTTGTTTCACAGGAAGTCGACCGCGAGAAGATCGCGGCCAAGGTTAAGAACGGGGTGCTGACCGTGCACCTGCCCAAGGCCGGCCCGGCCAAGGCCCGCAAGATCGAAGTACGTGCTGTGTAGTTAAACACTGCTGATTTTTCCCAGTCGAGTATTTATCGCGCTCGACTGGGAATTTTTTTATTCCATCTCCAGGCTAACGCCCCAGATCAATCCCAAATAAATCTATCAGCAAACGCTCTCTTTCCTGTGGGGTCACCGCGCGTTCTTCGCGCACGCCGTGTTGGGTGACGATCAGGCGCCCGTCCTCCAGCGAGATGCGCCCCTCTGGGGTCGCCAGGGTGCAGATCTGCTTGCGGGTGAAGATCGATTCGGGTGAGGTCTGGTGGTAGTGACACATCGGCTCAAAATCGACGAAGGCTCGTGGCTGGGTGGTGAAGGCATACTGCCGCTCCCATTCGCCGCTCGAAGGGTGCCCGGTGGCATGGGTATGCCGCTCCCACAACTGGCGGCGCGGCGCTGCTTCCGGTACTTCGGGTGAGTTGGTCGTGATGCGGTAAGTTTTCAAGCCGCCATCCTGCTCGCCTTCGACGTCCGCGCGCAGCGGGATGCGGAACGAGTCGCCCCAGCCGACATCCACCAACCAGCGCACCTCCGGAGATGCGTCCGCGGGACAGCGCACCAGCAGTGTCAGGTGGTCGAAATCGGGACCGTAGCTTCCATCACTATGGTAATCGCTGGCGGAAAGCAGCGTGATTTCAAAACCCAGGTCCTCCAGCAGCCAGGCGAACAGGCCGTTCAACTCGTAGCAGAACCCGCCTCGCCGGCGGGTGACGATCTTGTCATACAGCGTGGTTAATCCCAGGCGGATCGGGCGGCCCAGGGCGATATCCAGGTTTTCAAAGGGCACATGCAGCATATGCGCCAGCTGCAGGCGGCGCAGGCTTTCAGCGTCGGCCGCCAGGGGCAGCTCCAGGCCAATCCGTTCCAGGTAAGGGATCAACATGTTCGATGAACTCGATGATTGGTAAGATCAGGTTTAACACGGTCTGGTTTCATTCTAACTCCCCGCGTACGGCCCAGGCGCAGGCGATCATTTCGATATTCCCGCTGCCAGTGGGATCGATGCGCTGTTTGAGTTCTACCGCTAACCGCTTCCGCTGGCTGGTACGGAGCGAGGCTACGTAATTGGGGGCAGGACCGGTTCCCGCCAGAAACGGGTCCCAATAATCTGAGAACGTCGTGAAAAGGGTGGGTATTTCAAGCGCATCTGCTTTGACCCTCGATAGCCCGGCCTCCCGGAAGGTGTTTTCCAGGCGTTCCGGCTGGCAGAGGGGAAAGCGCCGGCCCTCATCCAGCGGTTCTGCGGCGGGGTCCAGGGTCACGGCTGCGTCCCAAAAGGTGCGCAGAAAATCCATCCGGCCCGCATAATCCCACACGTAGGCAGCGACCAAGCCGCCCGAACGAGCTCGCTTCATCATGGATTGGACCGCATTGACTGGCTCTGGGATGAAATTGAGGACCAGACCGGAGACAATCGCCCCAAACCCGTTTGAAACGTGGGGTAGATTCTCAAGCGTGGCCGCCTGAAAGGAGAGCCGGGAATTGCGACCCTGGCCGTTCGCATATGCAATGAAGGGCGCAGAAGGGTCACAACCGATGACCATTTCAGGGCTGGCAGTCTGAATGATGGCTGTCGCCAGGGCGCCGGTTCCGCAGCCAACATCCAGCCAGCGCAGCCCTGGCTTTGGCTGGAGCCAACCCAAAAAAACGCTGGCCAGCGCGCGGCTCCAACGGCCCATGTAGGCATCATAGGATGCTCCTTTGGCCCAGTGATCGTCAAGTACTTGCATGGGGCAAACGATTAAGCATGGATCTTTTTGGCACGGTCATAGGCGCGTGCAAAGCCCGGCAGGGCGCGCGCAACCATGGCGTCGTTGGCGGTCAGCGAGATTTGGTTCATCTTTTTTACCTCTTAGCGAATACCGGCAAACAGGTCGTGTTCGATGCCCGGGCTAACGCCAACCAGGCTGTACTGGCGCATAAAGGTGCCCTGGGCGGTAAGTAATGTGCGCCAGCGCTCGTCTGACAGGCTCTTGATGTTCCCCAGGCTGGGCAGCTGCGAGCGGTGGCACAGAATCGCCTTGCGGGCGGTGCGCCAGTGCTCGCCTACCTCCAGGCGGGTGGTGATGGCCCACTCGGGCCAGGCCACCGGGCCGCGGCGGATGCCGTCGACGTCGATGCCGATTTCATCGCCAAACTGCTCGGTGAGCAGACCAGTCAGTTGCGGGCTGTTGACCATAAAATACAGTTTATTCACGCGGTGGGCGGGGCGGGTTTCGCCGGGATACATCGGGTCAGCGGCGCATACCAGCGCCCCGGCAGTCAATTGGCTGATGGCGATGTGGTCGGGATGCCCGTAGTCGCCTTCGGGGCCGAAGGTCACCACGACCTGCGGTCGGATGCTGCGCACCAAACTCACGATGTGTGCCGTGGCCTCGTGAATGTTGGCCTGGGCCAGCTCACCGTCGATCAAGTTCAGAAAGTCCACTGAATGCAGCCCAAGCATGTGGGCCGCGTTCAGTAGTTCGGCCTGGCGAATGGCCCCCATGCCGTAAGGGCCGGGGTTTTTTTCGGGTATGCCGCACCAGCCTTTTTCGCCGCGGGTGGCGGTTACCAGGTGAGTGGAGACTCCTTCGGCGGCATAGCGGGCCAGCGTGCCGCCCATACCCATCAATTCATCATCGGGGTGGGCCAGGATGGCCATCAGTTTGAGTGGGTTGGCCGGATGATCGTCGGAGCGCGGCGCGGGTGTGGTCATTCGCTGGTCCCTGTCTGGATCATCGGGTCAGGTCCGGCGTGGATGATCAAGACAAATATGTCTGGATAGACAGGGATGAACGTTTTACCCGAGTTTTGTTTTTTTGTTTTGAAGGTCGCTGGCATTGATTCCACCTCTGTGCCTGACCGGGGTTTGATTCGCGGTGCTAAAGAACGGCATCGGAAAGACTAATTTGGACAATACTTGTAAAAATTACGAGTCAAACTATACAGAATTTACCCCCTAAAGTCAAGGCTTCATTGTTTTGCCTGTTTTTGGTTTGCCAGGAGAGCCTTTCGCGCTAATAATAAGAGGATAAAAAATTGCAGGAGCTCTGTTATGCCCCCTGAACCGAATGATCTGCTTTCCCCCAACGACCTGCTGCAAAGCGAATTCAACTACATCGCCCAGACCGCCTTTCAGGCCAATGAAGACCGGGCGCGTGTCACCACTTTTTATCTGGTTAACCTGGGCGGATTTGCCGCTGCCCTGTACAGTTCGCAGGGGCCCAACAGCACCCAGCCCGAGCTGTACGCCTTGTTCGGCGGGCTGTTCCTGATTCTCAGCCTGACTGGGATGCTGACTCTGCTGCAGCTGATCCGCCTGCGCCAGGCCTGGTTTGAGAGCATCGCCGCCATGAACCAGATCAAGGATTATTACCAGGCGAACTTCCCGGCTCTCAAGCTGGAGCAGGCCCTGCGCTGGGGCCAGACCAACCCGCCTGCCCTGCACAAGCCCTGGAGCATCTCCTATTTTTTGGCCTTACAGGTGGCTGTGATGGGTGGTGCCAGCCTGGGGGCCGCAGTCTACTACTTCGGCTTGTTGATTCAATATTCGCTCTGGTTGGGGGCGCTGCTCGCCGGCGGTGCCTACCTGGCAGGCCAGATGGTGCTCTACTGGCGCCTTCTGAGAGAAAGAAAGGCTGGCGGGTAAGTCAAGACAATTGCACTTTATAGCCAAATTTCCTGCCCTGAAAACGAAACAGGTCAAGCTGCGTTCAATTGCTCTGGTAAGCCGACAGGCGATCGATACGTCTGGCCAATTCACTGGTGTAATGCTGCCCGAGCGTGGCTGCATGATCTTTGATCCACGCGCTTAGTTTTGTGCTGCCTGCTGGTGGAGAATCGACGTACAGCAGGCCAGCCATCAGCCCCGCGATTTCTTCTCGTGTAATCATGACGTCTCCAACGAGCGAACTGATCAGCCAGCCTGCCCAGTAACCGATTTGAGGATGAACAGAAATGATTGGTCGCCTTACGCCAATCAGGCGGCTGATCGTCGTCACCAATTCTCGGTAGGTGTACGTTTCAGGGCCAATTGCGTCTACGATCACATTGTCCTGAGAGGCGCCGAATCTGACAGCAAGATCAGCCAGGTCTTCGACGTAAATCGGTTGGACCTTGTACTGGCCGTCGCCAAAGACACCAAACACGGGCAGATGGCGCAGAACCCAGGCAATGTTGTTGATCAGGATGTCTTCTTTGCCAAACAGCACCGTCGGTCGCAAGATGGCATAAGAGATGCCGGACTCGATCAGGGCTTTTTCGAGCCTGGCCTTTCCACTGAAGTATTCGAGGGGAGAATCTTCTGACGGATTTGTGATGCTGATATGCACAATGCGTTTGACCCCTGCTCGTTTGGCTGCCTCAAACAAGACGAGTGTGTTGGCGACAGCGTCGGCATGTTTGAAGAGCTTGTGGTTGAACCTGACCCAATAGGTGTTGTAGAGCACATCCGTGTTGTGCAGGGACTGCGCCAACTCATCGGGGTTATCAAAGCTTAACGGGCGGGCGCTCACCTGCCCGGCGAAATCATTGGCCCGGTTGATCGAATTGGTCAGCGTCAGGACGGTTTGATGATTGGCCAAAAGTCTGTGAGCGATGTATTTGCCCGAATAGCCGAAAGCGCCGGTAACCACATGGATGGTTTGATCTGACATTGTTGGTATCCTGAAGTTCAGTAGATTGTTAAGTGAGCTAATTGCCGGCATCTGCGGTGCGATAAAAAAGTCAAATGCGATAAATACGATATTTCCAATATATTCTACCCGTTATATAATAGTTGTACCGATCCGAATCATCGGGGCTATATTTTGGCTTCCCTCGCTGGCATTCCTTTTTAGCTCACGTGGGGTGGTTTGGCCACCAATTCCCCCTGCCCCTTCTCCAGGTCAGACACGAAGCCGCCCCATCCACCGCCCGCTTCTTCGCGCACGGGAGCGGTAACGATCAGCAGACGGACGGGCTCCTCGTCGGGGAAGGTATAGTCGTGCGGGCTGCCGTGCGGCAGAAATATAAAGCCCCCCGTTTCCAGGTCAAAGCGCTCGCCGTCGCACAGGAAGGTGATCCGGCCTTCGAGCACGTAGAACATCTCATCCTCGGTCGGGTGGGTGTGTTCCCCGGGCTCTTCGCCTTTGCGGGTCACATATTCCATGATTGCCGCCCCGTTCCCGGCCGGCATTTCCCCCGCCTTCACCGTAAAATCAACGCCAAAAAGACGGTAGGTCCATCCCTCACCCGCTTTGAGTGCGTAAGGTTGCCTTTCGTTGGCAGGTCCGGTCATGGTCACTCCTTATGAGTAAGAGTTGACATAAAAGGTTTATGATATGGGTAAATTTTACACTTGTTTTGAGACCAACCAGGTGGATGCGACCGTCGCACCCCGCTGTCTGCTTTTTGAACGGAAAAATTCGTGGATATCCACTGTAACCTGTGAATTTCTGTGGTTAAATTAAACGAAGGATATAAAATTACTGGAATATGACTGCCGCTACCGATTATCTCGATACCCATCACATCCCCTACCGCCTCTTTCGCCACGCTGGCAAGGTCGAATCGCTGGAGCAGGCCGCCGCCGAGCGCGGGCAGCAGCCCGGGCAGGTGGTGCGCACCATCGTCTTTCGCCTGTCCGAAGGCGAATTTGCCCTGGCCCTGATGGCCGGACCGCGCCAGATCAGCTGGCCGGCCCTGCGCCATACCCTTGGGCAGAACCGCCTGACCATGGCCGCCGCCGCAGAGGTCAAAGCCGCCACCGGATTTGTCCCCGGCACGGTTTCGCCCTTCGGCCTGCCGGCACCGCTGCGCATCCTGGTCGACCGCAGCGTGCTTGTATATGAAGAGGTCTCGCTTGGCTCCGGCGTGCGCGGTGTGGCGATCGTCATGGCCAGCGCCGAACTGTTAACCGCTCTGCAGGCCCAGGTCGGCGCGGAACTGGTCGAACTGGGAGACTGGGGAGCGGAAGGAACAGGATAAAAAAAGGATAACAAGAATATTCGGGATAAAAAACCTGATTATCCTCACGCGTCCTTGCATCCTGTAAATTGGTTTTATTATCTCGGCGTGAATTCAAGTTGGATCGGAAAATCCTTGACAAAACCTCATCGACATATGCTAAAGTCAATCTCAGTTACGAAACCGATTAAGGAGGCGCACGCACATGTCAATTACAATGCTTTCAACGGAAATTATTTCTGGTCAATGAGTGCGCCTGCCGCCTGATCTCCTTCCTGTCATTCCTGGATTCGAGAAAAAAGCCGTCGGGGCCCTCATGCCCGCGGCTTTTTTAATTCGACTGCCCACGCGAAGCGTGCGAAGCAAGCAATTCGCGTAGCGCGCATAGCTATGTGGCAGCCTGAACCCAACACAGGATGGAGATTATTTCTATATGAGCGATACGCCGCTCGAACCCAATCCAATTCCCCTTCCGGCGGCCTCGTTCCGCCGCTATTGGGCCTTGCTGGCCCATTATCTCAAACCCCAGGCGCGCCGCGCGGTCTGGATGGCGGTTTTGCTGCTGGCCGGCCTGGCCCTGCAGCTGGCCAACCCCCAGATTATCCGTTACTTCCTGGACACCGCCCAAACCGGCGGCGAAAGTCGTTACCTGCTCGCCGCCGGCGGGCTGTTCATCGCCTTTGCCTTGCTGCAGCAGGCGCTCAAGCTGGCGGCCGGCTACGCCAGTAAGGATGTGGGCTGGTCGTCCACCAACCGCCTGCGCGCCGACCTGACGCTGCACTGCCTGCGCCTGGATATGCCTTTTTATAAGCGCTTCACCCCCGGCGATTTGATTGAGCGCATCGACGGAGACGTGACCCTGCTGGCCAACTTCTTTTCGGCCTTCGCCGTACGCGTGCTGGGCAATGCCCTGCTCGTGCTGGGCATCCTGGCCTTGCTGGCGCGCGAGGACCTGCGCGTGGGGGCCGGTATGCTGGTTTACACCATCGTCACCCTGTTGGTGCTGGGCCGGATCCAAAAGCTGGCTGTGCCGCGCTGGGCGGCCGAACGCCAGGCCGCCAGCGAACTCTACGGCTACATTGAGGAGCGCATCAGCGGTGCAGAGGAGATCCGCGCCGCGGGGGCCGAGGCCCACGCCCTGCGCCGCCTGTACGGCCTGATGCGCGTCTTCACCGAAAAAAACCGTGCCGCTAGCGTCGTTTCCAGCCTGGCCTACAACCTGACCAACCTGGTTTATGTTGTCGGCTATGCCGCCGGTCTGGCCCTGGGCGTGTTCCTCTTCCAGCAGGGCTCGGCCAGCCTGGGTACCGCCTACCTGATCACTTACTACATCGCCATGCTGTCTGATCCACTGCAGTCTATCCGCGAGCAGGTGGAAGATTTTCAGCAGGCAGCCGCTGCCCTGCAGCGTATCGACGCCCTTTTCACTCTGCAGCCCCAGGTGGCCGATCCGCCGGGCGTACCCCGGCCCCTGCCGCAGGGTGCGCTGGGGGTAGCCTTCGACAGGGTTTCCTTCCGCTATGAAGCGGACGACCCCGTCCTGCATGAGGTCAGCTTTGCCATCCAACCCGGGCGGGTGCTGGGCATCCTCGGGCGCACCGGCAGCGGCAAGTCGACTCTCACCCGCCTGCTCTTCCGCCTCTATGATCCGGCCCAGGGGGCCGTGCACCTGGGGGATGCCGACCTGCGCCAGGTGGCCCTGGCGGACCTGCGCCGCCGGGTGGGTATGGTCACCCAGGATGTGCAGCTCTTCCAGGCCAGCGTGCGCGAAAACCTGACCTTTTTCAACCCCCAGATTCCCCAGGCGCTGCTCGAAGAGGTGCTGCGCGCCCTGCACCTGTGGGAGTGGGTCTGCGCCCTGCCGCAGGGTCTGGATACCCCGCTGGCCGGGGGCGGGCAGGGCCTTTCGGCGGGCGAGGCCCAACTGCTGGCCTTCGCCCGGGTTTTCCTCAAGGACCCCGGCCTGCTCATCCTGGATGAGGCTTCTTCGCGTCTCGATCCTTCCACCGAAACCTTGATGGAACGTGCCGTCGACCGCCTGTTTGCCGGGCGCACCGGGGTGGTCATCGCCCACCGCTTGAAGACGGTCGAGCGCGCCGATGACATCCTGATCCTCGAAGAGGGGCGGGTGGTGGAATACGGCCCGCGTGCCGCCCTGGCGGCAGATCCAGCTTCGCGCTTTTTCCAGCTCCTGCAAACCGGGCTGGAGGAGGTGATGGCATGAATCCACCCGCCACCATCTCCACCGTGAAGCTCAACCTGCGCCTGATCCGCTACCAATGGGGCGCTTACAGCCTGCACTTTGCCTTCTGCATCCTGGTCTTTGCCGAACAGCTTGCCCCCGGGCTGATCGCCAAGGCCGTCTTCGACCGTCTGGCGGGCGGAAGCGCCGCCGACCCCGCCCGCTTCTTGGGGATCAGCACCCTGTGGTGGCTGATCGTGGTCTATCTGCTGATCGAGCTGGCCCGCGTGGTCCTGTCCATCGGCTACGAGTGGTATGGCATGACCTTCCGCCTGCTGACCGGGTCTCTGCTGTGTTCCAACCTGTTCGCCAGCATCCTGCGCCGGCGCAGCGACCAGCCTCTGCCCGTCTCTCCTGGTGAAGCGCTCAACCGCTTCCGCAAGCACGAGGATATGGGCGAAATCACCGACTTTCCCACCTGGATTCCCGACCAGGTCGCCAAATGGATCGCGGCCGGGATCGCGGTGGCGGTCATGGCCTCGATTAACCTGGGCATCACCCTGGTGATTTTTCTACCCCTGTTCTTCGTCATTTTCCTCTCGCGTCTCTTCTGGGGGCGCATGCTGGTCTCTTACCGCGCCATCCGCCAGCGCTTCGGACGCAGTTTCCGGCTTCCTGGGCGAGGTTTTCAACTCGGTCCAGGCGGTCAAGGTGGCCGGCGCGGAACAGGATGTAACCGCGCACCTTGCCCGACTCAACGACCAGCGCCGCACGGTAGAACTGCGCCTGGCCCTCTTCCGCGGGCTGCTCGATTCGCTCAACAACTCGGTGGTCAGCTTTGGCATCGGGGTCATGCTGCTTATGGCCGGGACGGCGATCAGCGGCGGCACGTTCAGCGTGGGCGATTTTGCCCTGTTTGTCAGCTATCTGGCCTTTACCACTCAGGTGCCCTCCGAATTGGGCACCTTCTACGGCGACTATAAGACCCAGGCCGTCTCGATCGAGCGCCTGCTCGAACTCATCCGCCCCCAGCCGGTCGAAACTCTGACCGAGTTTCATCCGATCTACCAGCGCGGCCCGCTGCCCGAGGTGCCCTTCGCAGCCGCGCAGCACCGCCCATCGCCTGGAACGCCTGGAGGTGCGCGGCCTGACCTGCCGTTATCCCGGGCCGCAGGGTGAGCCCAACGGGCGCGGGATCGAGGATGTGACCTTCGCCCTCGAACGCGGCGCTTTCGTGGTCGTCACCGGGCAGATTGGTTCGGGAAAATCCACCCTGGTGCGCGCCCTGCTTGGGCTGCTCCCGGCCCAGGCCGGCGAGATCCGCTGGAACGGCGTTCCCGTGGCCGACCCGGCGAGCTTCTTCCGCCCGCCGCGCTGCGCTTACACGGCCCAGGTGCCGCGCCTGTTCAGCGACCCTCTGCGCGAGAATATCCTCTTTGGTCTGCCCGAAGAACGGGTGGATCTGGCGGAGGCTGTGCGCCTGAGCGTGCTGGAGGAGGATGTGGCCGGGCTCGAAAAGGGCCTGGATACCCTGGTTGGCCCGCGCGGCATCCGCCTCTCAGGCGGGCAGGTGCAGCGCACAGCTGCCGCGCGTATGTTCGTGCGCGACCCCGAACTGCTGGTCTTTGACGACCTGTCCAGCGCGCTGGATGTCGAGACCGAGCGCAGCCTGTGGGAACGCCTCGACGCGCACCGCGCGAAAGACGGCGGAGTGACCTGCCTGGTGGTCTCGCACCGCCGGGCAGCGCTGCACCGCGCCGACCATATCCTGGTGTTGAAAGACGGGCGCGTGGAAGACCAGGGCCGCCTGGCCGAACTGCTGGCGCGCAGCCCCGAAATGCGGCGTTTATGGCGCGGGGAGGGCGAGAGGTAGGCTGCGCCGGGTTAGTGGGCCGCCGGCAGGGAGGACAGCGTACAGCCTTTTCTGCTCGATGGCACTTTGCCTTCTGGTTGCACAAATCTCAAGCTAAACATTAAATTTTGTTACTTTTTCCCGTTTTCTGCGGTAATACTAATAGAAAAATTTCACCATTGGAGTTTCTATAATATTGGAAAACAAACCAACCGACGATGAATATTGGATCAAGCGCATTCCCATCGATCCTTCGGCTTTCGAGGTCATTTATGATCGTTATCTTCTCCAGGTCTATCGCTATATCTACCGGAAGGTAGGAAATCAAGCTGAGGCAGAAGATTTAACTTCAATTGTGTTTCTACATGCCTTAGAGGGAATCCTCAAAGGTCAATACGCATCTCGAAATAAATTTTTGGCATGGCTATTTTCTATCGTGCGAATTAAGACAGCCGATCATTTTCGGGAAAGAAAGAGAATGCCGATTGTTTCCTTCGATGATGAGCTAGAACCAACCGATGGTCATGAGATTAACCCAGGAGATTTAAGAGGCTTATCAAAATGCTACTCCGGGCTGAGTAGTTCTGAGCAAGAATTATTAGCGCTAAGATTTTCTGCCGATCTTGATTTTAAAACCATTGCTTTGATCTTGCATAAAAATACAGCGGCCGTAAAAATGGCTACCTATCGTTCCTTAGATAAGCTGCGGAAAAGGATGGAGGGCTCAGATGAATAAGAAGGATAGTGGTGAGGAATTGACCAAGGCTGAAGAAGAGTGGTTTCACTCTCCAAAAGTTCGGAATGAGTTTCAAGTGGATTTACGGAACAGATTGATCCACTTTCAAAAGAATATTCCCTCCAATGAAATAAGCAGGGAAAAACAAAAAGGCTGGAATTTATTTAAGTGGCCTTTCATGGGGCATTTGAACCCCTCCAAACTGGCAGGAGGGGGCCTCTCCCTCTTATTGGCACTCGTTCTGCTATCGGGAGTGGTTTATGCGGTGAGTCAATATGCCGGCTACATTCCTGGCTTGGGAATCGTTAATCAGGATTCGCCGCTTCGGATTTTGTCCTCCGTTCAGACCCAAACAAAAGAGGGAATACAACTAAAAATCGTCTCAGCGCTGGCCTCCCAGAAGAATACATCGATTATCTATTCACTCAAAGGAATACCCTCAAACCTATATGAAGGAAACGCCCCTTTGGATCCCAGCCCTGACAAGCAAAGGTGTTCGGATGGGTCTAAGCAGGGGCTAAGAGGTGGAATTCGCCTCGTGCTGCCAGATGGACAGAGATTCGATGCCCTGGGCAGCGGATCACTGGGTTATGGCCAGGAGAATGACTACCAAAAAGTAATATTCTTTGGAGAGCTGCCTGAAAATGTCAATTCGGCCACCTTTGAAATGGACTGTATAGAAGGGGCGTTGCCAGGGGCCGCCCCAGAAAACTGGTCGATTCCAATGACTTTGAAAGAAAATCTCGAAGATTTAAAGACGTTTCCTGTCTTAAAAAGAGTAGAAACGAATATTCAGCGCGATAACCAGGCGACCATCGTTGTTTCCGACCTGATTCCATTCAAGGATCAATATATCGTGCTGGGAAAATATATCCCTGAGAACCAGGACAAAGAAATAGTGATTTCAGGCATCGACTTAAATGGCAAGGTAAGCTTCACAGATGTGAATGGCGATCCGCTTCAGTACAACATCCCTGGGGATCTCCAGTTTTATTCGCAAGAGGACAAAAGCAGGTTTGTTTACATCATTGATGCGAAGCCCGCGAGTTTTCCTATTGATTTACAAATTGCCGGCATTTCCTATTATTGTGGAGGAAGTATTCCATACACGGTCCAGTTAAGTGACTTCCCAGCGAATAATGAGATCCACCGAGTGGACAAAAACATCGAAATAGGAGGTTGCAAAACGAAACTCGTGTCCATCGTTAATAATGGTCCGACCCTCAGCCTTATGTTCGAAACGGAGGGTCACAAAGTGACCGGCGTAAATATTCGGGATGTCAATGACCCAAAGAGCATTCAAACAACCATATCGAAGAACTTTGGCACGGCTGTCAATGTACAAATGAGCGCTGCCAATTTAATGAAGGATCATCAAATGCAGTTGATGATCGATGGGATTGGATTAAGTCCTCTGCAACCATTGAGTGCAAGGCTCGAACTTAAAGATTACCAATAGAAAGGATCCAATGTTTCGGTAGTTATTTCAATCTCAAAGTCATCCCCTGAGCTTACCGAATAATTCTCAATTTCATCTTAATTTTCAGCGAAAGTTTTGTAAAATAGTATGTAAAACAATTATGGCTTTCCAATAACCTTGTAACTAACCAATTTACTAAGAGGGAATATGTTCACAAAAAGATTGATGTTCAATTTGATTCTAGCGATGGTGTTAGCCTTTGTAGCCATCGCGCCGACTGGAGCAGTTCATGCGACTGCCGAAGTTGCCGTGTGCGATCCTGTTCTTACAGCAGGGACCCCCTATTATTCAAGTGGAAAGGTAGTCTCTACAAGTTCTGTATATTGTGGAACGGACGCGAATGACACTGTTACTATCAACACGACAATAAAGGTCTTCCGCAAATCAGACCATGCATGGCTCTACGACACATCTGTGGGAACTTTCTCTTGTGTCACTGCATGCACAACCCCAGTTTATAATCCAAACGAGACGTATGATTCAAGCCATTCATACTATACATGGACCAAGGTTACTGTGAATGGGACTTCACAATACACAACAGCTGGGAGCTATTGGTATAACTATTGATGCAATAAATAACCTCGAATAACCTGGGTATCACCCTGGTGATCTTTCTGCCGCTGTTTTTCGTCATCTTTCTCACGCGCCTTTTCTGGGGGCGCATGCTGGTCTCTTACCGTGCCATCCGCCGGGCTTCGGACGCCGTCTCCGGCTTCTTAGGCGAGGTTTTCAATTCGGTGCAGGCGGTCAAGGTCGCCGGCGCCGAACAGGATGTAACCGCGCAACTGGCCCGGCTCAACGACCAGCGCCGCACGGTAGAACTGCGCCTGGCGCTCTTCCGCGGCTTGCTCAATTCGCTCAACAGCTCGGTGGTCAGCTTTGGCATCGGGGTCATGCTGCTGATGGCCGGGGCGGCGATCAGCGCCGGCACGTTCAGCGTGGGCGACTTTGCCCTGTTTGTCAGCTATCTGGCTTTTACCACCCAGGTGCCCGCTGAATTGGGCACCTTTTACGGCGACTACAAAACCCAGGCCGTCTCCATCAACCGCTTGCTCGAGCTCATTCGCCCCCAACCGGTCGAGACCCTGACCGAGTTTCACCCGGTCTACCAGCATGGCCCGCTGCCCGAGGTGCCTTTTGAGGCGCGCACGGCCGCCCATCGCCTGGAGCGTCTGGAAGTGCGCGGCCTGACCTGCCGCTATCCCGGGCTGGAAGGCGAGCCTGACGGGCGTGGCATTGAAGAAGTGTCGTTCTCCCTCGAGCGCGGGGCCTTCGTGGTGGTCACCGGGCAGATCGGCTCGGGGAAATCCACCCTGGTACGCGCCTTGCTGGGGCTGCTGCCCGCCCAGGCCGGTGAGATCCACTGGAACGGCGCGCTGGTAACCGACCCGGCGAGCTTCTTCCGCCCGCCGCGCTGCGCCTACACGGCCCAGGTGCCGCGCCTCTTCAGCGACCCTCTGCGGGAGAACATCCTCTTCGGCCTGCCTGAAGACCGGGTGAATCTGGCGGAGGCTGTGCACCTGAGCGTGCTGGAGGAGGATGTGGCCGGGCTCGAAAAGGGCCTGGATACCCTGGTCGGCCCGCGCGGCATCCGCCTCTCCGGCGGGCAGGTGCAGCGCGCGGCTGCCGCGCGTATGTTCGTGCGCGACCCGGAACTGCTGGTCTTTGACGACCTGTCCAGCGCGCTGGATGTCGAGACCGAGCGCAGCCTGTGGGAACGCCTCGACGCGCGCCGTGCGAAAGACGGCGGAGTGACCTGCCTGGTGGTCTCGCACCGCCGGGCAGCGCTGCACCGCGCCGACCATATTCTGGTGCTGAAAGACGGCCGGATCGAATCCCAGGGCCCCCTGGCCGAACTGCTCGAGCGCAGCCCCGAAATGCGCCGCCTGTGGATGGGAGAAATCGAAGAGTAGTCAAAATTCCTGAGGAAATCCGTTTTGCACAGTGGGGCAAAATAATCCGGGATCATAAAGTGGTTGACGCCGCCCAAAAATTTAGCTACAATAAAATCGATATATTTATATCAAATTTGTAATAGATATATTCTTGTTTTTGGTATGAAACATCTTTTTGCTAAATAAGCCCCCAAATCTGGTGGGAACCACTAAAGGAGCTCAAGCATGGCAGAAGATCAGAATGTGTCCGTTGTTTCCTGGCCCAAAGAGCCCGCTGGGCTGGCGCATCATTTCGACCCCGAAAATCCATGTCCCGTATCCATCCATTTTGGCGAGAGCCCGGTGCGGGTGATCGTCGCCAGCGACCCTGAACGCCCGCTGGATGTGGATATGAACATGAATGTCACTGCCAGGGAACCTATCCCGGTGTGCATCAAGCTGTGCGAGCCGATCTGCGCTCGCAGCGATTACACCATTGGCATCAACATCTTCGATAATCCCTTCGCCTCGATCACCGTACGCGGTATGACCAAGATCGGTCCGTGCGGTGAGGAACCGCCCACTAACCAGCTCACCTGCGTCAATTTTGAACGCTTGAAGGTGGGTACTCCTATCCCTGAATCCTTGACTCTCGATGGCCTGAAATTCAGCCCGCTGGGTGGAGAACTGCGCGCTGCCTCCTTTGGAGAACCGGCCGGGCGGGTCAAGTTGGCTTTCATGGATCCCGGCCTGCGCATCGATTTTCCCCAGCCGGTAGAAGATGTGCACCTGACGCTCAATGACTACGCTCACCCGGACCTGAAGATCACGGCCTTCGCCGGTGAAGGTGTGCTGACCGAGTTCGTCGTTTCGATTAACAACACGGTGCGCGAGGTGGCGGTTCCCGCCAGCGGTGTTACTGCCGTGACCGTCACCGGCGGCAGCAATGAGGCGGCCCTGGTTGAGGTCTGCTACCGGGTTGCTTAATCGTCGCGGGCGGTAATTGTTGCGCCCGGTGTGACATAAATCGCCCAGGATAGGGTCTAGGAGGGTAGAGAATACCATGCCCGAACGACGTTCCAAAAAGATCAATTCGATCGAAGCCCTGCAGAAGGTTGTCCCGCTGATCGTCAAGGCGGTCAACGATGACCAGGCCTTCGGCCTGCGCGCCGCGGCCAATCCGCTGCTTGCCGCCGAGGAGATGGGCTACCAGATTGCGCCGGAAATCCAGCACACCGCGGAGCGCCGTGTGCGCTTCTCGCAGGAGAATGCCGCCCGCCTGGGCGAGCTGGAAGAGCAAGTCTATAAGCTGGCCGGCGAGCCTTTTAACCTCGATTCCCCCCAAGAGTTGGACCGCATCCTGTTTGAAAAGCTCAAGCTGTCGCGCCCAAAACCGGATTCCGAGCCGCCAGATGCGCCGCAGCAGCAGCCGCCTGTCACTTACACGAGGGTCTGCCCGCCGGGGCCACCTGCCCATTCCATCCGACCCGCTCGAGGAACTGCGCGATGCACACCCGATTATGCCGCCGCTGCTTGAGTACCGGCGCATCGAGCGCAGCACGCCGCGCCTCGCTCCGCGCGAATTGTACGAGCGCATTCGCCGCGGCGAGGTCAAGATGCCCATTACCCGCATCCGGGCCCGCCTCAAACGCAGCCGTACACCCCCTAAATGAGCCTGGTGTGGCTTCTCGTTTTACCGTTTGACTGTTTGATCAGCAAACACAGGGAGATAACAAATGCCCAATCTCGGTGGATTTGAAGTCGTTGGTGAGTTGACTGTTGCAGTCCTCAACCAGATCCTGGGCGGCGCCTGGGATAACGACCTGATTCCCCATAGCGTCCCGATTCCGGCCGGCACCGCCTTCGGCCCTTACCAGCTGGCGGACGGGGTGGTCAACATCCCGCGTGCCGGGCTGAGCCTGGTCATGGATGTGCCCGCGAACGGCGTGCGCATTACCCTGCCGGCCGAAATCCAGGTGGAAGTGGCCAACCCGCCGGTGCCCAGCGCCCGCCTGTTCAATATGAATGCCGATATCCAGGCCAGCGTCCCGATTGGGGTGCTGCCGGGCACCATTCAGGTGGCTGCCCTGTTGAGCGGCATCCCGCGCAGCAGCGTCAGCGCCAGCCTGACCTCGGGCGATCCCGTTCCGGCTCTGACCACGACCCTGATCAGCGAATACGTGCACGCCCGCTACGAGGACGGCACCATCCCCAACACCCTGACCGAGAACGGTGTCGCTATGGGGCCTTCACCGGCGACGCATTTTTAGAGATTTTCGACGATTCCAGCGATGCCAGCCGGGGGATTGAGGTCACCCAGCCTACGTCGACCAGCGTCAAGGTGCGCCTGCCGTTCCACCTGCGCATCAGCAACTTGACTGCCGCGGCGGGCCCGACCCGCTCTCGCCGATCGGCATCACCGGGCGCATCGCGATCACCGCCAGCTTCAGCACTGCCCCCGGTTCGCTGACGGTCAATTTTGCCGCGGCGACGGTGGCCGTCGAAGAGTTCCCCCCGCCGCCGGCGCGGAGGGCAGCAACTACACGATCGATAAGAATGCCGCCTACGTTCTGGCATCGACCTCGAGGCCCTGCTGGTAGCGAAGATGCAGATCCGCGGGCAGGCCATCGTCGCCGCCCTCGGCAACCAGGTCTTCATGGTGCCGACGGTAGCCCAGATCGAGACCTTTATCGCCGACCAGGCGCACGCCGCCATCACCGGGCGCGGAGATATCGGCCTGTGGACGCCCACCCCGCCCGAGGGCGGCGAGGTTACCGTGACCGATGTCAAGCCGCTGGCTCTGGCGGACGGCATTGCGTTCTGCCTTAATAACCCGGCGGGCGATACCAGCGTGATCCCCTTCTTTATTCCGGCCGGGCGCAGCTGTGTGATCGCCATCGACGGCGCCAAGGTCCTGCAGATCGTCCACGACCAGATCAACAAGCCCGAAGATGAAGGCGGGTTTGGCGGCCTGCCGCACACCGAGCATGTGGACGGGCACGATGCGATCGTCACCCGCATCGACGTCTCCCTGACCAATGGCTCGATCCATATTGAGGGCGATGTGACCGTGGTGGACGCGATCGCCGGCAGCATCGATGTCGACGCCAGCTTCTCGGCCGAGGTTGGCCTGCGCTGGGTGGATAACGCCGACGGCACCCAGAAGATCGAGCCGTTCGTCATCGGCGACCCGGATGTCGACCTGTCGCTGCTGGCCTGGATTCTGAGCTTCCTGATGGGGTTCATCACCCTGGGCATCGTCGGCGGGATTATCGCCATCGTGGTCATGGCCGTAGCAGAGGGCGTGGCCGAGAAGATCGGCGGTACGATCATCCGCGACGACATTACCGGGCAGATCAAGGGCATTGGGGCCTGGCCCCAGACCCTGGAAGGCATCGGCGAGGTCACCTCGCGTTTCGAAAACCCGGTCCTGATCGATCCGCAGAGCGTCTCCTTCCCCGACGGCTACGCGGTCACCGCCACCTTCGCCACCACTGTGATTGCCTTTGCCGAGGCCAACGGGCCTTACCTGGTCAATGCCGGCGCGCCGATCACTTTTACCGGCGGCCCGGTCACTGCCGACACCCAATACGCCTGGGACTTTGGCGACGGGGCCGCCGCCGTCGGGCGGGTGGCCAACCATACTTATGCCGATGACGGAATTTATGTCGCCAAACTGACCACCACCGTCACTCAGCCGGGCGGGGTCGTCACCCGCCAGTTCGCGCGGGTGATTGCGCGCAACGTGCCGCCGGTGGTCAATGCCGGGCCGGACCTGACCATCGACGAAGGCCAGGAGGTCGAATTCACCGCCACTTTCACCGATCAGGAATGGCCCGACACCCACACGGCGATCTTCGATTTTGGCGATGACAGCCTGCCAGTGGAGGCCCCCGTCAGCGAGACGAACGACCCGCCGCGCGCCGAAGGCACGACCAGCGCCAAACACGCCTACTGTGACAACGGCGAGTATACCCTCACAGTCGAGGTGCGGGATGACGACGGCGGGGTGGGATTTGACACACGCAAGATACCGTGCGCAACGTGCCGCCTACCGTGGATGCGGGCGACGACACGTTCGCCTACCCGGGTATTCCCATCAGCCTGGAAGCCTGCTTCACCGATCCCGGCTGGTGCGACACGCACACCGCGACCTGGGAATTCGGCGACTGTACGCCGCTGACGCCCGCCGTGGTGCACGAGAATAACGAGCCGCCGGATGCGGTCGGGGTGGCCGCCGCGGTGCACGTCTACCAGCACTGCGGCACCTACGTCGCGCGCTGCGCCGTCATCGACGACGACGGCGGCATGGGTCCGGTACGATGATGTGCGGGTCGTTGAACTGCTCAACACCGGTTTCGAGGGCGGTTTCCGCAAACGCCTCGTGGGTGAAGTTGCCAACGACTGGGAACCCTACGGCGAAGTCCCCAGGCTCGCGCACCAACGCCGCCAGCGGGCGGCGCGGCGGCCAGCTCTTCCCGCGGATCAGATCATCGTCCACGGCGGGCAGCGCTTCGTCGCCCCGCAGGGGGGCAGCGTTCACAGCGCATCACAGTCCGCGCTTTCCGCGCCGGCAGCTGAGCAGTCCATCGGCGCGAACGTCGGCTGGGACTACCAGCTCTCGCGTGGTACCACCTGGACGAGCGCGGCGGCGGGATCTGCCGCCTGGGCGTCGACCCGGCGGGCGGGAGCGATCCGGAGCACCGAGCGTGGTCTGGTCCCAGGGATCGAGCAGCGCGACTGGGCAATGCTGCTGGTACGCGTCACCGCGACGCGCGGCGCAGTGACGGTGTTCCTCGAAGCGCGCACGACAGGCCGCCTCGGGTACTTCGAGACGTGGTGATGATCCCGTATCCGTGCCCGACCAAAGAACGCCGAGGACGAGCCTCCGACCCCGCCGAAGGATAAGCGCGCGTGCGTCAACTGGGCGGACGAGCGCAAACCCCGGCGCGTGCCCGACGACTACCCCGAAAAGGCCGGGTTCACGTTCAAATCGCGCAGCGGCCTGCCGCTGATGATCGCGACATGGGGCGACCCTGCCAACCAGGGCAAGCTCCAGTTCCCCGACCGCGGCATGCATATTGCCCTGCCGTTTACCAGCCAACCACGCCATCGCCATGTAATCAGCGCACGTCCAAGCCGGTCCGCATGCAGGCCTTTGACAGCGCCGGCGCCAAGTTGGGCAGGCCGTTACCCCGTCCGGCAGCCGGCCCGTTGTCACCCTGGAGATCGCCGTGGAGGGCATACCACCCTGGTGTTCGCCGGCGGCGGCAACGAGGGCCTGTTGATCGATTTATGCTATCGCAAGAAGATCCCAAGACCAGCGCCGGCAAAGCGGGCAAGGAGTAGACGGATGGCCGAAGATCAAAACATCCATATCGTCAGTTGGCCGCAGAACCGGCCGGTTTCGCGCACCAGTTCGATCCAGAAGCATCCCTGCCCGGTGGTCTTATCCTTCGATGACTGCCCGGCCCGGGTCATCGTCGCCACCGATCGGGGCGCTCACTGGACGTCAATATGAACATGGACCTGCGGGTTCCCGAAGCCGTGCCGCTGTGCATCAACCTGTGCGAGCCGATCTGTGCCGAGAGCAATTACACCATCGGCATCTCCATTTTCGACCGCCCGGTGGTCAGCCTGACCATCCGCGGCCGGACTCGCCTGTCCGGTTGCCGGGAGGAATAGCAGGTAAGCCAATGAAAAGATAAAGAAAACGACCAAAAAAAGCAGGGCGCCCGCGCCGAAGCACGCCTTCCGCAGGACGACTGAACCGCAAGGTACCTCCGAAGGCTGGCGGCGCCCGCAAAGCCCAAAGCCGACCCTGCGCCAACCTGCGCGCTAGCCTGACCCGCCGCCCACAGCGGACCACAGTCGCATCCTCCCCTGGGGGCGGGCCCCAGTTCGATGTGCTGGCCGGGGTGATGGGCGCGGCCGGTCCACGTTGCGCATCGTCAGAAGGCCGCTCCGTCCTCGAAGAGGAACTGGCCGCCGGGATCAACACCACCCAGAAGCATGAGAAAAAAGTGGTGGATGTGGACAAGCTGCGCGCGGGCGACCCGCAGGAGGTGATCCAGCGTTTCCGGCGGGATGCCCACGATGTGGTAGACATCCTCCTGGACCTGGTGAACGTGGCGACCAACTGCTCGACCAGCTTACCCAGCGCGTCATCCGCATCGGGTCGCGGGGCGCGCGCGGACCAGCCTCTCTAGAAGCGGGGCGGGGCAGGCCCACGCGGGGCATCCCGTCCCTGGCGGTTTCTACCCGTCAAGCCCGGCGAGGCGGTTGAGATCCCCATGACGCTCGAAAACGAGAGCGGCAAACCGACCGATGTTTTTTACCTGCCAGCTCTGACCTGGTAAACCCCAACGGCGACCGCATCCCCGCCCAGCAGATCAGCTTTGTCCCCGAGAAGATGGTGATCGAGCCTGAAAAATCGGCGGTGATCACCGTCACCGTGCGCGTGCCGGCCAACGCCCCGCCTGGTACCTATTCGGGCCTGCTGCAGGCCACCAAGCTGGAACAGCTGCGCGCCGTTCTGTCGATCCAGATCGAATAAGATGGCCATCCTCGGCCCCGCCGACCGCTCGCAGTACGTTGTTTCCGTGCTGGAGCGCTACAAGGCGGTGACCATGGAAATGCTGATGGCTTCCCTGCCGGCGCGGAACCGCGCCGGCATCTGTATGACCTCGTCCCGCTTTACCCGCAGCGCTCCGGTAAGGGGCTGCGCCCGGCGCTGTGCCTGGCTACCTGCCAGGCCTTCGGCGGCAGCCTGCGCGGCGCGCTGCCCTCGGCGGTGGCGATCGAGATGTTCCACAACGCCTTCCTGGTGCACGACGACGTGGAGGACGGCAGCCTCAACCGGCGCGGGCTGCCCACCCTGGCGGCCGAGTTTGGCCTGCCGATCGCGGTCAACGTGGGCGACGCCATGAACGTGCTCTCCTGCGCCCCCTGATGGAAAATATGGGCAGCCTGGGGCCCACTCTGACCTGGCGCGTGTTCGAAGAAATCGAGCACATGGTGAGCGAGTCGGTCGAGGGCCAGGCCCTCGAACTGGGCTGGGTGCGCGACAATGCCTGCGGGTTGAGCGACGGAGACTACCTGCGCATGATCCTCAAAAAGACCTGCTGGTACACCTGCATCCATCCCTGCCGCATCGGCGGTTTGATCGGTCCGGCGGGGCGGTCGACCTGACCGCTTCAACCGTTTCGGCTATTTCATGGGCGCGGCCTTCCAGATCCAGGACGACCTGCTCAACTTGGCGGGCGACGAGGATAAATACGGCAAGGAGATCGGCGGCGACATCTGGGAAGGCAAGCGCACCCAGATGCTGATGCATACCCTCAACCACTGCGGCCCGCGCGAAAAGGCGCGCTTGCGCCGCTTCCTGGCGACGCCGCGCCCCGAGCGTGAACCGCGCGATGTGGCCTGGGTTTACGACCTGATGCACAAATACACAGCATGGAATATGCCCGCGGCTGCGCCCGCCAGCTGGCCGAAGCCGCCCTCCAGGAATTCGACGTGGCCTACGCTGGCCTGCCCGACTCCCCCGACAAGAATTTCATCTATAATATTGTACTTACATGATTGACAGCGATTTATAACGATTCTAACCTCGGATGTTGCTGATTTGAGATCACGCCTGATCCCGTTGATCCGGTTCATATCTGTGTGTTCGATTCTGCTTGACAGCCGCTCGTATCGGTTACATAATGAGTGAAAATACCAACCGCGAACGGATATTAAACCTGCTTAACCACCAGGCACCGGACCGGGTGCCCTGGTTTGGCGATCTGGATTACTGGTACAGTTCCGCGAGGCCAGGGAGCTGCTGCCCGCGAAATATCTGGGGGATGGGTATTTTCAACTGAACCGAGATCTGGGGGTAGGCTTTTAACTGCAAGGCTATTTCCCATTTACCCAGCACGACGACAATATTTCATTTTCTGAAAAGACGATTGGCGAGCAGCACATCAGGACCATGCGCACCCCCAGGGGCGACCTCATGGAGATCCAACAATATCTGCCACGTCATTTTCCTGGGGCTATGTAAAGCATTTTGTGGAAACCGCTGAAGATCTGCCTGCGTTTAAGTGCTACCTGGAAAGCCTGTCTTTTTCACCAGCCTATGGCGAGGCCGCCCGCCGAAAAAGCATCATCGGGGATAACGGCGTGGTTCTGTGCTACACCCCCAGAAGCCCCTTTATGCAGCTCGTCACCACGTATATCGGCATTGTTCGTCTGGTCTATCTGCTCGCAGATGCCCCGGATGAAATGCAGGAAAACTTTGACATCATGGAAAGAAAATATGATCTTGCGGCCGAAATTGCCGTAGATTCCCCGGCGGAATGCATTATGATTCCCGAAAATCTATCCAGCGAAGCCGTTGGCAAGAGTTATTACCGGCGCTTTTTGCGCGGCTATGAAAGCAAGTGGATCCAAAGGATCAAGCAGGCGGGAAAATATTCCTTCATCCATATGGACGGCACATTGAAAGGCTTGTTAAAGCTGTGGCTGAGACGGGATTCGACGTGATTGAAGCGGCGACCCCCTTTCCGTCCGGGGATATGACGATGGAAGAAATCGCGGCTGAAATCACGGAGACACCATCCTTTGGGGCGGTTTGCCCGGAATTGTGTTTACCCCTAACTTCGGTCAGGATGAATTTGTTGCCCATGTGAAAAACGTGCTTCGGTTGATGCGCAGAAAACCCGCATATGTCCTGGGGGTGGCGGACCAGGTGCCTCCGGACGGCATTTTAGAACGGGTGGGCAGCGTTGCAGCGTTGTGTGATGAATTCGGTCGTTATTGAAAAAGTTTTCTTGAGGCCTTTTGGCGTGGAAGCGCCAAAAGGCCTCAAGATTAGGATGCCTGCTTCAGTTCAGGCGCGCATTTTCCCCAATTTCATCATCATTGTAGATGCTGTCGTGCAGGGCGTGTTCCAGGTGATCGATGGCCTTATGCTCCCAGTTCACGTCGATGAGGAAGTCGGTCAGGGCGAAGTCGGCCACCGCCGGCAAGGCGGCGGGGTTGGCGCCGGCGATGATCGCGATCCACTGCGGGTGAGGACGTTCGATTTCTTCCGCGAAGTAGATGTCTTCCACCTTTAGTTCGCCGGTGATGACTCGCTTAAAGAGCTCGCCCCAGATGGGGTGTTTGGTTTCCCGGGTCAGCGCCCGGGCGGTTCTCCAGGCATTCATGCGGTCCTCCTTCTGTTTCGCAAACAATTCCCCCGGCGCATAAAAAAGAGCGCTGGTTGAGTTCCAGCGCCCTTGGATGGCTGCTTGCGCGCCTTGAGGTTCGCCTGAATTAATGGCTGAAACCTCCCTGCACTTTTTGGGGCGCTGACCAATACCCATTACCGGCCAGATTCCCGTTGGCTGGCAGGCGGGTCAATCGAAATTGGCTCTGTCTCGTTTGTAAATGCATGCTTGCTTCCATAGGGGCTGATGATATCCCAATTTGCTGCGAATCGTCAAGCTTTAATGCAGTCGGATGCGTAAAGGATCTGCTGTCTTATTCCTGTCGACCGGCAGCGGCGCCGGTGTGGGCGGGGCGGGTTCCCGGCCTGCCAGCAGGTGCAGCGCCACTTGCCCAGCCAGCTCGGCCGCGTTTATCACCACGCCGCCGCTCCAGCGCACGAAGTCGCCCGGCTGGCTGGCGGTGACGGCTGCCAGATCTTTGCCGTAGCCGGCCGCTGTCCGGCCCAATACGGCCAGATGTTTTGGCCCGCGCAGGGCTTGTTTGACCGCCCCAAAACCCAGCGAAAAGACGGCCTGCTGGGCCGTGCCGCCGATCACCCGTCCACTGATCACCTGGCTGGCGGGCAGCAGCCCGGCCAGTACGCCGCCGGTCACGGTGGCGTACTGCGAATCGACTCGTGCCCGGGTGGTGATGATGCGCAGGGCCTGCATCCAGACCGGGTTGAGGCTGCGGTTGCGGATCAGCTGTACGATCAGTGTGGCCAGGGCCATATCGTAGCGCAGTTCATGGTCGACCCGCGCCGCATAAGCTTTCAGCCTGGCCTGCGAAAAATCATTCGCGGCGGCCGCTTCCAGCACAGTTTCAGCCGCCCATCGCCCGCTCAGCAGGGCGTACTGGATGCCCTCGCCGTTAAGCGGGTTGATCAGCCCGGCCGCGTCGCCTGTCAGGAGCACCCGCTCGGCCGTGATAGGCGAAGCCGGGTCGTAGGTGGTCAGCGGCCAGCCGGAGATCTTGCCCAAACGCCGTCCGCGCCCGATGCGCTGGCTGAAAGCCGGGTCCTGTTCGACCAGGCGCTCCAACAGCGCCGCCAGGTGTTCGCTGGGCGGCGGCAGAGTCTTGACCAGCATGCCCACGCCCACATTGGCAGTGGTTTCGCTGGTGGGGAACAGCCAGTAGTAGCCGGGGAAACTGTCGCTGGAAAAATAGAGATCGCATTGGTCGGCCGGGCCGCGCACATCCTCGTAATAGGCGCGCACTGCGATGATGCGGTTGTCGGGCGAGCCGGTCTGCCCGTGCAGCAGGCGCGCCACCAGCGAGCTGCTGCCGTCGGCCCCAATCAGCAGGCGCGCCCGCCAGCTTTTGGACACGCCGCGCTGCTCGCCGGTTACCGTGACCCCGCCGGCATCGACCGCATAGCCTTTCACCCGGCAGTTTTCAATTAAATGCGCCCCCGCTGCCTGGGCTGCGGCGACGATCCAGGCGTCGAGCGTCATGCGCGGGATGACTGCCCCGTGGGTGGGCAGCCCGGGTACTTCCGGCATCAGGCTGTTGATCATCAGCCTGCCGTCCAGGTGCACCGCTGCGCGGTGGATGATGTTGGTTCGGCGGTAGGCGGGCTGGCGGGTCACTCCCAGGCGGCGCAGTTCGAGCAGCGCCACCGGGCCCACGAAGTCGCCGCACACTTTATCGCGGGGAAATGCCTGCTGGTCGACCAGGGCCACCTTTAACCCGGCGCCTGCCAGGTGAGCCGCGGCCGAAGCACCTGCCGGTCCTGCGCCGGCGATGAGTACATCGTAATCATAGGTTTCTTTCAGCTTCAAGTTAAACATAGGGTTCCGGATAACCTGTATGAGTAATGTGGATAAAATCAATAACTATTATACATAGATATTCCGAATCATACGCATCCAAAATTTGGTTCTCTGGGAGCTGCCGTGGTGGGTAGTAAACGTGGGGGTGAAATTGGCGCGAAGCGCCAATTTCACCCCCACGTATAACCTCTTCCAGGGGAAATCCCAATGAGCCTAAAATTTTGCTTCTCAACTGCGATGCTGGCGAATTATGTTAAAATAACAGTTGCGCTAGAATTGAACTATACCCATAACAATACTTCTTTTGGCAAACTGTTTGCGAAGCGCAGCCTTTTCTTATGAGAAAAACTGCGCGTGGAGCGGCTGTAAAACAGGAGTTCGTATGGATGAACCTTCGGTGACGCGTAAGAAGGAAACATTGTATGAATCGTTGGCCGGCGAGCTGGTCCACCTGATCCAGGCTGGCACGCTGCGCCCCGGGGATCGCCTGCCCAGCGTGCGCCGCATGAGCCAGCAGAAAGGTCTCAGCCTGACGACCGTACTCCAGGCCTACCAGGTGCTGGAAGACCGGGGGACGATCGAAGCCCGACCTCAATCCGGGTATTATGTGCGCCCGGCGCTGTCCGCGCCGGCGGCCTTGCCCGAGCCTGATGATCTGGATGTGCTGCCCGACCCCGAACATGTGCAGGTTGACGAACTGGTGATGAGGGTCGTGCGCGACGCCATGCGGCCCGGTTTCGTCCAGTTTGGGGCGGCCCTGCCCGCGCCAGAACTGCTGCCCACCAACCGCATCAACCGCATCCTGGCTCGTGTGGCGCGCGAGAATGTCAACGCGGCTCAAATGGCCGGCCTGCCCGAGGGCATGCTCGAACTGCGCGTCCAGGTGTCGCGCCGCGCGCTGGATCTTGGCTGCTCCCTGGAACCGGATGAATTTGACATTACCTGCGGCTGCGCCGAAGCCATCCACCTGGCGCTGCAGGCTACCTGCCGTCCGGGTGACCTGGTGGCGGTCGAATCCCCCACTTATTTTGGCATCCTCCAGGCCCTCGAGGCGCAGGGATTGCGCGCCCTGGAGATCCCCACCCATGCCCGCGATGGGATCAGTCTGGATGCGCTTAGCTTCGCCCTGGAAAACCATCCCATCCGCGCCGTGGTGGTGATCACCAACTACAGCAACCCGCTGGGCTGCTGCATGCCGGAAGAAAACAAACGCGCCCTGGTTGAACTGCTGGCCCGTTTTCAAGTGCCCCTGATCGAAGACGATATCTACGGTGAGTTATCCTTCAGCGGGAAGCGCCCGGGAGTAGCCAAGGCCTATGACAAAAAGGGGCTGGTCCTGCTGTGTTCGTCGTTCTCGAAAGACATTTCGCCTTCCTTCCGTGTGGGCTGGATCGCGCCTGGGCGCTACCGGGCGCGGGTGGAGCAGTTGAAGATGGCTACCAATATTGCCACCGCCATTCTGCCCCAACTGGCGATCGCCCGCTTTCTGGAGAGCGGCGGTTACGACCGTCACCTGCGCACCATCCGCCGCGCTTATGCCCAGAAGGTCTCGCAGATGGTTCAGGCCGTGCTGCGCTATTTTCCGGAGGGCACGCGGGTCAGCTCGCCGGCTGGCGGGTTCGTGGTCTGGGTGCAGCTGCCGGGCGAGGTCGATTCACTGGTCCTCTACCAGCGAGCCCTGGCGGCGGGTATTACCCTGGCCCCGGGCCACATTTTCTCTGCCTCCGCCAAGTACCGCAGCTATATCCGCCTCAATGCCGCCTACATGAACTTTGCCGGCGAACGTGCCCTGGCCAGATTGGGTGAATTGGTGCGCTAAAACGGCGCGCTGGCATAACTGCGCGGTGTTTTTCCGGCTTAAGCGGAAAAACACCGCGTTTTTATATTGGCGTGGCTTGTCCTTTCGTTTTTTCTATGAAATAATGGGTTGAAGCGCAAGGACCCTATTGCAACTTGCAACTCTTCCAACTGCGCTTACCGGTAAACGATGGTTGTCGGGAGGGCGGCGGCCGGGTCAACACAGTGGAGGGGAAATGGTCCTCAGGCGCATTCTGATTGGAGGAATGGCTGCCCTTCTGGCAGTATTGGTAACATTCAACCCGCCGGCGGCGAAAGCCGGCAACCCGCTCAACACGTCTTTCATCATCGCGGACCATGTTTACCCGCTTGAACATCCGGCGGTGGCCTACAGCAGTCTGCACGAGGAGCACCTGGTGGTGTGGTGCGCTTCGAATGCGGGTGGGAGCATCATTTTCGGCCGCAAAGTGCCCAAAAACGGCCCGATGGGTGCAGTGTTCCCCATATCGGGCACCGACCCGAGCCAGAAGCACTGCTACCCGGACGTGGCCTATAATATTCAGGAGGACATCTATCTGATCGTCTGGGAGTTTAACAGCTATTCTGGCGGCAGCTACGATAACGTGCAGGGCCGGTTGCTGTATGCCGACGGCTCGCTCAGTGGGGACCTCTTTTTCGACACCGGCGGCGCCCTGCGCAACCGCACCAATCCTCGCGTGGACTACGGCTATACCTATAACAGGAACCTGGTCGTTTGGGAGGGGATGACTTCAGAGGGCGTTTCCAGCGATATCGAGGGCCAGGTGGTGAACTCAAACGGCGCAAAGATTGGCAACAACTTTATCATCGCCCAGGGAACGCTCACGTTAAGCCACGACCAGCCCGATCTGGCCTATAACGTCAGCCGCAACGAGTACCTGGTTGTCTGGCGATGCTACGATACAAATGATCCTAACGATTTCAACTACGACATTTATGGTCAACGCGTCACCGATGATTCCCGGTCCCAAGGGGAACCGTCTCAGTATCGGTCGTTTTTCCCCGCCCGAGTCGGCACCTTCCGTGGCGGCCCTGCCGTCGCCTGCGCCGCAGTCCGGCATCTACCTGGTGGCCTGGCAGCTTCAGTATGCGCCCGGCGACAACGATATTTATGGCTTGCTCGTCGAGGGGGATGGAACAATTGGCGCCGCGGTAGAGTTGACCGGCACATATTCCAATCTGGATGAAACCAATCCGGTCGTGGCTGCCGACCAGGCCAGGCGCCGCTTTGTGGGGCTGTGGACCAGCACCTACACTCACAGGGATGATATATTTACCGGTCTGCGCGGGCGGGATATTACCTCGGACGGCTTGTCCGGGGCAATTCACTGGATCGAATGGGGTGTTTTCCGACCAGGCCGCCGCGGCCCCCGGCGCGGGTGGCGACTTCCTGGTGGTGTATGATGATGCCATGCTTGGAGGAAACATGGATATTTACGGGCGCCGCTGGGGCAACCGCGTTTATATCCCGCTCACCAGGAAATAGGCGGCTTTTCCTCAAAACCCACAAAAAATATGGGGCAAAACGGATTTCCCCGTTTTGCCCCATGTTTTTTAACAGCCGCGCTGCGCCCGGCGAATTTTTATTGGCCGACCGCTGATCACGGACCGGCGGATTGGCTGTGGTAAATCACTTTTCCGCGATTAAAATCTTGGCCTGTCCGATCAACCCCCAGGGCTGCACCACGTACTCCGGGGTGTAGGTGTGGTCGCTGCGCCGGAAGGAGCGCCAATCCGTCCAGCGCTCGCGCCCGGTCGCCAGGTGCAGCGGCCCGAGCATATTGCGCGGGCTGGAAACCACCTCGATCCCGATCTCGTTGGCCCCGGGCTGCAGGTAGGGCGTCAGATCGAACCCGTTGGCGCTCCTCCAGGGGATGTGCCCGGCGACCTGCCCGTTGACGTGCAGCGCCACGTCGATGGCGCGCACTTCACCCAGCACCAGGACGGCGCTTGTAGCCGGATCGTAATCGAAGGACTGGTGGTAGACCATCCCGCCGGCGTAATGCAGGTAGCCCTGGGTCGTCCAGTCGCCGAAGTGCAGGCGGGGCGGCTCGGAGCGAATCTCGCGGATGGGGGAGACGGCAAAATCGCCCGCCAGGTAGAGGTCTTCGAGCTCCATGTATTTCGTATAGCCATTAATATCCAGAATCAATTCATTGGGTCCCACCTGGAAGGGGGGCAGGGTTACACGTTTGAACGAGCGGTCCAGATACCATCCCGCCGGCTCGTTGGGTACCGGCTGCTTGTTGAGCAGGATGCGGAACCACTGTGGGTTTTCCACCACCAGGTCCACCGCGTGGGCGGGCACGGTGCGCACGGCAAAGGCGAAGCGCAGTTCCACGCGCGGCCCGTCTGCGCTTCCTGCTCCCGAAGGGGAGAGCGGGGAGTTTGGCAACGCCCAGCGGTAGCGCTGCGGCAGCCCGTTGTAATACACCTGGCGCATGCCCAACGCTTCACGCACCTGCTGCTGGGCGCGCCACAGATCCATCTCTTCCGACCATTCGCCGTCCCCCATGCGGTAGCGGCATTTATCCAGGGTCAGGATGTTGGGGTCGGTGCGGTGGAAGGGGCAGGCCGGGCCAACGTAAACCGCCTGCTCGCCGCCGCGTCCGGTGGCCGCCAACCGCGAAAAGCGCGAGTCGGCCGGCTGGAGAGGCAGGGCCTCGCCCTGCGGGTCAATCACGTAAATTTTGGAACCGGCCGGGCCGAAATTGGCCTTGAAGCGCAGCATGCCGTCGCGCCGTTCGGCGGCCAGAGCGTGGACCTCGCCGGTCAGCGGATCCCATTCCTCCAGGCGGCCGGTGCCTTCGGCCGGGTCACCGGGCAGTTCCAGGGCGACATCCACTTCGCGGCCGGTTTCGCGCTCGTTGTTGACGATAAAGAAGGCCTGCCGCCCATCTTCCCAGGCACGCTGCATGTACAGCAGGCGCGCGGCCTGCTGCCCCCATTGGGTCAGCAGCGAAATGCGCCGCGGTAGGTGCGCTTCCAGCGCAGCCTGCAGGGATTCCGTGTCGGGGATGACCGTCACCCCCGGGTGCTGCCACAGCGCCCGCAGCTGCGGCGCCGGTTGAGCTTCGATCTGGTCCGGCAGCTTGCCGACCGCGATCACCTGCCCACCGGTTGCCAGGTAGCGCTGCAGCAGTTCGTAGGTGGAATGCAGCAGGGTGCGCATCTCGGGCGGGATCACCACCAATGAGTAGCGGCAGCTCCCGACGATCATCTGCTTTTGTTTGACCTGGGCCTCGGCCGCCATAATCTGCTCGTCGCCGAAGTCAAAATCGTAATGGGCAGCCAGAAGCGCCTGAACGAACACGTTCAGGCGTTCGGAGTAGGCGTTTACCCGTTCGGCCTCGACTTCGCCCTGGCCGAGCATGCTCCAGCCGGTGCTCACCGGGTGGATTAGCAGCACGTCGCGCACCGCCCGCCCGGCGCTGGTCACACACCCTACACGGGCAAAGTAATCTTCGACCACGCCGTTGTATTTCCACCAGGTGGTGTTGTAATTGAAGGACGGCGGGTAGTCGCGCTTGCGGCAGCCGCGCAGTGAATACAGCGCCAGGTGCTGGCAGCGCAGGTTAACCCCCAGCACGTACTGCCAGTCACCGTTCCACTTCTGTCCTTCGAAGGTGAATTCCCACCCCGAACAGCCGTAGGTTTCCGAGAGCACCCGCGGGCGGTCAAACTGGCTGGCCACGCTGCTGCACTGCTTGACCGTCAGGAATTCGCGGTTCTGCTCGGTGAGCATGTCGATCCCCGGCACATGCTGCCAGCGGTAGTGGGGCATAATCGCCCCACCGGCGCGGATGCCGAAGCCCATTTCCTGTTCGTAGAGAAAGTGCCCGGTGAAGGCCAGACCGTTTTTCTGGCACCACTCGCCTAACTGCTGCGAGTAGGCGCTGGTGAAGCGTTCACTGATCGTCCACCAGTAATCGTGGCGGGCCCGGCCGGTTAGTTTACGATCTTCTGTTTTGGGATGATAAAACAACCAGGGCAGCGCGCTGTGCAGATCCCAGCCGCGCCGTTCCTGGAAGAATTCCAGCAGGCCGTCGGTCCAGGGCAGGGAACGCCGCCCGGGCGGCTGGTGTTGGGAAGCGATATTGGGCTCATCGGTAAAGATGCCCGGCACGGCCTGCCCGAACTCCGCCCCCACTTCGCGCTTATAGGCTTCATAGGTGATGTCGATGAAGGTCTTTACCGAATCGGGGTTGAGATTATCGGCATAGGCGTCGTCGTTGAACCATTCGCTGGGCTGCGAGATCTCGCGCCGGAAGACCAGATAGGTTTCGCCGGGCTGCAGCAGTGATGGGGTGTCCAGTTGGCGTGCCGAGAGGATCATACCCGCTTCGATTACTGCCGCAAAAAGGGCCAGAGCCTGTTCCGCATCGGGTGGGATTTCGGCGGTTTCTTCCAGGGTCAGCAGCTTGGCTCGGAAGGCATCCCCGCCTTGGGCCGGGACGCGCCCGCCGGCATAACCGGAGGGCCAGCGGTCCTCGTCGTACAGCCAGGCGCCCATCCCGGTTGCTTTGGCTTTCTTGACCGTCTCGCGGATGCATTCCATCCATTCGTCACCCAGGTAAGGAGTTTCCAGACCTTCGCGCGAGTGCATGAAGAACCCGCCCATGCCGTGAGCCTTCATATCCGCTACCTGGCGGGTCAGCTCGGGCACCTTCAGGCGGTCATTCCACGACCAGAAGGGCGCCCCGCGCAAGGCCAGTGGGGGGTTGCGAAAATCTTTTTCGATGTTGTCATTTGTCATAGGGATAACTCCTCATACAGCATTTCAGCCAGTCAGCAATCAGTCAGAAAACAATCGTTTCGCCCTCTCTTCCCCAGTCTGAGGGAAGAGAGGGCCGGAGAGAGATGAGGGTTCTTTACCAGGCGTAGGCCTCGGGCGCGATGCCTGGGGCAGGCCAGATTTCATCCAGTTTGGCCATAGTCTCGTCCGAGAGCCTGACTTCCAGCGAGCGCACGCTGTGCTCCAGCTGGGCCGTAGTGCGCGGGCCGAGGATGGGTGAGGTGATGCCGGGTTTCTGCAGCATCCAGGCGTGGGCTACATGGGCCGGGTCGACGCCAATCTCCCGGCACAGCGTCTCATAGGCTTCCACCTGCGGGCGGTGCTTTTCATATAACTGCTGCGCCCCTTCCGAACTGCGCCGCCCCTCCGTGGCGCTGCCCGCTCCACCCGCCAGGATGCCGCCGCGCAGCGGGCCGTAGGGCAGAACGGCGATGCCCAATTCGATGCAAGCCGGGATCACTTCCAGTTCGATGGTGCGTGAGGCCAGGTTGTAGCGGCTCTGCTCGGAGACCAGGCCTATGAAGTGGCGCTCCGCCGCGCTGCACTGGGCCATGGCGATGTGCCAGGCGGCAAAGTTGCTGCTGCCGGCGTAGAGCAGCTTGCCTTCGCGCACCAGCTGCTCCATCGCCTGCCAGATTTCCTGCCAGGGCGTCTCACGGTCCACGTGATGCATCTGGTACAGGTCGATGTGGTCGGTCTGCAGGCGGCGCAGCGAATCTTCGCAGGCCCTGCGGATGTGGTAAGCCGACAGCCCGCGGTCGTTCACCCCGGGGCCAGCCTGCCCGAAGACCTTGGTGGCCAGCACGATCTGTTCGCGCCGCCCGCCCTGTGCCAGCCAGCGGCCGATAATCTCTTCGGTGTTGCCGATCGGCGGCCGCCCGTACACGTTGGCCGTATCGAAAAAGTTGATTCCCAATTCCAGGGCGCGGTCCATGATCCGAAAACTTTCGGCTTCATCCGCCAGCTTGCCAAAGGCCATCGTGCCCAGGCACAGTCGGCTGACCTTCAGGCCGGTTCGTCCAAGATGCGTATATTCCATGATTGTCTCCTGAATCATGAGTGCATCGTGGCACCAAGCGACACGATACACTCTTTAAAAAAATTACGGCAGGGGCAGCCCGTCCTGCGGGCTGGGCATCGCCGGGTAATCCGGCAGATCGATATGCTGCACCAGGTCTTCGATCTTCACCAGTTGGCCGCTTGCCATGCTGCGGTTGGCTGCCACACCGGTCAGGATCGAGTAGGCTCCGCCGCGCTGGTCGGCAGCCCGCAAATAGCGGTCCGGCTCTGGGACGGCATCGAACAGGTCGTGCAGCAGGGGTGAATCGCCGCCGCCGTGCCCGCCGCGCGCCCGCTGTAGGGGCACCTGGTAGGCCGGGGAAAAATGCGGGTAGACCTTGATGGTGGTCCCTTCGCGCTTCAGCTCGCCCGGTACTGTGCCGTCGCCGCTGATGTAGACTGTTTCCTGGGCCACCTGCTCCAGCCGGCCGCGCGAGCCGTTGAATGAAACCAGGTAGCCTTCCCAGGGCATGAAGGTGTTGAGCGAATACGACATCTTGACCCCGTTGGAGTAATTGACCAGCACGTTCATCGTGTCTTCGATGTCGATCTCCGGGCTGAACACGCAGCGGTCGCGGTAGTAGCCGTCGTAGGATTCGTTCTCCAGGTACATTTCCTTGAGCTTGCCCTGGCCGATATCCAGGTAGAATGGGCAGCGCCCGGATTCGGGGCAGCCGTGGCAGCGCTCGCCGCGCTGCGTAAGCCCGTAGCGGTCGGCTGTTTGCGGAGTATAGAACTTCTTGCTGCCGCTGGCAAACACCTCCACCGGCACGGCAGAAAGCCACCAGTTGATCAGGTCAAAATGGTGGGTGGCCTTATGGACCATCAGCCCGCCAGAGTTAGCCTTGTTGCGGTGCCAGCGCCGGTAGTAGTCCGCCCCGTGGTGCGTATCCAGCAGCCAGTGGAAGTCAACCGACAGCACCTCGCCGATCACCCCCGACATCAGCAGTTCCTTGATCTGGGTGCGCGGCGGGGAATAGCGGTAGTTGAAGGTGACCCGGCACTTACGTCCTGTCTTGCGCTGGGTATCGATGATGCGCTGGCATTTTTCAGCGTCGGTGGTCATTGGTTTTTCGGTAATAACATCGCAGCCCAACTCCATCGCCCGGCAGATATATTCATCGTGGGCACAGTCTTTGGTAGTCACAATCACCACGTCGGGCCGGGTTTCGCTGATCATGCGTTCGAAATCATCTGCCAGGTACGTTTTTACCTCGACCCCGCGCTCGTGCGCCAGCTTGGCGCGAAGCTGCAGGCGACCCTGGTTGGTATCGCACAACGCTACCAGTTCGCTGGTTTCGGTAAATTCCTGCAGCAGCGCCTCCGTGTACATCATGGAGCGCGAACCTACGCCTACCTGTGCATATCGTTTTTTCGCCAAATTAACACCTCCAGATAAACAGATTGTGAGCAGAACGGTAAATCATGAAGAGCGCGTCCCGGTGGAATCCGGCTCCACCAATCCACACCCTTCTATCCTGCCGCTTGAGCTTTTTTATTTATCTCCCACTTCTTGCCCCGACTTTATTGTACTCATTTTTCTTAAGAAAAAGATCTTTTCTGCAATCCTTCCAGGCGCGCCCAGGCATATTCATTTCTCGCATACAATAGATAGGTAGGTGAAGATATGTCCTTCCACACTTTTGTTTACCTGTTTATCGCCCTGTTGATCGCGGTCATTTACCTGACGATTGCTTATTATGCCTGGCAGCACCGTTCGGTCCCTGGGGCAGACGGTCTGGCATTCTTGATGCTGGCAGCGATGGGGTATGCTGTTCCTTATATCTTTGAGTTGAGCAGCCCCAGTCTGGCGGCGGCTCTTGTCTGGATGCAGGTATCCCTGCCCGGCGCTTCACTGCTTGGACCGGCCTGGCTATTGTTCGCGGCGCATTACTCTGCCCGGCAGAAGATTTTCACCCCGCGCCGGGTTTTACTCCTGATTACGATCCCCATTCTGGCCTGCCTGGCGGCCTGGACCAATTCCCTGCATGGTTTGTACGGCGCAGATTTCCGGTATGACCCTGCCGCTCTATGGCCGGTGCTTAAATGGCGCTTCGGGCCGGTGTATTGGATCAATTTTGGGTATGCCTATCTGACCACGATCGCAGGTATGGTGCTGCTTGGGGGCAGTGCCGTTCGCCGTATGCGGACTTTTACCAACCAGACCCTGTTCCTGGTGGCAGGCGCCTTGATCCCACCGGTAATTAATATTCTGTTCAGCCTGGGGATAACCCCCGTCCCGGATATGGATCTGACGCCCTTCAGTTTTTTGATCACTGGCGTCTTTTGGAGTCTGGCACTTTTTCGTTTTCGATTGTTGGATATCGTGCCTGCTGCCCGTGAACAAGTTCTGGAGTTCATGCCGGTGGGGATGGTGGTGCTCGATCGAGATGGGCGCGTACTGGATATGAACCCGGCCGCATGTAAAATGCTGGAACTGCAGCCATCAGAGATGGCCGGGCGCTCGCTGGTTCGCCTGGGTCCGGCATTTCCTTTCAGCCAGGCGGAACTTTCCTCTCCGGTAGCGATCGAAAAAGAAGTGCGTCTGGGTTCGGATGAAGAACCGCGCTTCTTGCTGCAGCGCCTGACCCCGCTTGCTCGCCGCAATAAGACCTACCCCGGCGCCTTGCTGCTCGTGCATGATATCACCTCTCGCAAGCGAGTCGAACTGGCCAGGCGCACGCAGCATGATCTGGTCGTAACCCTGCGCGACACGGCCTTTGATCTCAACATCACCCTGCCCCTGGCGGAGATGCTTGACCGCATCCTGGTGAATCTGGCCAGGATTCTTGCTTTTGATGCGGCCCAGATCAGCGTTTGGAATGCGCCGGGTGAGGACGAAATCTTGCCTGTGCTGTGTCGTTTTGTGACCAGCCGCCCGATCAGCGAACGGGTTTCGAGCATTGCCCTGGCCGGGCAAACTTACCCCGCGCCTCTTCTGGAAGCGGCAGCCGCCAACCGTGGCCCTTTTCGGGTGGCCGACCCCGCCCTGTTGGGGGATTGCCCGGCTGCTTTCGACCGGGGGTGGGTGAGGTCGGCGCTGGGGATGCCGATCCGATCTCATGGCGAGGTGGTCGGTCTGGCATTGATTGATCGTGCCAGCCAGAATGGTTTTTCGGAAGCCGAACTGGAACGTCTGGGGCTGTTTGCCGGTCAGACGTCCTTCGCCATCGAAAATGCGCGTCTTTTGGCCAGGTTGGAAATCCGTGCCCTTCAAGATGATCTGACTAAAGTCTATAATCACCGCGGCCTGATTGAGATCGCCACCGCTGAATTGAACCGCGCCCATCGCTTCAAGCATTCACTGGGTTTGATCGTGTTTGACATCGATTATTTTAAAGAGTTCAACGATGCCCATGGGTATGCCGCCGGCGATCATGTTTTACGCGCAGCGGCTAAAATTTGCCGGGCTGCCATCCGCGATATGGATGTGATTGGGCGTTATGGAGGCGATGAGTTTGTCATTGTCTTACCTGAATGCGATCTCGAAGCGGCGGTGGTCGTCGCGGAACGGGTGCGCAAAGCGCTGGAAAGCAGTCCGATCCTGGTCGGCAAACAGGAGCGCCAGATCACTCTCAGCGCTGGTGTGGCGGTGGACCTGGTGGGCAACCTTTCCCTGGATGATTTGCTGCGCCAGGCAGACCGGGCGCTGTATGCCGCCAAATCTGCCGGGCGCAACTGCGTTCGCTAGCAACCTCGCGAAACGACCCTGGCAAAGCAGTCTGTCCTCCCCGAGCTATGCCTGTAGGCTGTTCCCCATGAATTTAATTACGATAAGGTTTTTCTGGTAGGTTTTTGTTTCTTTGGCTTCAGCCTGGGCGGATCATTATCACCCTGGGTTTTATGCTTGGGTGCGGCGTGGTGAATCCAGGTCTACCGCAGCGTATTTACCCTTCTCCCCGCAGACGCTGCCAGATTCGCCTGGCGAATAACCGGCCAAAATCGCTCCAGCTGCGCCTGACCTGGCGCTGAGCCAGGTTGACTTCCTCGAAGCTGGGTGGGTGTGGGCTGTAGACGGCCTGCTGGTAAAGCCAGGTAGCCTGCGCCAGCACCTCCTGCAGCGCACCACGTCTTTCCAGAACGGGGGTATTTTCCCTCAGGTATTCGGCGGGGGTGGTGCTGGGCGCTGCTTCCAGGCCAGCCCAGCGCAGCAGCCTGCGCAATTGCAGGTATTGCTGCTCTGCCAGGTGGGTGGGAGAGAGGCCCGGTCCCTGGCGCCGACGGCGTGCCCGCAGCCAGAAGGCCAGCCCCAACAGGAGAATGGGTCCCGCCACAGCCGCGACCGCCAGGACAATGCCCTGCCAGACCGGCGCGGGTGGAATGGGGCGGGGGGGCAGGGGTTCGTTGATCGTGTTGGCGCTGCCCCCCGGGGTCTCGTAATCGATCCGCGCCAGGCCGGCTGTTGGTTCGAATTCGACCCATCCGAAGCCGGGAAAATACACTTCCACCCAGGCGTGTGCGTTTGAAGGTGTCACCCGGTAGGCGCGCCGGGTGAAATCGAAACTGCCGGTGGCGTAGCCCGAGACGACCCGCGCCGCCACGCCCTGGCTGCGCAGCATGACCGCCATGGCCGTGGCATAATACGAGCAGAAACCGCCAGGCGAGTCGAACAGGAAATAATCCACCACGTCCTGCCCGCCGGGGGGCAGGGGCACGTTCAATTTGTACGGGTATGAGAGGCGCAGGTAATCCTGAATGCGCACGGCTTTGTCGAATGGGGTGGCGGCGTCCGCTACGATCCGCCGGGCCAGGTCGCGCACGCGCTGTGGCAGGCTGGTGGGCAGCTGGAGGTAGGTGCCGGCAATTTCGGGCGGGTATGCCCCAGATGCGGCCCGCAGCATCACATCCGTGACTTCCGTAACCCACGACTGCACGCTGTAGCTGGAAACGCTGCCTACTACCAGGGGCGTTTCGTCCGGTCCGGCATATTGCAGGGCGGCGCCGGCGCTGGCTTGAACTGGGATACTGGCAGCGTACAATACAGTCCCATGGCGGGCCTCAATTTGCACCTGCTGTGACAGCAGGTAGCGCCCCGGGACAAGCCCCTCGCCCTTCCCTTCAATCCCAATTGGGGATGGTAGTTGTTCGCCCGGCGCCGTTTCCGATAACGCCGAGGGCACGCTGTGAATCTCCAGTCCTTCCCAGCCGGTCCCGGTGTAATTGCCAAATACGGCGCTGCGCCAGTAATGGATCGGACCCGCTTCAAGATTTTCGATCGGCATTCCCGGATCGAGCAGCGGCCTGGGTGGGGGCGGGTCGTTGGTCTGCACCCACATCACAACCGCATTGGACTGCGGCGGGGGAGCCCCGATCAGCCCCATTTCGGGTGTCTCTGCTAAAACGGCTGACGAAATTGGGGTGGGTTGGGACGCCTCAAAATGGGTTGGGGGCGGTGCCACATCTCCAAACAGGCGCGTAGTGGTGTCCTCCAATTGCTTTTGCGCTTCTCGAAAATAATCTCCCAGCGTTTGCCAGCCTTGCGGGGTGCCGAAGATCGGCGACAGGCGCGCGGCGAACAGGATTACCAGCCCTAAACCCAGCGCAGCGACAGACCAATCCACGCCCAATTCATTCGAATAATCCACCTGCCGGCGCTCCCAGGAGCGGTACATTTCAATGATCGCGGTGCGGGCTGCGAGCAGTATGGCGCAGGCCAAAAAAAACCATAACCCATCTATCGTCTGGTCGCTCAAATAGGCGTTGATTCCTAAAAGCAGACCGGCTGGCAGTAGCCCGTCCAGCGCTCGCTGGCGGCGGATCACGGCCCAGGCCAGCCATGCGCTGGTGGTCCAGGTCAGCAGCCCGATCAACAGCAGGAACAGCCCGTTATCCTGCACGTTGTTGCCCACGCTCAGGGTGGAAATCCAGCTTGCTAACCGGTCCAGATAGTTGAGCAGGTGAATATTTGCCAGATTCAGGGTTAAAGGGAAAGGCAGCTGAGCGATCTGGCTGAGCGGTGGCAGGACCTTGCCGATCCATAGCCCCAGCAGGAGGATAGCTGTTCCCGCGTGGTAGGCAGCGGCTGCCCATCCCCGAAAGTTGCTGGTCGCGAGCAGCCCGCCCAGCAGCAGCCCATACCACACCGCATTTACCAGGGGACTGCTGTCGGGCACCCAGTTCGCTGCCTGCAGGCTGTGGCTTGTCAGGCCGGCGATGCCGGCCATCAGCAGCCAGGTCAGGACGTGGGGCGCCGTACGCCGGTAAAGCCAGGCCATGAAGCGCGAGAAAAGGGTGTTCATGGTCGCTTCGGCTTACCGCGCTCGCCAGATTTTTGGGAGCCGTCAAACCTGGTGCGCGGTGTGTGGCGGGCAATCGCGCGCCCGGTGGCCAGAGTCTTAAATTCCCACCGGCTGAGTTCGCCGTACGAGGCGGGGTTTGGCTGGATGTCGCCCTGGCGCAGGGTATGAGCCGGAATGCCCGACGAGGCCAGAAAAACGGCGAAGGTGTCGGCTCGAGATTTTCCGGCGGTCGCTGGCCGGGGCGCTCCGGGCGGCGTTGCAAACGTATCGGCGTCCATCAGGAGCACTTCCGCGCCGGACCGCCGGCTCAAGGCTCCCAGGCGGTACAGCTCACTGACCCAATCCGGCTGCAGCGAGGGTGTCACCACGATCACCCGGGCGCGCCCGGAAATTACCGTGCGGGCGTGTTCCAGTACCTGCGCGAAGGGCAGCGGGCTGGCTTGCAGCCCGGCCAGCAGGCGCAGGAGCTGCCATAGGTGAGCCTTCCCATGGCCGGGCAGGACCACCTGTGGGTTTTGCGTATAGGCAATAAGGCCTACTGCCAGCTGCTCGTCAAGCATGCGGTTAGCCAATGAAGCGATGAGAATAATCATGCTTTCCAGGGTTGAATTTGGACCTGCGCCGCGCTGCACGGCGCTGTCCAGATCGGGGATCAGCCATAAGGTGGCTGAGGCTTCCGGGTCGAAGGTCTTGACGAAGGGTGCGCCGTGGCGGGCGGTGGTCGGCCAGTGGATGCGGCGCAGGGGATCGCCGGGCGCGTAAGGGCGTGTGCTGAGCGCGCTCATACTTTCCGCCTGCAGCGGTTGGTGTAGCGGGCGGTCGTCGCCTTGCGACCGCCCGTGCGGCAGAATCTGTTCGGGTAGAGCCGCCAGCGGCGGATAAACCAGGATTTCTTCTTGCTGGCTGTAGGATAGGGTTACGCTGAACAGCCCGAAGGGGTCACCAGTCAGCAGTTCCCACGGGCCAAAGCGGTAATTGCCGCGCTGTTGGCAGACGGCATGCACGCGCCACTGCAGGCTGCTTTGTCCGTCCACTGCGCGCACCGAGGTCAGGTTGTAGCCGGGGATATTGGTGTGATCCGAGAATTCTGCCCATAGGGTCGGAAAGATGAATTCGTTGCGCAGGGTGACGATCTCCTCGATTTCATCGCCCACCTGTACGGCGGCATAATGCAGCCGGCGCTCGGCTGAGAGACCAAGCGCCATGGATCGCGCCCAACCATAGCCAGCAGCCAGGATGCCACCCAGGCCCACTGTGGCTACCGCCGCCACCGGCGAAGGCCGGGCGATGTACCAGACCAGCACCACCCCAAAAGCGATCAGTGCCAGGGGATAGCGCAAGGTTATTCTGGCTCGCCCTTCTGGCTTTTCAACCAGCCACAGCGGCTGCAGCCGGTCCGGAATCGAGCGGAGAGCACGAAGGATGCGGCGCATACAGGCATTATAGCGCAGCACATCCGATGGGCAGCCCGGTTGCCCCCGGTGTCATTGAATTTTGGCAAATGCGGAGTGAAAATCTCGGGGTTAAATCTTGCGTGTAGCCATTTACTCACCCTTAAATCATCTCAAAAAAACATTAAGCAAAAAACCAACCTGTCATCAGGGATTCTGCGCCATGAAATCAACTTTCACAACAAACAGGGCCACTGCGTATACTTCGAATGGGTCGGTGGAAATTGAAAATTTACTCACCTGGTAAGGCTCCAGTTTCGCCGTATCAATATAAGCATAGCTGCAGCCGATCACAAAACCATCCGCATTGTACAGGGTGGTGGTGGGGGCCACATTACCGATTGCTTTGCTGCCAGCATTAGCCACGCTGCCGCTTACCCGGTACGTTCCGTTGACATCAATTGCCCCCTCCAGGTTGCTGATGATCAACTGTGGATCCGAGACTGTCCCCAGCCTGTAGCTGCCGCGAATTTGATAGGTGCGCCACCCGGCAGGTTCATCCATGGTCGCATGAAAGCATGCCCGCTCGCCCGGAAAGAGGGTGGTCAGGTAGGTGTAAGCAAAGTCAGAAGCGATCTCACGACCGTCAGCACTATAAAATGTCACGTCCACCCGCATATAACGAATGGTATGCGTGGTATTGTTGTACACTTCGCCCACCACATACCGTATGCCGTTTCGGTTGTAAGTAAGCGAGTTTCCCAGGACCCATATCCCACTTTTGAGCTTGGGCACGATGATCGATCGCGGCCCAGACCAGGCACTTTCGCCCACCACGTTAACGGCCTTAACCCGGTAGTAATAAGTACCAAAATCTTTGTTGAGCACCTTCCAGCTCTGGGCGGGCCCCTTATAGACTGTCACCGCAAGACTAAAAGTGCGATCAGTGCTCTCTTCGAGGATATAGGTGCTGGCTCGCTCCGTTGAAGACCAACTCACCGTGTAAAAGCCGTCCACACCGCTCTTATTAATCGCTTCAATTCTGGGGATGTCTGGCAGCAGCAGGTTCACTGCCAACAATTCCGACCAACCGCTGATGCCGGTTGGCCCGGAAGCCCGTACCCGGAAATATACGACACCCGCCTGAATGCCTGCCACCTGCCATTCGGGGGCACTGGTCTGGATCGTAACCGGCCGGGTAAAGAATCCATCCGTGGAACTTTGCAGCGTATAAAACTCGGCTCGTGCCGCTTGACTCCAGCGTATCGTAAAGCTGCCGTCTCCGGCCTGGTCGGTCACGCGGTACAGCACAGGCGTTTCCGGCAGCAGAACTTCCGCGACCTGCGTATTGCTCCACCCCGAAGCACCTAAATCATTCATCCCCATCACCCGGTAATAATATTTACCCGCCTTCATGCCGATCAAATCGCACGTGTTTTGAGTTGTGACACATGCTCTGCGTACATTCAGGGTGAAGTTTTCATCTTCGGCTTCCTGAATGACAAACATGTCCGCAAAACCAACCGGCGATTCGACCCAACTCAGGTGAAATGCGCCACCCTCCGGACTGTCAATGTCCAATAATTGTGGAGAAAATGGAATCGGCGGGTAAAAGTTAAAAATCCCTGGCAGGTAAGCAGTGTAAGGGGTCGGTGTGCGGGTTGCCGCCTGCTGCGGTACGGACGCCGGGTCAAGGGCGCACGAAGTGCACCCGAGGGCGGAAGCCGGAAGCGACAGCCACCCCAGCAGCAGCCCGCCCACCATACATCCCAGCAATACACTCCAAAATTTTTTCATCCCAAAGGTCCCCAGTGAAATTATACGCGGGATGCAATAAATTTTCTCCCGGTTTTCATCCTGTCGAACCTCCCTACGGTGGAAGTAAGTGCACCCGCCGCCACGAAGTATTTTGTTTTTGCAACAAAACCACACTTTCTGCGTATTTAAAACGATGCATTGATCACATCAGATGTGGGGCGGAAGCCAACCGCCCTATATAAAATTAGAGGAGAATGTACCATGTCTAAAAAATCGATTGTTCATCCGGCACGTTTCGTGTCACTACTGCTTCTGGCCATCCTGGTCCTTTCTGCAAGCGCCTGCAACCAGGTTCAGGTCTCGTTTGGCGGCGCTAATGCAGTGGTTGGCTCCGGTAAAGTCGTCTCTGAGACCCGCGAGGTCAGCGGCTTTACCAGCGTCCTGGTATCCGGCAGCGGCCGGGCTGAGATCACCATCGGCGACAGCGACAGCCTGGTGATCGAAGCCGAAGACAACATCCTGCCGTTAATCGAGTCCAGCGTGTTCAACGGCAAGCTGACTATCGGCATGAAACCGAACACCAGCATCAGTACCATGCGCGGCATCCGCTACACGATCACGGTCAAATCGCTGTCAGGTGTGGAGTTTTCCGGCTCGACCGATATCACTGTGACCAACACCGCTCGCGCCGATAGCTTCAACGCTTCCACCAGCGGCTCGGGCGCCATCCAGCTGGCCGATGTGCAGGCCGCCACCCTGAACGCCCACACCAGTGGTTCAGGCAACATCACAGCCGCCGGAAAAGTCGACACGGCCACCATCACCACTTCCGGCTCCGGCAACTTCAGCGGCGCCAACCTGCAGTGCGCCTCCGCCACCGCGACCACCTCCGGATCAGGCAATGTCACCCTGTGGGTGACCGGCAGCCTGACAGCACGCACTTCAGGCAGCGGCAATGTCAGCTATTACGGCCAACCTTCCGTCTCGCGCTCCGAAAGCGGCAGCGGCCGGGTAAACGGCCTGGGCAACAAGTAAACCTCGCGCTGGCAACAGCCCCAAAACAGGATGGCCCGGACAAAATCACCCGGCCATCCTGTTTTTCTACAACTCTTTCATAGTTCAAATTCACCCAGGCATTACACCCGCAGGAGGAAGTCAATCCCCCTCTAAACAGGCATAATTGCATCATCAATCAATAAAAATCTTGAAAATTCGAAGCCGTCCTGGGGCTGCTGACCGGGCTGGTGCTGACCTTCCGCCAGCGCCGCCTGGTGCGCCTGCTGGCCTTCGCGCCTGCCGCCGCGCTGAACTTATTTATGGCTGTTTATTTCATGTGGCCGGGCACCGATGATTATCTGGTCAAGCAGCCTATATCCCCCGCGGTTGCTTTCCGTACGCTGAGCGGCCAGAATCTGGGCAATCCCGGCGCCACCGGCCCGTTCACGGTACAGGCCTGCACTTACGGCAGCGGCAGCGATCTGCGCAGGCCCGAATATGCACAGCAGGCCTGCTGGACGACACCCACCGTGAACGCCAGCCTCTCGCTGATCGGCAATTACCAGCCCCCAAGCATGGAATACTTCACCTGGTTTTGGGGTTTCGATTTCTCTAAGCTGCCCCTCAATGGGCGGGTTTGGGCGCCCGTCGCCGACCGCCCGATGCCCCTGGTGCTGATCGTCCACGGCAATCACATGATGGGCGATTTCTCCGACGCCGGTTATGCCTACCTGGGCGAACACCTCGCCAGCCAGGGGTTTATCGTGGTCTCGATCGACGAAAATTTTCTCAATGGTTTCTTCATGGATGACATGGGGAAGACAGAGATTCCGGTGCGCGCCTGGATGATGCTCAAACACCTCCAGCAGTGGCGCACCTGGAATGAGGACCCGCAGCATCCCTTCTACCATAAGGTCGATCTGGATCAGATCGCGGTCATGGGGCATTCACGCGGCGGCGAATCAGCAGTTATGGCAGCCGTGCTCAATCGTTTGGAAAAGAACCCGCTCAACCTGGTCGACGACTTCGATTTTGGCTTTAACATCCGCGCCGTGGTCGAAATTGCCCCCAGTGAGGGCAGCAACAAAATTAATTACCAGGATCTGCAGCTCGAAGACACAAGCTACCTGCTGCTGCAAGGCGGCCACGACGCCGATGCTTACATGGTTAACGGCATCCGCCAGTACGCCAGGGTGGATGTCTCCGGCAATGTCTTCAAGACCGCGGTCTATGCCTACCGCGCCAACCACGGCCAGTTTAACAGCGACTGGGCCCGTGGGGACAAGGTGCCGAATTGGATGCTCAATCTTGCACCGCTGCTTTCCGCTTCCGAGCAAGAACAGGAAGCCAAAGTCTTTATCACCGCTTTCTTGAAGGCCGCGCTGCTGGGCGAAGATACCTACCGCCAGCTCTTCCAGCGCCCCTGGGCCGGCGCCGACTGGCTGCCGCAGGATATCGTGCTGTCGCGCTACCAGGATGCAAGGGTCACACTGCTGCACGACTTTGAGGGACCTGCCAAAAGTTTCACCAACATCAAAGGAGTGACCCCTGAGGAGACTGGGTTTACGAACGCGAGCCTTGAATCGCTGAAAACGCGCGAGCCGGATATTTCGCAAAACAACACGGTCCTGCGCCTGGCCTGGGACCACCCTGGGGCAACTTACACCCTGAACCTGCCCCAGGGTCTCTCCCAGGGCTCGACAGGCGTGACCTTTGCCCTGGCCCCGGCCGACGAACAACAGCCGCCGGCCGACCTGGCCGTCGAACTGGTAGACGCCGCCGGGCGGGTGGCCAAGCTGGCGTTGGGCGATGCCGCCGCGCTGCCTGTGCTGCTGCCCGCCCAACTGGTCAAAAACAAGGCAGCAGCCGACCTGATGGGGATGAATTTTCCCTTCGAGCGAACGGCCGAGCGCTTTTTACAGACCGAGGTGCTGCCCTTCGACCAGTTCGAAGCCGAGCCAGGCTTTGAACCAGAGCAGCTCGCAGCCCTGCGCTTCGTATTCGACCGTTCAACTGCGGGGGCCGTCCTGCTGGATGAAGTCGGGCTGGTGCAGTAATTTTTCTACAATGGTTCTCCGTGGGTGAAGGTCAGCGCTGGCGCGCTGTGTGTCGCCGAGAGCGGGCGCAGCGCCGCCAGCATCGCCGCAGCGTCTGCATTCGGCCAGCGCGGGTGCAGGATCTCATAATAGCTGACGTAATCCGTGCCCCGCAGCTCTCCCGGATCCCGGCCTTTAAAATAAGGAAAAGATCGCGGGTTGTTCGCCCAGGGCGCCGCGCATTCATAAGCCATACGCAGCGTTCGCCCTTGCTGCGAGACATAATCATACAGGTCTATCCCGTTCACCAGCAAGATCTCGGCTGCCAGAGTTTGCGGCATCAGCGAAAAATGCGTGTACCAGATGCCGCGCTCGCCCATGCCGTTGTTGCGTCCCACCTCATGCGGCAGGTGCCCATCTTCGGCAATCTGCAGTTCGATAAATTCCTTCCAACGCGCGGCGCCCTGCGCCAGCAGGTCCGCCCGGCCCAGGCGGGCGGCAATGGCCAGCACCAGCACCAGGCCCCAGTTGCCCCAATTGTTTTCGCGTTCCATGGTGTTCATCGCCAGGGCCCGCTTGCTCAAGAAAAGTTCGAAAGTTTTTTGCCGCTCTCCGTTCCAGGCAGGCGAGCCGTGGATCAGGCTCTCTGCGAAAATCAATGCCGGAAAATGGTAGCTGAACGACAGGCGCGAATCATCCTGGGTGCGCAGCGTCTTAACGCCTGTCGCCCAGGCCTCTGCCAGCCGGGCTGCCGTCTCGGCATAGCGCTCATCACCCGTCATCTGGTAGCACAATGCCAGCTTGTAAGCCGCGTTGGCGTCTGCTTCCAGGCCGCCTTTCGTGCGGTTGTGCCCGGCAGCATCCCGGTAGTATCCGGGCACATACCAGGTTTCCGGCACTTCGGGCTGGCGGTCGAGGTCATCATCCGCTTCTTGCTTCAGTTTTCGATAAGCGCTGATATTGGGTTCAATCTTTTGGGCAATCCGCCGGCGCAGCATGGCCAGCCGTTCAGCAGATAGAAATACGCTCGCGATACTCATCTGTCAGGTCCTCTGACCCTTGATTATAGCGGCGAAAAGACCCCCGCTCGCGAAATCATCCCGCTGCGGAGCGAAGTTGGGGTTCTACTTCCTTACCGATCTGGCTGTACAGCGCGCGATAAGCGATGAAGGCGACTCCCAAATAGGCACAGGTCTTGGGAATCATCAGCATGCCCAGCAGCGGTACCCACTGCACCCACAGAATGACCGGGGCGTAAAAGGTAAACGAGAGCGCAATCATGATCCCAATCCAACGGAAGGCCTGGTCCCTGGCTCTGGCAAAATCGCGCAGGATCAGATAAAGCACGCCCAACCCCTGCACCACCAGGAAGCCGTTGCGCAGCAGGCTCCAATCGTAAGGGGCAACGACCTGCTCCCATTGGTTCTGCGGAAAGGCCATTACCACCATTCGTACCACGCCCGCCCCCAGCAACAGCCAACCAAACCAGCCCATCTTCTGCTTGAAGCGCAGCCGCCACAGGTCCACCATCAACATATAAAACACCGTCAGCGTATACGCCGTGGAAAGCGCGCCCAACCCCACCAGGGTGGGATTCGCCTCCAACCCGCCCAGCGCGTACGCCACTACCCGAAATCCGACGTGCCCGGTGTCACCCAAAGCCAGCAGGGCAAACGCTGCTATCACGCGCATTGCCAGCGGGCGATCTGCCGGGCTGACACGCGCCCGTCGCAGCGCCATGATCACCACCAGTCCCCAGATTATCACCAGGTAGGTGACGTTAAAACCAACTTCTACCCACATTCGCATCGATTCGCTCATATAATTGGTTCCGTGTATAATTTCGCTGAAAGTAGTTAACGCGCATTAAATATAATCGCGGCTTTACGTTCTGTCAACCCTACAAAAGCGATTCATACAACGGTTGCCTTCAGGGCAAGGAAAGGTTTCGATGAGCGAAAAGAATCTGGCACAAATTATCATGGAGTGGGCGGTTGTATTTATGCGCCAATCGATGCATGATTTCACCCGTCATGCCCACAGCACCGGCTTCTCACTGGCTCAGATGAATGTCCTCTTCCATCTCTACTACAAGGGAGACAGCGAGGTGACCCTGTTTGCCGACCTGATGCAGGTCACGCCGGCTGCCGCCAGCCAGATGGTTGAGCGTATGGTCAAACAGGGATTGGCACGCCGGGCGAAAACGGCAGACGACCAGCGCGTGCGCCTGGTCTCGCTGACCGAAAAAGGGCGGGCAGTAGTCGAAGAGAGCATCGCCGTCCGGCAGCATTGGATGGAAACCCTGCTGGCTGCCCTCAACGACCAGGAAAAAGATGTGGTCGCTCGTGCCCTATCCATCCTGACCGAAAAAGCCGGTCAACTGGAATCCGCAGAATCGCCGCGAACCGCGGACGCAGCATAAGAGCAAAAAACCACAAAACTGGCCCGTTGACCTTTTCGCAGGCAAATGCCATAATGAAGCAGGCAGTACAGTCCCCTGGTTTGCGCCGATTTTTTGGAGGAGCTCTTGAAACATCTCGATACCCCGATTGTGATTATCAATATCATAGCCCTGGTGGTGTTGGGTGGGTCAGCCCTCGTCGCCATGGTGATCGTTCCGGCGATTGAAGCCGCTCGTCCAACCCCAACTGCGGTACCAGTGACTCCACGCCCCACCCGGCCTTCCGCCACCCCGACGCTCACCGCCACCCTGACACCCCTGGCAACCGTCACGCCCAGCGGTCCTACGCCCACCCGCCCGGCGAACTGCGCTCCACTTCCCCCCAAAACCAGCCTCTCCCAACTCACTTCCACCCCCTTGCCGGTTGATTTTCGCTACGACCTCGATCCCAATATCGCCCCGAATTTGAAAACTGTGGTGTTCATTTACCGCTGCAACGGCACCTGGGTCGAATATTGGCTGGGACCCAGCCACACGATCAACAATTCGATCTATCTGGCAGCCGGGGATGTCATCTGGCTGGTCGTGCCGCCCTCTGCCGCAACCCCGACTACCCCCACGCCAACCCCTGCGGGCATTCCCGAAGCGACCGCCAAACCCTGAGATGTCCCCGCTACAAATTATCCGCAGGACCCTGCGTCGCTTCGTCCTGGGTAGGGAATAATTTATTCGGAGAAAAAACGTGCCCAAGAACCTGACCGACCAATCCAATACTTTCTTCGCGCCGGACCGCGCCGCCTGGCATGCCTGGCTGATCGAGCACAGCAGCCGCGAACCCGAAGCGCACCCTGAGGTGGACGAAGTATGGTTAATCTTCATGAAAGCCCATACCGGCCGGCCCTGCATCGATTATGAAGCCGCCGTCGAAGAAGCCCTGTGTTTTGGTTGGATCGACAGCCTTATCCAGCGCATCGATGACCAGCGCTATGCCCGCAAATTCAATGTGCGCAAAGATTACACCACCTGGTCCGAATCCAACCGCCGCCGCCTGCGCAAGCTGGCCCACGAAGGGCGCCTCTCCGCCGATCTGCTGGCGCGCATCCCGGCCGAAGTCTTCGATAAGTCGATTCCCGGCCCGCGCCGTCCCGATTTATCCATGCCGGATTGGCTGGAAGAAACCCTGCGGGCCAACCCGGCGGTATGGGAAACCTACCAGCATCTGGCTCCATCCCACCAACGCAACTACCTGGGCTGGATCATGGCTGCAAAACGCCAGGAAACGCGCGAACGCCGGGCGGCCGAAGCCATCCGCCGCCTCGAACAGGGACAGACATTGGGGTTGAAGTAGCCCTACCGCACCCAGACATTGACAAACGCGATATTATATCGTAAAATTACGATATAAGAGGTTAGATGATCAACGAAATCCCAACTACCCGCCGCATGACCGGCGATGAGAAGCGCCTGTCAACCATGTTTAAGGCCCTGGGCAACCCTGTTCGCTTTCAGATCATGCAGATTCTGGCGGAAAAACAGATGTGCATCACCGGCGAAATTGTAGACTTTACTCTGCTGGCACAATCAACCGTCAGCCAGCATCTCAAGGTGCTGCGCGAAGCCGGGTTGATCAGCGGTGAAGTCGAAGGCCCGGCGACCTGCTACTGCCTGGATGTAGACAACATCCACTGGCTTAAAACCCAGGTGGAGCGCTGGCTGCCGCAGTGCTGCCCTCAACCCGAAACCGCTGCTGCCCCGGAAGATCCGGCCTGCTGCGATTAGCCTCTTTTTTTACCAAAATATATCGTATTTTTACGATAAACAAATTTATAGGAGCTGTAGGATGACCATCACTAATCCGTCTGCCGATTATTTTGAAAAAGTCGCCAGTCAATGGGACACACTGCGTTCTTCGTATTTTACGGAAGAAGTGCGCAGCACCGCCATCGCCAAAGCCCACCTCCATCCCGCAATGGTTGTCGGGGATGTGGGGGCGGGGACCGGTTTCATGAGCGCCGGCCTGGCGCCGCTGGTTAAACAGGTCTATGCCTTTGACGGCGCGCCTGCCATGCTCGACGTGGCCCGGACCAACCTGGCCCGCTTTACCAACATCACTTACCAGCCCGCCGATGGCCTCTCCTTGCCGCTGCCCGATGACAGCCTGGATGCCGTCTTCGCCAACATGTACCTGCATCACTGCCCGGATCCACTGGCGGCAATCCGCGAGATGGTGCGCATGCTGCGTCCGGGGGGCCGCCTGGTGCTGACGGATATGGATACCCACCCGTATGCCTGGCTGAAAACGGAAATGGTCGATGTCTGGCAAGGTTTCGAGCGCGACCAGGTGCGTGCCTGGTTGGGCGAGTCCGGCCTGGTCAACCGCATTGTGGACTGCACCGGCAGTTCGTGCTGTGCCGAATCGCGCGATCCGGATCTGACAGATACCGCCCAACGCCAGGCCCAGATCAGTGTCTTCGTCGCGGTGGGCACCAAGCCCATTGCCGGGATCGAAGAGGCGGTACGCAAAGATTATGCCGCCCATGCTTCCGGTCAAAGCGCGTCCTGTTCCTGCGGCTCTGCCAGCGATAAATCGGCTGCCTGCTGCGGCTCAAGCAAATCGTCCGCGTGCTGCGGCACAGCCGCAGATGAGAACGCGTATACCTTCATTCGCGGTTACTCTAGCGAAGAGCGTGCTGAAATTCCCGCCGAGGCTGCTGAAATCTCACTCGGCTGTGGCAATCCGACCGCGATTGCCGCCCTGCAGCCCGGCGAGACCGTGCTGGATATTGGCAGCGGCGGCGGGATCGATGCCTTCCTGGCTGCTAACCGGGTCGGAGAAATCTGGGCAAGGTGATCGGGGTGGATATGACTCCCGCCATGATCGAACGCGCCCGCCGCACGGCTGAAAAGCAGGGCTATACCCAGGTTGAATTCCGCCAGGGCCAGGCCGACGCCCTACCCGTCGACGAAGGCAGTGTGGATGTGATCCTTTCCAACTGTGTGATCAATCTCACCCGCGATAAGGGCCAGGTTTTCGCCGAAGCCTTCCGCGCGCTCAAGCCCGGCGGGCGGCTGGAAGTCAGCGATGTCGTCAGCGATCGCTCCCTGCCCAATGATATGCTCGAGGACCCTGCCAGCTGGGCTGGCTGCATCTCGGGCGCGATCCCCGAAGGCGAGTACACGGACCTGATCCAACAAGCCGGCTTCGAGAACGTTGCCGTCCGCCGCAGCTACACTGCCGGCGAGGTTTCCGGCAGCCACCTTTACAGCGCCCTGGTTTCTGCCCGCAAACCCGGCAATTAACCAGCCTGCAGGCCTGCTTGACGAGGTTGTTTTCCCGCGGATGGCGGGAAAACAACCTCGTTTTAGTGATTTAACCTTCGTAGCGTAAAGTGATGGCTCTCAACAGAATCCCCCGATCCACCAATCCCAGCGGTTTACCCGCTTCGTCAACCACAACCAGCCACTTGCGCCCCTCGGCCATCATCAACTGCACCGCGGCAACCAGCGACCGGTCGGGCGGGGTGGTCAGCGGTTCCGGTGACATCAATTCCCGGGCGCTCCCTTCGGCCGCCGGGGGCGCGGCGCGCCTGCGAAAAGCATCCAGCAATCCTCTTTGATGCGCCGGCTGCACCCGCGCCACCACATCCGAATCGCTGATCAATCCGACCGCCTTGCCTTCCCCGTCCACAACAATCAGGCGATGTGTGCCAGACTGCAAAAATTTTTCCACCAGCAGCCCCAGACCGTCTCCCAACTGCACCGTTGGCACATTGGGGTTCATTACGTCCTGCACGGTCGCCGCACTGCCGCTCGGCAGCGCTTCATGGGCCGCGAGTGGGGTAGCTGTGGCGACCTGGTGCAAAATATCCAATCGTGAGAGCATCCCAACCAGCCTGCCGCGGCTGTCAACCACCGGCAGGCGTTTTAACCCGGCCTTGACCATACGTGCCGAGACCACCCCCAACGGTTCGTCGTCGCGCGCGGTCACCACAGAACGGCTCATGACATCCGCTACCCTGAGCGGCGAATCGCCCAGGCGTTCCAATTCTTCCTTCACGATGGCCCCGTCCAGTCGAGACGCCACTGCCAGACGCTGCTGCACGCCGGCTCGTTCCAGCAGATCCTCATCGGTCACAATTCCCACCACCAACCTTTGACCATCCACCACCGGAAAAACTTTGATGCGGCTCTCCAGCATCCGTTTCCATGCCGCCTGCACCGGCAGGTCGGGGGACAGTGCCAGCGCATCGCGGGTCATCGCTTCCGACACCGCTTTATCGGCTGGCAGCGGGTGCAGGTAGCGGTGCGTGTACTGTGCCACCCGCACTTCTTCGACCGTAATCAGGCCTTCGTTGACCATCGGAACGATCACCTCCAGCGCCTTTTCAATCTGCGCCGGGCTGTCTACCACATCGATCACCAGCGGTAGGTCCTCCGAAAGGCGCAAGATAGCCGCCGTATGGATCCGTGAGCGCGCCCCAAAACCGGCGACACCGCGCACCACCGTCGCGCCGGCGATGCCCATCGTTTTTAACGTTTCCAGCAGGGCGGCATACAGCGGCTTGCCCTGCCAGCGGTCGTTCTCGCCGATATAAATGCGCATACGCTGAGCTTGTCTCTGAATGGATAGGTCCGGCATAGCTACAATAGCCTCCCAATATAGATTCCCAGCAACGCCATCCCGCCGCCTAAAACCGCGCTGCCCAACAGGTTCAACAGCCCGGCACCCCATTGGCCCTGGTTGATCAGGTTCATGCTTTCCAGGGTATAGGTGGAGAATGTGGTGTAGGATCCTAAAAAGCCAACCGCGAAAAGCGTCCGCCAGCGGGGATCAATCATGTAGCGCTCGGTAGCCAGCGTCATAAACAGCGCCAGCAAAAAACTCCCGGTCAGGTTAATCAGCAGCGTGCCGTAGGGAAAGGTTGTTCCCCAGCGCTGCGCAGCCCAGTCCCCAACCCAGTAGCGCAGGTTTGCGCCCAGCACCGCGCCTGCAGAGATCAGAAAGAAACGTTCCATGTGTTATTTTGCGCACTGGCCCATGCCCCACGCAATTTCGTTCAGCCGGTGATTCCGTAAGCTTCCGTCACAGGCAGCACCACCAGAATGCCGGTTTCCGGTTGGCTAAAATCTCCCACCACCTTGGGCGTGGCCTCGATGATCCGGTCGACAATAGCCCGGTCATTGACCACCGATATCAGCGTCCGGTTTTGACTTTCCTCTTCCTTGAAAAATTCGTCCAGGCTGGGCATCAAGGGCATATCGTCGAGCAGTCCCTTGCGCATACGCACCCGGCCTAACCCGGTGCTCGCCAGGATGGTCACGCCGCGGGCGCCGGCAGCTTCCCAGGTGTTCAGCACATCATGGCACTGGCTGGGATCGTTAAGAATGAGCATAATCAGAAACATGATCTTCTCCTATGTGGACTCATTGGTTTGAGTTTTCGCAGCTGGCGTGAACAATGCGCGCAGCATGGGCGGCGTCACCAGCGTGGTAATCACCACCATCCCCACCACAGCCGAAAGCTCATCAGCAGTAATATATCCAGCCTGAGAGCCAATAGCGGCCACAATCAGGCCCACCTCGCCGCGTGACACCATGCCCGCGCCAAGCTGCACCAACTCCTTCCAGCTAAAACCGCCCAGTCTGGCTCCCAGCCCCGAGCCCAACAGCTTACCCAGGATGGCGATTACGGATATCGCCAGCATAACCCATAAAACATCCAGACTGACTTCGCGTAAATTGATACCCAACCCGATGCTGACGAAGAATACCGGCACAAACAGACTGTAAGCCACCGCCTGCACCCCGCGTTCAATCGTGGCCTTTTCGGGAGTGCGGGCAAACATCAATCCTGCCAGGAAGGCCCCTGTAATCGCCGCCATCCCACCCAACAGTTCGGCGGACACACCGTACAGCATCAGGATCACCAGTGCAAAGCTGACCGACGCCTGGCTGACTGGCAGATTGGAGACCTTGTGGGAAAGCCAGGGCAGGCCCCAAATGCCAAACGCCGCCGACAGGCCGAGAAAAGCCGCGATCTTGACAAAAATGAGCACGATGCTGAGTAAACCACCGCCGCCGCCCAGGGAAGCCAACACCACCGAAAGCAGCAGAATCACCAGGATGTCATCAAAAACAGCTGCGCCAAGCAGACCCAATCCAACCCTGGTGCGCAGCACTTTGAGCTCGATCAAGGTCTGGGCGGAGATGCTCACGCTGGTCGCGCCCAGCACCATCCCCAGGAACAAAGCATTGTTGGGATCAAATTGAAACAAAAGTCCCGATCCCCAACCCAGCGCCACTGGCAAAATTACGCCCAAAATCCCGGCCAAAGCCGACACCCTGGTGTTGCGCGCCAGTTCGGACAGGTGCAGTTCCAGGCCGGCAATGAACATCAAGAGCAGCACGCCCAGCTCGCCGAGTTCAATCAATACTTCCGTCAGGTGGGTATTGGTCATAAAAGACAGATGGGTCAGGTCGAGCAGGGTTGGGCCGAGCAGAATACCCACCAACAGCTCGCCTAACACTGAAGGCTGGCCCAGCCGGATGCTGACTAAGCTGGCCGCCTTGGCGCATAGGATGATGGCCATCAGCGCCAGGATAAGTTGTAAAAAAGACGACATAGAATCTCCTGGTACCCTTAAGGATCGGCCCTCTTTGAGCCCGTATCTTCAAACATCCGGTGAGGACAGATAAATATTAAGACAATAGTCTCTTTATTATATCTATTTAGGGCAGAATACACCGCAAGGTGTACAAACTTTCGACAAAGCACAGAACACAAAATGAGATTGACCCATGTACTACAGGCCAATCTCATTTTAAACTCGAAAAAAGTCTTCCATCCCCCGAATAGTGGGGGGAGACAAGGTCTACATGACCAGGTTGAACAAATACCCGGTCAGAATAATCGCCAGGACTACCGTGCCAAAGAAAATTGCCAGCAGGGGCAGTTTTAACACCCGCCGCAGGATGATCGCTTCCGGCAGGCTCAACCCAACCACCGACATCATAATCATAAAGAAACATCTTGCGAGCTGCAGTGCGGGCAGGGGCAGGGCGACTTCGGCTCCCCGGGTCCTTCAACCACTGGACCCATCAGCCGCGCTGCCTGATGCACCAGTTCCAGCAGTTCCGGCTGCGCCAACCGGTAGTATATGTTGCGCCCGTCGCGCGTGGTGGTTACCAGCCCGGCGTCGCGCAGCACCATCAGGTGCTGTGAGATCAGCGCCTGGCGCAGTCCCAGGTATGCTTCCAGGTGGCACACGCACACCTCGCCGCTGCCGATGGTCAGCAAAATCTGCACGCGCACCGGCTGACCTAACACGCGAAAAAAATCAGCGATCTGTTTTTCAGGGGACGGTAATAACATATTCATAATAACGAATATATTATAATGCGCAATTTCTAAAGAAAAACCGCCGGTTGTCACCAGCGGTGCTGTTAGATGTCACCTTATAAGCAGTATCAAGAATTATGTCCCAATCGGGGTGAATCCGCGCCATGGAGCGTGGGCCAGTGTCCAATCAGGCGGGACATGGGCGATCCGTTCAGGATTGTCCGGAGTAGGTGACGGGGTGGGGGGCGGCGAGTGATGGAAGAATCCACCAGGCCAACCCAACTCTATCATGAGCATTTAAATTTGAAACGCTTATGGAGGCATCTGGCCCCATATCAGGGCTGGTTTTTCGTCGGGCAGCTTGCTATGCTGCTGGCGACCTGCTCGTTTTACCATGACCTGTACCAGCGCCGGTTTACCAGCTCGTGAGCAGATCAGGGAAGGCGAGCCTATCTCCAACAGGGGAGTGGTTTCGTAATTAATCCAATTTTACGCTTTTGATAACTAACATTATCAGTAACATTTCTTTTCGAGCTGGTAGTCGATACCTCACCCCACGCTTGTCACCTGACTTGATTATATTCCCTTTGCCTGCAATCAATCAGCGTTTTAGCCCCTGTAGAGGATAATTTTTTCGGCGCCATAATTCGTCCCTCAAATTCCTAAATCTGTATAATATTTACTGGAGGTATTCAAAATGTGCGACACGATGGTCGTTTTGCCCAATTCCACCGCCGACGGCTCGCTGATCTTTGCCAAGAACAGCGACCGCGAGCCGAACGAAGCTCATCATCTGCTGGCTGTCCCTGCCGGCGACCACACCACCGGCGAAATGGTGCAGTGCACTTACATCCAGATCCCACAGGCGGCCCATACGCATGCCGTGCTGCTGGCAAAGCCTTTCTGGATCTGGGGTGCGGAGATGGGTGCCAACGAACACGGCGTGGTCATCGGCAACGAAGCCGTTTTTACCAAACTGCCCTATGAGAAGACCCCCGGCCTGATCGGTATGGATTTCCTGCGCCTGGCCCTTGAGCGTGCCGCCTCCGCCTCCGACGCTCTGCAGGTGATTACCCGCCTGCTTGAAACGCACGGCCAGAGCGGGAACTGCGGATTTGCCCACCCACTCTACTACCACAACAGCTTCCTTATCGCCGACCCGCGCGAAGCCTGGATCCTGGAAACCGCCGGGCGCCAGTGGGCCGCCCGCCAGGTAAAGGACGTCGGCTCAATCTCCAATGCCATTACCATCGGTCGCGATTGGGACCTGGCCTCCGCCGATTTGGTCAACCTGGCTGTCGACCGTGGTTGGTGCCGCCAGCGCGACCAGTTTGATTTTGGCAAATGTTATTCCGATTTTCTCTACACCACCTTCAGCGCCGCGGCATCCCGCCAGAGCTGCACCAGCGATGCCTTGCGCGCCGCCCGCGGGCAGTTGGGCGTGTCCGATTTGATCGGCATCTTGCGCTCGCACCGCGCGTCTTCCCCCGCCTGGTCGCCCGCTCCGGCCGTCACCGGCGCGGATGTGTGTATGCATGCCGGCTGGGGACCGGTCCGCGGCAGCCAGAGCACCGGGTCGCTGGTTTCGCACCTGGCCCCGGACCTGCACACTCATTGGGCCACCGCCAGCTCCGCCCCTGCACCGCCATCTTTAAACCGGTCTGGATCGACGCCGGCCTGCCCGAGCTGGGCCCCACCCCCACCGGCGAATACAACCCCGACTGCCTGTGGTGGCAGCACGAACGCCTCCACCGCGCCGTGCTGCGCGGCTATCCGAAGCGCCTGGCGGCTTATCAGGGCCAGCGCGACCGCCTCGAGGCCGAGTTTATCGCTGCCGCCGGGCAAATGGAACCGGGCCAGGTCGCTGCCCGCGCATCCTTTTCCGCCCACTGTTTTGAACAGGCCGGGCAGGCTGAAGTCGGCTGGCTGCAGCAGGTAAACGCCGTCCCGCCCCGCCCACTTCCCTTTTACTACAACCTCGCCTGGCAGGGTTTCGACCGCCAGGCAAAACTGACCAGCTGAACCCCTGGTTCACCCGCGCGCTTCGCGTCTCCGAAGGGGGGATAGGGGTGCGCTGACCGGCCGATCTGCTTTCTGAAGGAGGGTAAACCCATGATCGAACTGCCTGAAGCCGTGGTCGTTGCCCGGCAAATCACCCAAACCCTGCGCGGCAAGCGCATCGCGCGCGCGGCAGCCAATACCACGCCCCACAAATTCGCCTGGTATACGGGCGACCCCAAAGAATACAATAAACGCCTCGCCGGAAAGGTGATTGGGGCCGGAGCCGGCGTGGGCGGGCACATCGAATTCGCGGCGGGGGAACTGCTGCTTTCGATCAGCGCCCCCATCCGCTACCACGCAGCGGGCGAGAAGCGCCCGCACAAGCACCAGCTCCTGGTTGAATTTGATGATGGTTCGGCGATTACAGCCAGTGCGCAGATGTGGGGCGGTTTTTTCTGTTTCCCTGCCGGCGAAGACACCGGCTTTGCCGATGCCGATCTGGCCCGGAAGCTGCCCTCACCCCTGACCGCCGCCTTTGACCGTGCCTATTTTGACACCCTCTTTAATTCAGAAACGCCCAAACTTTCGGCCAAGGCTTTCCTGGCGACCGGGCAGCGCGTCCCCGGTCTGGGCAATGGCGTCCTGCAAGATATCCTATGGGTGGCGCGCATCCATCCCAGGATGAAAATTGGCGACCTTTCCGAAAAAGATCTCCAGGCCATATTTGAAGCGCTCAAACAGGTGCTGGGAGAGATGACCGCCCAGGGCGGGCGGGATACCGAAAGAGACCTGTTCGGCCGGCCCGGCGGTTACAAAACCATCCTCAGCAAAAACACCGTGGGCAAACCCTGCCCGGCCTGCGCCAGGCTCATCCGCAAGGAAGCGTATATGGGCGGCAGTATCTATGTCTGCGTCAACTGCCAGCGTCTTTAATCTACAAGCGCTTTTCATACAGGCCGGGCTTGCCGCCTGTCTGGCTGCCAGGCTGACCGGCAGATATCTTTTTTACCTATTCTGTGGTTAAATATTCCCATGAGAAAAATCCTCCCCATCCTGCTCTCGATTGCCTTGTTCCTGGCAGCCTGCCAGACGGGTCCCACTGCCGCTCCCCCGACACTCCAACCTGGCCCCGGCGGCTATACGCCAAAATTTGAAAAAGCCGATTGCCCCTTCAATATACCCCAGGGTGTCACCGTCGAGTGCGGCTACCTGGTGGTGCCTGAGAACCGCGCCAATCCCACTGGCCCTACCGTGCGTCTGGCTGTCGGGACGTTTCAAAGCCACTGCCGCCAACCCGGCGCCCGACCCCATCCTCTACCTGGAAGGCGGCCCCGGTGGTTCGCCCCTGCGTGCCTATACCAAAAATTTCGACATCTATTTCGGCGCTTATGCCCAGAAGCGGGATGTGATCCTGCTCGACCAGCGCGGCACCGGCTATTCGACACCGGTGCTCGACTGCCCCGAGACCACCCAGGCTTCTCTTGACCAGCTTGACAAGCAGCTCACCCCCGCAGAGGCCGACAAGCAGTACAACCAGGCCCTGGCTGTCTGCCACGACCGCCTGACGACCCAGGGGGTTGACCTTGGCGCCTACAACTCCGCCGAAAGCGCCGCCGACATTAATGACCTGCGCCTCACCCTCGGCATCAAAGAATGGAACCTGTACGGCATCTCATACGGCACCCGCCTGGCCCTTGAGGTTCTGCGCGATGTCAAACAGGGCATCCGCAGCGTGGTAATCGATTCGGTTTACCCACCCCAGGCCAGTCTGGTCACCGACACCCCGGCCGATTTCGCCCGTGCGCTCAACCTGATCTTAGATACCTGCGCCGCCGATCCCTCCTGCAACGAGGCCTATCCCAATCTCAAGCAGGTCCTCTTCGACACCGCTCACAAACTCAATGCATCCCCGGCCAAAATCACCCTCACCCAACCCGACCTGGGCAATATTGGCACCCCCGGCAAGCAGTTGCCGGCCTTGCTCGACGGCGACAGCCTGCTGGCTTTCTTCTTCCAGGTGATGTACGGCAGCGAACTGATCCCTTCCGTCCCGGCCCTGATTTACCAGGCCAAAGATAGCGATTTGGCCGCCATCTCCCAACTCCAGAGCCAATTCCTCTCCCAGTACAAAGATATCAGCCAGGGTATGTATTTCTCAGTGGAATGCGTTGAAGCCGTGCCTTTCGACACGCTGGCCCAGGCCGAGGCCGCTTACCAGGCCCAACCCGATCTGGCCGCCGCGCTGGGCAGCCCGCAGGGCACCTTTGATGCGTGCAAAATCTGGAACGTGCCCAAGGCACCTGCCGTCGAAGACCAGGCCGTCAGCAGCGATGTTCCCACCCTGGTCCTCTCCGGGCAGTTCGACCCCATTACCCCCCCGGCCTGGGGCAAGTTGGCTGCCAGCACGCTCAGCAAGAGCTTCTTCTACGAAGTGCCTGGCGCCGGGCACGGCTCCAGCCTGTCGGTGGCATGCCCTCAGAAGATCGCCCTGGCCTTCTTTGACCAGCCCACCTCCGCCCCGGATACAACCTGCCTGTCACAAACCAAGTTCTCTTTCAGCGTGCCGGTCGCCAGCATGGATGTCAAGCTGGGTCCCTTTGACGGCGGCTTGATGGGCTTCAGCGGCCTGGTGCCGGCCAATTGGGTGCAAACCGCCAACGTAGCCGGTTTCTACACGCCCGACGGCTCGGCCACTAACCCTACCCAGCTCCTGCTCCAGGGCGCCCCGGTCGCCGCCGACCAGTTCCTCTCCCTGATGCGCACCCAGCTCGAATCTTCAGGCATCACCCTCGACCCCTCCACTCAGACGTTCAATATCCAGAGCGCCGGCGGCCTCAATTGGAGCTTCTACGAAGCCAACGGCGGCCTGATCAAGATCGACATGGGCCTTGCCAGCAGCGGCAAAAGCACTTTCCTGGTGCTCTTGCAAAGTCCCTGGAATGAGCGCCAGGCTCTGCTGCAGGCGGTCTTTATTCCGGTGGTTGAATCCATTATCGGTAAATAGATCGCTCTAACCCCCAAAAAATATGGCGATGAAGCAATTTGAGGTTGCTTCATCGCCATGCTGTTTTAACGCACCGCCAGCCACACCGCGTCCAGCATTTCCAGCGCGCCCAGCCGGTGCACTTCATGCGCCGCGGCGGTCAGGTGCATCCCGTTCGGCATCAACCCCTGGTCGGGCAGATCCTGCACGGACGACCAGAAGTTCCACAGCGGCAGCCCGTATTTCACCGCTAACTTGGCCATATTCAAGTTGATGTGTTCATCCAGTTCCAGGTTATCGGCCTTGGTCACCAGCACCGGCACCGCTCCACGCGCCAGAATTTTGTCGATGATGATCGTCAGGTAGTACCAGTTGCGCTCCTGCGTCTCGTAATGCGTCCCGGTATGGATGAAGACGATGCTCGGCTGGTGCACGCGCAGCTCGCAGTCCACCGGTGTCTCACCATACAGGCAGGCCCCCTCCTTGTTGTCGTTCCAGGCCGCGTATAAAAGCGATCCAGCCGAAGAACCGCTCTTGGCCGCCGGGTTGTAGCGGTTGAACGAGCCCTTAAAATTTGCTCACCGTCTCCTGCAATCCCTCCGGCAGGGTGCTCACCAGCTCCGGATTATCTTCAAATACCCCCAAAAAGTCGCCCGATTCGCTCTGGCAGTCGCCCAATACGGAAAATGCCCCGGGATCGATCGTGCCCTGGGCCAATCCTCTTTCATAGATGGCCCGCATTTCCTGCGGGATGGCCGGGATCACCGGCCATTCTTTCCATGCCGCCGCATCCGGTGTGGGACTGGTCTCGGTTGTCGGGCTGGGTTTAGGGGTTGCGCTTACCACCGCGCTGCTGTCAGGCGCATCCGGGGTGGCGCTTGGGACCAGATTTAGCGTTGCCGTCACCGTTGCCGTAGGCACGGGAGTGGCTGGAAGGGAAGAGGGTTCTTCCGTTCGGATTGGTTCCGCCGCCGGTGTCAGGTTTCCGCTCTGGCCAGCCGGTTCAGAGACCACATTTTTGGCCGATCCGGACGGTAATGTACCGTTCATTCCAGCCAGCAGAACGATGATCAGGCCCACCATCAACAGGCCGGCGATTAAGTATCTCATTGCCGTACTCCTCTACCGTTAATTATCAGTCGTTGAGAATCCGCACACCTGCCAGGTTTCATTTTTCAAGGTCAGGCGGTAACTGCGCCGGCTGAGGTCCACTTCTTGTTTTTCGTTTGAATAACTCAGGATAAGTTTACCCTGGCATGTAACCAGGGTCTCGCCATTTTGCTCGCCGGTCTGGCGGCAGGCCAGGTTTTTTAGGTTCGTTTCAACGCCCTGGTAAGCGTCAAATTCTAAAAATGCATCCATTTCCCAATCCGGACAGATCAGTTGCGAATAGGCAGTTTCATTCTTGTCGGCCAGCGCCTTCAAGTAGTTTTCCAGGGCCTGGACCGCGGGCGAGTCCCCGCCCGGCTGAGCGGGGGAGCAACCAGCCAAAATCAGGAATACACAGCCTATTACCAACCACATCTTGCGAAGATTCATCACGCTCCTTAAAACTACAGGTGGGTGGGGGAAAAGTGCAAAGCGCTTATTCCGCTTCCGCTCTATTTTACTATATCTGCAGGCCCCTGCTTCGCGCGTGTACAGCGATTCTGCTGGTAAAATACTTTTCGGCTTGATTGACCCTCTGCAGCCCTGACGATAAGCATCACCCACCCACTGACCTGGGCTGCATAATCTTTGGGTCAGAATCAATAAGATCAAGGCCGGTGAATACTATAATGGCTATGCGCAATATTTTACCCGCACTTAACCGCAAAAATACGCTGGCGCTGATGATTATCCTTTTCCTGCTGGCAGTGGCTTTCTCCGTTTCCATGCTGACCCTGAAGCGCGATGCGCTTCAATTTCACACCCGCGATTACCCCTATTTCGTCGAACAGGCCGCCCGTCTCACCGATCCGCTTTTAAGCAACCGCTATGCGCTCAATATCGACGGTTACAACTTCCTCGGTCTGCAGGGTACCCAGGGAGTGAAAGCCATTTACCAGGCCCTCCACACCGGATACTTTCGCTACACCTATGCAGTCCTTTACGGCCTGTTCAAATCCACGCTCTCCCTTTACATCGTTTACAGCCTGATCTTTTTCTTACCCATCCTATACTTTGCCCTTCTCCCGCGCCCAAATACCCGTGCCGCCTGGCTTCAGGTGGTCTTGTTTGCGCTCCTTTACCTGCTGCTCCCTTCCGCGCTCAATTCCGTCACCTACGATCTCCGCCCGCGCATTCTGTTTATTTCCGCCTGGTCATTGGTGGTCATGGCGGTGTATTACCGCCGGCCCTTCCTCGAAAAGCTGATCCTGTTTCTCTTCCTGTTATGCCTGCGCGAGGAAGGTATCCTGCTGGGAGGGATTGTCCTCATATTGAATTTCATCCGCACCCCCGCCGCCGGGCGCTGGAAGCAGACGATCGTTTTCCTTATTTTGGATCTTGCCGCCGCGGCGGCTTTTCTGGCCTTTATGGCCTGGGGCGGCTACAACCGGGTTGAGCCGGCCTTCGATCCCATGAATTTCCTGGACAAACTCACCCCCACCAGCCTGGCTGCCCTGCTGGTGGGGGCTGTTTTGCTCATCCTCCTGGTGTTCTTCGTTTCCCGCCGCCACCGGGCGCACCTCGCATCGTTATTATTTCTCCTGGCCTACTCTGCCGCCATTTTGATGACTGGTCTGTCAACCTACCGCGATATCATCCTGTGGTACCGCACGCGGATCGCTATCGCCCCCGTCTCTCCCTGGGAGGTTTTTCTGGAAGTCATTGCGGGCGCTCAGAATTCGCTCACATTCTATATCCTCATTTTGCTGCTGATCCTGCTGCTGGATTTCATCTCTGGCCGCAGGCGTGCTTACCTGGCAGGCGGCCTGGGAGTCTTGTGCATCTTTTTTGCGGCGCTCAGCGTATATAATAATATGCTTGAAATTTCCGCCTGGAACCGCGCGCTTGCCCCGGCCCGCCTGGTATGGGATTTTAAGGCCGGCCAGGACCGCTACCAGACCAACCTGCTGCTTGACTATAATACCTACCAGGCCTTTTATGATTTCGAGCATACAGCTGTGTATAACCGCCTGCCCTTGTGGATGGTTAATCCGGAGGACCGTTTTTATCCGGAAAACAAGGACGTCCTCGCCAGGTTGATCCGGGAACGCATGCAGTATGCGGTAATTTCACAAGAATCGCTTGCCAACGTGCGCGAATTGGCCGCCATGGCCGGCAGGCCGGCCAAAGTCGTCGCCGCCAACGAGCAATATGTCGTGCTTCAGTTTCGTTAACCAGCTGCCCGGTCTCCACGCCGTGCGCGGAGACCGGGCAGAGACGAGGTAATCAGATGGAAATTCCTGCTGTTCAGGCTCAAAACCTGCGTAAGGTGTACGGCAAACTCGAAGCCGTGGCCGACGCCACCTTTACCCTCCAGCCCGGCGAGATCGTCGGTTTCCTCGGCCCGAACGGCGCCGGCAAAACGACCACCATCAAGCTCCTCACCGGTCTGCTGGAACCCACAGCCGGTAAGGCGGTTATCCTCGGCCACGATATTCAGAAAGAGCCCATCCAGGCCAAGGCCGCCTTCGGCTATGTGCCCGACACCCCCAACCTGTATGGCAAACTGACCGGTTGGGAGTTCCTCAAGTTTATGTCGCGCCTGTACCGCGTGCCGCGGGACCGCGCCGAACATCGCGCCCGCGAGCTGCTGCGGCTTTTCCAGCTCGCCGATGCCGCCACCGACCTGTTGGAAGGCTACAGCCACGGCATGCAGCAGAAGATTGCCATCGCCGGCGCTCTGATCCATGATCCCAAGGTTCTCTTTCTGGATGAGCCTACCGTCGGTCTCGATCCCAAGTCGGCGCGCCTTATCAAAGATATTCTCGGCCAGTTGCGCGACCGCGGCACGGCCATTTTCTTTTCCACGCACATCCTCGAAATCGCCGAGCGTATGTGCGACCGGGTGATGATCATCAACCAGGGCCGTATTGTCGCTTCAGGCACCATGGCCGAGCTGCGTGCCGGCGAAAGCACAGCAGACTCCTCGACGGATTCGCTGGAAGACATCTTCCTCGCCCTCACCGGCGGCGCTGAATACGCCGCTATCGCCGAGGTGCTGGAATGATCCAGGACCTGATCCTGTTGGTTGGCTTGCAGTTCCAAACCAGTTGGAACCGTTTCTGGCGGATGAAACTCGGCCGCAAGCTGCTCAATATCTTCGTCTTTGGCCTGTTAGGAGTCTCGCTGATCTTTGTTTCCGGCGCGGTTGGCCTGGGGTCGGGCACACTGCTCCAACGCTATCCCGAGTTCCAGCTCGAATCGCTCCTCCCTGGCCTGATTCTCACCGCCATCGCCTTGCTGCTGCTCGTCTCCAGTTTTGGCCTGGCCCTCGGCTCACTCTTCTTCAGCCGCGACCTCGACCTGCTGATGAGCGCACCGGTCAGCCGGCGGGCGGTATTCATTTCCAAAATCTTGAATGGTTTTACCACCTACTACCTGCTGGTGTTCGTCCTCGCCTTTCCTGCCCTGGTGACCTACGGCATCGGCCTGCATTACGGCCCGTTCTACTACATTCTCATGTTGATCGCGGTTCTGGGCACCCCCCTGCTCCCCGCCGGCCTGGGCGCGCTGCTGGTTCTGCTTGTGGCGCGTGTAGCCCCGGTGCGGCGCGTACGCGAGGTACTTGGCCTGGTGGCGGCCCTCTTCGGCACCTCCTGCGCCCTGATCGGCAACACCGCCTCCTACTGGACCCGGCAGCTCTCCAACATGGACTCTTCCCTGGAAGGCGTGCTCAAGACCATTCAATCCCTGGCTGCCTTGCCGGTACCTTCCCTGGTCGCCGGGCGCGGCCTGGTCGCTGCCGGGCAGGGCAGCCCCCTCCTGGCCCTGGGATTAATGATTGGTTTCCTGCTGGTCACCTTTGGCTTCTTCGCCGGCTGCGTCTGGTTGGCCGACCGCATGTACGCCACCGGTTGGATGCGCATGCAAGGTGCAGGTGCCACAAAACGAACGCATCCGGGGGCCGCATCTTCTACGATCGCCGGGGCCGGACCCGAGCAAACTGCCAGGCCGGGCCTGCTCGACCGCGCCGCACCCTTTTTTGCCATTACCCTCAAAGATTGGCGCATCATTCCCCGCGACTTGCGCAACTTTGCTCAATTCCTTTCGCCCCTTTTCCTCGTCCCGCTGATCTACATCCAGCTTTTCATCAATACTGGCGGTAGAAGTGGAAAAACCATGGCCCAGACGTTCAACACCTTTGCCCCCGGCGTCGATCTGAGCAGCATTCTTTTGGCCGGCACCGTGCTGATGAGCACCATCTTCGTTTTCAGCCGCATCGCCCAAACCGGCATCAGTATGGAGGGGCGCTCTTACTGGATACTTAAAGTTGCCCCCATCTCAGGGCGCGAGCTTCTCCTGGGTAAGTTCGTCAGCGCCATGGTTCCATTCGCGATACTCTCCACCGTGCTGCTGGTGATCGCTGCCATCGTGCGTCATTTCTCGATCGGCGGATTCCTTTACGGCTGGTTCGGTGTCATGCTGCTCGGCGCAGGCATGCTCGCCATGAACATTGGTATCTCGGTGCCCTGGGCCAACCTGGAATGGGATGATCCGCGCAAAATGCACTCCGGTTGGGGTGGGCTGATCTCCTTAATTGGTTATGTGGTGATTGGACTGTTAGGGGGGGCCTTCTTGACCCTCCCTTATCTGGCGGAGCTCTTCCTGCCCTTTCTCGCCCCCGTCGCATGGCTGGTCGGTCCATTCTTCGCCGTAGGCTTCACCGGCCTGGTTGCCGCCCTTTCGCTGTGGTTTGGCCTCAGCCGCCTTCACAAAGTCGGCGAGGCCTGAAGCGCGCTGCACTCGCGCCAGCCGCCGGGACGAAATGATATAAAAATTCCTGACGAAAGCCAGGAAAAACGGCCTACCATCCTGGCGGCACGCTGAACACATCTGCCCACGGCGCCCGGTAAGAGAAGATCACAAACTCCATCACCAGAATCCCCGCTATGATCCACACCACCACCCTCATCCGGCGCGGGAAGACGAACCTTTCCAGGCTGCGCTCGATAACCCCTACCATTCCCAGCACCCCCAGGATAATCATGTTCGCATACACGATCTCCAGCGCATCCGAGGGCATCTGTCTGCCGTACAGTGCCGGGGCAATGTACCAGCCAAAAAAGATGCCCCACGGCACAAGGATCATCGCCAGCAGGCGCGTATCCACAAAACGCTGGCGGTCAGCCGGCCGCACCAGCGCATATTCCAGCCCGCACAGCACCCCGTATGCAAAAAAACCGATCTTCATGTGCTGGTAAACCGCTTCCCCGGTGCTGCTGAACCAGGCCAACCCGGCCCACGGCAGCCATTTATAGGCATAATGCAGCACCAAAAACACTGGCAGAAAAGCAACTGCCTTGACCCCAATCCAGGCCCATTCCGGAAGAGATTTCACGGAGTTAATGGATCGATTCCCAGGAAAAGCGCACCTACTCTACCCCCTGCATCAACTCGGCGGCAATCTCCAGCAGCAGCCAGCTGGCCCCACCGGTGACCAGCGCGCCCATCAGGTAGCCGAACAGCCCGCCGCCGCCAAACTGTACCGCCAGCGCCGCCAGCCCGCAGCATAACGCCGCGATCACCACCCCGGTCGTGCCAGGCATAGGCGCCTGCCCGGTCAGCAAACGGCTGCTGCGCGCGCTGCGCAGCACGTCCACCGCTGCCGCCAGCCCGCAAGTCAATGCCGCACCCGGCAGCAGCAGCCCGGCCCACAACGGCAGCCCCACCAGCGGGGCAGCGCCTGCCGCACCCGGCAGAGAAGCCGCGCTCAATGCCCCGGCCAGAGAGCTCATCAACCCTGGACCCAGCGCCGCGCTGACCCCTAGTGCCAGCAACCCGACCAGCAGCACCAGCGCCCACGGCAGGACCATCTCCCCCAGCAGCGTGCGCCGCGTCGCTACCGGCAGCCCGCGAAACAGCGGCCACATGCGCAAATCGTTCACCAGCGGCCCGGCTGCCAATTGTTCCACCGCCACCATCCAGGCCAGCAGCGCCCAGGCGCGGGTGCCCCAATCCGGGGCCAACACCATACCTGCCGCCGCCAAAAAGATCACCAACAATGGTCCTGCCAGGCGCCACCCACCTTGCCGCTGCCAGCTCAGCGCCAATTTCCAGGCCAGGGCCTGGCTGCCAGACCGCCCAGGCAGGCGCGTCGGGGCATGCCCGGTGCCCAACCGCTGCCGCAGTGCAATCTCTGCCGCCGCCTGCGCGTTACCCGCTTGAGCCGCCGCCTCACTCGCCGCGCGCCCGGTGCTCTCCTGCGCCGCCCGGCCCAGGTTCAACGGACGCGCCGCCAGGGCCAACAGCAGCGAGCCAACCAGCGCCCAGCCCAACCCGGCCAGCAGCCCCGCGAGCCATGCCGCCGTCCCGCCGGGACCTCCAAGGGACGAAAATCCGTACCCGGCCGCGGTCGGAAATACCACCGGCGCCAGCACAATGCTTGCCGTCCCGTAGAAAAACCCGCTCAACAGGCCCGCAGAACTGGCGTTAACCAGCAAGAGCAGCAGGCCTGCCGCCAATAACACCGGCCCCAACCACCACCAGCGCCGCACCCGGTCGCGCTCCAGGCGCAGTACGCCCCACGCCCAGGCCAGCGCCATCAAGCCCCACTGCACCGGGATCACCACGCTCAACACCCGCAGCCCGGCCACCACATAGCGCGGTGCGTGCTCCACCGATACCGCCGGTCCCAGCGCGGCGTCTTGCAAGGCAAAAGCCAGCGTCACTCCCAGCGCCCAAAAGACCGGGGCCTGCCGGATCCAGTCGCCCAGCATCCAGAGCAGGGCCACTGCCGGCCGCGAGACCGGCGTCTGGCAGATCAACGCCGCGTCGTCTTCGGTGAAAGTCATCGGGCTGGACCTGCCCGCTTTGTACCCGTGGTACAACCACCAACCCAGCAGCGCCAGCGCCAGCACCCCGGCCGCAGCCTGGGCCAGATGCGCGGCCTGAACGTCACCTGAGGGCGCAAAGGAGCCAGCCAGGGCCGTCAGCACGCCGCCCACGAAGCTTGCCAGCAGGGCCAGCGTGGCAAAGCCCCATATTGAGAAAAATACGGTAGCGTAGCCCAGGTAGATCTTATGAGACAGCGAATGGTCGCGTTTATCGTAGCCGATATAGGTCAGCCAGTAGCGCAGATCGCCCGCAATCTGGTGTGAACGCACCAGCCATACCGCAGATATCATAACGAAATCCTCACCACCAGGACACCCGGCTTATCCAAATTCTCACCATCTCCGTTTTTCTTTTTGGTTCTTCTTCGTTCTTCTTCATGGCCTTCGTGGTTAATCCTCTCCACGTTTCTTCATTCTTCTTCGTTCTTCTTCGTGTCCTTCGTGGTTAATCCTCTCCACGTTTCTTCATTCTTCTTTGTTCTTCTTTGTGCCCTTCGTGGTTAAACCTCTTCAGTTTCTTCGTCTTCTTCATTCATCAACACGCCGTGCTCCATGCGCCAGCGAGCCGCATCCAGGTGCTCCGCCATTTCGGGGTTGTGCGAGGTTATAATCATCGCCTTTCCTTCCGCGCGCAGGTCGAGCAGTTTGCGCTCCAGCAGCCGCCCGCTCTCTACATCCAAAGCCGAAGTCGGCTCATCCAATAACAGCACCTTAAACGGGCGGATGAAAGCCAGCAGCAGGCCCAGCTTAAGGCGCATCCCGCGCGAATAGTTGTGCGGGTAAAGATCGCGCGCTTCCCACAGGTCAAATTCGTGCAGCAGGTCTTTCGCCCGCCGCTCGAAACCATCCTGCGCCCGGTGAGCGTAGGCCATAAACTGCAGGTGTTCCCATACGGTCAGCTCGGTATAGAAGCGCGGCACGTCCGGCACATAAGCCAGACGCGACTTGGCCTCGGCCTCATCCCGGTACAGGTCAAAACCCTCCACACGTATCGCGCCGCTGCTCGGGCGCAGTAAGCCGCTGAGGCACAGCAGCAGCGTCGATTTTCCGGCTCCATTGGGGCCCGTGAGGACCACCAGGTCGCCGGATTCCAGCACCAGGCTGGTAGGCGCCAGGGCGCGGAACGGCCCGTAAGCGCGTGAAATATCTTCAGTTTCAAGCAGGGGTGGCATGGGAGAAATTATAACAGAGCCCAACGGTTGCTTTGCCAAATTGTTTCATGTAAGATAATCTTGGAGCGCACCATTGCCACAATGAATTCCAACCCTTTAAATTCCCCCTCGCCGCCGGGGGCCGGGCTGCTCGGCCTGACCGGAGGGACAAGGGGCGCCGCCGTAGGCAGGCTTGCACTGCTTGTCTTCCTCGTGACAGCGGTTGTCGCCCTGGCAGTCGGGATATCCTGGTTCCATAATACGCGCCCGTCCGACGCGCTCGCCGCAGGCGCGCCCGCAGGGGGTGCTCTTCGCGTCAGCGATCCGGCAGGTGGGCCCGCCCTCACCGCCACCCTTACGCCCACAAAACCCCCCACCCCGGCGCCAACACTCAGGCCCAGCGCCACCCATTTTCCCACGCGCACGGTCACAGCCACGCCGCTGCCTGTATCCACCTACACCGTACAGGCAGGCGAAACGCTCTCCGCAATCGCCTTCCGCCTGGGGCTCAGTCTGACCAATCTGGCAGGTTACAACTGCATCGATGACCCCTCGCTCATCCACGCCGATCAGGTCCTACAGATCCCGCCCGGCGGCTATACCTCCCCTCCCCTGCCCACCCCCTCCGGCGCCAAGCGCGTCATCGTCTCCTTGCAACAGCAGCGCGTCTTCGCCTACCAGGGCGACCGGCAAATCTATAATTTTCTCGTTTCTACCGGCAAAGACAACGCCACCTGGACCGGCAGCTTTACCATCCTGGATAAACTTCCCGATCCTTACAGCCAGTCGTGGGGCTTTTACATGCCTTACTGGCTGGGTATTTACTACAACCCCGACAACGGCAACGTGGAGAACGGATTTCACGCCCTGCCCATCACCCCGGCAGGCGATGAGCTGTGGGGCGATGCCCTCGGCGCCCCCGTCTCCTACGGCTGCATCGTCCTCGCCCCTTATGACGCCCAAGCTGCTCTACGACTGGGTCGAAATCGGCACGCCCGTCCTGATTTACCCCTGAGTCCTTATATTATGTTTGGGGCAGTTTATTGCGTGGTCGCCGACAGACCGACCGGCTTTTTAATGCTGAACCGGTCTTCTGTGGGGGCGCACGGCGTGCGCCCTTCCGGTTTCATTCGCCGCGCATCGCGCATGATCTACTTGTGCACGCTCGGCAGCGGCCTGTTGTCGGGCAGGCTGAAAAAATCAGACTCCTGAGTCAACCCCGCCCACCTGCCGGTCCAGATTCGCTTACTTTTCCAGCATATAGATCAGCGCCCCATCGTCCCACTGCACCAGGCGCGGAATATTGTTATCCACCACCGCATACCACGTTGACTGGCCCGCCACGCTCATCTTGCGCGCTTCAAACTGTCCCGCGGGCAGGTTCAGCGTCTCAAATGCGCCCACGGTCAGGATCTCCTGGCTGAGCACCGGGAGCGTTTTTTGCTGCTGTTCGTTCCACAACAGCAGCCGGCCAAATGGCACCTGGTAGCGTTCGCCCGTATTGGCCTGCAGCGCCGCCGCTCGCCAGACCCACTCGTACGCCAGCAAGAATGGCTCGCTCAGTTCGAGGGTGCCGCCCCCGTTCGGGCTGTTCACGTTTAGGGTTTGCCCCCCGTTCACACCCGCAGTGGATTCGGAAAGCGCCGCGCTGAAACCGCCTCCCGTCACCGATTTGCGCTCGAATTTAAATGCCTGCAGGTCCAGTGTCCTGGCGTTCCAGGTCGCCGACCAGGTCGCGGTGTGATCCACCTCCAGGTAGTAGCTGTGCAGCGTGCGCAGCTCGAAACCCTGCACCTCGCGCTCGCAATCCACCCGGAATTCGGAAGACTGCGGGGTAATCTGGCAGGTCATCCTGCCCACCACGTCCCCCGCCCGGTTGATGATCTGGTATGTGCTCTCGATCGTGCGGTCGATGCGCGGCGGAAAATATTTCACTTTCAGCAGTTCCTGCGGTTTCAACGAGGTTGCTTCCCCGGTCACCCCTTGGGACAAACCCACCACGACCAGGTACAGCAGCCCGGCTGCGATCAGCGGCCAGTAAATGCTTAACCGGGAACCTCCCTGGTTCCCCGGTTTGCCCGCCGCCACCTGCGGCGCTTCGCCGTCCCCTTGGGGGATAAGCGCTTCGCCGTCCCCTTGGGGGACCGGCGCTTCGGACGCCAGCTCTCCAATTGGGCGGCGGTGCAGGCGGTGGATCGCAAACAGGATCACCCCCGCCGCGACCAACCCGCCCAACGCCGACCAGAGGGTAACCAGCCCCAGGCCGTTGGGGCTGCCTTGCAGCGCCGCCAGGGTGTTGGCCGCACTGGTGCCATTGACGCCAAAGTGGACCAGCATGCCCGCGTAGAGCGAACCGGTGCGCCACACCACGTAGCCCAGAATCAAGGCCACCGGCAGCAGCGCGGGCAGCCCTGACAGGCGGAAGTGATAGAAAATGAACATCGTCGCCGTGATCAGGATCGCAAAACGCGGCGACCGGCGGGCTTCATAAGCACCCTGGATCGCCCCGCGGAACAGCGCCTCTTCGCACAGCGGTGCCGCGATCCCCAGAGCAATGAAAAACAGGATCGATTCGAGTGCGCCGGTTGGCAGCGAACCCTCCGGCATGGGCACAGAAGCCTTCCCGGTCAGCTGCGCCATCACCCCTTCGATCACCGCGCTGAACAGGTAGGTGCCAAAACCCAGCGCCACGCACAGCACCGCCGTCAAGCGGGGCAGTGCGCGCAGGCGCAGCCCCGCACGCAGCGGGACCTTGCGCGCCCGCAGCCAGAGCAGCGCCGGCGCCAGGATCAGGAGCAGTTCAGTCGCGATCAGGCCCAGCGACAGGTTCAAAGTCTGAACCAGCGAACCCAGTGTAATCACCAGCAGCATGGTGATGAAGAACAGGAGGTTGGCCCCCCTCAGCGATAATGTAGTCGGCTTCATGGTGTATTCTCGAAAAAGCGGCGTGGTTTTTTGCCCCAAAATTATAACGGAAAACTCGCCCGCGCTCCCGCAACAAAAAGCAGTCGTATGGTGCGCAAAACACACCATACGACTGCCGGTCCATGTTATCTGGCCTTATTTGCGCTTGAGCACCTCGTTCAGGCTGCCGCTGCGGAAGCCTTCCAGGTCAAGGGTCACATACTGAAAACCGATCTGCTTGAAGTACCCCGCCACCAACCCGCCCAGACCGGCCAGCCGCTCGATCTCCCCCGCGCCAACCTCGATCCGTGCCGTGGGCCCGTCGCTGCGCACCCGCACCGGGCTAAAATCCATGGCCCGCAGGTAGGCCTCGCCCCGGGCAATGCGCGCCAGTTTATCGCGCGTCACCGGGGTGCCGTAGGGAATGCGCGAGGCCAGGCACGGCGAAGAAGGATGGTTCCAATTGCCCAGCCCCAGGGCGCGCGCCAGGCGGCGCACCTCGGGCTTGCTCAGCTTGACTTCGGCCAGCGGCGAGCGCACCTGCAGCTCCGCGGCTGCCCGCAGCCCGGGCCGGTAATCTCCCAGGTCGTCCGCGTTGGCCCCCATCAGCACCTGGCCGAACCCGGCCTGCTGTGCGATGCGCAGGATGATCCCCAGGTCGGTTGACTTGCACACATAGCAGCGCTGGGGAGAGTTTTCCACATAATCGGCATCTCCCAGCTTGTCGTAATCGACGAACTGGTGCGGAAAGCCAAACTGGGCCGCGATTGCCGCCGCGGTCTCCATCAAGCCCTCCGTCTCCACCTGCGAGCGGATGGTCACCGCCAGCATGCGCGGCGCCAATACCTGGTGCGCCGCCACCGCCAGCAGGGAGCTGTCCACCCCGCCCGAAAAAGCCACCACTGCCCCACCCCCGCCGTTTGATCCCTCTGGGGAAGCCATCCCCGCCAGTTCTTCGCGCAGGGCCTGCCATTTTTGTTGTAATGCGGGTTCCAAACCTGTCATAACCAGGGGCTCATCCATCGTATCCTACCTCTAAAGACTCAAATTTTTGAGCATTTATCTTAGTATTGTTGATCCTTATTGTCAATCGCAGACCGGCTGGGGTGAATTTGCCCCAGGATAAAAATTCACCCCAGGCTTGACCCAACTCCTGCCGGCACCAAGAGCGGGAAAAGTCTGATCAGACTTTTCCCGCTCTCTTCTTTTTGACCGGCCCGGCGGCTTACATCTGCGCGTCAGGATGGGCCTGCATCAGCCCCAGAAACGCCCCGCCGGGCTCCTTGACATAGGCCATCCAACCCACGCCCGGGATTTCATCCTTGGGCATAATCACCTGCCCGCCGTTGGCCTCCACTTTCTTAAGCGCCGCATCCAGGTCATCCACATCCACGGTGTTCACCGTTCCTTTAAACTCGTTCGCCCCGCCCCCCAGCGCCCCATTAATCCCTGGGGCGTCATCCTCGCCGGTCGAGACCAGCCAGTACTCCATGGGACCTTCCCATTTGGTCAGCTTCCAGCCCAGCACATTCTCATAGAATTTGCGGCTCGCCGCCAGATCGGTGGAAGGAAATTCAAAATGCACCACACGGCCCATGATACACGCTCCTTTTGATCTAATGTTGATTGATTATGTAAATTATAGGATAGAACATAAGTTCTGTCAAGAGGTTTTTGCACCCTACTTTTCCTTACGGGCGCGGGCCACATAATAACTTGGCATAAAGTGGCGGATCGGGTTGCCGTCTTCCTCCGGACGGCGGTCTTCATAAAAACCTGTGATCGCAAAACCCGCCCCGATCAACCCGCCCAACTGCGCCTCCATCGTATGGCTGAAGTGGAACATCTCCCGCCGGGCAATTCGCGCCGCGCGCTGCTTTGCATCCAGTGCTTCAACCTCCACGTAGGGCAGCCCGTAGCGCACCACGAAGGTTCCCTGCTCGTCCAGCGCGTCAGGATCAAAAATAAATTCATCCGGGTTCATAAAACCCGTCATCAGCACGCCGCCCGGTCGCAGCACCCGCCAGCATTCGCGCCATACCGGCGCCAGATCCGGCACAAACAGGGTCGAGGGCGGGTTGACGATTAGTTCAAAGCTTTCATCCGCAAAGGCCGATAAATCCGCCATGTCCCCCTCCACCAGGCGAATCTCGAGGTTCTCGCGCTCGGCCACCTGCCGGTCCTGCGCCAGCTGCCCAGGAGAGGCGTCCAGCACGGTCACCTCTGCCCCCGCCGCTGCCAGGATCGGCGCCTGCTGCCCCCCGCCCGACGCCAGGCACAGCACCTTGCACCCGCGCAAGGCCGGAAACCACGCCGGAGGCACCGGCTTGCAGTCGCTCAAATACAGCGCCCAGCGCCCCATCCGCGCATCTGCCACCTGCTCGCGCGACACACCGCGCGTGTAAGGGTTGGTGTTCTCGCTTGCTGCCCGGTCCCAGGCGGCCCGGTTTAAATCGTAGATATTCATATTTCCTCCTTCACCCGCTCGAGATCCCAGGTTGTACCGATCATACGATATTTGCCCTGGCGCTGTCCAGGAAGCAGCCTCAGGAGGCGGCGAAAAACGTTAAAAATTCCCCTATAGACAAATGATTATTTTTAAGATAAACTATGTTTTAAATTATTCTGACTCAGGGTCGCGTCCTGCAACGCGCGGCCTGAATAGGAGAAAAGACATGGCTCACGATGATTCCAGCACCTGTGCCTGCGGCGGCAACTGCGCCTGCCAGAGCGAACAGTCTTCCCAGGTTTACCTGACCCCGGCCGAGTATGTAGCCCGCCTCGAACAGTACCTGTCCGATCTAAAGGCAGAAATCGTTTCGGTCGAAGCCGAGCTCGCCTCGCTTCGCAGCATCCCCGTAGAGGTGGAGCAAAGACAGACTGCCTGACATCCCCCAGGGATGGTTCCTTGCACCCTTCCAGGATGGCCCCGGCGTTTATTGCCCGGCCATCCTGGTTTTATTTAACCGCAGCAGCCTCATTTGCCTATGCGAATGATTTATGAAACCTTCGTTTATCTTAACGTAGCTTTTGTGCAATCAGCGAGCAAAGTGCTTTAAACGTCAAAAAACAGCATTATGACCGAATGGCAAAGGCAATTGAACCGCCCACTGCCGGCTCACAGAAAGGGATCGACCTGCATAAAGGCTTTGATCCGTGAACTTTAATAAACAACCTTGATCTTGCCAGATCACCCAGGCAGAAGTATGAGCCGCGACCAGCACTTGCTCTTTGACTTTTGTTTTAGCCGGGTTCTGCCAGCTACCCAGAAGTAGAGGACCCTGTTCGACCAGCCAACGGGCTGCACAGCGGACGAAATTGGCCGCGAAAACGGCGAATTGCTCCTGCAAAAAGATCGCCGGAGCGGAGCGAACCTTCAAATGGTGCATGGCAAATACATTTTTGCCTTCTTTGATGCCCGCCTCAACGGTTTGGCGCGCATTATAGCGGTGGAACCAGGCGGGCAGATCGGTTGTGACTGGATCTTGTCCAAAATGGATCAACGTAGCATAACGTTGAGTTGAACCGGTATAGAAACGCTCCAGGCCAACATCCAACGGATACGGAAAATCGGCCAAGGGTCTGTTTTTCCAGGCGACCATTTCAGCATTCCCTCCCACCCGCGTCCATATTGTTTGGGGATGGGTTTCCAGTTTCAGTCGCGGAGTGAGCCAGTCCCTGTAGGGCTTGGTGTAGACTTCATAGCCCATCTCGATCAGCCAGGCCACATTCTCGCGGGTTCCGAAACCCGCGTCGATCCGAAAAACAGCCTGAATAGGGAAAGTATTGCTTTGGTTGTCGGTTTCGAAACTCTTCAGGCGCTGTTGTAAGCGGTGAATGTCCATTTGCGAGGCCAGTTCTTGCTGATGGTTGGCCTTCAGTTGTTTTTCCTGCCTGGCCTGATTCTTTTCCATGCGTTCCAATCGACCTTGCCACATCTCCAGCTTGTGACGAGCCCTGGCTAAGGCACTGTAGGGTTTTTCCGGACGGTTTTTCTCTTGAGATTGAACCTCGGATTGCGCTAATGTTTCCTGATACCGGCTAATCAGTTCTTCGATCTCTAAATGTTGGGCAGGAGCGTCCTCCACATCTTTCTGTCTTTCCGCAACCTGGGCCTGCAACAGCTGGTAATCGGCTTGTAAAGCATGAATTCGCGCGCATAAGAGATCTGTTCTGCGCATGGGGCGCATGCCCGTGCGTGTTTCGGCGGCCTTCACCAGGGCTTCCGCCTGGGTACTGGAAGCAGTACTTCCTGGATGATCCACCACTGAAAGCCAGAAACGACCGTAATTCGGGCTATGCATACTCACCATGGCGGCCTGGTAACCCAGGTGCAAACCGTCCCCCATATGACCGTAGGCAACCCCAGGATAGCTGCTACTGGCGTTAGAAACTGGCCGCCCGGTCAAATCGCCATCATAAACCAATCGCCCACTTTGTTTCAGAGCTTGCATGACCTCTTCTGCCAGAATGGGCTGCATGATTTGCTCCATGACTTTAGCAATTTGGTCGGCTTCCGCTTGACTCAATCCAGCCAGGGTCCGGCTCACCCCGCTGTAATCTGCCCAACCAGTTTGCAGCCAGGCTTTGGCAACCGCTTGATCTTGATCAATGGGATGGGCGGATCGGCTCAGGTCTTGGAGATGTTTCAATCCGGCCAGGATGGCGATGAAAAACTCCAAAATCTTCGTCTGAGGACGATGTTCTACCTTCTTTTGATGCAGCTGAACCGCTTCTATCGCCTGAATCAGGCCGATACTCTGGGCAAATTGTCCCCAGGCAACCAGCATGGCGTGATGGGTGATGGTCTCAGATTGATTTTCGCTCATGATACCCTCCTGGGTAGGCTATGAGCATAGCGGATTTTGTCCTAATTGTTAAAGTGCAGATTTTTTCGCTTTAAAGTACTTTGCCTTCTAGTTGCACAAAACTTA